>CANMXJ010000002.1 GCA_947501805.1 uncultured Sulfitobacter sp. | reverse complement strand
TGGAAAAGTCCGGTCGCCTTCGAACGTAAGGTGGCCTAAACGAGCACGGGGGGCGGCACGAAAGCGGGACAGGTCCACCCCGTGGCACGCGGGTTCGCGGTTGAAACATGAAAATCACGCCGTAGGGTGGGTGCAACCCACGCATACCGGAAACCACACATGACCCCCGAAACCGCCCAAGCGATCCTTGACGACAACTTTGCCCCTTGGGTCCGCGCCCTGCAGCCCAAGATCACGGAAATCGGCGCAAGCCGCACCGTCATGACCATCCCCATCACGCCTCAGATCAACCGCGTTGGCGATATTGTTTGTGGTCAGGCGCTGGTGGCATTGGCTGATACGGCGATGGTCTTTGCTTGTTTCGGGCATATGGACGCGCTCGAACCCATCGGCACAGTCACGCTGGATACGCAGTTCCTGCGCCCTGCCAGCGGCGATGCGATCCGCGCCGAGGCAGAGGTCACGCGGATGGGCAAGGCGATGATCTTTACCCGCTGCACACTGATCGCGGAGCCATCGGGCAAGGCGGTGGCGCTGGTCACGGCGACATTTGCGCGGTGATACGGGTATTGCTCTTTGTGCTGCTGGTGGCGGGCTGTGGCCGTCCGCTGACCGATAATGAGCGGGCGTTTCTGGGCACGATCCACGGGGATAGTTTGGATTATGACGCGGTGCGCCTGCATGATGGTGCGCCGACCCGCGCCGTGACCTTCCGGCGCAAACCACGGCCGCGCACGACCTGTCGCGAGTTGATCCTGCCGCCACCCACCGACGAGATTGTCACCAGCAAGCCAGCCGCTGTGGCGCTGTTCAACACGGTGCTGTTCGACAAGGACTGGTATATCGACGATTATCTACCTGATTATCCTGACACAATCGGTCTTATCGCCGCGATGTTGTTTGCCCATGAGCTAACCCATGTCTGGCAGTGGCAGAACCGTGCGCAAACCGGTTATTCGCCCCTGCTGGCCGCGTCAGAGCATGGCGGCAGTGCAGACCCCTATCTGTTCGAGATTAATCAGGACCGCACATTCGGTGATTTCGGGTTCGAGCAGCAAGGCTCGATTGTGGAGGAATATGTCTGCTGTCGTGCGCTTGCCCCAAGCGGTCCGCGCACCAAACGTCTGCACGCGCTGATCGCACAGGTGATGCCGGTCAAGCCATTGCCGCAATCGCGCGAGTTTAACGTGCGCCTGCCGTGGGACGGGTTGGAGGTACGCGGTATCTGCGGCTAGTCTTGGATGCTTTCGAGATAGGCCAGCAATCCTGCCAGCGCGCGTGGTGTTGGTGTCAGCACACCATCCACTTCAAGGGGCACCAGATCATCCGCCATGGGGCCGCCAAACTGGGGCATCACCCGCGCAAGGTGGCCTTGTTCCGGATCGCCCCAGATGTAGCTCAACGCGCGCGCCGTGGGGAAGGTACCGCCGTTGCGTTGCGCCAAGGTCGTGAGGTTCGTTGGTTTCGGGTTCAGATCACCGCTCACCGGGCCGTTGCCCTGCCCGCCCGTACCATGACAGCTTGTGCAATTGGCAGCAAAAAACGCAGCGCCCTCTTGCGGTTCAGGCATAGAGACCGGCGCACAGGCCACCAGAACGGCAAAGCCCAGAGCGGCACCACATGAAGTTTTGAGCGCATCCATCGTCTATGTTCCTTGTCCCGGGTAAGGCATGTCTTCTTGCACCCACGGCTACTTCACGCCATGATTCAGATCAAGCCCGTCAGCGGAGAACCCCCAAATGGCCCATTATGCGCTGATCATGTTGATCGCAGGCATCGGTATTCCGGTTTTGGCGGCAATGAATGCGGCGTTGGGGCGTCATGTCGGCGCGCCTGCGTCTGCGGCGACCCTTTTGTTTTTAGTAGCTTTTGCCACGTCTCTGGCCGTAGCGTTGTTGACCGGGTCGCACGGGATGGCACGGTTTGCCTCGGCGCCCAAACATCTGTTTCTTGCCGGAACATTGATCGCGTTTTACGTGATTACCATCACCTTTATCGCGCCGCATTTCGGCATCGGGAATGCGGTATTCTTTGTCCTGCTTGGCCAATTGATCTCGGCCGCCGCAATTGATCACTTCGGTCTGTTCGGGGCGCAGGTATCACCCATCGGATTGGCCCGCGCTGCCGGAATTACACTGATGGCAACCGGCGTCTGGCTTACCCAGCAGGTTTAGCCAGCGTCAGCATTTGATCCCAAACGGCATCGGCAACTTCAACCGGATCCATGGTCTGTTTGTTCTGCCCCGGCATGCGTGCCCCTTCATCCGCGCCCGCTGCTTCACTGAGCCCTTCAAGGCGTGCGGCAAAATCCGGTGACGTCGAAGGATCAATCACAATGTAATATTGGCCCAGATCATGCGGTTCTCCCTCCGGCGCTTTCAGCGGCTTCACATCACGTGACAGCACGCCACCTGTCATGCCGGCGGCCAGAATTTCGGCCATCAGACCAAATCCCCAGCCTTTGTAGCCCCCCATTGATACCAGTGATCCCGTAATGGCTTCTGCAGGATCAGTCGTTGGGTTGCCATCTGAATCAACGGCCCATCCTTCCGGGATGCTTTCGCCTGCCGCCTTTGCCATGGTGATCTTGCCAAGCGCCACGGTTGTTGTCGATTGATCAAATTGCATTGCAATGCCCCCCTGCCCGTCCGGCACAGAGAAGGCGATCGGGTTGGTGCCAATTACACGCGTTTTTCCGCCCGGTGCCGCGACGATGGGCGAGGCATTGGTGAATCCGATCCCAATAAAGCCCGCGCGCGCGATCTGTTCGGTGAAATAGCCCAGAGAGGTGCACGTGTGTGCGTGGCCTACTGCCAAAGTTGAAACGCCTGCCTGTCGCGCGGCATCCAGCGCCACGGGCAGACCATAAGCAAACGCCGGTTGCGCAAACCCGAACAGCGCATCAACGTGGATAGCGGCACTGCGCGGTGTTCTGACTGTGGGTATTACGGTGCCGTTTACGCGCCCAGAGACCAGTTGCTGACAATAGCTTTCGACATAGTACAAGCCGCAGATTTTATTCCCGACGGATTCAGCAGCAGCCACGGCACGGGCCACCTCGGCAGCGGGAAACGCATCCGCGCCGTGCGCCATCAATGCGGCCTGAACTGTGTCCTGAATGTCTTTCAAGGATATCTGAACCATGCTCACGCCTTTCTTTTGTTTTGGCGCAAACCGCCCCCGTGACATTCAGACCGCAGGCGATGCGTGGCGTCAAGTATTGCTGTGGCTCAGAGCGAGATCAATTGTCCATCTTCCAGACGCAATTGTCGATCCATCCTTGAAGCCAGTTCAAGGTTATGGGTCGCAATCAACGCCGACAATCCGGTATCGCGCACCAATTCCATCAAGGTGCCAAAGACCTGATCCGAAGTTGTCGGATCTAGGTTGCCTGTCGGTTCATCCGCAAGCAGCAAGGCTGGCGCATTGGCAAGCGCGCGACAAAATGCAACACGCTGCTGCTCCCCACCGGATAGGGCAGCAGGTCGATGATCTGCACGCGCCAGAATGCCGACCTTCTCAAGAAGATTTCTGGCGCGATCCTCTGCGGCTTTGCGCGGTGTACCATTTGCCAATTGCGGCAGGACGATATTCTCAAGTGCCGTAAATTCGGGCAGCAGATGGTGGAACTGGTAGATAAAACCGACATCATCACGCCGCACGCGGGTACGCCGACGGTCGCTCGCCCCTGTCATGTCCTCACCTGCGATACGCACACGCCCTTCATCCGCCGTATCCAGCAATCCCGCAATGTGCAGTAATGTTGATTTGCCGGCGCCAGAGGGTGCCACCAGCGCCACCACCTCGCCCGCCTGCAACGTCAAATCAACGCCACGCAGGACTTGCACCTCGTTGGGTTTGCCAAGGTTATAGGACTTTGCAATGCCGTTGAGGTCGAGAATGGAGCTACTCATAGCGCAGCGCCTCAACAGGGTTCATCCGCGCCGCACGTCTGGCCGGAAAAATCGTCACAATGAAAGACAGGCCCAGCGAAAGGCAGACCGCCGACAGCACATCACCCAACTGCAATTTTGCCGGCAAAAAATAGATCCCCCGGATCGAGGCGTCCCACGCCGTCCCGCCAGAGAGGTAATTTACGAACCCGAAAATCTGGTCGACATAGAGGGCAAACAGGCAGCCAAGGACGACCCCCATCGCAGTGCCAATGATCCCTGTAAATGATCCGCAGATGAAAAACACCCGCATGATCGACCCTTCGGTCAGGCCCATCGTGCGCAAGATGCCGATGTCACGTCCCTTGTTTTTGACCAGCATGATCAGACCTGACACGATGTTCATGGCTGCGATCAGGACCAGCACCGACAAGATGACAAACATCACGCGATCCTCGATATCCAGCGCATTCAGGAACGAGCCGGACGCATCACGCCACGTCCAGATTTGACCGCGCTCACCTGCGGCCTGCAACAGCTGGTTTGCCAACAGATCAACCTGCTCCGGCTCCTCAACCATCACTTCAAGTTCGTCCGCTACACCGTCGCGATTAAAGAAAGATTGCGCCTCAGAGATCGGAAGGTAAACCCGTGTCCTGTCGATATCATAGCGGCCGGCAGCAAAGATATACACAACCTCGTAGGCGTTCACCCGCGGGCTTGTACCAAAGGCCGTTTTCACGCCGTTGGGCGAAATCAGCTTGATGCGATCCCCTACGTTAACGCCCAGCGTATTGGCGACTCCGATGCCAATTGCCACCCCCTCATCAAAACGATCAATGTCGCCGCGTGCCTGATCTGACACAGCGATGCGCGGGATTGTCTTGAGGTCGGCGGCGGCAATTCCGTAGACCTCAACGCCCGCATTCGACTGACGGTGGTTCGCCATAACCTGCTGGCGCACCAGCGGGGCTACGCGGGTGACACCCGGCACTTTGCCTACTTCGGCGGCCAGTGCCTCGTAGTCAGAAATGGTACGGTCGATCTGTCCGCTGGCCGCCACTTCACCCAGTTGATACACCGTCACATGGGCATTGGCCCCAAGGATCGTATCGACAAATTCGGCCCGAAAGCCCGAGCGCACGGAAAGCGTCGCAATCAGGGCAAAGACCGCCAATGTAATGCCGATCAGGCTGATCCAGGTCATTACGCTGACCCCGCCTTCGGCGCGGCGGGCGCGCAGATATCGCCATGCGATCATCCATTCAAAAGGGGCAAAAGGGGCGGTGTTGACCATGCGTTCGGGCTCCTGTCGGCTGCGGCGCAACCTGAGGCTTTGAGGGCGGGAAATCAAGCGGGGTTTGCGTGCCCACGGGCGCGTCTTCGGAAAGGCCAGAGCAGCACCTTAAGCACAGCGCCCAACAGCCCGCCACCTAGAACAAAACCGGTAAAGCCGAACAAAATCCCTGCGAAATTCAGCGGCACGGCAGGTTGATACGCCTGCCACGCGGCTTGGGCGATCTGGCTGTCCGTGAGGCGCGGCAGGTTGTAGGCGCGCATGAACGGTCCCTCGCCTTCAAGGGCGTTCAGATCATTGCGCAAACGTTCATATCGCACAAACGTCAGGGCCATGTCCGCGCGACGCCGTTCAAGAAATTCGGTACCCTGCATCTGTGCCAAGGCAGCATCGCGGCTTAGCCCCACAGCTTGCGCCGAGGCGTCAAAGTCTGCTGTTACTTGCGCCAAAGCATCAACCGCCCCGCCCAAGCGTTGCGTGTATTGCTGGGAGAATTCGGGAAATTGCGATGTGACTGCGGCCCCTGCAACGCCTCCCGCCAAGGTCAAGACGCGCAAAATCATTGAAACACCGCTTTTGAAAGGGTGGCGTCAAGCGCCAGCATCTCGTCTTGAGTCACGCATGTATTGTAGGCCGCAACGACACTCCACTCATCCGCCCAGCGCACAGCAAATGACCCGGCGTTCAACCGTGCAGGAAAACACAAAAGGCCAAAATGCCAATAATTCATCGCATCTCCGGAAGGGCGCTGGATCATGCCAACTCCGTAGCTCGCACCACCACCAAGGACAATTTGTGGCCAGTCTTGCGGGTTCTTTCCGATCAAGCCGTCAGGCCCATAGGCCCAGTGCATCAGACGTGCGTAATCACCAACCGTCATTTGCCATCCGCCCCAGGCCGCCATGCTGCCTGTGCGCGGTGACAATCGCGCTTTGCTCACACCGGCAGCCTGCAACACCTTTCTTTCGCAAAAGGTCGCATAAGTCTGTCCTGTTTGCGCTGCAATCATCGTGCCAAGAATGGCGTAATTTTCATTGTTATAGCTGTAAGATCCGCGACTTGCGCTCTGCTTGGCACGGTTAAGTGCCTGTTTGCTCGCCTGTTCTGCACGGTCTTTGTCGCGGTCCAGCCAGAGCTGCATCGCAAGCTGCGTCTGATCAGGTCCGATCCCCGATGTATGGGTCATCAACGCACCAACCCCGATACCCTTAGGGCCATAGTCAAGCACCTGTTGGCTTGTGGTGCGCGCCGTCCAGACACCCTCCTTTATCAGTGTCGCCGCACACAGCGCCGTGACCGCTTTGCTGAGACTGGCCAGTTCAACGGGCGTATCTGCATCCATTCCGGCGGTGACGTCGGTGTGATGCAGGCCTGCGCGCCAGATTGACATGACCGCCTTGTCAGCGCCGACATCTTCGGCCCACCGGACAAACGCAGCCTCCAGCCGAACAGGCACGTCCGCAGATGCGGGCGCTGCCAGAAAGGCTGCAAGGAAGAGTGCACGGATCATCGTTTCTGCTCGGCTCGTTTTGCTGCCAACTTAACGCAGTATCGCGTGCCGATCAAAGCCTCAGGCGATACCAGCGTAAATCTGCGCAAGACGTTTTACAGCATCCTCTGGCGGCATCTCTTCGCTTTCGCCGGTGCGGCGCGAGGTTAGCTCGACAACACCGTTCTTGAGGCCACGCGGCCCCACCGTAATGCGCCATGGCAAGCCGATCAGATCCATCCCCGCGAACTTGCCACCTGCCCGTTCGTTCCGATCATCATAGAGCGGATCAAGCCCAAGCAGTTTAAGCGAGCTATAAAGAGCCTCACACGCGGCATCTGCTTCGGCATCACCCTGCTTGAGATTAACGATACCAACATGGAATGGTGTCACGCCCTCGGGCCAGATGATGCCGTTGTCATCATGGCTGGCTTCAATGATTGCCCCCAACAGACGGCTGACGCCGATCCCGTGGCTGCCCATGTGGACAGGAACATTCTTGCCATCAGGGCCTTGCACCGTTGCGTTCATGGCTTCGGAGTATTTGGTGCCGAAGTAGAAAATCTGCCCCACTTCGATGCCACGTGCGGTGCGGCGACGCTCTTCGGGGACTTGGTTGAACAGCGCCTCGTCGTGGGTTTCATCGGTGCGCGCATACTTGGAGGTGAATTCCTCCATCACCGCGGCGCAATCTTCAACACTGTCATAGTTGATTTCGCGATCGCCAAAGGTCAGGTCGGTCACGGCGCTGTCATAGAAGACCTCGGACTCACCGGTCTCTGCCAAGACAAGGAATTCATGAGTATCATCCCCGCCAATAGGGCCGCTGTCCGCCCGCATCGGGATGGCTTGCAAGCCCATCCGTTCATAGGTGCGCAGGTAGCTGACCAGATGACGGTTATAGGCATGCAACGCGTCTTCCTTGGTCAGATCAAAGTTGTAGCCGTCTTTCATCAGGAACTCGCGGCCCCGCATCACGCCAAAACGCGGACGGATTTCGTCGCGGAATTTCCACTGAATCTGGTACATGGTCAGCGGCAGGTCTTTGTAGCTACTGACATGGGCGCGGAAAATATCGGTGATCAGCTCTTCAGCTGTCGGTGTGAACAACATATCACGCCCACCGCGATCCTTGATCCGCAGCATTTCCTCGCCATAAGCATCATAACGCCCGCTTTCACGCCACAGGTCCGCAGATTGGATCGTCGGCATCAGCATCGCCAGATGGCCGGCCCGCGCCTGTTCTTCATGCACGATATTTTCCAGCTTGCGCAGCATCTTGAAACCCAGCGGCAACCACGAATAAATCCCCGCCGCTGACTGCTTGATCATACCGGCGCGCAACATCAGTCGGTGGCTGACAATCTGCGCCTCGCTCGGGTTTTCTTTCAACACAGGCAAAAAATAACGGCTCAGACGCATGGGGGTGCTCCTTCGGGGCTCAAATCATATTCCGCGATGCCTAATTCAAAGCAACGCCCGACACAATTGCCCTTCTCTTTTTGGCCTTAAATCTCGCGGAGGTTTGGAGGCAGAGCCTCCAACAAATTTTCCCAAAGGAAAATTAATAAAATCAAATGCAGGCTTGCCTGCCCCTTCAGGTCACCGCCCTTTGTGCCAGCGCAATCGCCACCTTCGTCGCCAGCGCCATGTCCTGTACGGATATCCATTCAAGTGGTCCGTGGATTTCCTGCATACCCGTAAAGACATTTGGACAAGGCACACCCATTTCCGTCAGGCGCGACCCGTCAGTGCCACCACGTATCGGCACCGAGACCGGATCAAGACCCGCATCCCTTACCGCGGCACGCACCAATTCAACCGGTGTCATGTCTTTTTCTAGCCAGTAGCGCATGTTGCGGTATTGCGGCGTGATCTCGCACGTAATCTGCGCACGCGGTTCTCCTGCAGCCACGGCCGCGCAGACCTGTTTCAGCAAGTCACCTTTGGCGGCCAACCCGTCCAGTTCGAAATCACGCAGGATCAGCACAATCTCGGCTTCGGATGATCCGCCGTTGATTTCACCCACGTGGATAAAACCCTCTGTCCCCTCGGTGGTGTCCGGCGTCATCGTCACTTGCGGCAGCATCATCACGATCTTGCTCACGAGATGCAGTGCGTTGACCATTTTGCCTTTCGCAAAGCCTGGGTGTGCGGACACGCCGGTTACCTTGACCACGGCACCATCCGCCGAGAACGTCTCGAATTCGATCTCGCCCGGTTTGCCCCCGTCAAACGTATAAGCAAAATCCACTGCGAAATCAGTGGGCAAACGCGCATCTACGCCGCGCCCGATTTCCTCGTCTGGGGTAAAGGCCAACCGGATGGTGCCATGTTTGATTTGCGGATTGTTCAACAGGTGCCGCGCGGCCGTCATCGCGATGGCAACGCCCGCCTTGTCGTCCCCGCCAAGCAGCGTCAGACCGCTGGCGGTAATAATGTCCTCGCCGTGCTTTTGCGCCAGATAGGGTGAATTTTCGGGCGACAGCTTCAATTCGGGCGCATCGGCAAAGGTGATGTCACCGCCGTTGTAGCCACGATGGACCACCGGTTTGACGCCTCTGGCGTTGAATTGCGGTGCGGTGTCCACATGGGCGCACCAGCCCATCACCGGCCCCTCAGCTGTCGCGGGTATTGTGGCCAATACCACGCCATAATCGGTCAACCTGACGTCTGAAGCGCCCATGTCCTGCAGTTCTGTCACCAGAAGGCGCGACATTTCCAGCTGGATCGCCGTGCTTGGCTGTGTGGCTGATCCGGCATCACTCTGGCTGTCGATGGCAGCGTAGCGCACCAGACGTTGTTCCAGCTCATTGTCAAATTCTGTCCGCATATCGCCTCCTTGTTTGATGCGATGTGGTGGCTTTTCAGCGTTCAAGTCAAGCGCTGGAAGTACGCGCACGCGGTCTGCCGTGGCGGGCAAGACGTCCTGTCACCTTCCTGCCCTGCGCTACTTGCCACGAACCCTGCCAAAATAGGGCTCGACGGCCCTGCCACTGTGGGGACTTTCGCCGGTGACAGGCAATTTTCACACAGTCGCCCTTGAAACAACGCCCCATTCGCGCGATGTCGGGTGGTATCCAAACGGAGAACACCATGGCATTGCCCATCAGAGATCAATTGAAATACTGGGGCGTCGCAACGGCGGTCTTCTTGGTGGTGTTGTGGTTCATGGGCGATATCTTTCTGCCCTTTGTTCTTGGCGGTGCCATTGCCTATTTCCTTGATCCTGTTGCCGACCGGCTGGAGCGGATGGGTCTGAGCCGGGCTCTGGCAACGGCGGCAATCACCATCGTCGCCATTATTATCTTCGTCATACTGGCCCTGCTGGTCATACCGACATTGGTCAATCAGGCCATCAGTCTGGTTGAAACAGCACCGCAATTGTTCCGGAATTTCACAAACTTCCTGACGGAGCGGTTTCCATCCCTGCTGGATGAACAATCCACCTTGCGCACCTCGCTGACGACGCTGGGCACCACAATTCAGGAACGTGGCGGGCAATTGCTCGAAACTGCCCTGTCCTCGTTTGCCTCCATCATTAACGTGCTTGTGCTGTTTGTGATTGTCCCGGTGGTCGCAGTCTATCTGCTGCTTGACTGGGACCGTATGGTTGCAGCGATCGACCGTTTGCTGCCGCGTGACCATGCTCCCACGATCCGCCAACTTGCGGCCCAGATTGACAACACGCTGGCTTCTTTTATTCGCGGGATGGGGACCGTTTGTCTGATACTTGGCACCTATTACGCCATCGCTTTGATGGTTGTAGGTTTGCAATTCGGCCTTGTTGTCGGCTTCATTGCGGGTCTTGTGACTTTCATCCCCTACCTCGGGGCCTTGTTGGGCGGTGCGCTAGCCATTGGTCTGGCATTGTTCCAGTTTTGGGGTGATTGGGTCTCGATAGGGTTGGTCGCGGGCATTTTCGGGCTTGGTCAGGTCATCGAAGGTAACGTCCTCACGCCGAAACTGGTGGGCGATTCCGTTGGCCTGCATCCTGTCTGGCTGATCCTTGCGCTGTCGGTCTTTGGCACCCTGTTCGGATTTGTCGGCATGTTGGTCGCTGTTCCCATGGCCGCTGTTATCGGTGTCTTGATCCGCTTTGGTGTGGGACAATACCAGCAAAGCTTGCTGTACAAGGGAACCGAGCAGCTCGTGGAAAAAGACCACTGACATGGCAGAGCAACTTGGCTTTGATCTGCCCGGTCGCACGGCACTGGGACGAGACGCCTTTTTGATCGCGCCGTCCAATGCGATGGCGCTGGCCATGATTGACACATGGCCCAACTGGTCCGGCGGCAAGCTGGTTTTGACAGGGCCGACAGGGGCCGGAAAAACCCATCTGACCCACGTATGGGCAGAAATGTCGGGGGCCAAGATCATTGCTGCGCAAGACCTTGGTGTCAAAGACGTCCCGACCCTTGCCCAAGACCATGTCGCAGTCGAAGATGTTCCGGTAATCGCGGGCAATTCCGAGGCACAGACTGCCCTGTTTCACCTGCACAACCTTGTGCTGGCCGAAGGGCACACCCTGCTGATGACCGGCACCCTACCCGTTACGCAGTGGAGTCTGACCCTGCCTGACCTGCTGAGCCGCCTGCAAGGGGCAACAGCGGCGGATCTTGAAGCCCCCGACGATGCGTTGCTTTCTGCCGTGCTGATCAAGCTGCTGGCGGACCGTCAACTTACGCCAAAGCCCAACCTGATCCCCTTTCTACTGGGCCGCATGGACCGTTCCTTTGCCGCGGCAATTGATCTGGTGGCAAGGCTGGATGGCGCAAGTATTGCCCAACAACGCCCGATCACACGCCATCTTGCCGCGCAGGTGCTGGACAAAGACGCCCCGGACGCGTGATACTACCCCTTGAACGCTCTGCCAAAGCGTCACAAAACTATTACATTTCAGCCTCATAAGGCCACCATGACCCAGAATGATTTTCTCAAGGGTGCTTTTCCGCCGCCCACGGACCTACCTGATCTGGACCTTACCGGACCGGGCCGTTTCTTTAACCGCGAGCTGAGTTGGCTTAGCTTCAACTGGCGCGTGCTGGAAGAGGCCGAAAACCCGCGTGTGCCCCTGCTTGAGCGTTTGCGGTTTCTGTCGATTTCGGCAGATAACCTCGACGAATTTTACACGGTACGCGTGGCGGGCCTGCGTGAACTGGCACAGGCGGGTAATACAACCCCTGCCGCTGATGGGCTGACGCCAGCAGAACAACTCGTGCTGATCAACGAAAATGCCCGCAATCTGATGACAAATCAGCAGCGGGTATTGTCCGATCTGATGACAGAAATGGATGCGCAGAACATCTATCTGGAACACACTGTTGACCTCAGCGAAGAGGACAAGACGTACCTCGCGGAAGTCTTTCTAAATCAGGTGTTTGCTGTGTTGTCGCCCTTGGCGATCGATCCGGCACATCCCTTCCCGTTTATTCCCAACACCGGCTATGCGCTGGCGTTGCAACTGGAACGTCTGGCGGACAAACGCCCGTTGCAGGCGTTGTTGCCCGTGCCTGCAAAAATTGACCGGTTCATCGCCCTGCCTGCGCCAGAAGGCACGTTGCGCTACCTGCCGCTTGAAGATCTGTTGGTATTGCACATTCCAGATTTGTTCCCCGGCTACCGTTTGAAATCCCACTTTGAATTCCGTGTTTTGCGCGACAGCGATCTGGAGGTGGAGGACGAAGCCGAAGACCTTGTGCGCGAGTTCGAGGTTGCACTAAAACGCCGCCGCCGTGGTGAAGTGGTACGCCTGACCCATTCTGCCGGTGCGCCGGAAAAGCTGAAATCTGTCGTTATGGCCGAACTGGGGGTACATGAGCGCGATGTGATTGAAATCGATGGTATGATTGGTGTGGACGACCTGTCCGAGTTGGTTACCGATGCGCGGCCCGACCTGCTATGGCCGTCTTTCTCACCACGCGTTCCCGAACGTGTGACTGATCACGAGGGTGATATGTTCGAGGCGATCCGCCAGAAGGACATGTTGTTGCACCACCCCTACGAGACTTTCGACATGGTCGTGCGGTTTTTGGCCCAAGCAGCGCGTGATCCCAATGTAGTCGCAATCAAACAAACGCTGTATCGCACCTCGCGGGACAGCCCGATTGTCGAAGCCCTGTGCGAAGCCGCGGAAGACGGCAAGTCTGTCACCGCCCTTGTCGAGCTCAAAGCCCGCTTTGACGAAGCTGCGAATATTCGCCAGTCCCGTCGACTGGAACGCGCGGGCGCACACGTGGTTTATGGGTTTATCGACCTGAAAACACATGCGAAAATATCGACTGTGGTACGGCGTGAAGGGACGCAGCTGGTGACTTATACTCATTACGGCACGGGCAATTACCACCCCATAACCGCCCGCGTGTATACCGATCTATCCTTCTTCACTTGCGATCAAAAGCTGGGCCGCGATGCCACCAAAGTGTTCAATTATCTATCCGGATATGCGCAACCCGAGCACCTCGACAACCTTGCGATTTCGCCCACAACGCTAAAGCCCCGTCTGCTTGAAATGATTGCAGCAGAGGCGGCTCATGCAAAGGCGGGGAAGCCTGCGGTGATCTGGGCCAAGATGAATTCGATCATTGATGACGAAGTGATCGACGCGCTTTATGCCGCCTCTCAGGCTGGCGTCCAGATCAGTCTTGTGATCCGTGGCATCTGTGGTTTGCGACCTGGCGTGAAGGGATTGAGCGAAAACATCCGTGTGAAATCAATTGTCGGACGCTTCCTTGAACACTCGCGTATTGTGTGTTTCGGCAATGGCGCGGGCCTGCCGCACAAGAATGCACGTGTTTTCATTTCTTCCGCTGACTGGATGGGCCGGAACCTGAACAGGCGTGTAGAGACATTGGTCGAGATCGAAAACGCCACCGTGAAAGCACAAATCGTGAGCCAGATCATGGCTGCAAATCTGGCTGACGTTGCGCAAAGCTGGATCATGGCACCGGATGGCAGCTTTACCCGTCCCGAGATCAAAGAGGGTCAGTTTGCCTTCAGTTGCCACCGCTTCTTTATGGAAAACCCTTCCCTGTCGGGGCGCGGGTCTGCAGGGGCGTCGGATGTGCCGAAGCTGACCCATACCGAGGACTGAACTGGCTTAGGTTAACGCCGTGTTAATGATTGACCCGCGCTCTTGCGTGACCCATCTTGCGTCCAAGGCCATCCACGGGAAAACGCATGCCAGACCAGATCGAAAAACCCCGCACACCTGTTCCTGAAACAGGTGTCGCAGATCTGGGGCTTTTTGGTAAACCGCTGTTTGAAGACCCCTCTGCGCGGGCGTTGGCGCGTGTAGGAGTGGTGGATGTGGGATCAAACTCTGTCCGGATGGTTGTTTTTGACGGTGCCGCCCGCTCACCTGCCTATTTCTACAACGAAAAGATCATGTGCGCCTTGGGCGCAGGTATGGCCGAAACCGGCCACCTTTCCCCCCAAGGACGTGTGCGCGCCCTTTCTGCGATGCGCCGTTTCAAGAAACTCGCCGACAGCATGGGTCTGTCCGAACTGACTGTTGTCGCAACTGCAGCTGTGCGGGATGCCAGTGACGGGCGCAATTTTTGCGACGAAGTGCAGCGTGAAACGGGGCTGCGCATCTGGGTGATCGACGGCGAAGAAGAAGCCCGCCTGTCTGCCCAAGGTGTCTTGTTGGGCTGGCCGGGCGCCTATGGTCTGGTCTGCGATATCGGCGGGTCGTCAATGGAACTGGCGGAAATCTCAGGTGGTCGCGTCGGGCGGCGGGTCACCTCGCAACTTGGCCCGCTTAAGCTGCGTGACATCAAAGGCGGTGCAAAAGCACGCAAGGCCCACATCCGTGAGGTGATGGACCAGCTTGAAGAAACGATGGGCAAACAACGCGACCGTCTGTTTCTGGTAGGTGGCTCATGGCGCGCAATTGCGCGGATTGACATGATGCGGCGCAACTATCCCCTGCAGGTTTTGCATGAGTACCGTATGACACCGCGCGCTGTCAGCGCCACGGTCAAGTTCATCAAATCAACGGATCCGGAGGAGTTGCGCGCCTTGGCCGGCGTGTCCTCTAGCCGGATGTCTCTTGTACCTTTTGCTGCCGAAGTCCTGAGCCGCCTTGTGAAGACATTCCGCCCAAAAGACATTGCAATTTCCAGCTACGGCATCCGTGAAGGGATGTTGTATGAGCAAATGCCCCAACGTCTGCGGGACCGTGACCCGTTGATCGAAGCCTGTCGTTTTGCCGAAGCCAAGGACGCCCGCATGCCTGGGTTTGGCAAGACGCTGCATACATTTATACAGCCGCTGTACAAGTCCGCCCCTGCCCCCCGTAAACGACTGGTCAAGGCCGCGTGTTTCTTACATGACGTCAGCTGGCGCGCTCATCCTGACTACCGTGCCGAAGTCTGTTTTGACAACGCCACCCGCGCCAATCTGGGCGGACTGAAACATGCGGAACGTATTTTTCTGGGTCTCGCGCTATTGCACCGATATTCCAACAAACGCGAAAACGCGCGGTTTGACGACCTTTATGAAATGGTCGATGAAAAGACCCGTGCCGATGCGGAAGTTCTTGGAAAAGCCATGCGTTTCGGGGCAATGCTCTGGATGAACTCAGAAGAAGATCACGGCGAGTTGCGCTGGTTCTCCAAGAAAAAGCTGCTTCAGCTGGTGTTGACGCCTGACATGCTCCCCTTGTTTGGCGAGGTGGCGGAAGCACGGTTCAAATCGCTTGCCGCATCACTGGGGGCCGAAAGCGATGTGAAAGTCGTCAAACGCAAAGCAAAAATCTAGATCTCGGCGTAGATTTCGATCAGGTTGCCGTCGGGATCTCGAAAGAAAAGCGTCCGATGTCCAAAGTCGCGATCCGTTGGCGGCGAGAGGATAGTGATGTCCTTGCTGGTCAATTCTGCAGCGCAGGCATCAACCGAAGCGACGGGAACACGAAACGCCAGTTGCAACGATGCTGTCCCTTTTGGCACAGGCGCGTCCTGACGAGTAAGGCCCGGCGCAGAAAGCGCCAAGACAGTGCCGCCTATGCGGTATTCTATCCAGTTCTCTGACAAGACACGCGTGATCGAAAGACCCAGAACGTTTTCATAAAACGCCCGCATTGCATCCATATCGCGGGCGATTACAACTGTGTAATCAACAGCTTGAATGGCATCAAAAGCTGATCCGCTCAAAGGTCCACCTGCGGTGCGGGTTCGGTTGGTGTCTCTGGTTTCAAAAGCGGATGATCGGGTTTGCGCCGGATGATGATATCCCCGTTGGGCAACATTTCAGGCGCTTGGTAAGCATTCCAATCCTCAACTTCGTTGAGTAATTCGGTCAATTTCGGCCCCATCTGATCCGCAAATTCCTTGAGTGCGGGCCCCATCTCTTCGGCCAGACCCGAGAATTCCTCAATCGCGGGCTCCATTTCCTTCAGAATGCCCTCAAGGAAAAGCTGTGCGCCCCGCTCCATCAGGGAAAGGCCTTCTTCCTCCACTTCCTGTGCACGTGCCACAGGAGAAATCAGGCTAAGGACAACAAGGTAAGATGCAATCTTTTTCATACCCTTAATATAGGGCAAATGCGGACAAATTACGAGCCATCCTCAAAATCAATCGTAACTGGAAAATGGTCGGAGGCGGTAACCAGCGCATCCCGTAACGCCGGTTTGTGCCAGCAGTCCGGATCATCCAGCGGATGCCAGATCCGCCAAGCTGCGCCCCGTCTGCAAATGTCATCAGACACCATAATGTAATCGAGCAAAGCCTGCAGAAACCGTTTTTCCGGCCTGATCCAGAAACGCGCCGAAGTTGGCATCGGGCCAAGTTTGCGCTTTAACGCCTGCCGGGCATGCGGATCAAACAACGTGTCCGACTCGCCATGCCCCAGCACAATTTCAACCGACGAACGGCCAAACAGGCTTTCAAATTCATCCAGCCCGACACCGTCGTTGAGGTCCCCCAACACCATGAGCGGTGTATCGGCCGCCAGATGTTGTTCGATCCGGCGGCGCAACCATATCGCTTGCGCCAATTGCTTGCGTCGACTGGCGATGTTCGTGCTTATGACTTCAGCAGGGTTCTTGGCACCATGCGGTGCCTTGGATTTCAAATGGACGCCAATCATCTGACAGGCAAAACCGCCCCGGGTTTCAAATGCGATTTCAAGCGGCGGCTTGGAAAAGACAACACTGTCTTCGGTTGCATCAATATCCAGATCAATCTTGAACACCCCATCAAAGCGCGGCGCATCTTCTGCCTCTTGCGGATCATGGCGCGCCGTGATCACGTCGGGATCGTACAACAGCGCAATTTCTTGCTGTGTATCGTTCGGAAATCCAATCAATGCTTCACGCGCACGCAGGCCGAAATGGTCGGCAAATCCCGTGAGGGCCGCAATGGTCGAGCGTTTCCCGCTTTGATCCGGTGCTTCAACGACCATAATTGCATCTGCATCCAATGCCTGAAATACCGTACCCAACGCCGCTGTTTGCTGGGCGCGGGTGACATCATGGCGCCCCGACCACCCACCGTCGTTAAACAGAGTACCCGCATCATCAAAAAGAGACGAGAACCACTCCACATTATAAGTTGCAATCCGCATCAGACCGTCTTGCCAGAAAGGGTCGCCCACGCCCGATTGATGTCGATCATGCGTTTTTCCGCCATGCGAATGGCTTCTTGCGGCAAGCCCCGTGCGACCAGCGCATCGGGGTGATTGTCACGTACCAGTTTTCGCCATGCCGCCCGCGCTTCCTCTTTTGTGGCATTGGGGGAAATACCAAGAACCGCATGCGGTAGTGGAGAGGTATCCGGAACAAACCGCGCTTTGAGGGAGGCAAAACTGGTGTCAGACAGCCCGAAAATCGCCGCCACATCCGCGAGAAACGCATCTTCGTTCGGATGATAAGTGCCGTCCGCCATCGCAATATGGAACAACCCTTCCATGACATCGCGAAGCATTTCGGGTTGGTCCTGAAACATCTTCGCAATGCTGCGGGCATAATCATCAAAACCGGCAACATCTTGACGCGCAAGATTAAATACCCGTGCAGCCCCTTCGGTGTCCCCTTCGGCCACCTGAAAAACCTCACGAAAAGCGGTTACCTCGTCCCGTGTCACCAATCCGTCCGCCTTTGCCATCTTGGCACCCAGCGCGATCACGGCAATGGTAAAGGCAACCGACCTCTCAGGCGGGCTGCGCAAACGGTCAAAGACCGCTGTAAGACCTTCTCCCGAAGTCAGCGCAGAAAGCGCTTCGGTGATGCGTAACCAAATCGACATGGAACCAGCTTAAACGGTGTGATGGGGGAAGTCAGGACGGATCAAAGGGTTTTCTGCATCAAAATCAAATCAAGCCACTGGCCTGCCTTGCGCCCGACCTGCGGCAGATGCCCAGTTTGCACAAAACCCAAGGCACTGTGAAATCCGACAGCGTCAGGATTGGCCGAACTGATCGCGGCGATCATCGTGTGAATGCCCTGCGCTTGCGCGTGTTTCCCCGCGCATTCCATCAAAGCCCGGCCCATGCCACGGCCCTGCGCATGCGGTTTCAGAATGATACTATGCTCAACCGTTGCAGCATATCCCGGCCCGCTGCGAAAAGGGCCATAGGTGACAAAGCCGCCAATTGATCCTGTACCAGCCACCCAAAAGGATTGCGTGCGTGCTGCAATCAGCTCTTCTATCGCAGCAATCGTCTTTTCTTCTGTGGTAAACGTCGCAAGACTGTTGCGGATCATCATATTCCAAAGCGCCGCAATCTGCGGGGCATCCTTTTCGGTTGCCACGCGTACGATCATGCAAGGACGCGGGTGACGCCAGCGACTTTGATATCAGCGTCTAAACGGGCCGGACCTGTTTGGAATGTCATACGCTTGTCAGACAGGTGTGGACCCAGAAGTTCAGCCAACGCCTGTGCTTCGGGATGCGACACTCTCAATGCCTCCAGCCGCGCGCCAGACGGGTTCAAACGCGTCGCCGGATGGGCATCCCCCTCCCATTCAATCAACGCGGGTGCGCAGTTATCGAATGGCAATACACCGTTTTCAGGCACCGCCATCCGCCAACGCAGATCACCGCGTTGCAAAGATACCGGCGCACCAAAGCCATCGGGCAGAGCGGCGAGCGTCGCATCCAGATCTTCGCAGCGGCAAATCCAGTTGGTCAGCCTGGGCTGGCCTGCAAAGCGATCCAGATCAAACCAACGTGGTCTATCAGGCGCAGGTGCCGCCGGATTTATGGCAATGGCTTCCAGATACAGCCCGTCTTCCAACCCCAGCAAAGTGTTATGCGTGTGAAAAACCGCGTGTTCACCACCCTGTTGCGGGGCAATACCAAGCACAGCTTCGACATGGGCTGTTGCTGCCGCCAGCGTCTCCCCTGCAACGGCGATATGATCAAGTTCCATCAAAGCCTGCCCTTCCTCTTTTTGGCTTTCGACACTTTGCTTTGGTCATGTGCCACAAGACGCTGCCGCTCCCTTTGGTCGATCGCGCCTTGTGACAAGTAATTGAACGGAAAAAGCAAAATCTCGAAGTATCAACCCGCTCTCATCCACGCGCCGCGCGGATGAGTTTCAGAATATCCTCGGCGGCCGCTGGAATGTTCGTGCCCGGCCCAAAGATCGCCTTCACCCCTGCATCATACAGGAACTGGTAATCCTGCTGCGGGATAACCCCGCCGCAGATCACCAGAATATCCTCGGCCCCAGCCTCCTTCAGCGCCTTGACCAGCTGCGGTGCCAGCGTTTTATGCCCCGCTGCCTGCGAGGAGATGCCAATGACATGCACGTCGTTGTCCACGGCATCCTGCGCGGCTTCGGCAGGTGTCTGGAACAAGGGACCAACGTCTACGTCAAAACCGATATCGGCAAAGGCAGTCGCGATCACCTTGGCACCGCGGTCATGGCCGTCCTGTCCCATCTTAACCACCAGCATGCGCGGGCGGCGGCCTTCTTCCTCTGCGAAATCCTCGACCGATTTCTGAATGGCGGCAAAGCCCTCGTCCCCCTCATAAGCGGCACCGTAGACGCCTGCCAGTGTTTTGACCTCTGCGCGGTGGCGGCCGAAAATGGTTTCCATTGCCATGCTTATTTCTCCTACTGTAGCGCGGGCGCGGGCGGCTTCTACGGCCCCTTCCAACAGATTGCCGCCGTCTTTGGCGCGACGGGTCAGCTCTTCGAGTGCTGCGGTGCAGGTACTTTCATCGCGGCTGGCGCGAATATTTTTCAACCGCTCAATCTGGCTGGTCCGAACAGCGACATTATCCACGTCCAGAATATCAATCGCATCTTCACTCTCGCGGCGGTACTTGTTCACGCCAACAATCACTTCGGTGCCACGATCAATGCCTGCCTGACGTGTTGCTGCAGCTTCTTCGATCCGCAACTTGGGCATGCCGGACGCGACCGCTTTGGTCATGCCGCCCAGTTCTTCGACTTCTTCGATCAGTTTCCACGCAGCTTCGGCCATATCATGGGTCAGCTTTTCGACGTAATAAGACCCCGCCAGCGGATCAACCACATTGGTCACGCCGGTTTCTTCCTGCAAAATCAATTGGGTATTGCGCGCGATACGGGCCGAATTCTCGGTCGGCAAAGCAATCGCTTCGTCCAATGCGTTGGTGTGCAAGGACTGTGTCCCGCCCAGAACCGCCGCCATCGCTTCGTAAGCGGTGCGCACCACATTGTTGTAGGGGTCCTGTTCTTGCAAAGACACACCGGAAGTCTGGCAATGGGTGCGCAGCATGGAGGATTTGGGGTTCTTTGGCTCAAACTCCGCCATGATCCGGTGCCAAAGCAAACGCGCGGCGCGCAGTTTGGCGGCTTCCATGAAGAAATTCATGCCAATGGCAAAGAAGAACGACAAACGCCCCGCAAAAGCATCCACATCCATGCCGCGCGCAATTGCTGTGCGTACATATTCGCGGCCATCTGCCAGTGTGAAGGCAAGTTCCTGCACAAGGTCCGCGCCCGCCTCCTGCATGTGATAGCCGGAGATCGAGATGGAGTTGAATTTCGGCATCTCGGCAGAAGTATATTCAATAATGTCTGCCACAATCCGCATCGAAGGCTCGGGTGGATAGATGTAGGTATTACGCACCATAAATTCTTTGAGAATATCGTTCTGAATGGTGCCTGACAGAACCGCGCGGCTATGCCCCTGTTCTTCGCCCGCAACGATAAAGCTGGCAAGGATCGGAATTACCGCGCCATTCATCGTCATGGAAACGCTGACTTTATCCAGAGGGATGCCGTCAAACAGGATTTTCATATCCTCGACGCTGTCAATTGCCACGCCAGCCTTGCCAACGTCGCCCTCGACGCGAGGATGGTCGCTGTCATAACCACGGTGTGTCGCCAGATCGAAGGCCACCGACACGCCCTGCTGACCCGCCGCGAGGTTCCGCCGATAGAACGCGTTGGAGGCCTCAGCCGTTGAAAACCCGGCATATTGGCGGATCGTCCAGGGGCGGCCGGCATACATTGTCGCCTTCACACCCCGCGTAAACGGTGCCTCACCGGGCATGGAGCCGAGGTGATTCACATCTTCAAGATCATCAGCACTGTAAACAGGCTGCACGTCGATGCCCTCAAGCGTCTTCCATGTCAGATCATCAACAGAGCGTCCGCGTAGTTCTGCTTCAGCGGTGCTGCGCCATTTGTCCTTGGTCATATTCTTGTCCTTTTATCATAGCGCCCGGTGGCAGACTTTTGTCTGCTCTTTTCGGGTGCACGTCCTCTGTCAGGGTGGCCAGACCATCCGCACCGGTTTTCAGCCAGTGCAGATCATCTGCATAATTTTCCCGCAAGCGTGCGGCTTGTTCGGGGGTGAAGGGCTGCCAGCGACCAATGGTGTCCGGCAAAAGACCAGGGTCCGTCCCCTGCTCTGCCAGACTTGCGCGCAAATCCCGCAAATCAGCAGAGCGGTTAAGCCAGCGGTGTCCGGTATCCGGCGGGGCCGTCCCTTCCAATGCAGCGCTAAGAAGCAGATCGGGACGCCCTGCGAATGTCTCGAACGGCATTACTGCGATATCAGCGCCCGGTGCGGCGCAGGCCAAATCGGTAATCACGTCGCGCCATGTGCGCCGGTTATCCGCAATCGCCGCAAAGACCGGTGCTGTTGGCACCCGATGACCCCGCGACACTGTCATCGCACAGGCTGACGCCCACCAAAGATCCTGAGCGCGGATCGACACTACAATGCGCCGCACCCGCCCTGCAAAAGCCGCAGAAATCCGCGCGGTGCGTTCTCCGGCGGCAGGATACAGGCGTTCGTAACGCAGGTTCTGTACACAAGAGCCCAGCAGGTTTTCATCACTGATCAGCAAATGCTGCACGCCGCTGCTGCGCGCCTGATGGCAAAACATGCGAATACGTCCTTCGGCGCGCTGGGTCATATTGCGGCCCTTTCGGGCGCTAACCGATCGGAACAAGCCCGGAAATACAGACTTTCGGGACTGTTTCGGCCCCCAATAGCCCACATTGCGGTCCGCCAAAGCGTCTACATGGTCACGCATGTAGTGTTGAAAAGTGGTCGTTCCGGTGCGGTGCGCACCAAGATGCAATATCACGTCCATAAGGTTTCGGGCCAGCCTGTGCCAAAGCGCCGCCCCGTGCGGCCATTTTGCGGGGATTGCAACAGTCATGGCCGAAATTCCCTTGCAGGACGCTTAATGCGCGTATTGTCACGATTTACCATCGCATTTTGCAAAGGCACGCTTATATCTGGGACAACAGGAGAGATCATGAAACGCCTCATTCCCATTGTTATTGCAGCACTATTTGCCACCACCACAGTCGCCCAAGACACTGCCCCTGACACCACGCAGACGCTGTTTGCGCCGGCAGATATGGCAGATTTGAGTGAATTCCGTTGGAAAAAAAGACCTGTTCTGGTTTTTGCAGATAGCGAAGATGATCCTGCGTTCATCGCGCAGCTTGAATTCTTGCGGGCCCAACCAGAGGAGTTGTTGGAGCGCGATGTAATCGTGTTGACCGACACAGACCCTGATGCACGCTCCCCACTTCGGTTGGAAATGCGGCCCCGCGGCTTTATGCTCGTTCTGGTCGGCAAGGACGGCGGCAACAAGCTGCGCAAACCGTTCCCGTGGTCCGTGCGCGAAA
The DNA here is from genome assembly GCA_947501805.1 of uncultured Sulfitobacter sp. Classification (GTDB taxonomy): domain Bacteria; phylum Pseudomonadota; class Alphaproteobacteria; order Rhodobacterales; family Rhodobacteraceae; genus Sulfitobacter. The sequence continues at coordinate 478,682 of CANMXJ010000002.1, read as the reverse complement.
TCACCCGCAGCATTGACAAAATGCCGATGCGCAAGCGTGAAATACGCGAAAATAAGAGCAGCACGCAGGAGAGATGATCAAACGATCTGACACAGCCTTCATTGCATCTTATCCTGTTTGCACCTATATCTATAGGACAGGAAATGGAGTTGTGATATGAGTAAACCAAAATCACCGCCCCCCGTCATGGGTCAAACCGGGCCGCGTCCCGGCTACTGACAGATGGCTGGCCAGCGCCTTGATCGCTTCATTGGCAGCGGCCTGCGCCTCTTTTTTTAGTGAAATATAGTCTGTGTACGCCGCGATACGCTTCATCTGCGGTTCGCGACGAAATGCGTCAGAGCGTAGGTCAGCGATGATCGCGTCGATGGCAAAGACCTGATTATAATAACGCGTAACGGGCTGAATAACCCCTTCAGGCAGGATGTGGATTTCGCCGAGGATGGCGCGGAAAATGGTGTCGTTCCGTTCTGACGGGATGAACGGCACATAGGCTTCGTCCCGCTCCATATCGCTCACCACCATCTTCCAAATCTCATCCAGATCAAAAAACGCCAAGGCGTCGCGATAATGCGTGATCTCGGCCAACAACGCGGTCGACAGGTCACCGCGCTTTTCCTCGCGGCGTCGATCATCCGCACGGCGGTCCCGCCAGCTGGCGACAAACCAGCCAAGCACGTTCACCATCGCAGCAATCGCCGCTGCGATGATGACCGGACCTATCCATGCGGCATCAATCATCAGGTGTTATTCAAACTCCATAATCACATCATCCACCGCAAGACTGTCACCAGCCCCTGCGTTGATCTTGGTCACCACACCCTTGCGTTCAGCGCGCAGGATGTTCTCCATTTTCATCGCTTCTATGGTGCAAAGCGCCTGCCCGTCTTGCACTTCATCCCCGACGGCCACGTCCATTTTCACAATCAGACCGGGCATCGGGCAAAGCAGCATTTTGGAGGTATCGGGTGCCACTTTTTCGGGCATCATCCGCGCAAGTTCAGCCTGACGCGGCGTGCGCACATGCACCTTGAGGTCCGCACCCCGCGTGCGAATGCGGAAACCGCCCGAGATTTTGCCAACTTTCATCACCAAAGGCGCATCATTGACCGTCATTGTGGCCAGCTGATCACCCGGTGTCCAATCACCTGACACACGAAGCGAGCTGTTATCTTCGAAACGGACGCTTGCCCCGTCATGATCCGCATTAATCACCACATCAAAAGAATGGCCCTGCATTGCGACATTCCAGTCGGTGCCGACCTTGCGTTCGTGGTTGTCCATCCGTCCCGACACACGGGCGCGGCGGATTTCGGCAACGCGGTGCATTGCGGCTGTAGCAGCGGCAATGCGGCGCAGCTCCGGTTCAGCCAGTTCCACACCGCTGAAACCATCCGGATATTGCTCTTCGATGAAGGCGGTGGTCATGGTGCCGTCGATGAAAATCGGATGATCCATCACTGCTGAAAGGAACGGCAGGTTGTGGCCGATGCCTTCGACCTCGAAGCTGTCGAGTGCCACGCGCATCTGCTCAATCGCTTCGGCGCGGGTTGGTGCCCAAGTGCAGAGTTTCGCAATCATCGGATCATAATACATCGAGATTTCGCCGCCCTCGTAAACGCCCGTGTCATTGCGTACGGCAAAGGTGCCTGTAGGTGCATCGTCAGCCCATTTGCCGTTGTCAGACAGCGGACCGGCGGCAACTTCTTGTGGCGGGCGATAACGGGTCAGGCGGCCAATGGAGGGCAGAAAACCGCGATAGGGATCTTCGGCATAAAGACGGTTCTCGATGGACCAACCGTTCAGCTTGATGTCGGATTGTTTGATGGTCAGCTTTTCGCCATTGGCGACGCGGATCATCTGCTCGACAAGGTCTACGCCGGTGATCAGTTCCGTCACGGGGTGTTCCACCTGCAAGCGGGTGTTCATTTCGAGGAAGTAAAAATTCTTGTCCCCGTCCACGATGAATTCCACCGTTCCGGCAGAGGTATATCCAACGGCCTGCGCCAGCGCGACGGCCTGTTCACCCATGGCCTTGCGGGTCGCTTCGTCCAGAAACGGACTTGGTGCTTCTTCAACAACTTTCTGGTTGCGCCGCTGGATCGAACATTCCCGCTCTCCCAGATAGATGCCATTGCCATGTGCATCACAAAGCACCTGAATTTCGATGTGGCGGGGCTGGGTAACAAATTTTTCAATGAAAATACGGTCGTCGCCAAAACTGTTCGCCGCTTCGTTCTTGGAGGACTGGAAACCCTCGCGGGCTTCCTCGTCGTTCCACGCAATCCGCATGCCCTTGCCGCCGCCACCCGCAGACGCCTTGAGCATCACTGGATAGCCGACTTCATTGGAGATTTTCACCGCTTCATCCGCGTCCGCGATCAGCCCCATGTAACCGGGCACTGTGGACACGCCTGCCTCCTTGGCGATCTTCTTGGAGGTGATCTTGTCCCCCATCTTTTCAATCGCGCCCACGGGCGGGCCAACAAACGCCACGCCAGCCGCATCCAGCGCCTCTGCAAACTTGGAATTCTCGGACAGGAAACCATACCCCGGATGCACGGCCTCTGCGCCTGACGCTTTTACTGCTTCCATCACCTTGTCGATAACAATGTAGGACTGGTTTGCAGGTGGTGGTCCGATGTGGATTGCTTCGTCCGCCATCTGGACATGCAACGCCTGCGCGTCAGCGTCAGAATAGATCGCGACCGAGGTCAGCCCCATCTTCTTGGCAGTTTTGATAACGCGGCAGGCGATCTCGCCACGGTTGGCGATCAGGATTTTCTTGAACATGGGATGTCCTTTTGAGGCTTGGAGAAAACGCAGAAACCCCGCAACAGCGGACGCTGTGCGGGGCGTTGAAATCGGGTGCGGCGCAGGGGATGCGCCGCAAACGTGCGGTTAGTTACATTTGCCGGGGTTAAGCTGGCAGTAGGCGATGTTGCCCGCTGCGCCAATGGCCGCGCCTTGGGCCAGACTGCCGCTGGTAATTGCGGCGGCACCCGCACCGACGGCTGCGCCGCCAAGGCCCTGCTCGGCAATCGTGTTGCCACAGGCCGCAAGGCCCGCACACAGCAGAATTGCGAGGGTGAATTTTGATTTGGACATGTTGCTGCTCCTTGTCTGCTCTCATCTCCAGAACAAACGCAGAGATCGCCTTGCGGTTCCATGTGAGGGTCTGGTGATGTTCTCACCTCCCCCACAGAAACGGTCGCGAAAAAAGAGGGCAGCAAAGACGCATGAGCGCCCTGCTGCCCCCAAGGGGAAGGGGTATGGTTTAGGTGTGCAAAAGACGATTCCGGCAAGGAACCACATCTCGCAACTCCCATGCTGGGCCATTTTGAGGATACAACCAAGGGTTCGGTTGCATGCACGCCAAAATCGGCCAGTGACCGCTGATCTGACGCATGTGCAAGCAAATTCACGCCTACACCTCTTCGAATGCTTCGGGAAAAGACGCGCGCGCAACACCCTCGTCAATCACCAGCATGGATTCGTAATGGGCTGGGTCAAACGGGTCCGTCGCGGGCAAGACCTCGCGACCAAACAGCCAAGACAGGCGGCCCGCATCCAGATTGCCGCGCTCAAACGGCTCAGTTCCGAAATGTTCCCACAACGCCTTCATAAAAGCGGCATCCGCGCGCCTGTCAGGTGGACGGCGGTCAGAGCGACGTTCGCGACGGGTGATCGGCGTGACCCCTTTGGGGTTGGGGCGACGGATTGTAAACTGGAAGTCGGTGCTGGGCAGACGGCCCGGAAACCCGCGATGTTTCAACATGTAGGCTGGCATCAAACGGCCCTCCGGTTAAAGGGCTGCGATACAATAGGGATAATGCCTATGCGGGGCGCGGCGATCAAACCGCGTCCGGTCGTGCGGGAAGTCGGGGCAGACGCGCACGCCTGCCCCAAAGCAAGCTTACTTGTACTTGCCGGTGTATGTAGGCTCAACCGAGATAGGCTCGGGCGCGACCACAACGTATTCTTCTTCTGTCTGGCCGGATGTGCATGCGGAAACCGCGGCGACAAAACCGATGGCTGCCAAGAATTTGATGCTCTTTGACATCTATGTCTCCTGTCTATGTAAGTGGGACGCGCATTGTAAAACTGCCTCGCACGTCCCGTTTCTGAGGTAAGGGTTACCTGGGTAATCCCTTTGTGCAACATAGAGTAGTCGTAATCAAAAACATATCCGGCACGCTGTAATCGGCGGGTTTGTGACGGTAAAGCCTCATTATCCGGCCCACGTGAAAGGTGGATCGCAAGATATTGTGGTTTCATCATAAACCCTCCCAGATGCAGGTGTTATCCACAGGGCGATATGCTTCGAAAAACTGGGTTGCATCGGGATCGGCCACACCGAACTCGGTGGCACGATCCGCCAGCGAGATAACGATCACATCACCTTGCAGGTCAAAATCAAGCGCATAAGGGATCGCCAGCGCCTCGCACAGGTGACCCATGTCATGAACGGAGGTTTCATAGTCCATCCCGTTGGCATCGCGGGATATTTTTGGCGCAACAAAGCGGAAACGCAGCCAGGTTTCCGTGCCGACTTCGTCAATCAGCACCTCTTGCAGATCAACCGGTTGACCCGAAGGGACTTCGACAGCCCATGCGGAACTGGCGACAAGAATGAGAGCAGCAAAGAGCGGTTTCACGGCGCGTCCTCGTCTTGCGTGGAAAAGTCAGCGGGCGAGATGATCTCGATCAGCTCCATATCATCGGAATGGCGTACCTCGCGGTGTTTGATACCCGGGGGCTGGAGCACGCAGGAGCCTTCCCTCAACAGGTGCTCCCCCTCGCCCTCATACTCGAAAACCACCCAGCCTTTGGTGACATAGACCATCTGGAAATCGAGGTCATGCGAGTGCCACGTGCCGGGGCTTTCCATACCGGGCACCGCGCGGATGACATGGGCACCGTGGGTGCCTTTGGTCGCCGTATTGATGCCGAGGTCGCGGTATTCGAAGAACGGACGCAGGCCCGCGCCTTTGAAGGTGCCGGAGTCCGCGTGGGCGATGGTGAAGGATTGGGAGGTGAATGGGGAGGTCATCTAAGATTTCACCTCTCTACAACGATTGTCAGCAAGCACAGTGAAATTTTGGACCTTGTCGACCGAATTGGATACTTCACCAATTTTCCAGGTTTGAATGATCGCAACATAATCGTGACGTTTCATTCCAAGCGAACGGGTTTGGGCAACAATTTCCTTTCGATATATACCGCAAAGCGCCAAGCCACGCTTCACATGCGCTCTTTCGTTCTGATCATATTCGGAAAGCATGTGAAATTTCCCAGTCGCAGCCGTGAAGCCTTCGCCAGTCAAAGGCCCAAAAAGGGCCGCGCAAAAATGGGTCCCATCTTCAAGTTGAAAAACCGGCCAATCCCGACAGAATGGCTTAGCTTCCGACGCATTAGGTAAGTTCAGCAAAATGCCGACAGAGATGATCAGAATTTTGAACATCAAACCCTCACAACGGAATGTTATCGTGCTTCTTCCAAGGCAGGTCCTTCTTCTTGTTGCGCAATGACGCAAAGGCCCGCGCGATCCGCTTGCGCGTAGTGCGCGGCTGGATGACCTCGTCGATGAACCCGCGCTCTGCGGCAACAAAGGGGTTGGCAAAGCGTTCTTCATAATCCGCCGCATGCTGCGCAATCTTTTCGGGATCCTCGCGGTCTGCACGGTGGATAATCTCCGTGGCACCCTTGGCACCCATTACGGCAACCTCGGCGGTGGGCCACGCGTAGTTGAAGTCCGATTGCAGGTGCTTGGACGCCATAACGTCATAGGCGCCACCGTAAGCTTTGCGCGTGATCACGGTAACCAGTGGCACTGTCGCTTCACCATACGCGAACAGCAGTTTCGCGCCGTGTTTGATGACGCCGCCGTATTCCTGTGACGTGCCGGGCAGAAAGCCGGGGACGTCGACCAGTGTCAGGATCGGGATCTCGAACGCATCGCAGAAGCGCACAAACCGCGCGGCCTTGCGCGAGCTGTCGATGTCCAGCACCCCGGCCAGCACCATCGGCTGGTTGGCGACAACACCCACGGTGCGCCCTTCAATGCGGATGAAACCGGTGATGATGTTCTTGGCGAACTCTTCCTGAATTTCGTAAAAATCGCCCTCGTCGCCAAGCTTGAGGATCAGCTCTTTCATATCATAGGGCGTGTTGGCATTAGCCGGAACCAGTGTGTCGAGGGATGCTTCAATCCGCTCGGGATCGTCAAAGAACGGGCGCACGGGCGCACCTTCGCGGTTGTTGGACGGCAACAGATCAACCAGACGGCGCACTTCGGCCAGTGCTTCGACGTCATTCTCGAACGCGCCATCCGCAACGGAGGACTTTTTGGTGTGCGTCCCTGCCCCACCTAATTCCTCGGCCGTGACAACTTCATTGGTGACGGTTTTCACCACCTCGGGACCGGTCACAAACATGTAAGAGCTGTCTTTGACCATGAAGATAAAGTCGGTCATCGCGGGGGAATAGACCGCACCGCCCGCACATGGCCCCATGATCACACTGATCTGCGGAATGACGCCAGAGGCCATAATATTGCGCTGAAAAATCTCAGCATAACCCGCAAGCGAATCCACACCTTCCTGAATCCGCGCACCACCTGAATCATTCAGGCCAATCACAGGGGCACCATTCTGTATGGCCATATCCATTATCTTGCAAATTTTTCTGGCATGGGTTTCAGAGACCGATCCCCCCAGAACGGTGAAATCCTGCGAATACAGATAGACCAGACGGCCATTGATCGTGCCCCAGCCCGTGACAACACCATCACCCGCAGGCTTTTGTTTTTCCATACCAAAATCGGTACAGCGGTGCGTAACGAACATGTCGAATTCTTCAAAAGACCCCTCGTCCAGCAGCAGCTCAACCCGTTCACGCGCAGACAGCTTTCCGCGTCCGTGCTGAGCGTCAATGCGCTTTTGGCCGCCACCCATTCGGGCGGTTTCGCGGCGCTCTTCAAGCTGTTCGAGAATATCTTTCATGGCTAACCCCTGCTGAATATTTCGGCCATAGTACAAAAGAGGCAGGGGCAGAGGAAAGCGCCATTCTGAATATTTGCAAAGTATTTTCAGGCATCCCTCTGCAAATTGAATATTTGCAAAGATGTCGCAGTGGCATAGACAATCCATACCGGTCAGTTTAGTTGCATATGCATGGATGAACCCTCCCAGCCAGAACCATATATCCGGTTCTTTGATCGCAGCACGCCTCCCCATATCTTTACTCTGATCCTGCTTTCCGGGCTGGGTGCCCTTGCCATGAACGTATTCCTGCCCAGCCTGCCGCAAATGGCGGAGTATTTTGACACTTCTTACGCGGTCATGCAGCTCTCCGTACCGCTGTATCTGCTGTGCAGCGCAGTGATCCAACTGTTCATCGGGCCGATCTCTGACAATCTGGGCCGTCGCAAAGTGATGATTGGCGGGCTGGTTCTGTTTATGCTGGCAACGCTTGGCTGCATCTTTGCCCCTACGCCTTTTGTCTTCCTGTTGTTTCGTGTTGGTCAGGCAGTCATCGCCACCGCCATGGTGTTAAGCCGCGCGGTGCTGCGCGACCTTTACACACAGAACCAGGCCGCCTCAAAAATCGGGTACGTCGCGATGGGCATGGCCGTGGTGCCGATGGTCGCCCCCGCTGTTGGCGGCGCGATCGAGCAGGCGTTTACGTGGCATGCAACCTTCTGGCTGATGATCCTGATTGCGGGCGGCATCTTGGCGCTGGTGATCTTTGACATGGGCGAAACCGCCCAGCCCAGCAACAACACAATACTGGGACAATTCAAGGAATATCCCGAGCTGCTCCGCTCCCAGCGCTTTTGGGGATACGCGATGTCGACGGCTTTCTGTTCGGGTACATTTTTTGCCTATCTTGGTGGTGCGCCCTTTGTCGGGTCAGTTGTTTTTGGCCTCGACCCGTTTTGGTTGGGGTTGTATTTTGGCGCGCCCGCTATCGGCTATTTTGCCGGGAACTGGTTGACCGGCCTCTATGCCATGCGCTTTGGCGTGAACCTGATGATCTTATGGGGATGCCTGGCTGCGAGCATCGGCTGCGCGCTGACACTTGTGTTGTTTATCAGTGGTCTGGGGTCGGCAGAGACGTTTTTTGGCATGATGACCTTGATTGGTCTGGGGAACGGGTTGTGCATCCCGAACGCCACCGCCGGCATGTTGTCGGTGCGCCCGCATCTGGCCGGAACAGCCTCCGGCCTTGGCGGTGCAATCATGATTGGTGGTGGTTCGGGCCTTGCGGTGCTGGCCGGACTCTTGCTGACCCCTGCGAGTGGAGCTTATCCGCTCATCATCATCATGCTGATCTCGGCTACAGCGGGCATTCTGTCGATCCTTCTGGTGATACGGCGCGAAAAAACACTGCGCATGCAGACGGGTTAATTGAAATGTGTGGCAACCTGTTCCTATCGGGCTTGTGCTGAACCCGTTCCATCACCACGCCTGATGAAAGATATCCGCATCAGGCGATTGGCAAACATGTCGCTGATGCCGCACATGGGCAAAATCCGTTGAGGCCACGGTTTTTCAATATCAGCAGCTTCATATCACCGGTGTTGGACGTCGGCCCTAGAATATGAAGAACGCGTCCGTCAGACTGGCAATAGTGGTGTTCTCAAGTACCTGAGAGCCGCCACCATCCCAAAGGATCGTCGCGTCAGACCCGCCGCCACTTGGTACAATGGACAGTGCCGCATCTCGCCAGTCCTGCCCGGATGCTCCATTATTGTCGACGCCAAAGGCCGCGATGTCGATCTTGTCAAGTGACGTGAAATCAGTGATCCGGTCATTCCCTTTGTTGGCTGCAAACACAAAGGGATCTGCCCCACCACCGCCAGATAGGACGTCGGAGCCCGCTTCCCCAATGAGAGTATCATTACCCTGTTCACCGCACAGGGTGTCGGTGCCATCCACACTTCTGAGCAAATTGTTTTCAATGGACCCGATCGGTACCTCATTGGCATCGCTGCCGGTGATATTCTCGAACTCTTGCGTGAATTGTGTCGTTCCGCCGCTGACAACCGTGCCCGAAACAAGGTTTGCATCTGTACCACCATAAACGTCACTCAGGACAAGTGTATCGTTGCCCGGACCGCCAAAGACACTCTCGGCACCTGATACGTTCACGATTGCAATCGTGTCATCACCGGGGCCACCATAGATATCCTGATCAACAATCCCACCCGTAATGGTGTTGTCTCCGTACCAGCCATATGCATCGCCTGCATCAGCCACAAAGGCATCTGCTCGCATGGTACCGATAAGATAGTCCTCGGGCGAATAGCCGCCTGTGGTCGTTGTGTCGCGAACGTCGAGAATCATGGCTTCGATACCGTTGTTGGTGCCAAGTCGTCCGAAAACTCACAAAGACGCGTCCATCGGCAAGGATTTCGGCGCTAAGTGCATCTATCCAAACATCTGCGCTAACGAGATTGCGCTGCCAACCTTATTTCCTTTAACATCAAAACGTTGCGCGCGGATGTAGTTTAACTGGCCATCAAAGTAGACGATCATAAATCCACCGTCTTGCAGCGCGACAACCGCGGGCCATCTATTCTGGTCACCCGTACCGCTTGATCCGATGGCCATGGGACCACTTCTGGCGCTGCCGGAACTGTTGGAAATCCGAAAACCGATCTCGCGATCCGATACGGTGTCCGCGGTCCAAGCCACCACAAAGCCCCCCGCAGCAAGTGCGGCGATGTCAGGCTGCTCGTCATCTCCATCGTTACTATCGGTTGCCGCGATCTTGACAAACGCGCAGCCTTCACTTGCGGCCGTGACAATTTTCGCAATGCTGCATCCGTCAGCAAACGGTTCGGCCTTTCGCCATCTGCCACCACCTTGGAATTGATATACACTTCGCCCTTCCGGGAAATGTTCAGGCAAAAATCGCCGAGCGCACTTTCGCAGCCCTTTCGGGGTCGATTGATGATCGCTCGGAAGGGAAAGGCGCGCATACTGGTCACAATCCGGGTGCAACCCCAGAGAACAAAGTCGTCCCAATTCAACAGGATGATGCGGAGGCGTTGATACGGTGCGAGGTGACATGCCACAATGATGAAGCGGGTCAGCACAGCTAAGGTGCGTATCCGGGCAGCCCGACAAGCGCATCAATCAGGGCAAATCCGGAGGGGAAAGAGCTGCTTCAAAAGCACTTGGCAGCCGCAACTATGGTGTAACAACGCTAAGGCGAAACAACTGCGTCCCATCGGAGGTCTGTGATCCCTACTCTTCCTTGGGTGCACAAATGGCTTTACTATCTGGGGTTGCGGGTCACTTTGCATCGATGGGGAAAATCTAAGCCTCTGTTATTCTTGCAAAGAATCATGTACAGTCTTGCACACGAAAAAATTATTTTAAAAATGTAAAAGGATTCAATCTATGGCAACCCCAGTAGAATGGCTCAATGAATTCCAGGCAAACACCTTATTAGCGAATACGCCCAGCATTGAGGACCCGCAGATCATCGGCCTGTCAAACGGTAACTTCCTTGTCGCTTGGGTCGAGCTTGGGACCACCGGCATTGGCACGCAGGCGGGTACAGATATTATCGGCGTTATCTATGATTTTGAAGGTAACGTTGTTGAATCCGCCCAGCGTCTGAACGGCTCTTTCAGTGCCGACGACGAGCGGGAATTTGACATCGCTGCCACCAACGACGGTGGCTTTATGATGGTTTATGTCGATGATGACATTTCGAATTCCGCGCAGGAAGCGATCATCTGGCAACGGCACGACGACACAGGTAACGTGACAAACACCGCAACGGTCGCAAACAACTTTTCTGCGGCCGATGTTCTGTCCAACCCTTCGATTGTCGTCAACAACAGCTCGAACATATCCTTTGTGACATTCGATGACAGGGCAGGTGGGGACGATGATGTAAGCGCCGTACGGCTGAGCGACACAGGGTTGGTCCTGACGGCAGAGTTTGGCGCAGCCCAGAACAGTTCCGACTTTGACGGTGATTCCGACTCCGCGCTGAACATCAACGGGGAACTGGTCACGGTCTACCGCGAAGATGATGCTGGTACAATCGGCATTGAAATGCGCGTCTATAATGCGAGCGGCACGTTTCAACACTCGACAACTGTTGAAACTTCTGCGGCCACTGATCCACAGGTGGCCACACTGCTGAACGGCAATATCGTTGCAACCTGGGTGGACGGTACGAATGTCCAATACCGTGTCTATGACAGCAATCTGGTGTCGGTTAATGGACCCTTCAACGTGGACAGCGGTGGCGACACACGGAATGAACCGGAGGTAGTAGCCCTGCCCGATGGCGGGTTCGCGATCATCTGGGACAATGACACCGACAATACCATCGAGGCGCGCCGGTTCACCGAGACAGGCACAGTAACCGTAAGTGATACCGTTACAGTGATCGAACCGCAGGCCGGAACAGAAATTACGCCGAGCATCGGTGTGACTGTCGATGGGCGCATCCTGTTTTCGTGGGAAGAAGGCGATAACGTCTTCGCGTCGATCTGGGACACACGCGGAAACACGGTTGATTCCGTTGACTACGCCGCACTGCCGATCAACTTCATCGAAGGCAGCCTCGTCACTACAAACATCACTGACACGACGCTGAATGGTGATGGCGGTGCCGACACCCTGATCGGACAGGACGGGAACGACACGATCCTTGGTGATGGTGGTAATGATTCCATCGAAGGCCGCGACGGTAACGATGTGATCGAAGGTGGCTTCGGCACAGACGAGATTGACGGCGGTGCAGGAAATGACACGTTCATCGTGCGCGACGGTGAATTTGCGGATAATATCATGGGTGGTTCGGGCACAGATACGCTTGATCTCTCAAACCGGACTGACCACAATCTGATCATCGATCTGGAGGCCGGAACCTACCAGAACCAGAACGGCGGGCTGACGATTTCCAGTGTCGAGACAATCATCGGCACAACGCTTGACGATGAAATCACATCGACTTTTGGTACCCAAACACTGAACGGTGAAGCGGGCAACGACATGTTCTTCCACGGCAACGGACAGTTCATCGATGACATCGACGGCGGTGTCGGCACGGACACGGTTGACGCGAGCGATGTGACAAACCCGACAGAAGGCATCAACTTCGATCTGACAACTGAACAATGGACCGGCCTTGGCGGTACGCTGGACCTGATCAGCATTGAAGCCGTTGTCGGTACGCAAGCTGATGACACGTTCCGAGGTGTCAATGGCAGTAATTTCAAAGGCCAGGGTGGTGATGACACAATCATCTTCGGCGGTGGTGACGGTCTGCCGGATTACATTGGTGGTGCCGGTACGGATACCGCCGACTTTACCCTGTTCACAGGGATAGATGCTTTTGATTTCTATGTTGATCTCGATATGGGCGGTTATCGGTTCAACCAAACAACGGCCGGTGCCTTCAGCGGGGATTTGCAGGAGTTTGAAAACTACATGGGTGGCGGCGGTGCCGACATCCTGATCGGCAATGCCGCCGACAACGTCTTTGACGGCAACGATGGCAACGACGAAGCCTTTGGTGGCGATGGCAATGACATCCTGCGCGGCGACGCTGGCACAGATAACCTGCGCGGCGAAGGGGGCAATGACGTGCTTTCCGGCGATGGTGACAACGACGTCCTGAATGGCGGCGACGGCGAGGACGTGCTGTTCGGCGGTAGCGGCAACGACCTGATGTTCGGCGGCAACGACTTTGACCAGCTGTTCGGCGGGGCCGGTACAGACAGGCTCTTCGGTGGTGCCGCGAATGACATTGCCAACGGTGGTGGCGACAACGATATCATCAACACCGGTTCCGGCAACGATCTGGTATTCGCCCAGTCCGGCAACGATCTGGTCTTTGCCCAGGTTGGCAATGACAACGTCTTTGGCGGCGGTGGCAACGACAAGATCTTTGGCGGTGGCGGCAACGATGAGATCAACGGCGGCGGTGGCAACGACGAGATCTTTGGCGGCGGCGGTAACGATGAGATCACAGGCGCTGCGGGCAACGACATCATGTCTGGCGGCGGTGGCGTTGATACGTTCGTCTTCTTTGCAAATCAGGGGGGCGACCGGATCACAGACTACACCAGTGCTGACCGGCTGGACATCTCATCCTTTGGTGTGACGAACGGCTTGGGCTCTAATCAGGATTGGCAAGACGCGGCAACATCCGTTGGGACCAGCGGTGGTGGTGCGAATGTGACGATCAACTGGGATGGCGGCGGGTCGCTGACCATCGAGAATGTCGGCATCGCCAGCCTGACGGACGTTGATTTCATATTCTGATCGGTAATATCTGAGAACGCCTTGAGTACAACAGGACGGGGCCAGAGAGAAATCTCTGGCCCGGTTCTTTTTGGCATGGCGTTTGCTGACGTCCAAGTCTGACTTTAAGGGTTTATGTCTTCATTAAGAGGCCTCAACCAGCTGGGCGGGAGCGTGCGATGCCACAACCTACTGCAAGGTGAAAGCGGAGATCCTGCGCCAGATTACACTGGGGCAACTTGCCCCGGGCAGCACCTAGCCAAACGAAGTCGATCTGGCGGATAGCTAAGGCTGTGCGCGGGCGAAGGTTAACAGGATACGCAGACGGTTATCCTTGTTCAACTGACCTATCTCCGGGGCCTCCGGATGACGACAAGCTACTGATTTCCGGCGCACGCCCTGTTGTGGGTCTGTGCCGAAAGGTCAGCCGCAAGCAGCGTCTACAATGATCTCGAATTCCAATTCCGGTCTGGCCAGCTTGGCCTCACCGTAGGCGCGGTTGGGCGCGTGGCCCTCTGACACCAAGGCGCTCCAGACGTCGTTCAGGCCGTCAAAATCGCTCATATCCGCACGCCAGATCGTCGCACACAGCAAGTGCGCGCGTGACAGCCCTGCCTGTGTCAGCAGCGCGTCAACGCGGCGCAAGCATTCGGTGGTTTGTTCCTGAATGGTGGCTCCTTCGCCAACCTGCCCGGCCATATAAGCGACGCCGTTGTATTTGACGCCCTTGAAAGAGCGGACGCCGGTGTCGGTACGTTTACTCATCGAAGGGTTCGTTCGTTATTCTATGCCCGCGCTCTTTACAGAATGCCGGGCAGGTTCAATCCGTTTTGACGCGCCGTCGATAGTATCGTCATAGCCCGCGTCGGCATGGCGCATAACGCCGCTAGCCAGATCATTCCAAGAACACGGGCGATGCGCCGGTCCGTATCCTCGGTCACGTTGCAGCAGATCACTATGCCTGAATGTTGGCTCAACCCCACGCAAATCCCGCCGCCGTGATGCTGCGACACCCATGTAGCCCGCGACGCAGAGTTCAGCAGTGGCCAGTCCGATGCCGCCCTTTCTGTCCCAGTGGCAGGGAAGACGTCACCGGCGTTCCTGTGAGGATTGGTTATGTCAGGTCTGCATTCAGGGCGATGTGGGCAAGTTCGCCCAACAAGCGCGACAGGGGGCGGCGCAGGCGGGCGGCTTTATTCGTGGAACTAGCGAAACAAATTGCCGGCCACTTCCCGCCAGATCGTCGCGTGGGAAAGTGAGCTATCTATTGTTGGTGGAAAAGGCAATCGAACCGATTGGGCCGAAAAGCCTTCCGCGGTCGTCCGGTGGCATCCGTCCACTTCCGGTGAAAAAAGGGGACCAGACTAAGGGATAACTAACAAGTGTTCTGCTTGCGCATCCCGCTTTGCAAAGTTAGCCTTTCTGAAACTGCAAAGTTGCAAAGGGCACACGAATGGCAAGTCAGAAACTCTATGCCGGAGCCAAGCTGCGCGAGCTGCGCACCAAGCTGGGCCTGACGCAAAAGGACTTTGCCGCGCGGATGGGTGTTTCGCTGCCTTATCTGAACCAAATGGAGAACAATAACCGTCCCATTTCGACAACTGTTGTTTTGGCGCTAGCAACCGAATTTGGCGTGGACGTAACCGAACTTAGTGCAGGTGACGGGGAACGGCTTGTCAGCGACATGCGCGAAGCGCTGGCTGATCCGGTGTTTCAGGGGAAACTGCCGCCCCTTGCAGATATAAGGCTTGCGGCGTCAAATGCACCGGGACTGGCGCGCGCGTTTCTGGACTTGCACCAAAGCTATCGTCAAACCCACGAGCGCCTTGCCTCACTGGATGAAGCGTTGGGCCGCGAAGATGCCCGAAGCGCACCATCACCATGGGAAGAAGTACGCGACTTCTTTCACTATTGCGACAATTACATCGACGCAGTGGACCGGGCTGCAGAGAACTTTGCGGGCCGGACCGGAGACCACCGCAACATGCGCATCGCCGCTATTGCCGCCCTCGGAGACGCAGGCGTGAGTGTGCACTTTGCTGATACTGACACGCTGCGCCGCTATGTAACGGAGGCGCGCACCCTGTCCATATCGGCACGTGCCGCCCCCCAGACACAAACCTTTCAACTGTTGCTACAAGTCGCCCTGACAGATCAAGACGCCTTATTGGAAGCGACCCTCGATCTGGCGCGTTTCACAACAACCGCTGCCCGCGACATTGCGAAAATCGGCCTTGCCAATTATTTTGCCGGGGCGGCGCTTATGCCCTACACGCGTTTTCTGGATGCAGCGCAAACCTGTCGCCATGATCTTGAAATCCTCGCCAGCCAGTTTGGTAGTTCCATCGAACAGGTTGCACATCGCCTTGCGACTTTGCAGCGTCCGGGGGCCAAGGGCGTCCCGTTCTTTTTTGTAAGGGTTGATCAGGCAGGCACCATCACCAAACGCCACTCCGCGACGCGACTGCAATTCGCACGTTTTGGGGGGGCTTGCCCGCTATGGAATGTACACCGCGCTTTTGAAACGCCGGGCCGTTTCCTGCGCCAATTGGCCGAAACACCGGACGGTGTGCGCTACATCAGTCTGGCCCGTGACATCTCGAAACCGGCGGGACGTTTTGGCGCGCCTGTGCGACGTTTTGCAATCGCCTTGGGCTGCGAGATGCGCCACGCGGATCAGCTCGTCTATGCTGACGGGCTTGACCGAACGCAGGACAGCGCCTTTGAGCCTATCGGGATTTCATGCCGGATATGTGAGCGTAAGAACTGTCACCAACGCGCGGTCCCCCCCTTGGAACGGCCCTTGATTGTCGACCAGAACACGCGCGATACGCTGCCCTACCGTATTGAATAAGCTATTTTTTTGCCGCACGCCAGCCTGATGCTCGCGCTTGCGCTTCGGAACAGAACCATCGCTCACCCTGCTCCGGGCGGATGCCTGTTTTCTCGTAGAATTTCTGCCCCGGCATGTGATAAATCCGCGTTCCTGTGGCGCTGATATTGCCCTTGATCCGGCAGTTTGCATCAGGTGCATTGCGCCCTTTGATCCTCGTCAGGCGGTAGCGGGCTGGCGATTGCATGGTAAAGCCATGAATGCCTGCGTCAGCCACAAAGGCCGCTTTTTCCTCAAGATCATAGTCGTTGGAATATTTGCGATAGGCATAGGCCAGCCCGTCTGCAACAAGCGCACGCCCGATATCCTGACCCTCCACGAAACACCGCGCGACGACGCGACCGTATCGATCACGATCCACTGCCGCGCAAAGCGCATGCGCCCCTTGATACCGGTCGCGTACAGCGCGCGTCACCCAATCCCCGCACGCCCAGTTTTGGCCCGTAAGCGTGGTACAGGGTTGATCGCGTTCGGGCGCGTCGATGCCGTGGATGCGAACGCGAGTTTCGCCCACATCTATTGTATCACCGTCAATGACGCGCACTTTGCCCGCAAATTCACCAGCAACTGACGGTGAGGCCAAGACAAGCATCAGGGCAAAACATGAACAAATCCTTAACATTTGATTAATGTGACCTTATCAGGCGCTATAATCAACTGATTTTGTTAAGAAAGGTTAACGCACCTCGATCATGTTTTAACGCTGCGACGTTTGCCAGTTCGGATGGTTCCATGGCGCGTCGTTCGCGCGGGCCAGCGGCTCCAGCCCCAGCAGATGATCCGAGACTTTCTCGCCCACCATAATTGATGGTGCGTTCAGATTGCCGTTTGGAATACGTGGAAAAACAGAGCTGTCCGCAACCCGCAGCCCTTCAACACCGATCACGCGTGCTTGCGGGTCAACCACTGCGTACGCATCATCCGCCCGCCCCATCCGGCACGTGCCGCAAGGGTGATAGGCACTTTCCGCATGTTCCCGAATGACTTCGTCCAACTCAGCATCCGATTGGTAGGCTGCACCGGGCTGGATCTCATGCTTTACGAAGGGTTTGAAAGCCTCTTGCGCAAATATCTCGCGGGTCAAACGGATACATGTGCGGAATTCTTCCCAATCCTGCGGGTGCGACATGTAGTTGAACCGGATCAGCGGATCATCCGCCGGATCAGCAGAGCGCAGGGTCACACTGCCGCGCGAACGCGACCGCATCGGGCCTGTATGCGCTTGAAATCCATGGCCTTCTGCAGCGGTTTGGCCGTCATAACGTACCGCAATGGGCAGAAAATGGAACTGGATGTCAGGATAGGGAACTCCCGCTTTGGACCGGATGAAACCCGCACTTTCGAACTGGTTGGATGCCCCCATCCCTTTCTTCGTCAACAACCATTGCGCGCCGATCAGAGCCTTGGAGAAAATGTTCCAATGTTTATAAAGCGTAATCGGCTGCGACGCGGCCATCTGGATATACATCTCAAGATGGTCTTGCAGATTTGCACCAACACCGGGGCGGTCCGCGATGACGTCGATCCCGTGCTCCGCCAGATGCGCCGCCGGCCCGATCCCGGACAACATCAGCAACTTGGGCGAATTGATGGAGGAAGCCGCCAAAACCACCTCGCGCTCTGCTTTGATCACCTCATGTTTGCCGCCGCGTAGCACTTCAACGCCTGTTGCACGTCCGTCTTCAATGACGACCTTTTGCGCCAATGCTTGTATCAGCTCAACATTTCCAGTCTTTTGCGCAGGTCGCAAATAGGCATTTGCCGCAGACCAGCGCCGCCCTTTCCAGACGGTCTGCTCCATTGGGCCAAACCCTTCCTGCTTTTGGCCGTTGTAATCGTCAGTAACCTGATATCCGGCCTGCTCCCCCGAACGCACAAAAGCCTCGAACAACGGATTGTCCCGCGTACCACGGCTCACATGCAACGGCCCGTCTCTGCCCCGCCATGTCGGATCACCGCCATGCCCACCGTCATGCCATGTCTCCATACGCTTGTAATAAGGCAGCACATCCGCATAGGCCCACCCCTGCGCCCCCGCCTTTTCCCAATGATCGAAGTCCTGCGCATGGCCGCGTACATAGACCATCCCGTTGATACTGGAGGATCCACCAATCACCTTGCCGCGCGGACAGGCCAATCGGCGCCCACCCAGGTGCGGTTCAGGCTCCGAGGAATAGCCCCAGTCATAGCGTTTCATGTTCATCGGGTAGGACAGCGCCGCAGGCATCTGGATAAAAGGCCCCGCATCCGTTCCGCCATGTTCAATCACCATGACTTTACGGCCTGCCATCGCCAATCGATATGCGATGGCGCAGCCCGCAGAGCCTGCGCCGACGATTACGAATTCTGCTTTCATTTGGTCCCTCACTCCCCAACAAAACGGGGCCGAACGCCTTTAGAAAGGCGCGTCCACATCATCCATGCGCACAAACACCGATTTCAGTTGGCTGTAGTGCTCGATCGCGGCTTTTGAATTCTCGCGTCCCACACCGGAATTCTTTGACCCGCCAAAAGGGGCCTCAACCGGTGCGTCATTATAGGTGTTGATATAACAAGTCCCCGCCTCAAACCGCGCGGCGACACGGTGCGCGCGCGTCAGATCGCGGGTAAAGACACCGGCGGCCAATCCGAACTCTGTGTCATTGGCGCGGGCCATCACATCGTCTTCGTCCTCGAAATCAAGCACAGCCATGACGGGGCCGAAAATCTCTTCGCGGGCAATGGTCATGGTGTCGGTGACATCGGCAAATACTGTGGGTTCAAGGTAATAACCTTCGCGGTCCAGCTTGGCACCACCAGTAACCAAGCGAGCACCTTCCTGTTTTCCCGCTTCGATATAGCCCAAGACAATGTTCATCTGCCGTTCAGACACCATTGGGCCGAAACTGGTTTCGGGGTCCATCGGATCACCGATCACTGCGTTGCCAAGACGTTCGGTCAAGCGCTTGAGGAATTGCTCTTTGATCGCTTTGTGCACAAAAACCCGAGTGCCATTGGAACACACCTGACCAGAGCTGTAGAAGTTACCCAGAATGGCACCGCCAACCGCATTTTCGATATCTGCGTCCTCGAATACGATCATCGGGGATTTGCCGCCCAATTCCATCGTGACATGCTTGATCCCCGCAGCGGCAGCTGCATAGACCTTGCGCCCTGTCGGCACTGAGCCGGTCAGAGATACCTTGTCAACACGCGCATCTGTAACCAGCGCATTGCCGACCTCGCCCATCCCTTGCACCACATTGTATAGGCCCGCTGGCAATCCCGCTTCGTGTAGGATTTCGGCAACCTTTAGCGCGCATAGCGGTGTCATCTCGGAGGGTTTGAAAATCATCGCATTGCCACAGGCCAGTGCGGGCGCGCCTTTCCAGCAGGCGATCTGTGTCGGATAGTTCCACGCCCCGATGCCCACGCACACCCCCAACGCCTCGCGGCGGGTGTAGACCCAGTTTTCGCCCAGCTGGATGTGTTCGCCGGTCAGGGTTGCAGCCATCCCGCCAAAGTATTCCAGCGCATCCGCCCCAGAAGTTGCATCAACCACCGAGGTTTCCTGATAAGGTTTGCCGGTATCGTAGGTTTCCAACACACTCAGGTCGTGGTTCCGATCGCGCATGATCTCGCTTGCACGGCGCAAGATGCGGCCGCGTTCCGTTCCGCTGAGTGCCGCCCATGCCGCTTGGGCTTTCTTTGCAGATGTAATGGCATTTTCGATAATCTCAGGTGTCGCCGCGTGCACGGTGGCGATCTTTTCACCCGTTGCAGGGTAGATCACATCTATTGGTGTGCCGCCGGTGTCTTCGACGTATGCGCCGTTGATAAAGTGGCTGGCTTTGGGTTGTGTGTCATAGGGCATGATGAAGAACTTTCTTGCCTCCGGTGAGAGGTTAAGGGCCAAGTGAAGAGGTTATTCGCCGCGCGGGAAGCGTTTGTTCTCTTCCAGCACATTAAGATCCATGTGGTTGCGCATGTATTGCTCGGACGCTTTGCGCAGAGGTTGGTAATCCCACGGATAGTAGCCCCCCTCGCGCAGCGCCTCGTAAACCACCCAGCGGCGCGCTTGAGAGGTGCGTACGTCCGCATCATAAGCCGCCAGATCCCAGCGGGCCTCGGTCTTGGCGCGCAAGGATGTCAGCGTCCCTTGATGATCGGGATGATCCGCGAGGTTGGTCAATTCATGCGGATCAGCTTCCAGATCAAACAACTGATCGGGGTCCAGTGCGCATCGGTTGTATTTCCATTTGCCATACCGCAGCGAGACCATCGGCGCGTATGATCCTTCGGCCGCGTATTCCATCGCAACGGGTTCGGTGCGTTCTACGCCCTGCCCCATCGGGACAATCGACTGACCTGTGGTCCATGGCATGACTTCTTCCATCGACACACCCGCCAGATCGCAAAGGGTCGGACAGATGTCGATGTTGCTTACCGGTGAGGTTTGCAGGGACGCGTCCATCTGGGGGGCGCAGATCATCATCGGCACACGGGCAGACCCTTCGAAAAAGGACATTTTGAACCACAAACCCCGCTCGCCCAGCATATCCCCATGGTCAGATACAAAGACGATGATCGCCTCCTGGCGGGTGTCTTCCAGAGTCTGCAGGATCTCGCCCACTTTATCATCAAGGTAGCTGATGTTCGCAAAATAAGCGCGGCGTGCGCGTTTGATATCATCTTCGCTGATGTCAAAATTTTCGCGGTCGTTGGCGTCAAGGATGCGTTGGGAGTGCGGATCGTGGTCTTCGTACGCCATCATCGCAACGTCAGGCAGCAGGTGTTCGCAATCGGCGTAAAGGTCCCAGTATTTTTTTCGCGCCACATAGGGGTCATGCGGATGGGTAAAGCTGACAGTCAGGCACCACGGGCGCTCATCTGCCCCCCGTGACAGATCATACAGTTTTCGCGTCGCGTTGTAGGCGACCTCGTCGTCGTACTCCATCTGGTTGGAGATTTCGGCCACCCCTGCTCCGGTCACCGAGCCCATGTTGTGATACCACCAATCAATCCGTTCACCGGGTTTGCGGTAATCGGGCGTCCAACCGAAATCCGCCGGATAAATGTCTGTTGTCAGGCGTTCTTCAAATCCGTGCATCTGGTCGGGGCCAACAAAGTGCATCTTGCCAGACAGACAGGTCTGGTACCCCGCACGACGCAGATGATGCGCATAAGTCGGGATGCTTGAGGCGAATTCGGCTGCATTGTCATAGACACCCGTGGCCGATGGAAGCTGGCCGGACATGAACGCCGCCCTGCCCGGCGCGCACAACGGTGATGCTGTATAGCAATTGGCAAACCGCGTAGACCGCGCCGCCAGTTTCTTGAGGTTGGGCGCATGTAACCATTCGGCCGGACCGTCGGGAAACAATGTACCGTTCAACTGGTCGACCATCAGGATCAGAATGTTAGGTTTGCTCATATTTTGGTATCCAGCAGAAGTTCCAGCGTCGACAGCGCAGAAGCACGCGCCGCAGAGGCTGTTCCCTGTGTCGACAGCGCGGCGCGCAGGTAAAGTCCGTCGATCAAAGCGGCAAGCGTTTCGGCGTCCGCTTCGGGGGTGACACTGATCGGGCGCAAGGCGTGGCGCAGGTTCGACCGCAACCGGCGTTGATAAAGCCGCAACAGGCGACGGGTGTCCGCATGGGTCGGGGCCGCAGCATAGAGCGTCATCCAGGCATTTACGGTCGCAGGCGCAAAACAGGTTTCATCAAAGCTCGCGATGATAATGGCGCTGGCCCGATCACGCGGGGTGCGGGCCTCTGACAATCGCGCACGGACCTCACCACCATATTCGGACAGGATATGGCGCATGGCCGCGAGGAAAATTTGATCCTTTCCACCAAAATAGTGGTGCGCCAGCGCCGTTGACATGCCCGCGCGCTTGGCGATTTGCCCAACGGTCACGTCAAGGGAATGTGCCGCCCCGATTTCCTCAATGGTGGCCTGCACCAAGGCGGAGCGGCGGATGGGTTCCATTCCAACTTTGGGCATAACGAATTCGACTCCTGAAACGGTTCCCCGCTAGGTAAGTCTTTCTTTATTGACCCGTCAATCAAGAAAAATGGATCAGACCTTGGTCGCGTTTGTGTTTGGTGTGATTACCCGTTTCAATGTCGCCTCACGCCACGTGATGAACGTGACAGAGCCGAGGATCACAAAGCCACCAATGATTACCCAGATGTCGACGGGTTCCGAAAACATCAGCGCGCCAAGCGCGGTGGCCCAAACCAACTGCAGGAACGTCACCGGTTGAGTGACCGTCACCGGTGCCGCTGCAAAGGCCAGTGTCATCGTGTAATGGCCCGCGGTCGCAAAGATAGCGACCAGAAACAGGATGCCCAATTCCTGCATGGTTGGCATGATCCAGACCCAAAGGGCAAAAGGCGCAAGGCTGAGTGTGACAAAGATCGACATCATGCTGACCACGATGCCCGGACGCACTTCGTCCGCCAGTATTTTGGCCAGCAGATATGATCCGGCAAAGACAACGGCGGCCACCAACATCGCCAGATGCCCTTCGCTGATCTCGCGAAACCCCGGCCGCAGGATGATCGCCGCCCCCAACAACCCCATGATGACCGCAACAATGCGGCGCAGGGCAAGCCGTTCACCCAGAAACAGTGCCGCCCCTACAGTGACATAAATCGGCGCGAGGTAGTTCATTGCCGTCAGTTCGGCAATCGGAATACGGGTCATGGAAAAGAACCACAGGATTACCCCGAAGGCATGACAGAACCCGCGTACCCCGAACAGCGTCCATTGACGTGCGGTCAGATGGGCAGACTTGAAAGAACTGATGATGGGAGCCAAAAAGATCAACCCCATCCCGTAGCGCAGAAACGCGGCCTCTGCCGCAGGCAGGCGCGGCCCCATATATTTCACCAGTGCCGTCACCATGATAAAACACAGCCCCGTCACCAGCATCCAGAGTATGCCCGCAATCGGGCGATGAGGAAGGGCAGTGGTCATGTCCTATTACTGAGCCTCTGCGCCGGAAAGGGCAAGGTCACAGCAACAAAAGTTTTGCCGCAATCGCCCACATTGTCAGTGCGATAAAGCCGTCGAGGATTTGCCAGCTCAGGGGCTTTGCGAAAAACGGGGTCAACAGGCGCGCGCCGTACCCAAGTGAAAAGAAAAACGTGATGCTGGCCAGCACGGCCCCCGTACCAAACGCCAAACGATCTGGATATTGTGCCGAAATCGATCCGATCAGCACAACTGTATCAAGGTAAACATGCGGGTTCAGCCAAGTGATTGCCAACAGGGTGAGGATCGTTTTGCTCAGGCTCTGCGCAGCCTCTCCCGATGTGTCCAATATGGCCCCGCCGCGCCACGCGGAGACCGCATTGCGCCAACCGTACCAGATCAGGAAGGCCGAACCGCCGTAGCGCATTGCGGTTTCAAACCACGGCACAGCCTTGGCCAATGCGCTAAACCCGGCAACCCCCGCAACGATCAGGATGGCGTCGGACATACCACATGTGAGGCATACCCAAAACACATGCTCGCGCCGCAATCCCTGACGCAACACAAAGGCGTTCTGCGCCCCGATGGCAAGGATCAGTGTCAGGCTCAGGACAAAACCCGGCAAAAACGAAGTCAGCATGCAACACGCCCTGTTGTTTTAGATACGTGACTGCGGATAGCCACATTTTGACCTCAAGAACAGCGCGTAAATGTCTCAGTCTATTGAAATATCACGCTTCTGTTCTGACGAAATTCACACATGTTAGTGATCCAGTTCGCAGGCACTGGCGTAACCTTCACAAGCTTCCTATATGAACCCGATAGAAAAAGGATACCAAGATGATCGACAAGACGCATACTCTCGGCCTGAGCCAAGCCGAGCTGTCCGTGATTGAAGCGGCCCTGCACACACAGTCGAAAATCCTGGGCGTTCAGGCTGGCGCAGGCGGCAGTGCCGCACTTGCACGCTTGAATGAGGTGAAACAGGTGTTGGCGGTTATTGCCCAGCAGAAGCCCGTCGAGAAAAAGCCCTGCAAATCGCGCGGTTTGCGTTGCTGGTTTGGCATGTCCCGCATCTTTGGCTGATACGGACCTCCATAGCTGAACTGTTGTTCACAAAAAAGCCGCTCCTTACAGAGCGGCTTTTTGTTTGATCAGTCTTCCTGCCCCAATTGTTCCATCACCTCGTCCGAGGCTTCGAAGTTGGTTGTAACGCGCTGCACATCATCATCATCCTCAAGCGCATCCACCAGCTTCATCAGCTTTTGCATACCCTCAAGGTCCATCTCGGTTGTGGTTGTTGGTTTCCACACCAATTTGGTCGAGTCAGATTCACCCAACTCCGCTTCTAGCGCAGTCGCCACGTCATTCAGGTCAGTGTCCGCACACCATATGACATGACCGTCCTCGGTGCTTTCGACATCTTCGGCTCCGGCTTCGATCGCGGCCATCATCACGGTGTCAGCATCGCCAACCTCCGCCGGATAGGTGACCTCGCCCTTTCGGTCGAACATGAAACCGACACTGCCTGTCTCCCCCAGATTGCCACCATTCTTCGTGAAGGTTGAGCGTACGGTGGATGCCGTCCGGTTCAGGTTGTCGGTCATCGTCTCGACAATCACCGCAACACCGTTGGGGCCATAGCCCTCATAGCGTATTTCTTTGTAGTCTTCGCCCTCGCCCGCAACCGACTTTTTAATGGCGCGATCGATGTTATCCTTGGGCATCGAAGCAGATTTAGCCTCTTTTACAGCCAGACGCAGGCGTGGGTTCTTGTCCGGATCGGGATCACCCATCTTGGCTGCAACCGTGATTTCCTTGCTGAATTTGGAAAACAGTTTGGCGCGGATCTTGTCCTGACGCCCCTTGCGGTGCTGAATATTTGCCCATTTGGAATGGCCGGCCATGAGGTACCTCGTCTGGAGTTTCGCAATCTTCTGCTTCTATAGGCCAGCGCCGCCTGCCCGACAAGCAGTGCCGCACACAGGCATCATTCTCCCCTTGCCCTGCTGCGCCAATCCAAACATGGTGCGGGAATGAGCACAGATCAAATTATCCTCTTCACTCTCTTCGGCACCGTCTTTGGCATGCTGCTATGGGGCAAATTCCGCTACGATATTGTGGCCTTTTCCGCCTTGATGATCGGCGTGGTTTTGGGCGTTGTACCGACAAAGGACGCGTTTAGCGGGTTTGGTCACCCCGCAACCCTGGTGGTTGCGTTGGTGTTGGTGGTCTCAGCAGGCCTTGTGCGCTCCGGCGCTGTGCTGCTGATCACCCGCACCATGATTGACGCCTCACGCTCGCTCGGCGCGCATATCACACTGATGGGGGCCATTGGTGGCATCCTGTCCGCGTTTATGAACAACGTAGCAGCCCTCGCGCTGCTGATGCCTGTCGATATACAAACCGCCCGAAAAGCAGGCCGCCAGCCCGGCCTCAGCCTGATGCCGCTTAGTTTTGCGACAATCCTCGGCGGCATGGTCACGCTGATCGGCACCCCGCCGAACATCATCATCGCTGCAATCCGGCAGGAAAGCCTTGGTGAACCCTTCCGCATGTTCGATTTTGCCCCTGTCGGCGGCATCGCAGCCATTGCGGGTCTCGTCTTTGTTGCGTTGATTGGCTGGCGACTGATACCGGCGCGCGACGATGCGCGCATCACAAACGAGGATCTTGCACAATACATCGCAGAACTGGTTGTGCCCGAAGACAGCAAACACATCGGCAAACGCCTGTCAGAGTTGCTATCTGCAGCAGACGCAGCTGATGTCTCTATCCTTGGCTTGATACGCGACGGCAAACGGCGATATGGGCAGGCACGCAGCGTGGCGCTAAAGGCAGGTGACGCGCTGGTCCTCGACGCAACGCCCGACGCCCTCGACGAATTTCGCAGCGCTTTGGGCCTGTCCCTGTCAGACACAGTGCGCGAGGAACAGTTGAAGGCTGGCGGAGAAGGTGTTGAAATCATTGAAGTTGTTGTCGCCGAAAACTCTCGCCTGAATGGCCGGACTTCCCAGACCGTCGGATTGACATGGCGCAGACGTACTATTCTTCTAGGCATCTCCCGTCAGGGCCGCAAGATTACGACGCACCTGCGCTCAACCGAACTCAAAGCTGGCGATATCCTGTTGTTACTGGTGCCGCGCGACACCGCTGCGGACGTTACTGAATGGCTGGGTGTGCTACCCCTTGCGGATCGCGGGCTGGCCGTCACGGACAATGCAAAAGTCTGGCTCGCCATCGGCCTGTTCGGGGCTGCCGTCGCGGCTGCAAGCGTTGGGCTGATCTATCTGCCGGTTGCTCTGGGCCTTGTGGTGATCGCCTACGTTCTCGCAAAAATCGTACCACTTTCCGAACTTTATACCCATATCGAATGGCCGGTTGTTGTCTTATTAGGATCAATGATCCCTCTTGGCGCAGCTCTTGAAACATCCGGCGGCACCGAGCTCATCTCGGGCGCGCTTTTGACCCTCACCCAAGGCCTTGCCCCGTGGATGGTCCTCACCGTGCTGATGGTGGTCACAATGACGCTCTCGGATGTGCTTAATAACACCGCCACAACAATTGTTGCCGCCCCCGTTGGCATCCAGATGGCCCAAACCCTCGGCGTCTCCCCGGACCCGTTCCTGATGGCAGTTGCCGTCGCCGCCTCCAGCGCCTTCCTCACCCCCATCGGACACAAGAACAACACCCTGATCCTTGGCCCCGGCGGATATTCCTTTGGCGATTACTGGCGGATGGGACTGCCACTGGAAATCATCGTGGTCGCCGTCTCCATCCCCGCCATTCTGGTGTTCTGGCCGATGTAGCGCGCCACGCCTCTCCTCTTTTTGGCCTTAAATATCGTCCGCATCCACGACCCCCACCGCCCGTCGGCGTTAGGTCACCAGATCAGCGGAATAACTGCGCTTGCCAACAAAGACATACTTAAATTCAACGGGATACCGATCTTCATAAAGTCGGTGAAGCGGTACCCGCCGGGACCGTAAACCAGCGTATTGGTCTGATATCCGATGGGAGTGGCAAAGGCACAAGAGGCCGCAATCATCACCGCCACAACCAAGGGCCGCGCATCTATGCCAAGGGCGGCTGCAAGGCTGATGGCTATCGGCGTCATGATCACCGCCACCGCATTGTTGGAGACAATCTCTGTCAGAATTGTGGTTAGCAAGAAGACGCTAAAGATGACAACGGTCAACGGCATCGACCCCAATGTCGGCGCAATGGCATCCACCATCAACGTGATCGCACCCGAGTTCTGCAAACCTGCCCCCACCGCCAGCATGGAGAAAATCAGGGCCAGCAAACGCCCGTCAACAAAGGTGAATGCTTCCTCTGCATCAATGCAGCCAGTGATCAGGACCAGTGCCACAGCGATCACGGCGAGCAACAGAATGGGCGCGACGTTCAGTGCAGCCAAAACAACAATCCCGATAAGCGCGGCAATCGCAATCGGGGCATGACCGCGACGGTAGGCCCGCGCCGAAGGGTGGCTCACGTCAACCATATCCATGTCAGCTGCAAGGCGTGCAATGTCTTCCGCAGCACCTTCCAGCAGAAGCGTATCGCCAACTTTCACAATCAGATCATCGAGTTGCAACCCGATGTTCTGGTTACGCCGGTGCACTGCCAGAGGGTACACACCATAGCGCCGCCGCAACCGCATGGAGCCAAGGGAGCGCCCGACCATCCGGCATCCCGGCGTGATCAGCACTTCAACTGTGGTGGTTTCAACCGCAGACAGCTGGTCCACCCGTTTCAAATCCTTCGTCGCTTGAAGGCTTAGCAATTCGGTCATTTCCGTGCGCAAGATCACCCGATCACCAATTTGCAACGCAACCCCTTTGAGATTGCGACGCAGGGATTGGTCCCCGCGGATCACGTCGATAAGCCGCACCCCTTCGCGTTTGAACAGCTTAACGTCCAATACTTCACGGCCGATCAGGTTACTTTCCGGCGGGATGACGGCTTCGGAAAAGAACTTCATCTTGGAGCGATCCGACAGCATCGTCGCCATGCTGTCGCGGTCCGGCAATAGTTTGCGCCCGAACAGCGTCATATAGGTCAGCCCCCACGCGCAAACGACCAGACCAATAGGCAGGATTTCGAAGATACCAAACGGTGCCATCCCCTGTGATCGTGCAACACCATCCACCAACAGGTTTGTCGAAGTGCCGATTAACGTAAGAGAGCCCCCCATGATCGCCGCATAAGACAGCGGTATCAGCAACTTGGACGCTTTTGTTCCTAGTGTTTTGCTTAATTGCACCACCACGGGGATCATCACCACAACCACGGGCGTGTTGTTCATAATCGCGGATGCGCCCATCACCGACAGGATCACGCCAACCACTGCTGTTTTGGGGTTGGTGCGCGCATACCTTTCTGCCAGTTGCGTCAGCACATCCAATGCCCCCGTGCGCACCAACGCGCCCATAACGATAAACATCGCAGCAATGGTCCAGGGTGCAGAATTGGAAAGCACCAAACGTGCGTCCTCATAAGGAAGCACGCCAGTCGCCAACAAAGTCGCAGCACCGCCAAGGGCAACCACTTCTGTTGGAAAATACTCGCGTAGGAACATGATGAACATGACCACGACAACAGTGATCGACAGGATCGCGCTGCCAGTGTCCGAAAGGCGTAAAAATTCCATCAAGATAGCCTAATTGCGAGGGATAACATGCTTTTTCAACTCTCGCCTATCACGGTGAGCGGCGCAAGCTTGGGACGGGGCTGGACCAGATACATCCCTACAAACATCGCGCCCAGCGCCAGCCAGATCGTCGCGGAGTACCCCTCGCCCAGCATAACCCAAGCCCAAATCAGGCCGAAACCCGTCACCATGTAACTCACCTGAACCGCAAAAACCGCGCCTGCCCGCCCTGCCAGCCAGACATAGGCGGCATAGACAAAGACGTGAATCACACAAGCCCCCAACAGGGCCAGTTGCGGCAGTGGCATAGGTAAAGCGGGCGCGATGTAATGACCTGATGCCAACATCATTGGTGTGACAACGATACCACCCACCAAAGAGGCACCCAGCATGACCTGGAATGGATCAAGTCCTTCAGTACCCCATTTCGCGATGTAATTGCCTTCAAACGCATAAAACAGCGCCGTAACCAGATAGATTGCGGCCCACCCAACTGAGATTTCCTGCCCCAGATCAACCGACGGGGCGATGATCATCAAGACCCCCACAAGCCCGAAGCCAAGACCGATGATACGTCGCCAGCGAAAGTTTTCATTGCCGATTCCCAGCGCGATCACAAAGGCAAACATCGGAATGAGGCTCAGTAACAGCGACATCACGCCAGCCGGCAGATGTACCGCCGCCTGATAGGAAATCGTATTCGGAATCACGGCACCAATCATCGCGAGGATTGCATAAAGGCGCAGCGCGCGCATGTTCATGGGCAATGATGTGCGACGGATCGCACAGATCGGGGCCATAATCGCGGCACCAATCACCATCTGCCAAAACAGCAGGCCAAAGTGGCCGTACCCTGTTGAAACCGCAATCTTTGTCATTGGCTGCGTAGCACCCCATCCAGCGCCCATCAGCACCAGACACAAGGTGAAGAACGCAACCTCGCGGCCTGTCATGGGGCGCTGTTTTGCAACAAGCCGCCCTCTCGGACCGGCGCAATGCGTGTGGCGCGGCCCGTTTTGTCGTCGGTTTCGATATAGACGCCCGACAGGGTTGCTTCGCCGTTCGCAGGGGTAAAGCGGTCTTTTGGCATACCCGTGATAAACCGGCGCAGGGGTTCGGTTTTTTCCATGCCAATCACAGAATTATAATCGCCGCACATACCCGCGTCTGACAGATACCCGGTGCCGCCCGGTAAAATCATCGCATCCGCGGTTGGCACATGTGTATGGGTGCCAACCACCAGAGAGGCACGCCCGTCACACCAATGCCCCGTTGCCATTTTCTCGGATGTCGCCTCGCAGTGGATATCAACGATAATCGCTGACGCCATGCCGCCCAATGGATGTGTTTTCAGTACCGTATCAAGGGCCGAAAACGGATCATCAAAGGGACGTTTCATAAACACCTGACCCAAAGCCTGACAGACCAGCACCTTGCGCCCGTTCTTGGCTGTGAACAGCCGTGCACCCTTGCCCGGCGCGTTCTTGGAGAAATTCAGGGGCCGAACGATACGCGGTTCCTGCTCGATAAAGCTGAGCATGTCTTTCTGGTCAAACGCGTGATCCCCGAGCGTCAGGCAATCGGCACCTGCCTCAAGCAGCACCTTGGCATGCGCGCCCGAAAGCCCCATGCCGCCGGTTGCGTTCTCGCCGTTAACCACGACAAAATCCAGCTTCCACGCTTCGCGCAGACGCGCCAGATTTTCGCTCACCGCGCGCCGACCGGCCCGCCCCATTACATCGCCAAGAAAGAGTATTTTCATAGCGTCACAGCTAGGCTGCAATGTGCGGACAGGCAAGTATGGAATTGCACCAGCAGGCGCAGTATTACGAGACTTCGATCACGCCCTCTTCGGTCACGATAAGGTTGAGCGGCTGGTCCGTTGGCTCAAGTGGCACATCATCCTGTTCCTGCCCTGCAAAGGCAAAGCCGATTGCCAATGTCGGGCGTTTTGCGCGCAACATCTCAAGTGTGCGATCGTAAAACCCCCCGCCGTAACCCAGCCTGCCGCCAGCACGGTTGAAAGCCAGCAAGGGAACAATCAGAATTTCCGGCTCAAAGAAAGTCGGGTCTTGCGGGATCATGGCACCGAAAGCCCCTTTCTCCATCTGTGTATCCGGCGTCCAACGGGCGAATTTAAGCGGTTGGCCTGCGTGTTCGATCACTGGCACACCAACGGACCCATGCGCCACAGCTTCAGCCATGGCAGGCACCGGATTAATCTCTGTGCGGATCGGCATGAAACCAGACAAAGGCACACCGCGATAACCTGCCAAGACTTCGCTTAGATACCCCGCCTGTGCGGCATTGGCGTTTTCAAACAAGGGCTTGCGCCGCGCGAATGCAGCCTTGCGCGCTAAGGCCTTAATCGCGGCAAGGCCGTTCACAACAACACCGCTGCGGCCAAGCCGAGAAACGCAAAGAAGCCAACAACATCCGTCACCGTTGTTACAAAAGCTCCCGATGCCAGTGCGGGATCAACGCCGATGCGTTCCAGCAAAATCGGGATTCCAGTCCCTGCCAGACCCGCCACCACCATATTGACCACCATTGCCGCCGCGATCACATAGCCAAGCGCAGGTGATCCAAACCAGACAAGGCCAACAATCCCCATCACCACTGCAAAGATCAGCCCGTTGATCAGTCCCACCAGACATTCCCGCCGGATCACCCGCCAGACGTTTGATCCGGTGAGGTCTTTGGTGGCAATCGCACGCACCGCAACTGTCAGGCTTTGCGTGCCTGCATTGCCGCCCATCGATGCGACAATCGGCATCAGAACCGCCAAGGCAACGATCTGCGTGATCGCGGCCTCAAATTGCGATATCACCATAGAGGCTGCAATCGCTGTGACCAGATTGACCGCCAGCCATGGCAGGCGCTGTTTAGTCGTTTCGATCACCCGGTCCGACAAGGAACCCTCGCCGACCCCCGCCAGACGCAGGATGTCTTCTTCGTGTTCTTCGTCCAGCACGGCCATGGCATCATCAATGGTAATCACACCAATCAACCGCCCCTCATCATCTACCACGGGGGCGGAAATGAGGTGATACTGGTTGAACGCATAGGCCACATCACCCTCGTCACGCATGGCGGGAATAATCTGAAAGGTTTCTTCGAGAATATCGCGCAGCAACGTCTCGCGTTTGGAACGCATGAGTTTGCCAAGCGTCACATTGCCAACCGGATGCAAACGCGGATCCACCATGACGATGTGATAGAACTGGTCCGGCAGATCATCCTCCGGCGTGGCACGCAGATGGTCAATTGCCTGCCCCACGGTCCAGTGTTCCGGTGCCTTGACCACCTCGCGCTGCATCAAACGGCCTGCGGAATACTCCGGCCAGGACATCGCCTGTTCAACTGCGGCGCGGTCCACATCTTCGAGTGCGCCAAGGATCGCTTCTTGTTGATCGCCCTCAAGGTCCTCGATCAGGTCAACGACATCGTCACTGTCAAGTTCGCGCACCGCTTGTGTCAGGACTTGCGGTGTCAGCACCGCGATCACTTCTTCGCGGATGCTTTCATCCAGTTCGGACAGGATTTCCCCGTCAAATTCGCGGTCGTACAGGCGGATCAAACGACTACGTTCAAACGAGCTGATCTGTTCGAGAAGGTCGGCGATGTCCGCCGCGTGCAGCGGCTCCATCAACTCGGTCAACCGTTCACGGTCATCAATTTCCACGGCATAGAGAATCGAGGAGACTGTTTTTGGCTCAAGCTGATAGGCCTGTGCCTCGTCTTCCTCCGGGGTCTGGCCCGCTTCGTCCAACTGATCCACCATCTCGCACCTCCCCGTTTTTGCAGACCATAGGCATGGCCTCTTCCCGATACAATGGCGCGCAGGAGTTGTTCCTGCGGCAGTCTCAATCTAAGGAGAGATCATGACACAACAGATCCTCCTGACTGGCCCCGTCCTTCGTTTTGATGGAAACCCGATGCTGATGCCTTGGGCAGACGCCGTGCGGATCGACACCGAAGGCGGCGTTTTGCTGGAGGGTGACAGAATCGTGCAGGTTGGTGCCGCAAATGCGCTGGCACGCACCTATCCAAAAGCGGATCGGGTGCGATATGGCGCAGATCATTTGATCTGTCCCGGATTTGTCGATGCCCATGTGCATTACCCGCAAACCGCGATTATTGCGTCATGGGGCAAGCGGCTGATTGACTGGCTGAACGATTATACATTCCCCGAAGAAATGCGGCTGTCCGATCCCGACTACGCAGATATAGTCGCTGCACGCTATCTTGACTTAACCATCGCCCACGGCACCACAACAGTTGCATCCTATTGCACCACTCATCCGCATAGCGCGGACGCCTTGTTTCGCGCAGCCGCCATGTGCAACCAGCGCGTTGTTGCTGGCAAGACCTGCATGGACCGCAATGCGCCGGAGGGTCTGCACGACACGGCGCAATCAGCTTATGACGACAGTAAAGCACTCATTGAACGCTGGCATGGCAATGGGCGTGCAAGCTATGCCATCACGCCGCGCTTCACGCCGACCTCGACGCCGGATCAGCTCGCGGCCCTTGGCGCACTTTGGGCGGAGCATCCAAGTTGTTTGATGCAAACACACCTGAGCGAGCAAACGGACGAGATCGCGTGGGTGCGTGACCTTTGCCCCGACACGCGCGACTATCTGGACACATACGAGCAGCACGGGCTAATCGGGGAACGTGCGCTTTACGGCCATGCAATTCACCTTGAGCAACGCGAGGTTGACCGCATTGCCGAAACGGGTGCCGCGCTGGTGCATTGTCCGACGTCGAACACCTTTATCGGCTCTGGCTTGTTCGACATGGCGGGGCTGCGCGCCCGCCGCATCCCTATCGGTTTGGCGTCTGATACCGGCGGCGGTTCGTCTTTTTCAATGTTGCGCACAATGGCAGCAGCCTATGAGATCGGCCAGTTGCGCGGCACGCCTTTACATGCAGCCGAATTGATCTGGCTTGCCACCGCCGGATCGGCCCGCAGTTTGCGCCTGAATGACGTTATCGGAAGCGTTTCAGATGGTTACGAGGCGGACTTGACCGTTCTGAACCTCGCTTCAACACCTGCAATTGAACAACGCGCAGCCCAAGCGACGAACCATTGGGAAAGCCTGTTTGCCACCATTATGATGGGTGATGATCGCGCTGTAGCGGATGTTTGGATCGCTGGCGTCAGACACGTCTGATCAGGCAAGACCCCGCGCCAGCACATTCTGACGCTCGATCTTACGCCCCAGATCAAGTGTGGTAACTTGCCCGTCACGCACCACTTGGCGCCCTTCGACGAACAGATCACGCACCGTTGTCGGCCCCGCCAAAAGCAGCGCGGCCGGATCCCATGACCCTGCCGTCTCAATCCCGCTGACGTCCCAAATCGCAATATCAGCGCGTTTGCCAACCGCCAAGCGCCCGCAATCGGGCCGACCCAGCATATCCGCGCCACCGCGTGTCGCAATTTCCAACGCCTCGCGCGCGCACATGGCATCTGCACCGCGTGACACCCGCTGCAACAACATCGCCATACGCGCTTCCGCCACCAGATTGCCTGCATCATTGCTGGCCGACCCATCAACACCCAATCCAACGCGCACACCGGCATCCCGCATCGCACGCACCGGCGCGATGCCAGAGCCAAGACGGCAGTTTGAGCAAGGACAATGCGCCACGCCCGTTCCGGTTTCAGCAAAAAGCGCAATTTCAGCCGCGTCCAGTTTCACACAATGCGCATGCCAGACGTCCGTTCCGACCCAGCCGAGGCTTTCTGCATATTGCCCCGGACGACAGCCAAAATGAGCAAGGCTATAGGCGATATCTTCTTCATTCTCGGCCAGATGCGTGTGCAACATCACGCCTTTGTCCCGCGCCAGCAACGCAGTTTCGCGCATCAAATCGGTACTCACGGAAAAAGGCGAACAAGGTGCAAGCCCCACACGGCACATTGCGCCTTCACCTGCATCATGGAACGCATCCACCAGACGGATGCAATCTTTCAGAATCGCCGCTTCGTCCTCGACCAGATCATCTGGCGGCAGCCCTCCATCACTCTCGCCGATGCTCATCGCACCGCGTGTAGGGTGAAACCGCATGCCCAATTCAGCGGCAGCGTGGATTGTATCCTCAAGCCGCGCCCCGTTGGGGTATAGATAAAGGTGATCCGTACTCAGCGTGCACCCCGACAGCGCCAGTTCCGCCAACCCGATCTGCGCGGAGACGTGGAAGTGTTCCGGCGTCATGCGCGCCCAGATCGGATAGAGCGTTTTCAGCCAGCCAAACAAGAGCGCATCCTGCCCTCCCGGCACAGCACGTGTCATGGTTTGGTAGAGATGATGATGCGTGTTCACGAGGCCCGGCGTAACAACACAACCTTTGGCCTCGACCACCTCCCCTTCGCTACGCAGCCCTTGCCCGATTTCGGTGATCACGCCACCGGACACGCGCAAATCCGCACCGCCGAGTTCGCGGCGCGTATCATCCATCGTGACAATGATATCGGCATTTCGGATCAGGATTTCAGACATGTTGGGCACCTCAACTAAATTGATGTCCCATCTCGTTTATTGTCCGAACAGGTGGAAAACGGGCAAGACCCTGAACGGTCTTATCCTACAAGCTGGCGCTGCGCCCCGTCAATAATCCCGCAAGATTGCGAGGGCTCGGGCATGGATATCGGCGTTGGCCGCGGCAAGCACCCGCCCGCCTTTGTGCGCCGGACCGCCACGCCAGTCCGTGACTGTACCACCTGCCGCCTGTATCACAGCGATCGGTGCGCAAATGTCATAGGGTTGCAGTTGTGCTTCGATCACAAGATCAATCTGACCCGCCGCCAACAATGCATAGGCGTAACAATCCATCCCATAGCGCGTCAGCTTGGCCTGGGATGCAACGGCATGGAACCCTTTCCCGTCTGAAACCTCCCCGACTTCGGGGAATGTCGTGAACACAATTGCTTCGCTTAGATCACGTGGTGCCAAGGTGGTAAGGGCTTTTTCGCCTGAAAGGTTGCGCACCATGGCACCATCGGGTGCACCTTCAAAGCGTTCCCCGATATAGGGCTGGTCAATGATTCCGTAAAACGGGCCATTGGCATCAGACACCGCAATCAGAACACCCCACGTCGGGGTACCGCTGACAAATCCACGGGTACCGTCAATTGGATCCAACACCCAGGTCAGCCCGGATGTGCCGGACTTGTTGCCAAATTCCTCGCCCAAAATCGCATCATCGGGACGCATTTCGCCCAAAATCTCGCGCATTGCCTGTTCGGCAGCTCGATCCGCAAGCGTGACGGGATCATAATCCCCCGCCAGCTTGTTCTCGGTTCCCAAAGCACCACTGCGAAAATAGGGCAAGATCACGTGGCGTGCAGCGTCAGCCATCAAATGAGCAACGTGGCGCACCTCGGCGTCAAATGAAGGATGGGGCATGCAGAGATTCGCCTAACTGTCTTGGAGGTGCAGAATTCGCGTCAGGCGACATCGCTCAGGACACGCGCCAATTCGAACAACCGGCGGCGCTGGTCCTCGGGAATGGAATAGTAGGACCGGATCAAATCCATTGCCTCTTTATCGCCCATCACGTCTGCCGGTACGTTTTCCGCGCCTGTTTTGGCAAGTTCCGCTTCGGATTTGAGGCCCTCGAAAAAGAAGGCAACATCAATCCCTAACGCATCCGCAATGTCCCAAAGCCGGGAGGCGCTGACCCGGTTTGCGCCGGTTTCATATTTCTGGATTTGCTGGAACTTGATACCGACCAATTCGGCCAGTTTTTGCTGTGTCATTCCGGTCAACCATCGCCGCTGACGGATTTTCTGACCAACATGAATATCAACACGATGTGGCATGGATAATAATTTCCCTAAACTAAGAGCACTGGTTACGGGATGATCGTTACAACTCAACGTCCCGTTGTGCAAGTTTCGTATAATTTAACTTGTGTATCAGTTTACAAACTGCCCCCGACTTGAGCAAATTAATTCGGCAACAAATCACAGTCAGGTGAAGCCACTAGTCCGAGTGTTCCGTTTCGTCCGATGCATGCCCGACACGCTGCACCTCAGAAAAACGGGACAAACTTTACCTGCAAACGACCAAAAGAAATGCGTTGCACGCCTTGATCTAAAACAGAAAAACTCGCCCATAGGTAGAATTCGTCGGCCATTTGGGGAACCATGGTAAATGCCTAACATGCAAGGGCCCCCTTCATCCCCTGCACGGCCCCATAATATCGGCTAATTCTTGCTGGTTTCTGAAACATGGCGCACACAAACGGCCGACCGCCAATTCAGACCGCGCGTAATCGGGATGCGGTGCCGCCGGAAAATGCGTGGCGTAGCAGATCAACCAAATTGCTTTGCACTTCCCCGCCCCCGTCTACTGCGCCGTACAGGTTTATTTGCTGGACGGGCAACGCGGGCAAAGACCCGTTGTGATCAATCGCTTCCAGATATGGCGGCTGTGTTCCTTCGATCATGGCATGGACAGCCAAATCCGCACTGACGGCAGCCTCGATGGCCCGATCACTTTCGGTATCCACGCTCATTTCCCAAGCGATGCCTTCTGCGTCAAGCGCAGCAACAATATGTGCGCGAAACACACAAAAGCGGCAAAACGCCAGTTGCAACGGACGTTGACGCCATGCATTCCCGCCCGGTGCGCCAATCCAGATCAGCGGTTTGACATCCAGCACCTCGCCGCCCTGATCAACGCCAGTTTCGGTGGTCACAATCACATCGCAATCCCCCTTGGCAAACTGGTCTTTGAGCGTGCGGGTATACGAAGCCTCAAGGTGTATTTTTACCCTAGGGAATGCAGCATGGAACTGTTTCAGGACTTGCGGCACCGCTGGATACACCACGTCATGTGGCACCCCCAATGTGATTTCACCTTCAAAGGCGTGATCCGTCAGCCGTGTAATCACTTCGTCATTCATCGCAACCATACGGCGCGCATAGACCAGCAATTGTTCCCCTGATGCAGTCAGCGCAATGGTGCGTCCACTACGATCCAACAGAGGTAATCCCAGCATCTCTTCAAGACGCTTCAGCTGCATCGAAACTGCGGATTGAGTCAGATGCAGAAAACCGGCGGCCCGTGTGACTCCGCCGGAATCAGCAACCGCAACAAAGGAACGGAGTGTGGTGACATCCAGATTTCTCATATATCAACTTTCGTGATGGACCACTCAACAAATATTCGATTTCATCATTCATCAACTTACGCAATACATCAAGCATCAAAATGCAAATTGCGTTTACATCACAATTATTGAAGGGTCCGATCATGTCACATCTCTCTGTTTCACTTGCCTGCCCATCCCGCCCTGCCCCCTCGAAAGCTGTCGGTTTGCGGCGTATAATTACCGCCCTTGCAGTCTGGCGCAGCCGTCGCACTTTGAGCGGGCTCGAAGCTCATATGCTGGAAGACATCGGCATCACCGCAGCGCAGGCAAAAGCCGAGGCAAACCGCCCGATTTGGGATGTTCCGGCGCATTGGGTGGAATAAAGCGACATTATGCGGCAAGCAGTCGCAGGATGGTCCTTGAAATGCACAGCCATAGGCCCGATATTTGTCACAATGTCACGCGATAGGTGCGTGGTAAGTAACTTTTAGCCAATGGAGGTCTTTAATGGCTGACGTGAATACAATCCGGACCGCAGCCGGAGCCCGCGCCGCCGACATCGATGCGGGGCTGCGCGCCCACATGAATAAAGTCTACGGTACAATGTCCGTAGGCATGCTGATCACCTTTGCCGCCGCCTGGGCCATTTCCGGTCTGGCTGTGACAACGGACCCGACTGCGGCTGTTGGCCAAATCGGTGAAGGAAAGTACCTGACCAACATCGGTTATGCGCTTTATGCCTCACCGCTGAAATGGGTTGTTATGTTTGCCCCCCTCGCCTTTGTCTTTGGCTTTGGTGCGGCGATTAACAAGATGTCAGCTGCCACTGCCCAGACTGTGTTCTACCTTTTCGCAGCCGTTATGGGTGTTTCCATCAGCTCGATCTTCCTGGTCTTCACCGGCTATTCGATCGCACAGATCTTTCTGATCACCTCGATCGCTTTCGCGGGACTGTCGCTGTACGGCTACACGACCAAGAAAGACATCTCCGGTTGGGGCACGTTCCTGATCATGGGTGTGATCGGCCTGATCGTAGCGTCGATTGTAAACATCTTCTTGCAGTCAAGCGCCCTGATGTTCGCGATTTCCGCCATCGGCGTGCTGATCTTTGCGGGCCTCACAGCTTATGACACGCAGCGCATCAAGACAGAGTACATCGCGCATGCACATCACGGTGACACCGAATGGTTGGGCAAAGCGGCAATTATGGGCGCACTCAGCCTGTATCTGAACTTCATCAACATGTTCATGATGTTGCTGCAGTTGTTCGGCCAGCGCGAGTAACCCTTGCGATAACTGAAACAAGCAAAGGCCGGTCCCTATGGGATCGGCCTTTTTTCATAGGAGGAGACGATGCTGGAGCTTAGACCCAATTGTGAGATGTGCGACAAGGATCTGCCCGCTGACGCACGCGATGCACGCATCTGTAGCTATGAATGTACATTCTGCGCAAACTGCGTGGACAACGTTTTACACAACGTCTGCCCCAACTGTGCGGGCGGATTCGTCCCGCGCCCGATCAGGCCTGCAACAGCACGCCGTCCGGGCACCAGCCGCACGGATCAGCCGCCCGGCACAACTAGACAGCAGCTAAAGTATTCAGTCGAAGATATCAAAGCTCTGGTCGAAGCGACCAGAAAAATCGCGCCAGAAGACCGTTAATTGTCCGGATTCTTGAAGCCTGTCGCGTGGACTTCATATCCGTAGCCCGTAAAGCTGACGGAATCCGAAAAATTCGGATCAAACATCGGTTGTGGCGGCGTAGGGGCCGCATATTCCGTACAAGCAGAAAGCAACCCGGCTAGACCGAGCGCGCAAAAAGTTAAACGCAGCATTATGATTCCTCTGGCAGCGAGAGACACAATCAATATTGCTTGATGCACCCGCAGGCACAAGGGGTGCTATGCTATTCTACCTGCGATAAATACACTGCCACGTCTTTTGGCTGCGTAAAGTGCAAGATTTGCGTCCGGCCTGCATGGGCCATTACCAGTTCGGCAATCCTTGCACGGGCACTGCGTCGAGACGTCCAGATGAAATGATAAAAGGCGAATGTTTCAGGGTGCAGGCGCTCGACACAACCTTTGGGCAAGTCAGGGCGCGCCTTTCCCAAATCGCGAAAAAGACGCCTGGTGACACGCCACAAACGCAGGCCCACAGGCAGGTCCAGCCAGATCAGCACATCCGCACGCGCAATCCGTTCACGGTAGGTAATTGACGTGCCCCCCCTCAAAAACCCACGCGTCCTGTGCGACAACGGCCTTGGCCATCGGAATTTTTTCAACAAGCGGGCGTTCGACCCAGTTCTCTTGCCAGTGAATTTGGTCCATATGGAAAACAGGCAGGCCCAAGCGCGCCCCCACTTCCCGTGCCAGCGTGGATTTCCCCGACCCTGGCCCGCCAACAATCATAATACGTTTCACCATTTGCCAGTTGATCCCTGAAACGCAAAAAGCCGCGCATGAAGCGCGGCCTTGCATACCTAAGAGAAGCAGATCTTACTTGATCTTGCCTTCTTTGTACTCAACATGCTTGCGCACAACGGGGTCGTACTTTTTGATGACCATTTTCTCGGTCATGGTACGAGCGTTTTTCTTTGTTACGTAGAAGTGGCCTGTGCCCGCGGACGAGTTCAGACGGATCTTGATCGTGGTTGGCTTAGCCATTTTATCTTCTCCTGCTGCAGCCTGCGCATCGGGCACAAGTGCGTGTATTCTGAATTCTGGCTTTTAACGGGATAGGGGTCCGAGTCAACAGCAAACGGTGCGTTTTCTTACAACTCTACCCGCACATCATGCATCCATAGTTTCGCAGGCCGCGAGAGCATGAAGACCACCACATCTGCAAGGTCATCAGGTTCTGTAAAGATATGGTTCGGCACCGCCTCCCCTGCTTTGGCAAACATGCCCGTATTCGTGCCACTTTGGTACAGCCCCGCTACCCGAACACCGTTGTCTGCTTCGTCGATTTTCAAAACATCCGTGAAACCACGCATGCCATGTTTCGTAGCGGCATATACCGACTGTCCTGCTTCGGCGAGAACACCGGACTTGGAGACAACATTCAATA
The DNA here is from genome assembly GCA_947501805.1 of uncultured Sulfitobacter sp. Classification (GTDB taxonomy): domain Bacteria; phylum Pseudomonadota; class Alphaproteobacteria; order Rhodobacterales; family Rhodobacteraceae; genus Sulfitobacter. The sequence goes on along the minus strand of CANMXJ010000002.1, from coordinate 437,713 downwards.
TGACCGCTTCCGGCCGGCTGCGCAGTCCGGGCAGAAAGGCACGGGTCAAATGGATCGCGCCGGTGAGATTGGTCGCGACTGTGTCTTCAATCATCTGGCTTTGGATTGTGTCGAGCGGTCCGGTCTTGTGCCAGATACCCGCATTATTGATCACGATATCGACGGGACCAATATCCGCCGCAATGGCCGAGACCGTCGCGGCAATCTGTTCAGCGTCACGCATATCACACGCGTATCCGTGCGAATCCTTCGCGCCCAAGGCCACAACTTCGACTACGACAGCATCAAGGCGTGCGCGATCACGACCCAGAACCGCAAGAGTACATCCCGCCTCTGCCAGTTTAAGGCAGATGTGGTGACCTATGCCATCACTGCCGCCAGTTACGACCGCTGTTTTCCCGCGAAGCTCCATGCATCGTCCCCTTTTATACCTGATCACTTGTTATTCCTGATCACCTGCCCTTGGGTAGTCCCAATCGCCCCCGATAAAAATCGCTGATCAATAAATACGCGTGGAAGACCTATAAGCCGGATCTTGTCCAAGGGTTGTCCCTCTGGATGATCATTCCTCTGACCACCGTGTTACCACGATGGCTACAGCTGCCAACCCGAACCTGCTGGGGCAAAAGCAGCCCTGTCACGGCCCGAAGGCTTGGCGACACGCGGTCCCTATTTGGCATTGCTCCCGGTGGGGCTTGCCATACCGCCGCTGTTACCAGAAGCGTGGTGGGCTCTTACCCCACCGTTTCACCCTTACTTTGGGTGGTTTCGGTTGCCCGACCCGTCCCAAAGCGGTTTGTTTTCTGTGGCGCTCTCCGTCGGGTTACCCCGCCCGGGTGTTACCCGGCACCGCTGCTTTTTGGAGTCCGGACTTTCCTCGACATCATTGCTGACACCGCGATCACCCGGCCTTCCACGCGAGATGATGCCTATCGCGCTGCTTGGCAGTTCGTCAATGGAGCAAGGGGCAAACATCGGATTTAGTGGCCAGAAAGAGAGGTTCTTAACTGGCCTGCAACTTATAGTCCGCCGGGGTGAGAGCCCCGCTGCGCCATGGGGCAAATCTGAGGCGCGTTGCGGCAAGCAGGGCGTCAAATGGAGTATCAGCTGGATAGCCCGCTGCCTGCGCACGGGCAACGAAGCTGTTGTTGTCTACGTCTGCGGGTTCATCAGCCGCAGTCCGCGCTGCCAATCCCTGTCGCGCCAACCGCCCCCAGTCAAAATGGGGACCCGGATCAACCTTGCGACCCGGTGCCATATCGGAGTGGCCAATGACGCCCGCAGGCGGAATAGCCCAGCGTGCCATAATGCCACCAAGCAAACCTTCCAAGGCCGCCATCTGCGGCTCTGCAAAGGGATGATCCCCGCGATTGTCCAACTCGATCCCGATGGAGCGGGAGTTTATATCATCAAGGCCACACCATGATCCCGCGCCCGCATGCCAGGCGCGTTCTTCCTCTGGCACCATTTGCGTGACACTACCGTTGTTTGCGATCAGGTAATGCGCCGAAACCTCGGCCAAAGGATCGCAAAGCCGCTCTATTGCGGCATCGGCGTTCGCCATTGCGGTGTAGTGGATCACGATCAGGCCTGGCGTCAGGCCATCGCGGCGCGGCCCGCAATTGGGCGACGGATGTTGCGCAATATTCAACGCGCCCATCCGTTAGCCTTGCTGGGCTGCCCGACGGTAAGGTGTTGGATCCCAATTGCAGGCGAAACCATCCCCATCAGGATCCATGCCCTTGCGGTCTTTCGCAGGTCCGCCCCGTGACAGGAACTCGATCTGCGCCTGATCCGCTGAAGCAAACTCGGCGCAGGCCCGATCGAATTTCGCCTTTTTGTTAAAGCCTGTTCGACGGTATTTCTGTGTGCCACGTGGATGTGTGGTTTGCAGCGCATAGGCCACAACGTTCGGGCCCGTATCCGTGCGATCCGGCAAAGCTTCGGGTTGGATCACCTGATATTGCGAGCGGTTGGACGCGAGTCTTGCCGCATCTGCATCAATACTGCGTTGCCCTGAAACCGCATCAAAGTTGTTCTCGTTGCTAATGCCCGCGCTGTTAAGCACAGGTGCCGGATTTGACGGGCTTGCATTCACCGGTGCAACGCCAGAGTTTGTCGCCGCATCATTGCCCAATCCACTTGGGCGTGTCGCCGCGAGGATACGGGCGGTTTCGGCGGCTGTCGCCTCAGCCGAACCGGCTGCGGGTTGCGCATTCAAAGGGGCCGCAGAAATGGGCACCGGTGCTGGCAAGCTGGAGCCATTGGCAAGGGCGGCATCTCGCGCGCGCTGGCGGTCTACAAAATCATCACCAAAACCGACACCCCGACCTGAGTCAGGGATCGCAGGCTGGCACGCAGCAAGCGCCACGCCAGCGGCGAGAACGAGGAAAAAGCGTATCATCATTGGTTCTGCTCTGTCTTTTTGACTGACTTGTTTGCTGGCTTTTACCACCATTTATCCGGCTTGGCTACAAATCCGGCGGCCTGCTCAAGCGCATAGGCGGAGGACAGCAAATCGGCTTCTTCCCATGGGCGCCCGATCAGCTGCAGCGCCAATGGCAAGCCTTGTGCGTCGGTTCCGGTTGGCACCGCAATACCCGGCAAACCGGCAAGGTTCACAGTCACTGTAAAGACATCGTTCAGATACATCTGCACCGGGTCGGCATCCGCCATTTCGCCCAAACCAAAGGCCGCGGAGGGTGTCGCAGGTGTCAGGATGCTGTCGATACCTTGGGCAAAGACATTCTCGAAGTCTTGCTTGATCAAGGTACGTACCTTGCGCGCGCGGTTGTAGTAGGCATCATAGAAACCCGCTGACAATACATATGTCCCGATCATGACGCGGCGCTGGACCTCGGCACCGAACCCTTCGGCGCGGGTTTTCTCGTACATCTCGGTGATCCCGTCACCTTGTTCCAGCTTGGCACGGTGGCCATAACGCACGCCGTCATAGCGCGCGAGGTTGCTGGAGGCTTCGGCAGGCGCAATCACGTAATAAGCGGGCAACGCATATTTCGTGTGAGGCAAGGAGATATCAACAATTTCCGCCCCTGCGTCCTTCATCATGGCGATACCTTCGGACCAGAGTGTTTCGATCTCTTCGGGCATCCCGTCCATGCGGTATTCTTTTGGAATACCAATTTTCTTGCCACGCACGTCCCCTGTCAGCGCCGCCTCGAAGTTGGGCACTGCAAGGTCGGCAGAGGTGGAATCCTTGGGATCATAGCTGCACATCGCTTCAAGCATGATGGCCGCGTCGCGCACGTTCTTGGTCATCGGGCCTGCTTGGTCGAGCGAAGATGCGAACGCCACCACACCCCAACGCGAACAGCGGCCATAGGTCGGCTTGATGCCGGTGATGCCAGTGAATGCTGCAGGCTGGCGGATCGACCCGCCTGTGTCAGTACCGGTCGCCGCAAGGCAAAGGTCTGCGGCCACGGCGGAGGCAGAACCACCCGAGGAGCCGCCCGGCGTCAGCGCCGCCTCATCATTGCCGCGCCGCCACGGGTTAACGGCGTTGCCGTATACTGACGTTTCGTTGGATGATCCCATGGCGAATTCGTCCATGTTCAACTTACCCAGCATGACAGCACCATCATCAAACAGGTTCTGGCTGACCGTGCTTTCGTATTCGGGCAGGAATCCTTCAAGGATGCGTGAACCCGCTTGCGAGGGCACGCCCTTGGTGCAGAACAGGTCTTTCATGCCGATGGGCAGACCACACATTGCAGGCGCATCGCCTTTGGCCAGACGCGCATCCGCTGCCGCCGCTTGAGCCATCGCAATCTCGGGGGTGTGGTGAACAAAGGCGTTCAATGCCCCTGCCCCTTCAATCGCTTTAAGGCAGGCCTCGGTCAGCTCTTTTGACGTTGTCTCGCCGTTGCGCAATGCATCGCGTGCCTCGGCCAGGCCTAATTTGTTCAGATCGCTCATTATTCAACCACCTTTGGCACAGCAAAAAAGCCCTCGCGCGCATCGGGCGCATTTTTCAGGATCTTGTCCTGCTGATCACCGTCCGTCACCTCGTCAACGCGGCGCTTGAGGCGTTGCGGCGTCACAGACGTCATCGGTTCGACACCCTCCACATCGACTTCGCTCAACTGCTCGATAAAACCGAGCATGCCGTTAAATTCCTGCGCCAAGGCGGGCAGCGCCTCTGGTTCCACCTTGATGCGGGCCAGTTTCGCGACACGCGCGGCGGTGGTTTCGTCAATGGACATGGGAAGGTTCCCCTTACTGCGGTGATCTTGATTTATCTGCCAATACCGCCCCGCGCCGTGCCTCGCAAGGGGAGGCTGGCCCTTCCTCGCAAAGACGTTAAAGTTGGCTTCAATTCACGCAAGGAGAACGCATATGAACATCATTTGGCTCGGCCACGGCTCGTTCCGCATTGAAATCGAAGATCAGGTGCTGCTGGTAGACCCTTGGCTGAACGGCAACCCGATGCTGGGCGAGGATCAACACGCAACCGCGATTGAGGGCGCAACCCATATCCTTGTCACCCACGGCCATTTTGATCACATCACCGATGTCCCGGATATCTCCAAAACCACGGGTGCGCCGGTGTCGGGCATGTACGAATTGGCACAATTCCTGCACGCACAGGGCGCGGTTGAGGGTCAGGCCTTCAACATGGGCGGCACCATTGCATTGGGCGATAATGTCACATGCAGCATGGTGCCCGCGTCGCATTCATCCAGTGCGGATGTGGCGGACACGCGCCGCTATATGGGAAATGAAAGCGGGCTGATCCTGCGCGGTGAGGGGCATTGTGTCTATATCTCGGGCGACACAGGCATCATGGCGGACATGGACTGGATCGGCGACTATTACAAACCCGACATCGGCATTCTTTCTGCGGGCGGACATTTCACCATGGGCATGGCCGAAGCCGCATATGCCGCGAATCGTTACTTCGATTTCAAGACGGTCATCCCCTGCCACTACCGGACATTCGATGTGTTAGAGCAGTCCGCGCAGGTGCTGGCCGACGGGTTGCCGGGGGTTAATGTGGTAGAACCACAGGTCATGGTAGCGATTGAGGTCTAGGTTCACTGCCTGATCCAATCACCGTTTGGTGTCTTGCGTCGATAGGTCAGACAACCCGTTTGGCCATCCACCGAGAGTTGTCCAACACCGTATGCGCTGATTGCTTTGGGATCCGTTTGAAAAACAGCACAAACCTTGAACTGATCGTCCGAGACGCGCTCAAAGGAAAATCGCTGGCCAGTATCAGGATCGACTGGATTGCCTGATCCAATCAACCCTTCGCAGTCTTTGGGCTGGCGTGACGTGTTCAAAGTGCATGTTTTGAACTCAGCAAACCTGCGGAGGTCTTGCACGCGTGTCCTGTCCGCTTTTTCAAGTCGCGCGTAACCCGGACCGCCAACAGCAAGAAACCCGCCGGCCAACGCCGCAGCAACCAGCGCAATCAGGGCAAAAAAAGGGCTTTATTCACGGTGCATCCCCCGTGCGCACGTCAGCGAGGTAAAAGAGAAAAATCAGCCCTGCGACAATGCCCACGACCACAGCTTTCAGCAGGAATTGCAGGGTAAGTTCCCCTGACAAAAATGCGTGAATTACCGCGATCAGATCACCCAGCATCACAGTCGAGGCGAACAGCAGTGTCAGATAGGTCAGCCAACGCCGGATCGCGGAGCGCGACAAGGCCGGATCAGCGACAAGTTTGCGCCTGTCACGGAAGGTCAGCCATAGGTACAAGGGCGTTGTGACAATCAACACCGCCATTGCGAAACGGATAGTGTAAAGGCTGCGATAGGCGCTGTCATCCATCGCACGGTCGATCAAAGCATGCAAAAGCTGCACCAGATAGATCGCCCCAAAGACCATCAATCCGAAGGTCAGCGCATAAACAAAGAAATCCCGTGCTGACAGCGTGGATTGCGGCCGGGGCACAGGCGGTGAAAAGGGCGTATCTGCGTAGGCATCCAATGCGTCAATAACCTCGGATGCGCTCCAGCCGGACGTTTTCAAGACCTCTGCAACCTCCGCACGGCTATGCCCCGCAACCAGCGCATCCCGCGTGAAGCGCGATAATTCCTTACTCACTGCCATGCCCGCTACCCTTCTCTTTTTCCTGAAAAAAACGCCTTCAGCATTTGTTCTGATGCGACTGCGTCGATCCCGTCATACACCTCTGGCACGTGATGACATTGTGGATGTGCAAACACCCGCGCGCCTTGTGCTACGCCACCCGACTTGGGATCAGACGCGCCGTAATACAATCGCGCCAGTCTTGCCGCAGAAATTGCAGCGGCGCACATCGCGCAGGGTTCAAGTGTCACATATAGATCGTGCCCGATCAGGCGCTCAGATCCGAGGGCAGCACATGCCGCGCGGATCGCCAGCACCTCGGCGTGCGCCGTAGGATCGTGCAACTCCCGCGTCCGGTTGCCTGCCCGCGCCATAACCGCACCGGACGAATTGACGACAACCGCGCCCACAGGCACTTCGCCCCGCGCACCCGCCGCACGTGCCTCTTGCAGCGCCTCATCCATGAAAGACCGAAAAACCATATCGGCAAAGGACCGCAAATGCCGCCCTTTCGCAAGCCCGCCAAAGCAGCTAAGGCAAAGACATGACTGATCAATCAAAACCCGACACACCCAAAGGCGACCGGATCGCCAAAGTTCTCTCTCGCGCAGGCGTGGCATCCCGGCGCGAAGCCGAACGCATGATCGAAGCGGGGCGCGTGCGTGTGAACGGCGAACAAATCCTGTCGCCTGCATTGAACGTCACCGGAAGCGACACAATAACCGTGGACGGCAAACCGGTCTCTGAACCCGAACCGCCCCGCATGTGGTTATACCACAAGCCAACTGGTCTGGTCACAACCAACAGCGATGAAAAAGGCCGTGGCACGATCTATGACGATCTGCCTGCTGACATGCCGCGTGTGATGTCAGTCGGACGACTTGATCTCAACTCCGAAGGTCTGTTGCTGCTAACCAATGACGGCGGCATCAAACGCAAGATGGAACTGCCCAGCACAGGTTGGCTGCGCCGGTATCGCGCCCGTGTGAATGGGCGGCCGTCTGACGAAGCGCTTGAACCCTTGCGCCGCGGTATCACAATTGACGGGGAGCGGTTTCAGCCAATGGACGTGGCGATCGATCGTCAGCAAGGCGCAAACGCTTGGCTGACCATTGGCCTGCGCGAAGGCAAGAATCGCGAAATTCGGCGTGCAATGGAAGAAGTCGGCCTTAAGGTGAACAGATTGATCCGGGTCAGCTATGGCCCGTTCCAGTTGGGCGATCTAAAACCCGGCGAGGTGGAGGAACTGCGCCGCAAAGTTGTACGCGATCAGCTGGGACTGGTTCTGGAAGATGACAGTGGCATCGCCGCAAAGAAGCCGAAGGCCGTGCAGCATGCATCGCGCAAACGGACCGGCGGCAAACCACGCCGGTAAACAGCCCCACCAACTACCCAGCCTTGCCGCGCGAGGGAATTTACAACCCCTGCAACGCGATACCTCACTGGTGCCAAAGGCAACGAACACCTATGTTAGCGGGGAAAGAGGTAGTATGGCCCGTTTGTTTCTGATTTTGGTTCTATTGGCAGCTGTTGTTGCCTTTGTTGTGATTCTGCATGCAATCTGGACTGCAATCGTGCAAACAACCCAACAAGGGTTACGTCCTGCGACTGGCGCTAGAGAAGGAACAGACATGGCACCATCCGGCATTCAGAAAGCCGCTTATATTGCTCTGATTGTTGTGCTTTTCGGCGTTGCCGCAGGCAAACTCGGAGGGCTGTAGCATATGGCCCGACAGTACGGTGGCAAATATAGCCCCGACAGCAAAAAAGACGGCACCGCGCATAAGTCGACACGCCGCGCAGAGGTTAACCCTGTGGGCGGGCGCGCAAATGTAATGTTCTTTCCTGCCATTGTGCTGGTTGCGACCACTCTCAGGGATGGTGCATTGTCAATGAGCATCGGACTGGCCGGGGCAGCTGTCTGGATATTGTCTGCATGGCTTTTGCGCGAAGGATTGCTGGCCGAAGCCGAATTCAACACACGCAAAATTGCCCGCCGCCCTGCTGTACCACGCAAGATACTGGCGGGCTTTGGCGTGGGGCTGGGAACTGCTATGGCTGTCACCGCGCATCTGGATACCGCAGGTGATATGCTGGCCGCGATCCTCTTTGGCATTTGCGCAAGTGCCTTGCATCTGGTTGCGTTTGGCATCGACCCGCTGAAATCCAAAGGTATGGAAGGCATCGACACTTTCCAGCAGGACCGCGTGGCCCGTGTTGTGGATGAAGCAGAAAAACATCTGGCCGCCATGAGCGATGCCATGCGCCGCGCAGGTGATCGTCAGGCCGCCGCCAAACTTGAGGACTTTCAGGATGCTGCCCGCACCCTGATCCGTACTGTCGAAGAAGACCCGCGCGATTTGACTGCCGCGCGAAAGTACCTTGGCATCTATCTGCAAGGGGCCCGTGATGCGACGGTCAAATTTGCCGACATCTTCAGCCGCACCCAGGACCGTGCAGCACGCGATGACTATCTCGCCTTGCTCGACGATCTGGAGCAGAATTTTGCCGCCCGCACACAGAAATCGCTGCTTGATGACCGCAGTGATCTCACCATCGAAATCGACGTGCTGCGCGAACGCCTTGCACGTGAAGGAGTGCGGCTGGAGCGATAGCCGAACTTAACCCAACACCTTAAGGGACCAATACAAATGTCTGATACTGTTCGTGAAAAAGCCGCTCAATCTCTCGCCTTGGTCGAGGAAGTAACCGCCGTGATCCTGCCGGAGCCAAGCGAGGCCAACGCGATTGTTTCGCTGGACAAAGCGGACAAGCCGTTGGGCAACGAAATCAAGCGCCGGATGGCAGAGATCGACATGGAAGACACGAATTCCATCGTATCCTTCGGGTCTGCAGCACAAGCTGAATTGCAGGAAATCAGTCAGGCCATGCTGGCTGACGTGCGCAACAAAGACGTTGGGCCTGCGGGGGATTCCCTGCGCAATATCGTCAGCACAATCCGGGGTTTCTCGGTTTCCGAACTGGATGTGCGCCGCGAACGTAGCTGGTGGGAGAAACTGCTGGGCCGCGCCGCGCCGTTTGCCAAATTCACGGCGAAGTTTGAAAAGGTCCAAGGCCAGATCGACCGGATCACCGATAACCTTCTGAGCCACGAACATACGCTGCTCAAGGACATCAAGTCACTTGATATGTTGTATGAAAAAACGCTGCAGTTTTACGATGAACTCGCGCTCTACATCGCTGCCGGAGAGGCAAAGCTGGACGAACTGGACAGCAAAGTGATCCCCGCCAAAGAGGCAGAGGCCAATAATGCACCGGAAAACGATGCTGTTATGGTCGCGCAGGAATTACGTGACATGCGCGCTGCCCGTGACGATCTGGAACGCCGTGTTCACGATCTGAAACTCACGCGTCAGGTGACAATGCAATCCCTCCCCTCCATCCGGTTGGTTCAGGAAAATGACAAGTCACTTGTCACAAAAATCAACTCGACCCTCGTCAACACCGTGCCTCTCTGGGAAACGCAACTGGCGCAAGCGGTCACAATCCAACGTTCTGCCGAAGCTGCAATGGCCGTGCGCGAGGCAAATGATCTGACCAACGAATTGCTGACCTCGAACGCGAAGAATCTGCGTGACAGCAACAAGATCATCCGCGAGGAAATGGAACGCGGCGTGTTCGACATCGAAGCTGTGAAACAGGCCAACGCAGATCTGATCGGCACTATTGAAGAGAGCTTGCAAATTGCAGATGAGGGCAAAGCCAAACGCGCTGCTGCCGAGATCGAGCTTAAGGAAATGGAAGCCAAATTGCGCGATACACTGGCATCTGCGAAAGCCAAAAAGACCGGTTTGGGCGACACAGCATCCGGTGCGGTCCCCGGCTAAGACCATGAGAAACGCGATCATGCACAACAACTGGCGCGCGGGTCTTGCCGCCTCCATGCTGGCGCTACTGGCCGCTTGCACGACAGAAGCGCCGCTTGAACAGGCGACGCTAAAGCCGAAGCCCCGTCCGACCGTGGCGGCAAAGCCGCCTGTTGTTGCGCAACCAACCTCGCAAGAAAGTGCTCTTTTGCGCCAGTACCTTAATCAAGTGCAGCAAGCGCAGCTTAGTCAGGGCTTGCTGCGACAGGACGGGGGTGGCGTCGACACGCCGTTTACTGCGGATCAACTGGCACGCAATTTCGAGCAAATCGCGTTATACAATGAATATGACGGCAATTTCACGGGGCGCGGCGGGGCAAGTCCGCTGCGCCGCTGGTCGGAACCTGTGCGCATTGGCCTGATCTTTGGCGACAGCGTGCCACCGTCCCAGCGCAAGAGCGATACTGATATTGTGAACCAGTATGCCCGTCGCCTGGCACGGGTGACAGGCCATCCTGTCTCGACCAGTGGCACGCCCAATTTTATCGTGATCATCGCATCAGAGGATGATCGCGCCGCAACACTGCAACAGGCGGCATCACGCGTGCCCGGAATTACCGCAGGTTCGCTGCGTGCGCTCAAGGACATGCGCCGCGATACCTATTGTGCGGTTGCCGCCTACGCGGCCGGCCCTGATGTGAACACTTATACAGCTGCTGTGGCCGTGATCCGCTCTGAAAATCCGGACCTCTTGCGCCTGTCCTGCATCCATGAAGAACTTGCGCAGGGCATGGGTCTGGCCAATGACAGCCCCGGCGCACGCCCGTCTATCTTTAACGATGACGACGAGTTCGCACTGCTGACTACCCACGACGAGCATCTGCTCAAGATGCTGTATGACCCGCGCTTGCGCCCCGGCATGACCGCCAAAGACGTAGCCCCGATCACCCGCATCATCGCACGCGAGATGACGGACGGGCCGGTTTGAGCGCACTATAAAACACGACGTAAAGGATCAGATACATGGGCATTTTCGATTTCCTCTCCGGTGAATTCATCGACGTTATCCACTGGGTTGACGACACCCGCGACACAATGGTCTGGCGGTTCGAACGCGAAGCGCATGAGATCAAATACGGTGCCAAGCTGACGGTACGCGAGGGCCAGGCCGCTGTGTTTGTGCATGAGGGTCGCCTTGCAGATGTCTTCACCCCCGGTCTTTATATGCTTGAAACCAACAACATGCCGATCCTGACGACGTTGCAGCACTGGGATCACGGCTTCAAAAGCCCGTTCAAGTCCGAGATTTATTACGTCAACACCACACGCTTCAACGATCTGAAATGGGGCACCAAGAACCCGATCATAGTGCGCGATCCCGAATTTGGACCCGTACGCTTGCGCGCCTATGGCACCTATTCCGTGCGCGTATCGGACCCTGCAAAGTTCCTCACCGAAATCGTCGGCACCGATGGCGAGTTCACGATGGACGAGATCAGCTACCAGATACGCAACATCATTGTGCAGGAGTTCTCGCGTACCATCGCACGGGCGCAAATCCCTGTATTGGATATGGCGGCAAACACCCGCGAGTTGAGCCAGCTTGTCGGCAAGGAAATCGAAGCGCAACTGGCGGAATATGGTTTGGCCCTGCCCGAGCTGTACATCGAAAACATCTCCTTGCCGCCTGCGGTTGAAGAAGTCATGGACAAGCGTTCCTCCATGGGGGTGATCGGAAACCTCAATGAATACATGCAATTCCAAGCAGCCGAAGCCCTGGGCCGCGATGGCGCTGGTGCTGCTGCGATCCAGGCGGGTTTGGGTGCAGGGTTGGGCATGCAGATGGGTCAGGCCGCTGCTGCAACTGCAGGGCCTTGGGGCGCAGCTCCAGCGCAGCCTCAAGCAGCGCCACCGCCCCCGCCCCCAGTCGAACACGTCTGGCACATCGCAGAGGGCGGCAAGACAACCGGACCCTTTTCAAAGGCTGCAATGGGGCGCAAAGCCACAGACGGCACGCTGACCCGCGAAACCTTTGTCTGGACGCCGGGTCAGGACGGCTGGCAGAGGGCCGAGGATGTGATGGAGCTTGCGCAACTGTTCACGGTTCTGCCCCCGCCCCCACCCGGCGCGTAACAGGCCGTATTCGGTGGGTTTTCGTCTATTGGGTGGTGGCCTGATTGATCTTTGCCGCGCTCTTGGGGGGCCCATCGGGCCTTCCGGTGCTTGCACCTTCCACAGCCCTTTTTTGGACAGCAAAATCAACCTGATGGTGCTAAGTATCACAGAAACGCATCATTAATCACCCGGCTCTGAAACCAGCTCAAAAAGGTCTTCAACCTTGAGCGACAGTGCCGCGGCAATCTTCAGCGCCAGCACCGTTGAGGGCACAAACACGCGGTTTTCAACTGTATTGATGGTCTTGCGCGACACACCAACAACATCAGCAAGGGCGGCTTGGGTCAGCCCGGCCGCCTTGCGGTGTTCGGCCAGATGAACAACCAGTTCCATCACCGCCCCCGGAAATCAAGGATGGCGGATCCCAGTAGATAGGTGGCAGCCGTCAATGTGCCCATGGCCGCAAACGCACTGGGCCAGCTGATCCAGTCCATGTAGAGTTGAGCACCAAAGATCGGATGCAGCGCAATAGCCACCCAGAAACCCATCCTTTCCGCCAGAACAGAGTCGGCACGGTACCCTTCATCAAAAGCGGCGTTGACGACCTTGGGGCGGCTTGCTCCGACCGATGCCCAGATCGCCAATGCCGCCGCGACACCCACGACACTGGGTATCCAAAACGGTAACGGGTCAGGCCGGCCCTGCACCACCACGAGGATCGCGTATAGCGCGCAGATGACACCAGCCAGCGCCATGGAAAGGGAACGTGTCAGAAAAAGTGCGTGAGAGGTCATTCGAATCTCCATGTAACCTTAGGGTGACTTATTTTTCCATGAAGATAATGTAACGTCAAGGTTGCTTCTTGCATCACAGCGCCAGTTCCACGTCACATGACCGCTTGACCTTGGCTTACGGCTGAGGGACTTTCGCGCCATCTGTTCCTGCCATTGGTAGACCTGTCCTGATGACCGATACCCTGAACCCAGATCCGGTGTCCGACGCCCCGTTGGCCGAGCATCGTTTTCCCTGCGATACGTGTGGTTCCGACCTGCGCTATGCGCCTGACGCTGGGCAATTAGTGTGCGATCACTGCGGCAATGTCCAAGCCATTGAGGGTGGCGGGTTCCACTTGCAACCGATTGCGGAACTGGACCTACGTGCAGGTCTGCGCGCCGATCTACCAGCCGAACAGATGGAAGAAACCCGCGTCACCACCTGCCCCAATTGCGCGGCCCAAGTCGAATTCGGAATCGGCAAACATGCCACCGAATGCCCTTTCTGCGCCACACCCGTTGTGGTGGACACCGGTACCAACCGCCATATCAAACCGCGCGCCGTGCTGCCCTTTGCCCTGACAGAAAATGTGGCCCGTGATGCGATGAAAGACTGGCTGGGCAGCCTGTGGTTTGCGCCAAACGGCCTAAAGGACTACGCCCGCAAGGGACGCCGCATGCAGGGCATCTATGTGCCTTACTGGACCTATGACGCCGATACACGCTCCAGCTATTCAGGGCAGCGCGGAACGGTCTATTACGTGACCCAAACCGTCATGCGGGATGGCAAACGGGTACAGCAAAGGGTGGCCAAGGTCAGTTGGCGTGCGGCCTCCGGGCGCGTGTCGCGCTTTTTCGACGACGTGCTGGTCCTTGCTTCAAAATCCCTGCCAAAAACATACACCGACGCGCTTGAGCCTTGGGATTTGTCCGCACTTGAACCCTACGCACCCGAATACCTTGCAGGGTTTCGTGCCGAAGCCTATTCGGTGTCACTTGAGGACGGCTTTATCGAGGCCCGCAATCACATGGACCGTATCATCGAACGGGATGTGAAATTCGACATCGGCGGGGACCGCCAACGCATCCACAACATTGACACCCAGCTCAGCAATCTGACGTTCAAACACGTATTGCTGCCCGTTTGGTTGGCCGCCTACAAGTACCGTGGCCGCACCTTCCGCTTTGTGGTGAACGGGCGCACGGGGCGCGTACAGGGCGAACGCCCCTATTCCGCAATCAAAATCACAATCGCGGTGATCCTTGGCGCGCTTGTCGCCGGGGCCATCGGTTATATGGCAGCACAACAATGACATCCTATGATACCCTCAAAGACATTCTGAAATCGCGCTATTCCTGTCGAGCCTTCCTGCCCGATCCTGTGCCGGATGCGACAATCACACAGATCATCGATGCCGCACGTCACGTCCCCTCCTGGTGTAACGCGCAGCCATGGCAGGTCAGCATAACCAAAGGCAAGGCAACCGATGCGTTCCGCGATATGGTCACTGAACTGGCAACCAGCGGCACGCCGCCACAGCCCGACCTCGCATGGCCCAGCAAATACGCAGGTGAATACCTTGAACGCCGCCGCACCTGTGGTTTCCAGCTATACGATGCGGTTGGCATCGAGAAATCGGACCGTGCAGGCCGTGCGGCACAAATGCTGCGCAACTACGCGCTGTTTGATGCACCGCATGTGGCGATCATCCATTCGCCCTCTGACCTTGGCCCTTACGGTGCCATGGACAGCGGCGGCTTTGTTACTGCCTTTACGCTGGCTGCAAATGCACTGGGTGTGGCGACCGTGGCGCAAGCCGCCATCGCGGCATATGCACCGCAAGTGCGCGAACACCTTGGCATTGCCGATGACCGCCTTGTGCTTTGTGCCATTTCGTTTGGCTACGAGGACAGCGACAACCCGATCAACAAGTTTCGCACAGTGCGGTCTGACTCAGCCAACATCATCGACTGGAAAGAATAATGCGCGCCTTATTGCAGCGGGTAACGCAGGCCTCCGTCACGGTAGACGGCAAACAGATTTCACAGATTGCCCACGGCTTGCTGATACTTGTCTGCGCGATGCCAGAGGATACGAGCGACACAGCCAGGGCGCTTGCCGCCAAGGTAGCGAAATTACGGCTGTTCAAAGACGACGCTGGCAAGATGAACCTGAGCATTGTACAGACTGGCGGTGAAGCACTGGTTGTCAGCCAGTTCACGCTGGCCGCTGACACAACGCGCGGGACGCGGCCCGGGTTTTCATATGCCGCAAAACCGGATGTGGCAGAGGCGTTGTATTTGGAGTTTGCGGAGGCGCTGCGCGATCTGAACATCTCCGTTCAAACGGGAGAGTTCGGCGCGGATATGTCGGTTGATTTAACCAATGACGGTCCAGTCACGATCTGGCTGGATACGGACGCGTAAGAGGCGTCTGGCATGCTGAGGGAGTGGGTGACAGAAAGCTTGGCACTCACCGCTTAAGGCTCCCGAAACGCTTCCTTGCTTTTATAGAGCGGCTTCAACAAATACTGCAGCACGGTCTTGGCCCCTGTATGCAATTCCACACTCGCCTGCATGCCCGGTCTGATCCGCAAGGACGCCTGACGCTCTGTCAGATGTTCGGTGTCGACTTGCAGCGTCACTTTGTAATGTGCGTTCCCATCCAGATCACGCGCATTTTCGTCCTTGTAGGTATCCGCTGAAATCAGCGTGACCTTGCCCTTTAAGCTGCCATAGATCGTGTAATCATAGGCCGACAGCTTGACTGTCGCTGCCTGTCCGGGGCGCACACCTGCAATGTCTTCAGGCTTTACACGCGCCTCGACAAACAGCTCTTCGTCCAACGGGATGATCTGCAATATTTCCTCACCGGGACGCACAACGCCGCCAATGGTTGTGACGCTCAGGTTATTCACGATGCCTCGCATCGGGCTGGTCAAAACCGTGCGGTTCAACTGATCTGTGCTGGCCTTCAGGTTCTGGCGCAGCGTGGACAGTTCTTTAAGCACGTCGGAATATTCCTGAGCACGGTCCAATTCAGTCTGCGTCGTAATCTCGTCATGGCGGATACGCGCGTCAGCGTAGGCTTTGCGCGCGCGGGTGGCTTCGATCAGGGACACGATGTTGCGGTCCAGCAGGTCATTCATCAGGTCAGCTTCACGCTTGGCTTCGGTCAGCACGCGCTTGGCCCCGTCAGAGCGGGAGACGAAATCCGACTGCCGCGCCATCAAGAGTGACCGTTCGGAGGCCACAATATCGGGCGTGCGCCCTGCCCATTCGTTCGGCACGGTGAAATCGAATTGCCCCGCCAGTTCCGCCTCAAGCCGCAAGCGACGGATCTCGAAGGCCGAAATCTGGTCACGCAAGTCATCCACAGAGGACTGGAACTGCGTACCATGCAACCGTGCCAGCACATCGCCGCGATCTACAATGTCGCCCTCAGCGACTTCCAGCTCTGCCAGAATACCGCCTTCGAGGTTCTGAATGATCTGGGGGCGCGAGGATGAAATCATCGACCCTTCCGCGCGGACAATTTCGTCAACCCAGGCAAATGCGGCCCATGTAAGGAATACCATCAGCGTGGCCCCACACAGCCAGATCACCGCTGAAGGTCCGCGCATCTGGCGGCCCATTTGAGCATCCATGCTTGTCGGATTGATAAGCGTCATGCCGCCCGTCCTTTCCGGCCAGCGATATGGCTCAACACTTTGTCTTTGGGTCCGTCAATTGTCATTCGCCCGCCCTGCAGGACCAGCGTGCGGTCCGTCAGCGCAAGGATTGGCGCACGATGGGTTGCGATAATCGCGGTGCGCCCTTCCATCCAAGTACCCAGACGGCTGACCAGCGTGGCTTCCAGTGTCTTGTCCAGCGCCGCGGTAGGTTCGTCCAACAGACAAATCTTGGGGTCTTGCAGCCAAAGACGCGCCCAGCCAATCGATTGGCGCTGGCCAATCGACAACCCCATACCGTTATCCTTGATCTCGAGATCCAGACCCTTGTGGTGTTCTTTTACAAACGGTCCCAGCCCCGCAAAGTCCAGCGCGGCATAAAGGCGATCATCATCGCGCTCCAGCATGGTCAGGTTCAGGTTGTCACGCAGCGTGCCTCCAAACAGACGCACGTCCTGCCCCAGATAACCGACCAAGCGGCGCAAATCACGCGGCTCGATCTGGCTCATCTCGGTACCGTCAATCATTACGCGGCCCGTTTCCGGTGCGTAAAGGCCACTTAACAGTTTCAACAAGGAAGATTTGCCGGACCCGTTTGCGCCCAATACGGCTACCTTCTGTCCGGGCAGGATCGCCAGCCCCTTGATGTCCAGCGTCGGTGCGCCGTCTTCTTCGTAGCGGAAGGTCACATCGCGCAACTCGAAATGTCCGTTCAGGCTTTCGCGGCGTAGATAGCTCCGGTTTTCATCCGCGTCCTGATCGGCGCTTGCAATTGCCTCAAGCCCATCGAGTGCGGATTTCACGTTGCCCCAGCGTGCCATGGTGCCCGCCAGTTGCGTCAGTGGTGACAAGGTACGACCCGTCAGAATGCCAACGGCGATGATGGAACCAACGGTGAATTGCCCGGCAAACACCAAATATGTGCCCATAATCACAGCGCCAACATAGGTGGCCTGCTGAACACCCTGCGACCAGAACGTCAGGGTCGAAGCCAGCTTACGCTGCCCGGAGGATTTAATCGCCTGTAGTGTGTTAAGCTCCTGCCAAAGACGCGCAACGCGGTCTTCACCGCGCTGGGTTTTCAATGTGTCCAGCTCAAAGATGGTCTCATGAAGAAGGCGCGATGACTTGGCAGACGCGCCTTGGGTTTCCTGGGTCAAGCGGATCATTTTCTTTTGCAGAACAAAACCGGGAATGATCATCAGGAGACCACCGGCGACCAGAACCCACACGACATTGCCCGCGATGCTGGACACCAGCAGCAGAAACACAAAAATAAACGGTACATCAGCTATCGTGCCGATGGTGGAAGCCGTAAAGAACTCACGCACGGAGCCAAATTCGCGCATCGCCGAGAACACTTGGTTCGGCGCTTGTCCCTTCGCATCAGAGCGCATGCCAAGGATACGATCCATCAGGACTTGCAGCACTGAAATTTCGATCTGCCGCCCCGCCCCGTCCATCAGCCGTGCGCGCGCGATCTTGATGAAAGCCTCCATCAAGAGGGCCAGACCAGCGCCCGCTGCCAATACCCACAAAGTCGCCTCTGACTGGTGCGGGATAACACGGTCATAGACCTGCAACGAAAACAAGGCGACAGCGACCGCCAGCAGGTTCGCCACAAAAGAGCCCAAGGCAACTTCGCCCATCTGGCGCTTGAAACGACCAAACTCGCCCCAGAACCAGTGTTTTGGTGCACTTTCAGTCTTGTGGGTTTCTGCCACTTTTTCCAATGGTGCCTCGGCGCGGACCAGCAAACCCGTGAAGTACCCTTTGAAATCACGGGTCGGTACATAGGCGCGGTTGTCCGGGCAAGTCTTGTCAAAAACGATCAGATCACCGCGCGACTGGCCCATGACCAGCAACACCTGACCGGAAGTCATATATACGAGGGCGGGCCAGAGGTCCGCCTGCAAGAGATCAACCTTGGTGACCTGCGCCAGCAATCCCAAAGCGCGCAAACCATGCGCAATGGCGCTGGCTTCTTCCTTGTCTTTTGCCCCCTCACGGGTCGCGCCGCCAATGGTTTCGAACAGATCGCGCTGCATCGCGTCGACCCCCAACAATCCGGCATAGGTAGCAGCGAGTTCTGCCCGCACCCCGATACGGTCATCAAAGCGGGAAAGCGCCTTGTCCTCGGACGGCTCATCAGCAGCATTCGCTGCTGCGATACGCCCCTGATTTCCATTGCTGATTGTAAGTGTAAAGGGGCGTTTCTGTGTCAAATCTCATCACCATCAGCCAACACACCTAACAGGCGGGCCATATCTACTTGTAACTGTACAGCCTCAAATTTGAGGGTTGCTTCGGCCTGTTGCTGACGGGCGAATGTTTCATAAACACCGACAACATCCATCACCTGACGCTGCCCTGCATCGTATTGCTCCTGAAACAAATCGAGGTTGGCTTTGGCCTGTCGGGTGATCTGCGCTGCCTCTGCTGCCTGTCGCTGTTTTGCAGCAATAAGGCCCTCCATCTTGCGCAACTGACGGTTGGCATCTTCGTTTGCTTGTGCAACGCGCCTTGAAGCAGCTTCTTTTGTGGCTTCAATCGCCCGCAAAGTCGCACCGGTGCCAAAGCCGATCAATGTGTCCGAACTCAGGTGCAGGCCAACATCAGACTCACTGCCAACCGTCGCACCCGCAGACAAACCCGGTAATTGACCTGCGCGGTCCACTTTGGCCGCAGCAATAGCGCGTGTCTTCTCGGCTTCGGCCAGCACCACATCGAGTGGCGTTGCAGCGGAAGATTTCACCTTGAATGCAGGCACGCCGCGCAAGCCGGAAAGTGGTTCAATCGACATCGCGTTCAATTCGGAAATGGCCGTGTTTGCAGCCTCAACATTAGCGCGTTGGTCTGCTTTGATCTCGGACAGCTTTTGGCGCAGCACGTTCAGGTCCGACATGTCGGAGACACCGCCGCGTACACGTTCTGACATGATATATTCAAAACGGCTCATATCACGCAGGGCAGCTTCGGACAGCACCGCCTTTTCGCGGGCCTCAACAGCATTCACATAAAGCTCTAGCGCGGTTTGCACGCGGTCGTTTGTATCCTGGGCCAGATTTACGGCGGCGACTTCAACGTCTGCGACTGCAAACTCGCGCTCACCCTTCTTGCGACCGTTGTCGAACAGGACCTGATCAATCACAAGGTTCGCAACCAGTGATCCCAGTGACGTCAAACTAACTTGTGGTCCGATTTTGGGCAGCCAGTTCTTGCTGGCGGCCTCTGCACGCAGGCGGGCAGAGCGTAACTCGGATTCCGCGGCGCGGGAATTCGCTGCCAAAACTGCCGTCGCGACGCGATCAAAGCTGCTGCCGGACGGCAACGCCGATCTGCGGTTCATAAGCCCTTGAATGATCTCGCTTTCGGAGTTCACTTTTTCTGAATGGGTCGGGCGTGCCACCGAATTTGCATCCGGTGATTTCATGCGCGCCACAAAATCGCCCGCGCCACCACCTGCATCAGAAAGACACCCGCTGAGAGTGAACGCAGCCGCACACATCCCGATCGTCTTTTTTACACCTTGCCCCATGTCCTGCCCTTAACGTGCCGGTTTTATTGGGGGCGCGGGTCATTTGACGCCCGCGCCTCTCATGTCGTTTTTTATTAGGTCGTGATCTCGATGCTATCGTCGATGATGATCGTACCTTCGGTCCCGAGCGCGTAGATATCGTTGCCCGATGTCCCGTCGGCACCTTGACGCACTGCGCCAATGATCGACACATCATCATCTGCACCACCGCGGATCGTCAGATTGTCGGAATTTCCCGACAGCGCCAGAAGGGCTGCTTCATCCACCGTGAGGCTGGCTTCTTCGGAACGTCCCAGATCAACTGCTTCGATGTTGTAATCACCCAAGGCCGAGTTGCCCAATGTGACGTTGGAGTTCTCGATCTGGTCATCCAGCACAACAAAGGTACCCGTGGAGTTACCCGCCGCGTCCGTTGCTGTGACCACAAGATGTGAGCCATCCGGCACATCTTCACCGAAGAAGTACTTTGTGCCGCCACCGGTATCGAACTCGGTTGAGTTGACCTGCGAGATCTGACCGTTGTTGCCGTCGACTTCGTAAATCGCAACATCATCGTTGGTCTGCGTCGTTGTGATGCCGGTTGTGCCGTCATCGCTGCGTTCATGGTGCGTCAACACTGGTCCGTTCGGGGCTGATGTATCAATTGCCAGCGTATCGGTGAGCGTATCAACGTTGCCGACGTGATCGGTCGCAATAACCGTAATCGCAGCGTTGTATTCACCCGTCCGGATTGCAGATGGCGGGATTGTCAGGCTCCAGTTGCCGGCCGTGTCGACAAAGGCGGTGTGGTTGATGCCGTCAAAGTTAACAACAACCGATGAGCCGACTTCGACCTGACCGCCCATATCGATGCCAACAGCCGCTTCCGCGATGTTGACCGTGCTGTCAGCCCCACCTTCGGTATCGTTCTTGTCCAGTGGTGTCACTTCGGTGTCGACAAGGACAAAATCGGAAACCGTTGCCACGTTGCCTGCGCGATCCGTGGCTTGTGCTGTGATGCTGGCTGTATAGGTGCCCTCATTCACTTGGCTGGCTGCAAAATCTGCTGTCCAGTTGCCGTTCGAGGCAACATTCGCGGTTACGGACACGCCATTCATCGTCACAACAACTTCTGTTGATCCAATTTCGGTTGTGCCTGTGACCTGTACGCCGCCACCCTCGACACGCTCTGCGCCGTTGATGACACCGTCGCTTTCGACAATGCTGGCACGTACATCAAGGTTATCAACCCGCGTGTCGACTTCGACACTGTCGGTCGCGTTCAGCGTGTTTCCAGCCATGTCTGTGGTCGTTGCGGTGATCTGTGCATTATAGACCCCCGGTGCAACCTGACTGTTGGAGTAACTGGCCTGCCAGTCACCTGATGCATCAGCTGTCACAGTTGTTGTCACACCGCCCATGGCCACGGTCACAACCGCATTCGGGTTGGCGGTACCAGTCAGCACGACACCATCGCTGGCTTCGACTTCGTTGACGATATCATCCATTTCGACCGGCGTAGAACTGATCGTCAGAATGCCTGCGTCGCGGTCGATGTCCACGTTGCGCATGATCGTATCAACGTTGCCTGCAACATCCGTTGCAACAGCAGTCATCACCGAAGTCTGTTCGCCTGCCGGAATGGCGCTTGAGGCAAAGGACACAGTCCAGGTGCCGTCAACCGCCACTGTTGCGGCCTGCGTGCTGCCCGCAAAAGTCACAAGTACAGTGGAACCGGGTTCTGTTGAGCCGGTCATAACAAGGTCTTGAGTGGCTTCATCAATGTTGATCACACCGTCTTCGCCACCCGTTGATCCGGTAAAGCCGAAATCACGCACCAATGTGTCGATATCGACCATACCAGTGGCAGAGCTGGAGTTACCCCGTGCATCCGTTGCCACAGCAGTCACTTCCGACATCACTTCGCCGGTTGGCACTTCGCTCATTGCGAAATCTGCAGACCAATTGCCGTTTGCATCAACAGTTGCGTCATGCGTGCCTGTGCCAAAGGTCACAACAACCGTTGAACCCGGCTGCGCTGTGCCTGTCAGGGTCACGCCGTCTTCTCGTTCGACTGAGTTTACGATGCCGTCTGTCTCGACAGTTTCGGTGGCGATGGTCACATCGGCCACCGTGTCGATCACAACTGTGTCGGTGATCGTTGTCGTATTGCCGAACGCATCAGAGCTGACGATTGTCGCGGCAGTAGAATATTCACCACCCTCAATTGTGCCTGCAGGCCAGTTTACGTTCCACGTTCCCGCCTCAGTGACGGTTGTGGTCTGCTCGATCCCGGCGATTGTGACAGAAACAGACGCACCCGCCTCTCCCAGACCCGAGAGGGTCACACCGTCCGCAAAGCTGACCGAGTTAAAGAAATCACCAACAGAATCCGTACCGTTTGATACTTCGATCAGAGGGGGCGTGGTGTCGATGACGAAGGATGGACCGTCCAGAACAACTGTTCCGTTCACTGTCACAACCGCCTCATAAGCGCCGTCTTCAGGGAAATTGTCCCCGTCAAAGACGGTAATGAACGTGCCATCTGTGCCGATGACCGTATCTACCTGCTTGTCACCAAGGACAACCGTGACCGACTGTCCGGGCTCTCCGCCACCTGAAACAGTTGCAGAATGGGGCGCAGATTCATCACCGCCAATGTCTGTACTCAGATCAGGATCGTTTACGTATGGCGTCGCCAAGACTGGCGGTTCCACGACTGGTGGCTGCACAACCGGCGGCTCAGCTTTGGGCTCTTCGACCTTGGGTTCTTCGACCTTCGGCTCCTCAACCTTGGGCTCTTCGACCTTCGGCTCTTCAACCTTGGGCTCTTCGACCTTCGGCTCCTCAACCTTTGGCTCCTCAACCTTTGGCTCTTCAACCTTCGGCTCTTCAACCTTCGGCTCCTCAACCTTCGGCTCTTCTGCCTTGGGTTCTTCCACCTTCGGCTCTTCGACTTTCGGCTCCTCAACCTTGGGCTCTTCGACCTTCGGCTCTTCGGAACCACCGCCGCCGCCACCCGCGCCGATCACCGCGGCACCACCGACAACGGCCGCAGCCGCAGCTGCACCGCTACCACCCAGCAGGCCCGCAGCACCCAAAAGAGGTGCCGGAAAGAGCGAAACTTCGTTGTCCGCGTAACCGGCCGATGCCAGTTCCGTGCGGCCAAGATAGATCAGATCATCTGAAGGGCTCCACTTGCCCCACTGCTCGGTCGGGCCAAACTGCGCGTATAATTCGCCTGTACCTGTATCAACAAAAGCAACTTCGTTGAGATAGCCATCCGCCGAGATGAACAAACGGTTCGGGGTGCCTGACGCGTTGAAATAGTTGTCAATCTTGATCTCGCGCCCATCGGTAAGGGTGATCACCAGATCGTCGCCTTCGCGGACCTGCGTTTGCAAATCAATTTGACGCAGATTAAGAGAAATTTCCTGGCTCGCACCAGCCTGAATAACATGGGATTGCGCGCCGTCCGGCACAGTACCACGCTGCAAGCCGCCCGCACTTTCGCGAACGACGAATTCAATCGCCTTCATAACACCACCACTCTACCTCGAAGGTCTCGTTCTATGCGAGCCTTCTTGAATTTTTTTACCGAAGCCAGCCCGTTCAAGCGCGCTGTGCATCTTAGTTCTGCCTTTTGGATAACTTGGATGTTTTGGTTTGACTAGGCATTTTTTCGCCAATTGCGCCGATTCTCTCTTTAGTTGCAGGGCTTTCACGCGCGCCGATCCCATACAGAGAATCGCCATCGGGCGGTTTTTGTTGGACTTGGTCACTGTTAGTGACGCGCAATGGTATCAAAGCCACAGTTGACAAAAAAAGTTGACCTGCCAACTCTCCGCGTCATGAAAATGACCCAAAACGCGCTGCGCGAAATCACCGAAGACCCTGATCTGGGGATCACATTGTCCGATGGCTGCCGCCTGTCTGCCCGCATCTGGCGACCTGATGATTCAGATGACGATCCGGTTCCCGTGATCCTCGAATATCTCCCCTACCGAAAACGTGATGGAACAACCGCGCGCGATGCCCTGACACATCCATGGTTTGCCCAACGTGGCTATGCCTGTGTACGCGTTGACATGCGCGGCAACGGTGACAGCCACGGCGTCATGGAAGACGAATATGCCCCGCAAGAACAAGCCGACGCGGTGGAAGTCATCAACTGGCTGGCTGCGCAGCCGTGGTGCAACGGCAATGTCGGAATGATGGGTATCAGCTGGGGCGGATTTAACGGATTGCAGGTTGCGGCCCTTGCACCTGACCCTTTGAAGGCAATTATTACACTTTGTTCTACCGTAGATCGTTTTGCCGATGACATCCATTTCAAGGGTGGTTGTCTGCTTAATGAAAATCTCGGCTGGGGGGCGACGATGTGGTCCTATTCATCCCGTGCGCCCGACCCCGCCTTGCGCGATGACTGGCGCAAGATGTGGCTGCAACGGCTGGAGGCGGAACCCTTCCTGCCCTCTGTTTGGCTGCGCCACCAACGCCGCGACGCCTATTGGCAACATGGGTCGGTGATCGAAGATTACAGTGTGATCAAGGCCAAAGTGCTCGCGATTGGTGGCTGGGGGGATGCCTACAAGAACGCGGTCCCCCAATTGGTCGAAGCCCTGCCCGATGCCAAGGGCATCGTCGGTCCCTGGGTTCACAAATACCCGCATTTCGCCATTCCCGAACCGCGCATCGGGTTTCTGCAAGAGGCGCTGCGGTGGTGGGACCGCTGGCTCAAGGATGAGGACACCGGCGTTGAGAAAGATCCGGATTACCGCGCCTATTTGATGGACGGGGTACGCCCTGCCACATGGTATCTGGAACGGCCGGGTCGCTGGATCGCGGAAAAGAGCGGTGCGACGTCGCACCTGGAAAACGCAACACTGCACCTCACCGATGCCGGACTGACGGATGCGACAGGTCCATTGACGCAACCGGTCTCGTCTCCCGCACATTGTGGTGCGGGCTCAGGGGAATATTGTGCAATCTGGCTTGGCCCGGAACTGCCTGGCGATCAACGCAGCGATGATGCGCTGTCCGCGACATTCGATAGCGCTCCTCTGGGCAAAGACATGGATATTGTAGGCGCACCACAAATCACTCTTACTCTCGAAAGCGATCAGCCCCAAGCGCAGATTGCAGTAAGGCTCAATCACATCCATCCGGATGGGGCCGCAACACGTATCACTTACGGCGTGCTAAACCTCAGCCACCGCGCGTCTGCTGCTGATCCAGCGCCGATGATCCCGGGCAAAACGGAAAAGGTTGTGTTGGCCCTCGATCACATCGCCTATCGCGTGCCGAAGGGCCACCGCCTGCGGGTATCCATCTCTGACGCCTATTGGCCGCTGGTCTGGCCTTCGCCGGTAAAAACCAACCTGTTGTTAAGCGCGGGCAGTATTGCCCTGCCTCAACGCCTGACCAGTGGCGGTCATGAACACGTCTTTGAACCTCCAACAGCGGCCGATCCTTGGAACACTGAAGAAATCCGTCCCGAAAACCATATCCGCCGTCAGGAAACCGACATGGTTACAGGTCGCGTGGATTTGGTGATAGAAGACGACTTTGGCAAGCTGCGTGACAAGGATCACGGGCTGGTTCACGGCTCGGTTGCGCGTGAACGCTGGTCGATCCATCCCGATGACCCGAATTCGGCAACCGGAAGCTGTGCGTGGACCGACGAAATCGAACGCGATGGCATACGCCTGCGCACGCAGGCCAATTGTGATATGAAATCAGACGCGACACACTTTCACCTGACGGCACGACTTGAGGCTTACGAGAATGACAAACTGGTCTACGAGCGTGACATCACGGACAGCATTCCCCGCGATCACATGTAAGAACATCGTGAAATACTCAAGACTCATTAACGCTTGCGAGCAGGCGCTAAATGCTTAACCTTGACGCATCAATCAACAAAAACTGCGCACAAGCGCAGACACCAACCGGGAGACCACTAATGAACGAACAACTGAAATATATGACAGGCAAAGTTGCCAAAGGTCTGATGACGCGCCGCGAGTTTGTCGGCCGCGCCGCAGCTCTGGGTGTCACTGCTGCTGTTGCCAACACCATGCTGGCAAACAGCGCCGCCGCAGAGACGCCAAAGCGCGGCGGCATGATCAAGATCGGCTCTTCGGGCGGTGAATCCACCAACACCCAAGATCCGGCGCTGGTTGCGTCCGAAGCACCGCTCAACAACACGCGCGCATGGGGCGAGCCGTTGGTCGAAGTTGACGAAAACGGTGAAATTGACTTCCGCATGGCGGAAAGCGTCGAGGCCTCGGCTGATGCGAAACAATGGGTCTTCAAGATTCGCAAGGGCATCCCGTTTTCCAACGGCAAAGACATGACCCCTGACGACGTGCTGAAGACCATGCAGCGCCACTCGAACGAGGATTCCAAGTCCGGTGCTTTGGGCATCATGAAGGGCATCGCCGGCATGAAGGTCGATGGCGACAATTTTATTGTTGATCTTGAGACCGCAAACGCCGACCTGCCGTTCCTGATGGCCGATTATCACCTGATGATCCAGCCCGGTGGCGGCATGGAGGACCCAGGTGCCGCGATCGGTACCGGTGCCTATACGCTTGAAATCGACGAGCCGGGTGTGCGCCACGCGTTCAAACGTCGCGATGACTATTGGGATTCTGAAAACCGTGGCTGGGCGGATGAAATCGAACAGCTGATCCTGAACGACGCAACGGCACGTACGGCCGCGCTGCAATCCGGTCAGGTACATGCAATTAACCGTGTTGACCCCAAGGTCGCCGCCCTGCTGGACCGTGCGCCAAACCTGAGCGTTAAATCCGTCGCGGGCCGAGGTCACTATGTCTTTATCGCACACAAAGACACCGCGCCTTTTGACAACAACGACGTGATGCTGGCGCTGAAATATGCGATCAACCGTGAGGAAATGGTTGACAAGATCCTGCGTGGATACGGTTCCATCGGAAACGACATGCCAATCAATGCGGCTTATCCTCTGTTCGACGAAACCATCCCGCAGCGTGAACACTCCATCGAAAAAGCGGCAGAGCACTACAAGAAGTCAGGTCACGATGGCTCGCCCATCATCCTGCGCGTTTCCGACGGTGCCTTCCCCGGAGCGGTGGATGCCGCTGCCCTGTTCCAGCAGTCAGCGCAAGCCGCTGGTATCCCGCTGGAAATCAAGCGTGAACCAAACGACGGCTACTGGTCCGAAGTCTGGAACGTGCAGCCCTTCTGTGCGTCGTACTGGGGCGGTCGTCCGGTTCAGGACCAGATGTATTCCACCGCGTATCTGTCAACAGCAGACTGGAACGACACACGTTGGAAGCGTCCGGAGTTTGACGCAATGCTCAACGCGGCCAAGGCCGAGTTGGACAACGCCAAGCGCAAGGAAATCTACTCCAAGATGGGCCGTATGCTGAACGAAGAAGGCGGTTTGATCCTGCCAATGTTCAACGACTTCGTAATGGGTGTCTCCAACAACCTTGGTGGCTGGATCGACGATCCAAACAGCTCCATGATGAACAACAAAGCGCACATCAAGTGCTGGTTGAAGGACGCTTAAGGGAGCATCGAAAACATGCACCCCATCTTAAAACTGATAGCCCAACGCGTTGCGTTGGGCTTGATGCTCCTCTTCGCAGCATCTGTTCTGATTTTCGGCGGCACAATGATGTTGCCCGGTGATGTGGCCCAGCAAATCCTTGGCCAGTCTGCGACCCCTGTAGCCCTCGAAAACCTGCGCGCCGAACTTGGTCTGAACGATCCGCCCCTGACACGGTACTTCCAATGGCTCGGTGGTTTCTTGCAAGGTGATCTTGGCACCGCCCTGACCAACGGCCGCGACATTGCCGAAAGCCTTGGCTTCCGTTTGTCCAACACACTTTTCCTCGCCTTCTGGGCGGCCGTTATTTCGGTCCCGCTGGCGATTTTTCTCGGCCTCTTGGCCGTCCGTTACAAAGACCGCATGCCCGACAAGGTAATCTCGGCGATTACCCTCACAACGATTTCCATTCCGGAATTCATGATCGGTTACGTTCTAATCTACTGGATTTCGATTAAAGCGGGCTGGTTTTCTTCCGTCGCCATCATAAACGACAGCATGTCATTGGGGGAAAAGCTGAACGCGATCGCGATCCCGGTGATGGTTCTGACCCTCGTGGTTCTGGCTCATATGATGCGTATGACTCGTGCGGCGATCCTGAATGTGATGCAATCCGCCTATATCGAAACGGCGGAACTCAAAGGCATGGGGATGCTTAAAATCATCGCCAAGCACGCTTTTCCGAATGCAATTGCACCCATCGTTAACGTGGTGATGCTGAACCTCGCCTATCTGGTGGTTGGTGTTGTTGTGGTCGAGGTGGTCTTTGCCTATCCCGGCATGGGACAATATCTGGTGGATCATGTTGCCAAACGCGATGTGCCCGTTGTGCAGGCCTGCGGATTGATTTTTGCCGCCGTCTATATCGGCTTGAACCTGATTGCTGACATTGTGTCCATTTTGGCCAATCCCCGTCTGAGGCATCCAAAATGAGTGTTTTCCTGAAAAAGCTTGTCTCAAGCAACCCGATGGCATTCTCCCTTTCTGGAAAGCGCCGGAAGGCATTCGATCGCCTGTGTCGGCGAACCAATACTCTGCAGACGGCGGAACCAACGTCATGAAGAATATCCCCATCTCCGCCATGATCGGCCTTTTCTTCACCGGGCTCTATTTCCTGATGGCTCTTTTCGCCCCCCTTATCGCGCCCTACGGTATGGCCGAAGTCGTCGGTGACGTTTGGGAGCCCTCATCATCGGAGTTCCTGCTTGGCACCGACAGCATCGGGCGAGACCTGCTTACCCGCCTCATCTATGGCGGTCGTACAACGATCTTTATCGCCACCATGGCTACGGTCCTGAGCTTTACCATCGGGTCGATCCTCGGGTTCTTTGCTGCGGTCTCTGGCGGCTGGGTAGATCAGGTCATCAGCCGTTTCATTGACTTGATCATGTCCATTCCATCGCTGATTTTTGCATTGGTCGTATTGTCCGTCATGCCGACCACAACCACCATTCTGATCCTGCTGATGGGACTTCTCGACTCGACACGGGTATTCCGTCTGTCGAGGGCCGTTGCGGTTGATATCACCGTCATGGACTACGTCGAAGCCGCCCGCCTGCGCGGCGAAAAAACCGGCTGGATCATCTTTCGCGAAATTCTCCCGAATGCACTGTCCCCGCTGGTCGCTGAAATGGGCCTGCGCTTTATCTTTATGGTGCTGTTCATCTCGACCCTGTCGTTCCTTGGCCTTGGCGTACAGCCACCACTGGCGGATTGGGGCGGCATCGTGAAAGAGAACAAGGAAGGCATCAACTACGGCATTCAGGCGGCGCTGTATCCGGCCTATGCCATTGCGACTTTGTGCATCTCGATCAACCTCGTGGCGGACTGGATTTTGAACCGCACCACATCACTGAAAGGCGGACGGGGATGACAGAACCACTGCTCAAAGTACGCGGCCTGAAAATCGGTGCAACCATCTATCCACCCGGCGAACGCCCCCGTCCGATTGAGATCGTACACGGTGTCGACTTTGATCTTGAGGGCGGCAAAGTTCTTGGGCTTATTGGTGAATCAGGCGCGGGCAAATCCACAATCGGCCTGGCGGCCATGGCCTACGGCCGTGGCGGCGTCGAGATTACGGGGGGAGAAGTTCACGTCAGTGGTCGGGACATCCTGAAATCCGGCATCCGCGACGTGCGCAAGTTGCGCGGGGGGGAAGTGACCTATGTTTCACAATCCGCTGCAGCCTCCTTTAACCCCGCCAAAAAGATCATGGAGCAAGTGACCGAAGCGGCCATTTTCCAAGGCAAATTTTCGAAGAAAGAGGCCGAGGAACGTGCGGTGGAGTTGTTTCGGAAACTCGGCCTGCCTGATCCCGAGACCATCGGTGAACGCTACCCGCATCAGGTCTCTGGCGGACAGCTGCAACGCTGCATGACAGCCCTTGCCCTGTGCCCCGAACCCGATCTTGTGGTGTTCGACGAACCAACCACGGCCCTTGATGTGACCACGCAAATCGACGTGCTGGCCGCAATCAAGGAAGCGATCCGGGACACCGGCGTTGCGGCCCTTTATATTACACACGATTTGGCCGTTGTGGCGCAGGTTTCTGATCACATCATGGTGCTTCAACAGGGCTCGATGGTGGAATACGGCACGACGGACCAGATCATCAACAATCCGGTTGAAGAGTACACACAGGCGCTTGTTTCCGTCCGCTCCATTGCACACGAAGAAAAGAAACCGACCGACAATCCGCTGCTTAAGGTCGAACATATCACAGCGCGCTATCGCGGCACGAATTTTGATGTTCTCAAGGACGTGAATGTTGAGTTGCACCCTGGTCAGACCCTCGCCATCGTTGGCGAGTCCGGCTCGGGAAAGTCGACGCTTGCCCGCGTGATCACCGGTTTGCTGCCGCCCTCGGAAGGTATGATCACTTTTGACGGGCGCACTCTGACACCTGATCTGCCAACCCGCCCCATTGATGATCTGCGCGAATTGCAGATGATCTACCAAATGGCCGATACCGCGATGAACCCGCGACAGACCGTCGGCACGATCATCGGACGGCCGCTGGAGTTCTATTTCGGGCTGAAAGGGGCGGCCAAACAGACCCGTATTCAGGAATTGCTGGATGAAATCGAACTTGGCGAGGGTTTTCAGGACCGCTACCCCGCCGAACTTTCAGGCGGTCAGAAACAACGTGTTTGTATTGCCCGCGCACTGGCCGCAAAACCCAAGTTGATCATTTGCGACGAAGTGACGTCGGCGCTTGATCCTCTGGTGGCGGATGGCATCCTGAAACTCCTCCTCAAGCTGCAAAAGATCGAGGATGTATCCTATCTGTTCATCACCCACGATCTTGCCACTGTAAAAGCCATTGCAGACAGCATCGCGGTCATGTTCCAAGGTGAGGTTGTGCGCTACGGACCAAAGTCCCAAGTTCTCTCACCGCCATTTGACGACTACACCGATTTGCTGCTGTCCTCGGTTCCTGAAATGAAAA
The DNA here is from genome assembly GCA_947501805.1 of uncultured Sulfitobacter sp. Lineage (GTDB taxonomy): Bacteria > Pseudomonadota > Alphaproteobacteria > Rhodobacterales > Rhodobacteraceae > Sulfitobacter. The sequence goes on along the minus strand of CANMXJ010000002.1, from coordinate 406,702 downwards.
TCGGCTGGCTGGAAGATGTGATTGCACACCGCAAAATGGAAAGCGCTGGCAACTGACGGGAAGGCGGGCGGGGCGTCTCGCTGCAGCGAGAGCGCCGCATCGCCGCTCCTGAAAACTGATGTTACGAGGACTTTCATGGACAACAAGCTTTTACTCATCATCCTTGACGGCGTGCCGTATCGCAATTGGCGGCGTCTGTTTGGAAATCTTGAAGGCTGGGTCGACAGCGGCGATGCCCGTGTCTGGAAAATCCGCTCTGTGTTGCCATCGATTTCAGCGTCCTGTTATGCGTCGATCCACACCGGCGTGGCCCCTGCGGTCCATGGCTGTACCGGCAATGGCAATGTTTTTCGCCTAAAGGAAAAGGATGTTTTTGCCCAAACCCGCGCAGCGGGCGGTGTCACTGGTGCGGTTGCACACAGTTTCTGGTCCGAGTTCTTTAATCGCCATCCCTTTGATTACGTACGCGATATCGAGTACGACGAACCCGACAGCAACACCATCAACCATGGTCGTTTCCATACGATGACGGGCTATGGCCATACCAACCAGATGACACCTTCAGACGTCGATCTGTTCGCCTCCCTGACCAACCTGTGCCTGCGCTTTGGTCTGAACTACGGCATGCTGCATACCTGTACACTCGACAGTATGGGTCATCGCTTTTTCCACGATTGTCAGGAAATGGACCACGCCTGTCACGTCATGGACGAGATGCTGGCCCCCTTTATTCCAAAGTGGCTCGCCGCAGGGTATGAGATCATGGTCACGGCTGATCATGGCCAGGACGCACGCGGGCATCACGGTGGACGCGATCCACTGCAACAGGAAGCGGCGCTCTATTACTTCGGACCAGCGGAGGGTCCGTCAGAAGATACAGTGATCGACCAGTTGCAGTTGGCCCCCACGATCCTGCACCGCTTGGGTGCCCCCTTGGCCGATACCATGAAGGCCGAGCGTTTTTTAAGCTAGGTTTTGTAAGGCCACTTGCCCTGCCCCAGCGCGGCCACACCATCTACGACCAGATCAAAAAACGCGGCGGCTCGTGTGCTCATGTTGCGGGCACGCAGACAGGCATGCACCATTCCTTCCACGTCGAACCAGACCGCCCGCCCGCCTGCAGCAACCAGCGCGTCACGGTAGCTTTCCCCGTCGCTTGCCAATGGATCACATTGCGCAGTCACCAGAACAGTCGGTGGCAGCCCCGTGAAATCTGTGTCGCTTAACGGTGAATAGCGAGGATCGTTTTTGGGTGGTGTTTGCCCACCTGAACGTATCGTCTTGTAAAATTCAAGATCGGCCATCGTCAGCTGCGGGGCGTTGGCGTGGGTCACATAGGACCCTTTGGTTTGATCACCGCCCAGCCCCGGATAGATTAGCACCTGCCCAACGATGCGCCCGTCCACGCGGCCACGGGCGTAATGGGCCACAGCAGCTGCAAGGTTGCCACCCGCACTGTCCCCACACAGGACAATATCGCCTTTGTATGCCTGCGAAATCGCCTCGAATGCGGCCCATGCATCATTGAAACACTGCGGAAACACCGCTTCGGGGGCCAGAGCGTAATCCACTGAAATCACATCAAATCCCGACCGGTCACAAATCTCGGCGCAGATATCATCATGGCTTTCCAGCCCGCCAACAACAAAGCCCCCACCATGATAATACACCACCGTTACATCACTGGAACCACAGGTGTAGTGGCGACACGGCACGCCACCAAAAGCAAGATCAACTGCCGTCACCCCGTCAGGGCGCGGCTGGTGAAACACCTTGCACATCGTATCATAGGCAGCCCGTTGATCAGCAATCGACATCTCAACCGCGTCGGGTGGATAGCTGGCATCCAGCCGCGCGATGTAAGCCCATGTTTCAGCATCAATCAAGGCTTTGTAGTCAGGCGTATTCAAAGTGCATCCCACTGCGGTGTAAAGTTGCCCAAGACGTTTTCGACATCGGACTGGCTTGCACCACTCATCGCAATTTTTGCAACCAGACCACGTTTCTTGTCATCAATCACATGATCCACACGCGCAGCCACGCCGGCATCGGAAAGTGCTTCGTTATAGATACGGGTGATCGCATTCTTGCGCAGGTCGGGCTTGAAGATTTTGCCAACTGCCGTTTTCGGCAGCTCTTCCATAATGGTGATATGCTTGGGCTGCGCTGCCCGTTCCTTGACGTGTTCCTTGCAATACGCCAGCAATTCCTCTGGCGTGACACTGGCACCCTCGACCAATTCGACAAAAGCGCAAGGTAGCTCACCCGAATGGGCATCCGGCTGGCCGATCGCGCCCGCGAAAGCGACAGCATCGTGCCCCAGCAGCGCCTCTTCAATTTCGGCGGGGTCGATGTTGTGACCACCGCGAATGATCAAATCCTTGGAACGCCCCGTGATCCACAAATAGCCGTCCGAATCCACACGACCCAGATCACCCGTGCGCAGGAACCTACCCTCGTAATACAGGTCTTTGTTCTTTTCCGCCTCGGTGTAGGTGTTGTCGACATAAACACCGGGGTTGGAGACGCAAATCTCGCCGATCTCGTCGACTTTCGCCTCTACATCGCCCTCAGCACTACCTTTGATAATCTTGATGTCGGTATATGGGAACGGAATCCCGATAGAGCCGATCTTTTTCAAGCCATCAACGGGGTTGCCCGACACAAGGCAGGTCGCTTCGGTCATGCCATACCCTTCGACAATTGTCATGCCTGTGGTTTTCTCAAAACGGCGAAACAACTCCATTGGCAAAGGGGCGGAACCGGAAAACGCTGTTTTTACGGATGAAATGTCAGCGTCTACAGGCACCTGCATTGTGGCGGCTAGGGCGGTGGGCACAGAGACCACAAAGGTCACTCTATAGCGCTCAACCAGCTTCCACAGGTTCGCAAACACGCCCTCGCCACGGTAGCCTTGTGGGGTCGGAAAGACGACATGCGCACCAGAAGCCACCGCGCCCATCAACATCACCTGACAGGCCATAACGTGAAACAGCGGTAGCGGGCAAAGCATGACATCTTCCGCGCTCAGCAGTGTCGTCGCACCAACCCAACCATTGTAAATCGCGCCTGAATAAAGGTGCTGCGCCACCTTCGGCATGCCCGTTGTGCCGCCCGTGTGGAAATAGAAGGCAACGCGGTCTTCCTGCACATCCTCGAAGGTCAGTTTGGTCGGCTGTTTGTCCATCTCGGCGTTGAAATTCAGATACTTCGCCTGATTTCCAACCAGTCCTTTGGGACGGATCAACGGCACAATCCACGATTTCGGCGGGCTCAGATAGCGCACTAGATCGACTTCAAGCACCGTATGAACGCCGGGGGCAAGCTTGACCGCTTGTGCGGTTTTCTCGGCCACGTCCGTTTTGGGGAAAGGCCGCAGGGTTACAACAACAGAGGCACCCGTTTCGCGCAGGATAGAGGCGATCTGTTCGGGGTCCAGCAACGGATTGATCGGCTGTGCAATGCCAGCAACCGCGCCCCCAAGCAGGGTTAGAACCGTTTCATTACAATTGGGCAGAACGTAGGCCACGACATCTTTTGGCCCAATCCCGATGGAGCGGAACAAATTTGCGGCCTGAGAGACCTTGCCGTGAAGTTGCGTCCAGGTAAAAGTCTCTTTCTTGTCCTTGGGTCCGGACAGGATCTGGTAACTGATCGCGTTGTGATTGGGGAACTTCCGTGTTGTCTCGGTCAGTTGCCCATAAAGGGTTACAGGTACGTCGCGGTCTTCCCACGGCATTTCCGCGACAATTGCGTTGCGGTCTTCCAATCCGGCGTATGGCATTTCAAATCCTCCCCATGGCCGATTTTCGACCTTTGTTTTTCATGGAGAGAGGATGCGGCGAAATCAAGCGTTTCGCAAGCGTTCGCTTGGGCGGAACCCACCGCAAAACCTATGACGTAACGACAAAAGGGCGCGCGCAGGTATGCTCCTGCACGCGCCCTTTCCTATTGCAATGCTAGCCGCTCAGTCAGGCTGCGGGAATGCGCAGGACCTGACCTGGGTAAATTTTATCGGGATGTGTCAACATGGGCTTGTTGGCCTCGAAAATCTCAGGGTAGCGGGACGCCTTGCCAAGTGTTTTCTGTGCAATGGCCGACAGCGTGTCGCCGCTTTCGACCGTGTGAAACGTCGGCTCGCCTTCGCCACCGGCGATCTGGTCATCCACTGCTGCCACGCCTTCGACGTTGCCCACCGCAAGGATCACTTTCTCTTTCATTTCCTGACTAACGGCGTTGCCGCTAACCTTGACCTGATCACCCTCTACCGTGATGTCGAGCCCTTCGGCGTCTAGTCCGAGCTCTTTCAACTCGTCCTGAAGTGCGGCACCGGATACTTCGGCATCATCATCGCCGCCAAAGACCTTTTTGCCGGCCCCTTTAACAAAACTCCACAAACCCATGTTGGTTCTCCCTTGTGTGTGTACGTGCGTAGTATGCGCGGGGTTCGTGCCAAAACGGAAGGGGGAATTACTCCGCAGCGATCCCATCCGTGAACTGCAGCCGAGCAAGGCGCGCATATAGCCCATCATTTGCAACCAACTGGTCATGCGTGCCAGTGGCAACCACCCGCCCTGCTTCGAGAACAATAATCCGGTCCGCCTTTTTTACAGTGGCAAGCCGGTGCGCCACAATCAGCGTCGTGCGGTCCTTGCTCAGCATATCTACCGCCTGTTGTACCGCGCGTTCGCTTTCGGCATCCAATGCGCTGGTGGCTTCGTCCAGCAGCAGCACAGGCGCGTCACGCAGGATAGCGCGGGCAATGGCAACCCGTTGTTTCTGACCGCCCGACAACATCACGCCGCGTTCACCTAGATAACTGTTGTACCCTTCCGGAAGGGCCGCGATGAAATCATGCGCGGCGGCGGCACGTGCAGCGGCCTCTACCTCGGCATCGGTCGCATCGGGTCTGCCAAAGCGGATATTCTCTGTGGCACTTGCGGCGAAGATAACCGGATCTTGCGGCACCAGAGCAATGGAGCGCCTAAAATCAGCCCGCGTGAGTTCGCGTAGATCAACACCATCAAGCGTAATACGCCCCATCGCGGGATCATAAAACCGCAAGATCATCTGGATGATTGTCGTCTTACCCGCACCGGAAGGACCGACAAAGGCTACGGTTTCGCCGGGATTGATTTCGATATTCACCCCATCAAGTGCTGCGGTATCCGGGCGCGAGGGATAGGTGAAACGCACATCTTCAAAGTTGATATGCCCCTTAACTGGCTGCGCCAATGTCGTGCCTTGATCCGGATCCTTCACCGCATCTTCGGTTTGCAACAACTCCACCAGACGTTCGGTTGCCCCCGCTGCGCGCTGTAACTCACCCCAGATTTCGGACAAAGCGGCAACCGCGCCTGCAACCATCACTGCATAAATTACAAACTGCACCAGGGCACCGGGTGTCATATCCCCCATCCGAACATCCCGCGCACCGATCCATAGCACACCAACGATGCCAGCAAAGGTCAAAAAAATCACAATGACGGTCATAAAGGCACGGATCTTGATGCGCCGTTTCGCGGCCTCAAAAGAGGACTCCGTGATGTCGCCAAATTGCGCTTTGCTCACGTTCTCGTGGGTAAATGCCTGTACAGTTTGCACCGCAGAAAGGCTCTCGGCGGCATTGCCAGAGGACGCTGCGATCCAGTCCTGTGTTTCGCGGCTTATCACCCGCAGACGGCGGCCCAATGTCAGGATCGGCACCACAACAGCCGGTACAATCAACAAGACCAAGCCCGCCAGTTTCGCAGAGGTCAACAGCATCAGAACCAAACCGCCAATGAAAATCAACAGGTTACGCAACGCAATTGAAACGGAAGACCCGATAACCGACTGGATAAGCGTGGTGTCTGTGGTGATCCGGCTTACAACTTCACCGGTCATGATATTCTCGTAGAACGCAGGGCTCATCGCAATCACACGGTCAAAAACCGACTTACGGATATCGGCAACCACCCTTTCACCCAGTCGCGAGACCAAAGCAAACCGCAACGCCGTGCCGACCGCAAGCAAAGCAGCAATCGCCAACGCTGCCATAAAGTACTGATCCAGCAAGGCGGCATTCGCAGTGCCAAAATTATCAACGACACGGCGCACCGCCAAAGGCATCGCCAGCGAGACCATCGCAGTCAGCATAAGCGCCAGAATGGCGCAGAACATCAAGACACGGTAGGGCCAAAGAAATGGCACCAGAGCGCGCAAGGCACCAATTTTTTTTGACTTCTCGCGTTCTTTGACGGCGGTATGCGATGGGGCTGGCGCGGGTCTCATGGATCATCCTCGTTTGGCGTCAGGGGTGCATGGCGCGGGTTTGCAGCGGGGTCAAGCACCGGAGATGTCGCAGGGATCAATTGCCTTGGAGGAATTTTGGAGCGGGCGGCGGGAATCGAACCCGCATCTTCAGTTTGGAAAACTGAGGTCTTAACCATTACACAACGCCCGCGTTACAGCGTCTTGCTATTTCATCGCTTTGGGAGCGTCAAGTTGGGCAAGCAACTGCAATCACAAATTTATGCATTAATGTACGTTTTTCAAGCAAGGCGCAGGAAATGGTGCATTCTAGCAGAACTGGTGTGTTCATCCCGGGTGCGCGGTCGCTGTTCAGCAAGTCAACGGTTTCTTTGCAATGCTCAATGCCTCTTTGGATCACGCCATGCAGCACATCATGCCTCTTTACGAAGAAGCGTTCATCCCGCACATTCCCGAAAGATTCCTGCTGGAGACCACTTGAATGACAAACGTCCTCTATGATGCCCTTTTCGGCCAACATGCCGGACGTGAAACGCCGTTTTTGCATTTGATCAACGGCGAGACATTGACCCATGCCGCGTTTCTTGAACGGGCAGCACAACTCGCCCATGCACTGACCGCTTGCGAATTAACGGCGGGCGATCGCGTGGCATTGCAAATCGACAAATCGGCTGATGCGCTTGCGCTCTATGCGGCCTGCGTTCAGGCGGGTCTTGTCTTCTTGCCGCTCAATCCGGCCTATACGGCTCACGAAGTCGACTATTTTGTTTCCAACTCCGGTGCAAAGCTGCTGATCGGTGATCCGGCCAAAGCGGACAGCCTGCGTTCTGTCGCCAAGGCGGCAGGTGCGGTCTTTGAAACACTGGATGCACAAGGCAACGGCAGCTTTGCCGCGCGCGCTGCGGATCAACACCGCAGTTTTAAGACTGTCCCGCGTAGTGGCGATGACCTTGCTGCGTTCCTTTATACCTCTGGCACAACCGGTCGCTCCAAAGGCGCAATGATGACGCAGACCAACCTGCTGAGCAATGCGCGTACCCTCACGGATTTGTGGCAGTTCACAAGCAAGGATGTGCTGCTGCATGCTTTGCCGATTTTCCATACCCACGGACTTTTTGTGGCGACCAATGTTATGTTGCTCTCGGGCGGCGCGATGATCTTTATGCCCAAACTTGACGTAGACCAACTGATCGAACACATGCCCCGCGCCACCAGCCTGATGGGTGTGCCGACCTACTACACTCGCCTGCTGGATCATCCTGATTTCACCGCTGACCTTACCAAACACATGCGCCTGTTCATATCCGGTTCCGCGCCTCTGCTTGCCGAAACACACAAACTCTTCGAGGCCCGCACCGGCCACCGCATCCTCGAGCGATACGGGATGACCGAGACAAACATGAACACTTCCAACCCGTTCGACGGCATGCGCCGCGCCGGCACGGTTGGTTTTCCCCTCCCCGATGTAGAGTTGAAAGTCACCGATCCCGAAACCGGTGAAACACTTTCGCAGGGCGAAATCGGCATGATCGAGGTGCGCGGCCCCAACGTGTTCAAAGGCTACTGGCAAATGCCGGAAAAGACCGCTGCAGAGTTGCGTTCCGACGGCTATTTTATCACCGGCGATCTGGGTCTGATTGATGATCAAGGCTATGTGCAAATCGTTGGACGCGGCAAAGACCTGATCATCTCGGGAGGCTACAACATCTATCCCAAAGAGCTGGAAGTCATTCTCGATGACATGCCCGGCGTACTGGAATCAGCCGTGATCGGGTTGCCTCACGCCGATCTGGGCGAAGCCCCGGTTGCAGTGCTTGCCCGCCAGAAAGGCGCAAACCCTGATCCCGATGCGATTCTTGAAACTCTCGCCATCCAATTGGCCCGCTTCAAATGCCCGCGCAAGGTGATTGTCGTTGACGCGCTCCCGCGCAACACAATGGGCAAGGTGCAAAAGAATGTCATGCGCCAAACCTACGCCAAGGTATTCAAGGCTTGAGCCGCCCCAACATGCGTGCCATCATCTGCACCTCATCTGTTCGACACTAAAGATACAGACCGAATTCTGACCGATGAGCGCCCACACGCCTTGCTGAACACGCGCCTGCGTCACCATACACGGAGGCCCGAATCCACCAACAGCCCACATAACCAAAGCTGTTAGATCACCAACGTGCCCCTCTTTTTGGCCTTAAATATCGTCCGCATTCACCGTCAAGAGCCTCTCATTGACACGGCGCACCAGCACTCCCCCACATCTCTACATCAGCCGCAATCTGCGCCACACTTCCGGCCGGTACAGAACGCCCATTTCCCGGAGCAAATCCCCAAGCGACAAACGCCGAGGTCTCAAGATGCGCAACAAGGTCCGCGATATCATGCCCGTCATTCAGTTCAGGGTCCCGCAACTGCACACAAAGCGACGCACTGTCCTTTCCCAACCAATCCAATGCGACCGGTGGCAACCGCCACGCTTCGTCAATCTGGGGCGCTGCGGGGGATGCAACATCCCTACCCGCAGCTGTCACATGGCAAGTACGACAAGGGACACTTTCAGCACCGATCCGGCTGTCATCCGCTCTGATCGCCATCCCGTGCTTCGCTCCGGCACCGTAAGAAAGTCCGTCCCACATCGGCACCTCCTGTGCACCGACATGACAATTTGTGCAGCGCGGGTGTGAAGCCACCGCATAAATGCGCTCCCAAGCGGCCAATCCCTCAGCCCGTGTGAGCGTTTCGGCACCAGCTCCGGATCCCGAGACAAGCAGCGCAAGAATCAAAAGTCTCATACAAAATCAATGTGCTTGGAGAATGGCATCTCACGAATGCGTTGGCCCGTGGCTGCAAATATCGCATTGCCCAGCGCAGGGGCCGCAGGTGGCACGCCCGGCTCGCCGATCCCCCTGATCTTTTCGCCATTTTCCAGCCCGCGCACCATTATCTGTGGGGCCTGATGCAAGCGCATCCCTTCAAAGGCATGGTAGTTATCCTGCTGCGCGATCCCGTCCTGATAGGTCAGTTCGCAATTCATCGCGTGGCCCAAGCCCCAGATCACACCGCCAGACAATTGCGCTTCAAAGTTCACGGGGTCCAACACGCGCCCTACTTCGGCGGCAACAAATACCTTGTCGATGCGAATACCATCTTCGGTCTGTGTCACTTCCACAACCTGCGCCGTGGGAACGCCAAAAGCCAAAGTAAATGCCAACCCGCGCCCACGGTTCGGACCCAATTCACTGCCCCAGTCCGACATCTCGCCGACAGCCTCAAGCACCTTGCGCGACAAGTCGTGTGAACAAAGCCTCAGGCGCTCTGCCAACGGATCGACACCTGCCGCGTGGCACAATTCGTCCATGAAACTTTCGTGCAGAAACCCGTTGCCAGATGCCCCGACCGACCGCCATGAGCTGACTGGTACCATCGCGGGTACACGGTATCCGGTGACTCGGTAATTGGGTATGGCAAACGGCTGATCCCATGCGCCCGCCACAATCGCCACGTCCGGTCCCATCGCAGGCATGCCCATCCGGCCAAGTGAGGATTCCGTCACCGAAGGTGTCGCGATGGAAAGATCAAACGTATCCACTGCGCCATCAACAACCGCCCCACGCGCGCGGGCCACGGCCAAAGGACGCGGGAAGTCATGGGTAAAGTCCTCCTCGCGCTGCCAAACCATTTTGATCGGTGTGTCGGGTAGCTGCACCGCAATTTCGACCGCTTGGCGGACATAATCATCCTCAAGTCGTCGCCCGAAACTGCCCCCCGACATCAGCGCATGCACATGCACCTGATCGGTTTCCAGCCCGGCAATCTTCGCCGCGTTCATCTGCACAAATCCTGGGATCTGCGTACCTGTCCAGATGTCCAGCCGCCCGTCTGACAGCTTGAGCGTGACGCTCATCGGTTCCAGTGGCGCATGGGCAAGGTAGGGAATGCGGTATTCTGCCTCAAGTACATCAGCATTTTCTGATGTGCCCTCGACGTCACCTTCGTCCTTGAATCGACTGTCTTGCCGGTCCGCAACAAAAGACGCTGCGACTGCATCAAACTGGAGCCCCGTATCGCCAATGTAGGGGGATGGCCCCCAATCACAGTCGACCGCCTGCGCGGCTTGAAAGGCACGCCATGTGTTGTCGGCCACAACGGCGATACCGCCGGTAATTCCGATCACGGCCTGCACGCCACGCATGCCCTCAGCGTCGGTCGCGTCAAACCCGAGGATGCCGCCTCCAATCGCAGGGTTGGTGCGGGTGGTCGCATGCACCATCCCGTCCAGTTGCATATCAATCCCATAAGCCTGCGTGCCCGTGGACTTGGCAATGATATCGGTGCGCATGTGTTCCTTGCCCAGATCGCGCCACATCGCAGGATCGCGCAATTCGACGTCTTTCACCACGGGAGTTTCAGCCGCAATTTCCGCCAGTTCCGTATAAGGCAGCGATGTACCATCGGGCAGGATCACCGCGCCGTTTTCAGTTTTCAGCTGCCCTTTGGGTATGCCTGTCTGCACCGACGCTGCCGCGATCAATGTCTCACGTGCAACGGCACCTGCCATGCGCAAACGATCATACATGTCCGGCACCGTGCTGGACCCGCCTGTCAGTTGCAGGCCCAACAGCTTGCCTGCCACATCTGCCGCGCCGCGCCCGGTGCGAGCCAGAAACGTGTCGGAAGTCGCCGCAATCGGCATGCCTTCTGCCGCCACCACACCATTGTAATAAGCAGGTGAAGGCGGGCCCGGCTCAATGCGCACATCTGCCAGATCAACGTCCAGTTCTTCGGCAATCAGATGGGCCTGAATGGAGTATGCCCCCTGCCCCACATCTGCACGCGGCGTGATCAGCGTGACCGTTTCTGCGTTGATTTTCACAAACGGGTTAAACGTCGCCTCGCCCGCGCCCAGTCCGGCCTCAAGCGGGTTTTCGACCTCGCGTTTGTATAGATAGGTGCCAAAAGCCACCCCCCCGAGGATCGCTGTTGATCCCACCAGAAAACTGCGCCGTGCAATTGTCTTGATACGTCCCATGGATCAAGCCCCCTGCAAGCGGCTGGCAGCCGTTTTGACTGCAGCGCGGATGCGTGGATAGGTCCCGCAACGACACAGGTTCCCGCTCATCGCGGCATCAATCTGATCGTCTGACGGGGTTGGATTGAGATCGAGAAACGACGCTGCCTGCATGATCTGTCCCGACTGGCAGTAGCCGCATTGTGCCACCTGATGTTCAGTCCATGCCGCCTGAACCGCGTGCATTGCATCCGGTGTGCCAAGACCTTCGATGGTGGTGATTTCGCCGTCCACATCTGCCGCTGCTAACTGGCAGGACCGGACCGATATGCCATCCACATGCACCGTACAAGCCCCGCATTGCGCGATGCCGCAGCCGTATTTCGGCCCCGTGATGCCCAATTCGTCGCGCAACACCCACAACAGCGGCATGTCGTCTTCGACATCCACTTCGTGTTCTTTTCCGTTTACGGTTAGTTTCATGGTGCGGCTCCAAACTGAACGATGAAGTTCAGATTAGGGCCGCACCACGTTTAGACAAGGCGGACTTTACGTAAGTCCACGAAGTGGCAGTGCTTGGCCGATCAGAACTCTACAACAGCACGGATTGATTCACCTTTGTGCATCAGATCGAAGCCGTGGTTGATTTCGTCCAAAGTCAGCTTGTGCGTGATCATCGGGTCGATCTCGATTTTGCCGCCCATGTACCAATCTACGATCTTGGGCACATCCGTACGGCCCTTGGCCCCGCCGAATGCCGTGCCGCGCCAGACGCGACCCGTCACCAGTTGGAACGGGCGGGTAGAAATCTCAGCACCTGCCGCGGCGACACCGATGATGATGCTTTCGCCCCAGCCTTTGTGCGCAGCCTCTAGCGCGGTGCGCATGACGGTGGTGTTGCCTGTGGCGTCAAACGTATAATCTGCACCCCCACCGGTCAGTTCGACCAGATGGTCGACCATATCGCCTTTGATCTTGGTCGGGTTCACAAAATCGGTCAGGCCAAAGTGGCGGCTCATCTCTTCTTTGTCGTCGTTCAGATCAACGCCGACAATCTGGTCCGCACCTGCCATACGCAGACCTTGGATCACGTTAAGACCAATGCCACCCAAACCAAAGACCACGCAACGCGCGCCGATTTCGACCTTGGCGGTGTTGATCACCGCACCGATGCCTGTAGTCACGCCACAACCAATGTAGCAGATCTTGTCAAATGGCGCATCCTTGCGCACCTTGGCCAGTGCGATTTCCGGCACAACTGTGTGGTTGGCAAAGGTCGAACAGCCCATGTAGTGATAGATCGGCGTGCCATCCAGCATCGAAAACCGCGTGGTACCATCAGGCAGCAGACCCTTGCCCTGCGTGACGCGGATCGCCTGACACAGGTTGGTTTTACCGGACAGGCAATACTCGCACTGGCGACATTCAGGTGTATAAAGCGGGATCACATGATCACCGACTTCCAGCGTGGTCACGCCCTCGCCCACTTCCATGACAATGCCTGCGCCCTCGTGGCCCAGAATGGAGGGAAAGATGCCTTCGGGATCATCACCGGAGCGGGTGAATTCGTCTGTGTGGCACAGGCCTGTGGCCTTGATTTCAATCAGGACTTCGCCACGTTTGGGGCCCTCAAGATTGACCTCCATAACTTCAAGCGGTTTTCCAGCTTCTACAGCAACAGCGGCGCGGGTTCTCATCATGGCAAAATCCTTTGTTTGTTTGGGCGTCACGTGGCCTTAGCAGGTGCATAATGTCAACTGAAAGGAAGGCAATCACAGTGATATTCCTGCGAATTATGTGCGCAATCCGAACTACAAACAACCCGGTCGGTCATTGCACACAAGTATCCTCTTCGTAAGACCATTGTTTGCCTGCGTCGAGACAGCGGTCAATGGCAAGTGACTGCGCGTTTTGCACCCAGAAAACGCCAAGGACGAAGGCAATTCCAATTGCAAAGAAAACCGCGACTTTCCTCACCCGCGCATGGCCGCCCCTGCCGGATCATAAGGGGAGGCCGTGATCACTTTGGCTGTTCGTTCCACCCCGACTACGTGAACCGATAAATCCTCGCCCTCCCCCGCATATTCGCGGTCAACCAAGGCCAGGGCCAAGGATTTGCCTAACGTATGTCCATATCCGCCAGAGGTTACGAAACCTATCTTTCGTTCGCCCTTCCAAACCGGCTCGTATCCTGATGCATCCGCACCATCCGCATCCACCTCAAGGGTCACCAGAAGCTTTTCAGGTCCATTCCCGGTGCGTTCGTTCACCGCTGCCGCTTTGCCGACAAAGTCCTTGTCCCAGTCAATCCAGCGGTCCATGCCCGTCATCCCCGGCGTGTACCCTTGGGTGAACTCCGCCGACCAGATGCCAAAGGACTTTTCCAGCCGCAGCGACAGCATCGCGTTAAAACCATATTCGATCATGCCGTGATCTGCGCCTGCCGCCAAAAGTGTATCACGCAACGCTTTCAAGTCACCCGCGCGGCAATGCATTTCATAGCCCAATTCACCTGACACAGACAGCCGCCCGACATGACAACGCACCAGGCCGACATCCATCTGTGCACAGCCCATGAACTTGAGCGCATCCGCGTCTCCGTCCGAAAGTGCCGCGCGCAAGACTTCGCGGGATTTAGGGCCAGACAGCGACATCCCGCCCATTTCATCACCCAAGTCGCGCACTTGAACACCTTCCTCCAGATGATCCTTGAACCAGCGCATGTGCCACTGACGCAGGTAATAGCTGCCAGTGATCCAATACCTGCCGTCATCCCAGTTAAAGATCGTCAAATCACCCTTGAGCCGCCCGTCTTCTCCTAGCATCGGGGCCAGCTTTGCACGTCCCGGCGCGGGAAGTCTGGACGCCATCAGCTTGTCCATCCACGCCGTTGCATTCGGGCCCGACACCTCGAACCGCGAGAAAGCAGTGATATCAAGCAGCCCAACCTTCTCGCGCACCGCGCGACATTCCGCACCAACGATGTCATGCGCATTCGAACGCTTGAGCGACGGGGTTTCCTTGAATCCTTCGGGCGCAAAATAAAGCGGCACTTCCAAATCCCAGCTTTGTCCCCACTGCGCACCTGCCGCGGTCATATCGCTGTAAATGCCTGTCATTTTGAGCGGACGCCCGGCTGGTAATTGCTCGTTCGGATAGGTCATCACGAAACGGCGGGAATAGAACTGGCCCGTTGTTTCCTTGATGTACTGTTTGTTCTCGGCCCAGATGCCGTACCGCGCAACATCCATACCGTAAACATCCGCTTCCGGCTCGCCGTAGATCATCCATTCTGCGAGCGATTTACCTACACCGCCGCCTTGCAAGAACCCCGCCATTACCGCGCAGGCAGACCAGTAGCCCCGCTTGCCCGGCACCGGACCCACCAACGGGTTGCCATCGGGAGAGAAGGTGAAGGCCCCATTCACCCATGTCTTCACGCCCACCTCCTGCAACGCAGGATAGCGTTCAAAGCCCAGCGTCAACTCGCGCTCAATGCGGTCGGTGTCTTCCTGAAACAACTCCATCCCGTAATCCCACGGGGCACCGTCCATCGCCCAGTGTTCGGTGGTTTCCTCGTAAATCCCAAGCAAAACGCCTTTCTGGTCCTGGCGCAGATAGGTATAGCCTTCGAGGTCGACCGTCATTGGCACTTCAAAGTCCAGCGCCTCAAGTGCCGGTATCGTATCGGAGACAAGATAGTGGTGCTTTAAGGGGGCGACAGGCAGTTCGACCCCTGCCATCCGCCCTACCTGTTTGGCCCAAAGGCCACCCGCGTTTACGACATGCTCACACGAAATCGTGCCTTTTTCGGTCACAACCTCCCAGCCCTGCAAGGTCTGGTTCAACTCCAACACGCGGTTGTGTTCGATCACCGTAGCACCGCGCTTCTTGGCTGCAGTGGCATAAGCATGCACGGTCCCTGTGGTGTCCACATACCCTTCGCGGTCCGCCCACATGCCGCCCAACAATCCTTTGCCCGACATGATCGGGTTGAGCGAAACCGCCTCTTCGACACTGACCAAACGGCAGTCCTCAATCCCGATCGACTGAAACGTGCGATAGGCAGATTGTAACCATTCCCAGCGGTCCGGCGTGCCTGCCATCGTCAAGCCGCCGGTCATGTGCAAGCCAATGTTGTGGCCGCTTTCCTCTTCGATTTCACTCAATAAATCAATGGTATAGGCTTGAAGTGATGCGATATTGGGGTCCGCATTCAACGCATGAATTCCGCCAGCCGCGTGCCAGCTGGATCCCGCAGTCAGAACAGATCGTTCGACAAGCGCCACATCGCTCCAGCCCAGTTTGGCCAGGTGATAGAGCACGGATGCCCCGACAACACCGCCACCAATAACGACGACTCTGTAGTGCGATTTCATGGCGGTGCTCCCTGCTGTTTTCAGCTTCAAGAGACAAGGCGCGGCACAGGATCGTCAAGGTCGTTTGCGACAGATCCTGCCGCAATTCACGCACAGAACGCGCAAGACTAAAATGCGAATAATTCGCAACAGCATTGACACAGTTGAGAATGATTTGCATGTAAAGAGGACAAGTTTCAGCGCCATTCGGGAATTCACAATGTTTACAACCTTCTGTCGCCCCCTCTTGACCAGCCTCTTTCTTGTTTCGGGCATCAGTGCCGCGCATGCCGGAGATAAATTGAAGGTTGTGACCACGTTTACGGTGCTGGCCGACATGGCGAAACAAGTGGCTGGCGACGCAGCCGAAGTTGTCTCCGTCACCAAGCCCGGCGCAGAAATTCATGGGTATGAACCCACCCCACAAGACATCGTTCGTGCATTTGATGCAGACCTGATCCTTTGGAACGGTATGAACCTTGAGTTGTGGTTCGAGCAGTTTCTGACCAATCTCAAGGACATCCCTTCCGCCACGCTATCAGACGGGATTGAACCGATTTCTATCTCATCCGGCAGTTACGAGGGGAAACCCAATCCGCATGCCTGGATGGGACTGGATAATGCCTTGATCTATATCGACAATATCGAAAATGCACTGTCCGAGAACGATCCCGACAATGCAGCGGTGTATGCGACCAATGCAGCGACTTACAAGCAGGCGTTGCAAGATACTATTGCGCCTTTGCGTGACGCAATTGCAACCATCCCGGAAGATCAACGCTGGCTTGTGACTTGCGAAGGCGCATTCAGCTATCTGGCGCGCGATCTGGGATTAAAGGAGCTTTATCTGTGGCCGATGAATGCAGATCAGGTCGGCACGCCGCAACAAGTCCGCAAGGTGATTGACGGTGTGCGCGACAACGACATTCCAGTGGTTTTTTGCGAAAGCACGGTCAACACCGCCCCCGCTGAACAGGTCGCCCGCGAAACCGGCGCGGCATATGGCGGCGTCCTTTACGTCGATAGTCTGAGCGAAGCGGGCGGCGCTGTTCCGACCTATCTGGACTTGCTGCGCGTCACCTCGACGACTGTTGCCGAAGGTCTCACAGCTGCTTTCAATTAATTCACCAAGCCGAGGCATAACAAGGACACCACATGTTGCAAAAGACACCAAGCGCATCACGGACAGCCACCGCAGGCATCATCGCCCGCGACGTGACGGTGACCTATCGCAACGGCCATACCGCCCTGTGGAACGCCAGTTTTGACATTCCGCGCGGCACAGTGACCGCTCTGGTTGGTATCAACGGTGCGGGTAAATCGACTTTATTCAAGGCAATCATGGGCTTCGTGCCCACCGCTAAAGGGGACATCAGCATCCTTGGGATGAGGGTCAAAGAGGCGTTAGCCAAGAACCTCGTTGCTTACGTGCCTCAAGCAGAGGAAGTCGACTGGGCCTTTCCGGTGCTGGTCGAAGACGTGGTGATGATGGGCCGTTACGGCCATATGGGCTTCTTGCGTCGTCCCAAACAGGCGGATCATACAGCCGTTGCTCAGGCCTTGGAGCGCGTCAGCATGACAGAGTTCCGTCATCGTCAGATTGGTGAGCTTTCGGGCGGGCAACGCAAACGCGTTTTCCTCGCCCGCGCCTTGGCGCAAGACGGGCAGGTCATCTTGCTGGACGAACCCTTCACCGGCGTGGATGTCAAAACAGAAGAACAGATCGTCGCCCTCTTGCGGGAATTGCGCGATGAGGGGCGGGTGATGCTGGTTTCGACCCACAATCTGGGGTCAGTCCCTGAATTCTGCGACCGCACTGTTCTGGTCAAGGGCACTGTGCTGGCGCATGGCCCTACCGAAGAAACCTTTACCCGGGAAAACCTCGAAAATGCCTTTGGCGGCGTGTTGCGCCACTTTACCCTTGGCGGCGACGCGCTTCATGATGACGAGGACGGCCGCTCTGTTACGATCTTTACAGATGACGAACGTCCCTTGGTCCAATACGGCGACAAAACCCAGCGCACGGATCAGAACACATGATGGAAACGCTGCTGCAACCCTTTGAGTACAGCTACATGGTCAACGCCATGTGGGTCTCGGCACTGGTCGGCGGTGTATGCGCTTTTCTATCGTCTTATCTGATGCTTAAGGGCTGGTCCTTAATTGGCGATGCACTGTCCCATTCTGTTGTGCCGGGCGTGGCGGGAGCCTATATTCTTGGTCTGCCCTTTGCCTTGGGCGCATTTATAGCAGGCGGATTGGCCGCAGGTGCGATGCTGTTCCTGTCTGAACGCTCCGGCCTCAAGGTGGACGTGATTATCGGACTGATCTTCACATCCTTCTTTGGCCTTGGTCTGTTCATCGTGTCGATCAATCCGATGACTGTATCCATCCAGACCATTACCATGGGCAATATTCTGGCCATCACCCCCGAAGACACACTGCAACTGGCAATCATCGGAATTGTCTCGCTGGTCGTGTTGCTGGCAAAATGGAAGGATCTCATGGTGACGTTCTTTGACGAAAACCACGCGCGCACCATCGGATTGCGCCCCGATCTGCTCAAGGCAGTATTTTTCATTCTCCTGTCAGCCTGCGTTGTGGCTGCCATGCAAACTGTTGGTGCCTTTCTCGTGATCGCCATGGTCGTGACACCGGGGGCCACGGCATACCTGCTGTGTGACCGGTTTCCCCGCCTGATCATGGTGTCAGTCGCCATCGGGACGCTCACCAGTTTTTTCGGAGCCTACATCAGCTTTTTCCTAGACGGTGCCACAGGCGGAGTCATCGTGGTGTTGCAAACGCTGATCTTCCTTGCCGCTTTTGTCTTTGCCCCCAGACACGGCATCCTTGCGAGCAGAGCCAAGGCCCGCATTGCCCTGCGTGATGGCCCCCTGCCAAACGAGGCCCGCTGATGGATATCGAAACACTTACCCTGCCGTTCCGTTTCGGCTTTATGCAGAATGCCTTTCTGATTTCGATCCTTGTTTCTGTTCCCACGGCCCTGCTCTCCTGTTTTCTGGTGATGAAGGGGTGGGCGCTGATGGGGGATGCGGTCAGCCATGCGGTTCTGCCGGGAATTGTGCTGGCGTATATCTTGGGCCTGCCATTGATGATCGGCGCTTTTGCGGCAGGCATGACCTGCGCCATGGCAACGGGGTATCTATCCAACAATAGCCGGGTAAAGCAGGACACGGTGATGGGCGTCGTGTTTTCCGGCATGTTCGGCCTTGGCATCGTGCTGTACGTTTCCATCGAGACAACCATGCATCTGGATCACATTCTGTTCGGCAACATGCTGGGTGTAGATCAAAGCGAGCTTTGGACTGCGGGCATTATCTCTGTTGGTGTCGGGCTGATGCTGACACTAAAGTGGCGCGACTGGTTGCTACACAGCTTTGATCCAGCGCAGGCACGCGCCTCTGGACTTTGGGTCAACTGGCTGCACTACGGGATGTTGGCGGCACTTTCTTTAACCATCGTTGCCACACTGTCAGCCGTAGGTTTGATCCTTGCTATCGGCTTGTTGATCGCACCCGGTGCAATCGCATTTCTATTGGTACGCACTTTTCAGCAGATGCTTTGGGTATCTGTACTGGTGTGCATGATCTCGATGTTACTAGGCACTTATGCCAGCTTTTTCCTCGACAGCGCCCCTGCCCCGACGATCATCCTGATCCTCACGGCCGTGTTTATTGTGGCCTTTATCCGTCGGCAAAGGATGACACGACGCATGTCGGCACGTCGGATTGAGCAAGCCTAACCAAGCAGCGCAGTCTGAACCGCCGCATCCCAGCCCAGATAATACTTATCTTGATCGCGGATCACCGGGCGGGCCATAACTTTGGGTTTGGCCGATATCTGCGCCTCTGCTTCGGATGCCTTGAGCCAGTCATTGAGGCCGCGATAGTCATTTGTTGTCTTATCCACCAGCCGATCGCCAAATTCCGTGATCAACACAGCCAGTTCATCGTCATCCAATGGTTCGTCGCGCACATCACGAAAGCTGACTTCCTTCCCTGCGTCTTCCAAGGCTTTTCGGGCCTTTCGGCATTCCGAACAGGTATTCAATCCGTACATGATCATAGCGTCGCCTTCGTTGATGATGGTACCACCCTCCCGTGTCGGACGGTTGAATGCAACAGGCTGTGGTGTGCGCGCTGGATCAAAATACGCGCCTTTTAGGTAAATCACAGTGCGATATCGCACTTGCGCCCGTAATGAACCACCCGAATTTGTCCTGCCTTGCCGGACACAAAACCGTTAAACTTTGATGAACGCTTTGTCGCAACTTATGTTATTTGCTACAGATGGTTAGGGTCTGCGGATTCGATCATGTGCATGCATTCCAGCAAACCGGACAACGGTTAATCTGCTCGTAATGCCTGTGCTTTGACGATTGTATATTGAACGAGTTTTTTCCAGTACCGCATCATTATTTTAAGACGAATAGAAGGAATAAAACAGATGGCAGTTGGCCTAGTAATCGGAGGTGGCGCGCCCAACCTCCCGCTCATGTCAGGCGCGCTACTTGCGCTGGACGAAGCCGGTATCGAGTTTGATGTCATTTCCACAACCGGTGCAGGGATGCTGATCGGCCTGATGTATGCCGCCCCTCATGACGGCAAGCGGCGCGAAACCCTGCAAGCCACCCGTGAAATGGGGGTACATGACGCGATCTACAAAGTGTTTCCCGTTAACTACAAGATTTTTCACAAGGCTGGCCCGATGGCCGAAGCCTACACCAAATTTCACCAAACCTGGCTGGCACAGATGCCACGCGAAAACGAAACCCAGCGTTTTATATCAGACATAACCCAGTTCTGGATGGCGGCGATGTGCCCAACGGACATGTCCAAACGACAGAATGGCATGTGCCAACCGCCGCCATGGATTGATCTGGTTGTCGATTTTGACAAGTTGAAAGAATTCGACGGCGAATTCCTGATGTCGGCTTACTGTATTGAAGACGAAAAAGAAGTTGCCTTTTCAAAAGATGTGATCACGTCTGATCACTTCAAAGCAGCACTTGCCATGCCGCTGATCTACGAGCCCTACAAGATGGACGGTAAAACATATCTGGAAGGGTCGGCTTTTGATACGTTAGCTTTTGATCCCGGTCATGTCATGAGCCGCAATCTCATCGACACAGTCATTTACTTTGACGTCTTGGGAGAACGTAAGCTCATTCAGGAACCGAAATCGGTTTATGATGCATGGGTGCATTCGATCATTAACCCACTGACCCGTATTGCAGAAATGGACGCTGAAAACTACGAACGCGAAGGGAAGAAAGTCAAAGGCCTTGATTTGTTGCGTATGCCTTTCGGCGACAATATTTCAGAAGAGCAATGGCCGCAGGTTCTGGACTGGTCCTACTCCAATATGTCGACACTGTTTGACATCGGATACGAGACAGGGAAACAATTTGCTAAGGATCACGCCGAAAAGCTTGAAGCCAGCCAGCAACGCAGAGCAAAAGCGATTGTCGACATCTTCAAGAAACTTGGTGTGCACAAGAAATTCATGGACATTGCAACCGGCCCTGCCGCGGTTGCCAGCGGATGGTCTGACAAGTTCAATTTTGAAAAGGAGTTCAAAGACTTCTCGCCGAAAGAGAACATGCAGCTGTTCACCGCGTTTGTGGCTGCCGGAGACATGTTTGTAGAGCCGAAAGATCCAGACGCCAAATGGGCCGCTTCCCGTCCACCAAAAGCTGTCGCCGAGGTTATGGCGCAGGATTGAGACCAGCATCCGGTGTAACCGGTTTATCCGAGCACCGGATGTCGAGCCTGTAAATGAAAGAGTATATTACCTGTGACGTCATCAAGGACTGAAAAATGGACTGCCTGAATTGCAGCACAGACAACCGCGATGACCGCCGCTTTTGCCGCAGTTGTGGCACAGCTTTGCCAATTGTCTGTGCAGGTTGCAGTTTCGCAAACGACGCGGATGATATGTTCTGTGGTGGTTGTGGTCAGGCGCTTGAAAGCGGCAATAGTCAACCTGTCCGGACAAAGAAGACAGAATTGCCCGTTCAAGCGCGTCCCGCTCTCTTGCAAGGGGACCGCCGCCAACTGACGGTCATGTTCTGTGATCTGGTCGGTTCTACGACGATTTCCGAAAGGCTTGATCCCGAAGAAATGGCGCGTCTGCTGACGGATTATCGCAAGGCTTGTTCCGCAGTTATCAAACAGTTTGGCGGCTTTATCGGTAATTATATGGGCGACGGTTTGCTCATCTATTTTGGCTACCCCCAAGCCCACGAAGATGATCCGCAGCGCGCCATTCGTGCCAGTCTCAGCATTATTGCAGCTGTAGAGGCTATGAACAAGGATATCACGGTTGACGGTGTGCAGTTGGCTGTGCGCATCGGCATCAATACCGGGCTGGTTGTGACGGGCGAAATCGGCACCGGCGGCCTGCATGAGAAGATGGCCATCGTCGGCGATACGCCCAATATCGCTGCCCGTCTTCAAAGCCTGGCAGGACCGGGGACCGTGTTGATCGGCAGCAAAACCTATCGGCTGGTCGAAGGCTTCTTTGTCTGTGACCATCTGGGATCGAAAGTCCTCAAGGGCTTCTCTGAACCGATGGATGTCTATCAGGTCCGTCAAAGCACCGCAGCGCGAAGCCGGTTTGAAGCCACTATGGAACGTGGCCTGACCCCGCTTGCGGGACGACGCGAAGAAATCGGCCTTTTGGTCAACCGCTGGCAACAAGCCAAGGAAAACGACGGTCAAGTGGTTCTGATTTCTGGCGAAGCCGGGGTCGGGAAATCACGCGTGGTTGAATCCCTCCAATCTGTTGCTGCACAAGACAATGGACCGACAATGACCTTTGTCTGTTCGAACTATCGAAAGGACACACCGTTCCACCCTGTCATAGACTTTTTCGAACGCGCATTGGACGCAGGAATTGACAGTGAACCGAACGATGTTCTTGACAGGCTTGATGCCTTTCTCGGCGACCTGAACCTCGCAACAGATGCCAATGCGACGATGATCGCCTCCATGCTCAGTCTGCCCACCGCAGAGCGGTATCAAAAAACGCAAATGACCCTCGAGGACCAAAAGAATAACATTCTTAAGGTCTTGGTCGCTGTTGCTGAAGCAATGTCGGCACAAGCTCCCTTGCTGGTAGTGGTCGAAGATTTGCAATGGGCAGATCATTCAACCAAGGAGTTTCTCAATCTGCTGGTCGAAGAGGTCCGAACAAAACCTATTTTGCTGGTTTCTGCCTTCCGCCCGGATTTTGATCCGCCATGGACGCGCGATCCCAATGTAACAGTACTGCGCCTGCGCCATCTCAGTCGCGACGAAAGCATGGACCTGATTGACGGTGTGACAGACGGAAGGCGGCTTCCAACCGAAGTGCGTGACCACATCCTGAACAAGACAGACGGTGTCCCGCTTTTTATCGAGGAATTGACAAAACTGGTCCTTGAGATGGATCTTCTGGTTGTCAAAGACGACGCTTACGTCCTTATCGGCCCGTTTAGTGCAACGGCGATCCCGGACTCACTTCAGGACTCACTAATGGCGCGTCTGGATCACCTTGGCTCTGCCAAAGAAGCGGCGCAGTTGGCTTCGGTGCTGGGCCGTACATTCGGCCATGCCCTGCTTCTGGCTGTGTCACAGTCCAATGAAAAGATACTGGATGATGCCCTCGCGCGGCTGGTCAGCTCAGAATTGCTGTATCGTCGCGGGCTGGCACCCGAAGTGGTGTTCGAATTCAAACATGCACTGGTTAAGGACGCAGCCTATCAAGGCCTGCTGCGCAGCAAGCGTTTGGAATTACACAAGGAAATCGCCGAAATCGTGGAACAAAAGTTCCCACAGATGGCTGAGCGCAGTCCCGAATTGCTGGCTTATCACTACCGTGAAGCCGGAGACATTGAAAAGGCCATTCCTTATTCGTTCAAGGCCGGTGATGAAGCCGCAGGCCGGTATGCGTCTGCCGAAGCCTCTGCACACTATCAATCTGCCCTTGATCTTGCCAAAGCAATTCCAGACCTCGAGAAATCCGCGCGCAGCCAGATCAGGGCGATCCTGAAACTGGCAAATGTGGCTTTCAACCGGGATCAGCTGGAACGCAATCTTGGCAATCTGGATCAAGCCCGCAAGCTGGCCGAAAAGATCAACCATCCTGTACGTCAGTGCCAGATTCTATACTGGATTGGACGGACCTATTATGTCATGGGCCGCTTTACCCTTGCCGCTGAATATGCGCGGCTTGCTCTGGATATCGCCGAGACCCTTGGCGACAACGACCGCATCCAGACTGGTCCGGTGAACCTGTTGGCACGGGTTTATTGCCTGCTGGGGGAACCGGTCGATGCAATCAATTATGCCGCCCGAAGCGTTAAACAGATGCGCGCATTTGACGATGCGATGGAAGAAGCCGCCGTTTCTGGCGTATTGGCCTTTGCCCATGCCCAACATGGTCAGTTCAAACAGGCCCTTGCAGCTGCTGATCACGGTGTTGCGGTCGCCCAAAAGCTTGGTCATTTGCCCACAATCGCAGCATGTCTGATGTTTCGCGGGGTGGTGAACGGATGGTTTGGCAATCTGGCGGATGCTGATCCCGACTTTGAACAGGCGCTCTATGTTTGCCAGAAATCCGGTGATGTGTTCCGCAAATATCTGACCCTCGGCTGGCAAGGCGAAGCCCGCCTGATTGCCGGAGACGTGGTGGCCGCCCGCAGCAGTCTGGAACAGTCTTTGGCACTCGGAAAAACACTGGGCACGTATTTTCACCGTGGCGCGTTTGAAGCGTTTCTGGCCAAAGCGATGCTGGCGCAAGGTGATCACGATACCGCTTTAAAAACCAGTGAAACCGCCGTTGCGACAGCAACTGAGTCCAGTGAAACATGGCCGCTTTCCATCGCAATGCGGGTTGTTGCCGAGGCGCAGCTGGCCCGCACCACACCTGATCTGGAAGTCGCGGAGCAATCAATCGCAGCGGCGATCGAAATTCAGGAGCAACGCCAATGCGGCTGTGATCTGGCGTGGTCACATCTGGTGCAAGCACATGTGCTGGCAGCGGGCGGCGCGCTTGCTCAGGCGGAAACGGCTTTTGCGACAACAGCGGGTGAATTCAAAAAACTAGGGATTGAACGCGGCGTCCTGCTGGCCCTGCAAGGTCAGGAAACTCTCGACCTCTCCTCAACCGGATAAGCGGGACATCAACGGCAGCGTTCATCTTTCATATCTGAGGATGCTGTCGAAAATCTGTTACCCGATGGAGCAGTGGTTCACGCGCGCGGATCGGAGACAAGCCGCATCCCGAGGTGGGCCGGTGGGCTGCCAACCGCACACCCCCCGCGGGCAGGATCACGCACAAGGTATGACATAACAGCTTCATGTTCTCCGCCCATGATAAACGCCGGACAGCGATCAGGGTCAATTTCACCCCCTTGCCCGCTTGCCCCTGCATAGCAGTCTTGTGTCCATTCCCAGACATTGCCATCCAGATCTTCGACACCTGCCGAAGTCACCGAAAAACCGCCACTTGGGCGCAACCTGCGGCCGGATTGATTTGCTTTTGTCAGGTAAGACGAGGCCCAGGTCAATGATGGGTCCGTAAAGATGGGGTCAGGCGTTTCGGGCATGACTTCTGCCGCTATCTGATGCCATTCAGCGGCCCGTGGCAGACGCCACTGCGTATCACTTACCGAATTGATCCATTTCACGTATTGCATGGCATCCGGATAACTCAATCCTGTCGCCGGATAGTCCGCTTCTTTCTGGTTCAGCGACAGATCAAGCGTGCAATGCCCAGCCTCGTAACAGGCCTGCCATTGTGCAACGGTCACTTCACGGGTCTGTACATTGAGCACGCGGCCGTCTGGCAAATCAACGGATGAAGTCTGGATAACAGGTGCATTGGAAAGGTCGGGGCCACGCAGCAAATGCGCGGCCCCTGCCCCCATCAAGACCAGAGCCATACCAGAGGCCAAGATCATGGTCTTCTTGAAGTGGCGGGCTCTGGTCATGGTCATGATCGTATCTCCAAAAGGTTAGGCTTCGAATTCGCGCGGGGCGACAACCTGTTCCATCAGCGCATTGTCCCAGCTACCTTCGACAACAAAATGTGCAGTTGCGCCCAACATGGCACCTTCGATCAGGTTGTGGTTCACATATGCGTACACGCCCGGCTGCTCAAAAGTATACATCGCCGCAACAGCACTCCCGCCGCGCACGAACCATGTTTCCATGCCGGTCAACGGCTCGTCACTAAAGGAAGATTCCCAGACAAAGTCGCCATGTCCGCCAATCAAGTGCGGGCGTGAATCCCGGTTGGCCTGATTGTGGATCATCAATACGGTTTCGCCCACTTCGGCTTTCAACGCATTCTCACCAGTCAGGGCACCCACAGCGCCGTTAAAGACAGAGTGGGTCGGGATCAGGCCGCGCATCGCATCAAGGCTGTCAGCATAGTCATCGCCCGCTGCGGCGTAGGTCTTGTAAGCACCGCTGTTGTCCATCGGCAGGTAATAGTCCTGCTCCCCGATGTAGGCGATGGAATCATACTTGAGCTGGTTCCCGTCTTTGTCCTTCAGGCCATCACGGGGCAATACCATGACCGCGCCGTTCATGCCGTGGCACACGTGATAAGGGATCATCGCGCCACCGGGGGCACAGTGATAGGTGAAACAGCCCGGCTTGGTCGCTTTCCAGCGCAGCACACATTCCTCACCGGGGTACACATGGGTCAGACCACCGCCGCCCAGCGCACCAGTTGAGGCGTGAAAGTCGATGTTGTGCTCCATCTGGCTGTCTGCAGGGTTGCGCAGTGTCAATTCGACCATGTCGCCTTCATGCACAATGATCAGTGGACCGGGAACCGAACCGTTATAGGTCAGCGCCCAGACTTCCGCACCGGTATCTTCGTCCACAACCATCAGACGCTCGGTGGTATCCATAGTGATCTCGACGATCTTGGGACCACCTGTAGCGACCTGTTCATGTTTGGGCGCAAAGGGGGGCGCAACCAGTTCCTGCTTGACGCGGGTATAGCCGGCCAAGTCCGCAGGTTTTGCATTTGCATCAGTGGCAGTCTCGCTCGCAGCTTTATAAAGCTTTGCAGAGGTTTTGTTTACAGCGTTAATTTTGGGTGCACGCGGGGTTGCCATTGCGGCGGCCCCTGTCATTGCGGCAGCACCGGCAAGGACTGTACCACGTAACACATTGCGGCGGCTGGTTTGCTTAAGTCCTGGGTTAATAAACTTGGTCATTTTACTATCTCCGTTTCCGATTGGTCGGTTGATTAGGTATTTTTCGTTAGCGATCGTAAGAATTTCACAGACCGGCCAGTGCCTCTTCAAAACGCGCTTTGGCCTTCTTTGGCATCCGCCCTTCGAGGAAGTCATCAGGCGCTGCGGCCTCGTCCCCGACGGCAATCACCATCACCATGCCCATGGCGAAATGCGGCTTGCATTGCACACCATAAAAGCCCGGTTCGGTCAGGGTGATTTCAATCTCTTCGTTGATCTTGCCCTTGAACCTCTCGGTCCCCTCGGGTGCCATGCCTTTGACAGACTCAGCGTTATGACCCTTGTCAGTCGCGATGAACTTGACGGTATCTCCGGCGGCAATCCGCAAGGCGGCGGGTTCAAAGATCATTGTCCCACCATCGCCCTTGTTCAGCATCTTGACTTCAAAGGTCTCTGCAAGGGCGCTTCCACCAAGGGCAATCACAACTGCGGCGCTGGTCAATAAAGTGCGAAACATTTCATTTCCTTTCGAATGGTTCGTTGTTGCCCCGTGCCTACGCCTGCCTTCCCGTCAAAACTTTGCGCTAGAGCAAACTCTTTGCAGGTATCGGGAATTTGCATCTTGCTGGCAGTCTGGGTGCTTTGCCCCTAATAGTGTTGTTGGTCCCCTCTGAGGAATTGCTATGCATAGACTTGACGAAAGCCTGCTGATGTCGTTGCCGCCCTTTTCCCTGTTGGATCGGCCACAGGTCAGAGCAATTCTTGATCGCGCCACCAGCCGCAGGTACGACATCGGCGCAACTGTTTTTCAGGAAGGTCACGATGCGGAACAGTTTTTTCTGTTGCTGGACGGGACCATCCGCGTTGTAAAAATTACCGCGGACGGAGAGCAGATCACCTCATTGCATATCCCGCCGGGGCAGCTCTTTGGTTTTGCAAAAGCGATAGGGCGCACGACCTATCCCGCTACCGCCATGGTGGCATCAGAAAGTGTCATTCTGTCCTGGGCCACACCGCTTTGGGATACCTTTATTACCGAGTATCCGGGTTTTGCCCAAGCCTCTGCCAAGACTGTCGGCAGCCGTTTGACCGAATTGAATTCGCGCATCATCGACATGTCCACACAACATGTCGAACAGCGTGTTGCACGTGCCTTGTCACGATTGGTCAGCCAATCAGGCCAACGCACAGCAGATGGTATTGAAATCGGATTTCCGATTACGCGTCAGGATGTGTCGGAGATGACAGGCACGACTTTGCACACCGTCAGCCGCCTGCTCAGCAGCTGGGAGAAAAACGGTCTGATCAAAAGCAAGCGCAAAAAGATCACGATCTGCGATCCCCATCGCCTGACCCTTTTGGGTGAAGGTTAAGTACGCCCGACGGCCAGCATCAATTCCGCACGAAAGGCTTCTTCGTCCAGCCCGTATTCGTCGCAGGTATCAATCACCGTGCGAAACGAATTCATCACGCATCCCACACAAAGCATCTTGTGACGCAAAAAGACCGCGATGGTTTCCGGCCAGACTTTCATCAAGGTATCCAAGGGCAAATCAGGGTCGTCCAATTTTGGTTTACGCATCCTACAACTCCTCTTCACATGGCTTAATCTAACAACTTCATTCCGCCGAAACTTTGCGCAAACGCAAACTCTGCGCGTCCCGTGCCTGTTACTGCCTGTTGCATAACAAGCAATTGGAGGGCTAAGGGATGGCCGAAATCCTCACGAAATCGCGGGCGCGCAACATATTCTACGCAGGATCACTGTTCTTTGTGGTGATCTTTGTAGTGCTGTCCGTGCACTCGCACCGATACGTGGTGAACGTATCAACCGCAGGAATGCCGCTAACCGACGAGGTCCGTTTGGGCAAACACGTCTGGGAACGTCATTCATGCATCAACTGTCATACGTTGCACGGTGAAGGCGCGTATTTCGCACCTGAACTTGGCAATGTAATGACCCGCTGGGGCGTGCAGGAAGATGCAGATGATGCTGCTGAAACCCTTGGCGCCTGGATGGAAAGCCAACCCAGCGGCGTCGAAGGCCGCCGCCAGATGCCCTATTTCGAACTGACCGCAGAAGAGGTCCGGGGCTTGTCAGAATTCCTACGTTGGGCCGACCAGACCGACACAAAGGGCTGGCCGCCGAATGAAGCGGGTTAAGGAGATAACAAGATGAAATATGAAACACAAAAAGTCGCCTATGCCTATTTTCTATGCGCAATGGCTCTCTTCGCAATTCAGGTTCTAGGTGGCCTTGTAGCAGGCTGGATTTATGTCTCGCCCAACTTCCTCTCGGAGCTGCTGCCGTTCAACATCATCCGCATGATCCATACCAATGCGCTGATCGTCTGGCTGCTTTTGGGCTTTTTCGGTGCCGCCTATTTTCTCGTCCCCGAGGAATCAGAGCGCGAGATATACTCCGTCAAACTTGCCTATCTGCAATTGATCATCCTGATGGTTGGTACGTTGGGCGCGGTTGGTTCCTATCTCGTCGGCATTCACGGGGGCCGCGAATTCCTTGAACAGCCGCTCTGGGTCAAGTTCGGCATTCTTGTCGCCGCTCTGATCTTCCTGTTCAATATTTCGATGACGGTGCTGGCGGGCAAGAAAACCGCAATCACCAACGTGTTGCTGATGGGGTTGTGGTTGCTCTCACTTCTCTGGATTTTCGCCTTTATCAACCCTGACAACCTGTCTCTGGACAAGATGTACTGGTGGTTTGTTGTCCACCTCTGGGTAGAGGCCACGTGGGAACTTGTCATGGCCGCCATTCTCGCCTTCCTGCTGTTGAAACTGACAGGCGTGGACCGCGAAGTTGTGGAAAAATGGCTCTATGTGATCGTTGCCACTGCGCTGTTCTCGGGCATCCTTGGTACCGGACACCATTTCTACTGGATCGGCCTGCCCGGTTACTGGCAGTGGATCGGCTCGATCTTCTCGACCTTCGAGGTGATCCCCTTCTTCCTGATGATGAGCTTTGCCTTTGTCATGGTCTGGAAGGGCCGCCGCAACCACCCCAACAAAGCAGCACTTCTGTGGTCCTTGGGGTCCAGTACCGTCGCATTCTTTGGTGCCGGCGTCTGGGGTTTCCTGCACACACTGCACGGGGTCAACTTCTACTCGCATGGTACGCAAATCACCGCCGCACACGGCCACCTGGCCTTCTATGGTGCCTATGTTGCGCTGAACCTTGCAATCATCACCTATGCGCTACCGATCCTGCGCCAGCGTGAGCCTTACAACCAAGTGCTGAACATGGCGAGTTTCTGGCTGATGACTGGTGGCATGGCGTTTATGACCTTTGTGCTGACCTTTGCAGGCACCATCCAGACCCACATGCAGCGGGTGGTCGGTGACTACTTCATGGATGTGCAGGACAGCCTGTCGATCTTCTACATCATGCGCTTTGGCGCTGGGTTCTTTGTGGTGATCGGCGCGTTGTTGTTTGTCTATTCCATGCTCGTGGTGCGCAAGCGCGAGATCATCGAGCCCGGCCCTAACACTGTTCCGGGGGAATGATTCATGAACGATATGACACACCCTCAGACTGTGCCGCACTATCATCCGACAGGACAGGAATGCGCGCTGTTCGAGGCCGCCCAAACCAACCGTTTGCCCCTTCTTCTGAAGGGGCCTACGGGCTGCGGCAAGACCCGCTTTATCGAACATATGGCTGCAAAAACGGGGCGCAAACTCTACACCGTTGCCTGCCATGATGACCTTTCCGCGGCTGATCTGATCGGGCGATACCTGCTGAAAGGCGGGGAGACCGAATGGGTCGACGGCCCCCTGACCCGCGCCGTGCGCGAGGGCGCAATTTGCTACCTCGATGAAGTTGTCGAGGCCCGTAAAGACGTGACAGTTGTACTGCATCCGCTTACCGACAACCGCCGGACCCTGATGATCGACCGCACAGGTGAAGAGCTGCAGGCACCCGATGGCTTCATGCTTGTCGCATCCTATAACCCCGGGTATCAAAATGTGCTCAAACGCTTAAAACCTTCAACACGCCAGCGGTTCCTGTCGATCAGTTTCGACTTCCCGAACCCTGACATTGAAACCGCCGTTGTCGTCCAGGAAAGTGGCCTTGATGCCAATCGCGCCGCTGGTCTTGTGCGCCTTGGCGGGGCGATACGCAAACTATCCGGCATGGATCTGGAAGAAGGTGTCTCAACCCGCCTGCTGATCTATGCCGCGACCCTGATTGCGGGCGGCATGGGTTTTGATCAAGCCATCGAGGCGGCCATTATCGAACCCCTTAGCGATGATGCTGATATCCAACTGGCCCTGCGCGACCTTGTCGCCGCAACATTCGGGTAATCGCTATGGCTTTGCGTCCCATGGATCTAATGGAGCCGGAAGAAACCGTCGGCAACCTTTGGCACGACATGGCCGAAGGCATTGGCGCCGAAGTACGGTTTGAAAATGCGGCCGTCGCCCTGCGCGACGTGCGCACCAGTCTTAGCGTCCTCTTTCGCGCTTTGGGCGGCAAACATGGTGTCGAGTTGTCCGAAGCGCCTGCGCAGCTGGTCCGGCACCGCCGTTCCCTGTCCCGCCGCATTGCCGTCGAGCGGGACAAGATCCACATCGCCAGCTTTGACGGGGAAGGCCTGCGCCTGCCACCTGTCATCGACTATTTTGACGATCCCGCTCTCAACCGCGCCGCCTATTTCTGGCTCACGGCACTGGCGGTCTGCGCCGATCTTGACGCGATCCCCCTGCCCGCAGCTGACCTCGACCTGCATGCGTTTGACGCGACCCAAATTGCCGCCAACGCGCTGGCGACCACACTTGCGCAGGTCCATTGCCCCGGACTGCTTGATGCCTATACGGCAATGGCGCAGCAAGTTATCACCAACCGCCAGCACCTTACCCTCCCCGCCAGTGAGGCCGAGATCGAAGCGGCCATTCGCAAACAGCTGAACGGTGATCCGTTCGAACCTCTCAGCGCCGCGCCACATAAATACACGCCTTTCCAACCCGTCCCGATCTGGCTGCGCTTTGCCCCTGCTGGCACCGGTGAAGCGGCCGCCGAGACGAGCGAGACAAACGCCCCTCCACCAACCGCTGCCATGACAAAACGCAAGCTGGGTCTGCGCAAGGACCGTGGAGAGGCAAACCGTAAGGACAGTTTCATCCTGCATCGGTTTGAATCCATCCTGTCATGGGTGGAATCGATGAATCTCAATCGCTCCGTCGATGATGACGACGACGAAAACGCACAGAAAGCGGCGGATGATCAGGACGACATTACCCTGTCAAAAGTTGACCAACGTGCGGCCACCCGCTTGCGTCTGCACCTTGATCTATCACCGGCAGATGCGGATCACGAAGCACTGGCAGGAGAGTTTACCTACCCCGAATGGAACCACCAGAGCCGCAGTTACATGAAAGACCACTGCCGCGTTCTGGAAGCCCCGCCACAAGATACCGGCACGCCGTTCCTGCCAGACCAGAAACGCATCCGCGAAGTGCGCCGCCAGTTCGAAGCCCTGCGCCCGCGCCGCATTCTGCGACCACGCCAGATTGACGGGGCGGAGTTGGATCTGGACGCGCTGATCGCGTCACGCGCCGAAATCGAGGCAACCGGTCAGGGCAGCGATCGCATCTGGCAAGCGTCGCGACAGATCGAACGTGACCTCGCTGTCGCGTTCCTGATCGACACCTCCCGTTCGACCGAAGCCGCCGTGGGCGATACCTCAGTCATCGGCGTGGCACGCGACACACTTGCAGCACTGGCAGGCGGGATTGACGCCGCCGGAGATCGTTTTGGCATCTGGGGGTTTTCGTCCCTGAAACGCGATCGCGTGTTCGTGACATGCTGCAAAGGCTTTGATACGCCCATGTCGCCGGAAGTCACCCACAATATCGGATCACTGAGGCCCAGCCATTACACTCGCCTCGGTACCGCGATCCGCCATGTCAGTGCGCAATTGGCGACAGAAACCGCCGCCCGCAAACTGCTGATTGTCCTCACCGATGGCAAGCCAAACGATCTGGACCATTATGAAGGCCAGCACGGCATTGAAGACAGCCACATGGCCGTGCGCGAAGCCCGCCGTGCAGGCCAGACATTGCACGGTGTGATTATCGACGAAGACGGGCAAGACTGGTTCGCCCGTATCTTTGGCCGCGGCGGATTCACCTTGCTCCCCAATCCCGCGCGGCTGACCCGTGCCCTGCCCGACATCTACAGACAACTCACTCAGGAGACCTGATATGAAATACCTGCTTACCCTCTGCATATTCGCCCTGCCCTTTCCGGCATTAGCCGCAGCTTACAACCGACCCATTCCCCAAGCACAATCCGCAACAGCAGAATTCTGGTTCGCCATTGCCTCTGTCACTTTGATCGCCGCATTGGTTGTTGTGGCCCGACTTGTCGCGAGAAAATGAATAGGAACGGCTGGTCCACACGCACCATTGCGCTGGTCCTCTATCCTTTGGGCATGGGGGCAATGGCGACAAATGTGTTTTTCGCCTCGCTGATCGGTAGCTGGGTTGGCCTTCCGGTGCTGTCGCCCCTATGGTCCATTGGCATCGGTGCCATACTCGGTGTTCCCGCCACATGGATTTTCGCGCGCCACATCCGTTACCTGATGGACAAGACCGACCAATGAAAATTGATCTTACCCAAGACCAGCCGACGATCGACGCCACAGACCTTGCCAACCAGCTTGATCTGGAACCGGCACAAGTGATTGAACTCATGCGTGACGGTGAAATCACCAGCCGTTTTGAAACCGGCGTTGAGGAGGATGCTGGAACACACAGGTTGACTTTTTGGTACCGTGACCTGCGTGTGCGTTTTACCTGTGATGCCCACGGAACCGTTCTGAAAACCGCACGTATCAAGGCAAAACGCAGCTTATGACCGCTTCCGACGAAATGCACCAAGACCAGCGAATCGTAATTTTTTCTTACGGGTTTCGCCCGTTTTTCCTGTTTGGTGCGCTATGGGCTGCTCTTGCAATGCTGCTCTGGATCTTGATGCTTGCAGGAACAGTCACGATTCCGACACGGCTTGATCCGGTATCATGGCACGCACATGCGTTCCTGTTTGGCTATCTTGGCGCAATCATCGCCGGTTTCTTGTTGACGGCTGTGCCCAATTGGACAGGCCGCGCTCCGTTGTCAGGGCGTCCGCTTGCCGCCTTGTTCACACTTTGGCTTGTTGGCCGGCTCGCGATTGCCCTGTCCGCGCTTTTGCCGATTGGCGTGGCCGAAGCCGTGGACTTGACGTTTCCCATAGCGTTGGGCGGTGTGATCCTGCGCGAGATAATCGTAGGCAAGAACTGGCGCAATCTGATCATCCTAGTCCTGCTGGGCCTCTTTACGCTCGCGAACCTGTTGTTCCATCTGGATGCGGCCCATGGCCGGATCGCCGCGCAGGGTTTGGGTCTGCGTCTCGGGATCGCCACAATATTAATGCTGATTGCGGTGATCGGCGGGCGCATCGTGCCATCATTCACGCGCAACTGGCTGGTCAAAGCGGGTCGCTCCAATTTACCTCCCCCACCGATGCAGGCTTTTGACAAGCTGGCCCTCTTGGGTGGACTTGTCGCACTCGCGTTGTGGAGTCTTTACCCTGATTCAGCACAAAGCGGGATTGCTTTGATTGGCATGGCACTCTTGCATTTTTTCCGCCTTTTCCGCTGGAAAGGACATCACACCCTGTCCGAACCTCTGCTGTCGGTCTTGCACCTTGGCTACCTGTTTGTACCGCTGGGCGCTCTGGTCGAAGGACTGGCCATTCTCCGCCCTGATCTGCTTGCCCCCGGCAGCGCGCAGCATTTGTGGATGGCTGGTGCATTTGCGATGATGACGCTGGCCGTTATGACCCGCGCGACATTGGGCCATACCGGTCAGGCCTTGCACGCTGGCTCGGGCAGTATCCTGATGTTCCTAAGCGTGCTTGGTGCGGTGGCGTTCCGCCTCGCTGTCGCGATCTGGCCCGAAAACGCCATGACACTTTATGCACTATCTGGCACGCTGTGGATTACTGCTTTTGTCGGATTTTGTTTTCTGTTTGGCAAATGCCTGATCTTCGGCGTTCAATCCGAAACCTGAAACTGCGGGTTCGGCATTTTTGCCCCAAAGAACGTGGGCATTTTCCAGTGTGTCAGCTTAGGCAATCTCAAGTGGTTCAAAGAGCGACAGGAATGTAGCGACTGTGCTTGCTCGTTATTTTACTATTGTTCCATCAGGGTTTAAGACCAGCAATCTGTCCGGCGAATGAAGCCCACCAAACCTATGTGAAGGCGTTCCAATGGCCACCAAACCAAAGCTGCACCCCCGCAACCAACACTCCGAAGGTTACGACTTTGCGCGTTTGCTGGCCCAGACCCCTGAACTTGAGGCATTCATGACCCTTAGCCCAGCCGATCAAACCACGATTGATTTTAAAGACGTCGCGGCGGTTCGGATGCTAAATCGTGCGTTGCTCAAGACACACTACAATGTCGATTTTTGGGATATCCCTGCGGGGTATCTATGCCCTCCGATCCCGGGTCGCGTTGATTACATCCACTATCTCGCGGATCTGCTTGCAAGCAATAACAATCAAGATGTTCCGCGTGGGCGTCATATCAAAGCATTGGACATCGGCACCGGTGCAAGCCTCGTTTATCCCCTCACGGGCCAAAGTGAATATGGCTGGCACTTTACCGGCACCGATATCGATGCGGGCGCACTCAAATCGGCAAAGCAGATTCGCGAAGTAAACAAGTTGGACGTTATCCTAAGACAACAACATAACTCCGAGAACATCTTTCGCGGAGTGATCAAACCGGACGATCAGTTTCACCTAACCATGTGCAACCCGCCTTTTCATGCGTCCATGGAACAAGCCAATAAGGGCACGCAACGCAAGTGGGCGAACCTTGGCCAAGGAAAATCGAACAGGCTCAACTTTGGTGGTAAAAATGCGGAACTTTGGTGTCCGGGTGGTGAGATCAAATTCATTGCCCGTATGATTGAGCAGAGCATGGAATTTGCCGATCAATGTCTTTGGTTCACGTCGTTGGTGTCGAAAAAAGATAACCTTAAGCCGCTTCATAGAATCTTGGGAAAAGCCAAGGTTGCTGATCATAAGGTCATCGAAATGGCGCAGGGGCAGAAAACCAGTCGCTTTATTGCTTGGACTTACATCAAAAGAAGTCAACGATCCATGTATGTGAACAATGCAGATAAATAGA
Source organism: uncultured Sulfitobacter sp. (assembly GCA_947501805.1). Taxonomy (GTDB): domain Bacteria; phylum Pseudomonadota; class Alphaproteobacteria; order Rhodobacterales; family Rhodobacteraceae; genus Sulfitobacter. The sequence goes on along the minus strand of CANMXJ010000002.1, from coordinate 370,672 downwards.
CCGGATTGCACCCCAAAGCCAGTTTTTGAGCACGCCCCCTATGCCCCAGCTTCGCGGCCTCCATGAAGTCCTTCGACCATTTGTAAGAGATACCCTGGGATATGTCTTCACGACGGCAAAGCTCGGCTATACTATCTTCGCCACGCAAGCCATCCAGCACGATCCTGATCTTCTCTTCAGATGAATAGTGCTTGCGCGTGGCGCGCTTGATGCCTTTGAGAATCTTCTCGCCTGGGCTCGTCGTTGTCTTTCTCATCGTCCACTCCTTGGTGGCTACGATGAGCAACAAACGCTCTCTTAGCAATAACCCTATCTGGACCCATAGGCGCTGACGTCAGACACGGACGTGACAAAGCCATTCTACAACAACGCGAAAGGATCAAACGAAAGACACTCGAAACACGCCGCTTGCATCACCGCCAACACGCCGCATAATCAAACCAACCAGATGAGCCAAACTCTCTCTTAGTTTAGGACGCTATTGGTTCCAAAAAACTTGCCGACGGACACTCAGCACGTTCACGAAGAACTGCTTCTGGGGCGCTATCATCCATCCCTGATTGAAATCTGAGACTTCTAGAAATGGCAGGGCATTTTCAACCGCAAAGCGCGATAAGCAACTCATCTTTCGACAAATATCCCCCCATCTCGATTTGCACGAAGGACGACCGCGGTCTTGAAGCCACTGGTATCCAGCTTCGTGGCGCGTTCTGCGTCAGTATCAACGAGTGCAACGAAGGTTAATTTCTGGTGGAAAACCGGCCAATAGACACCCATTGACTTGTCGTAGGTGAAACCGACCCTGTAAAAAACTGATCATCCACATTTTGCTTACCTTGCGCCAGTTCTCCAGCTATCGGCAACCCGGCAAGAAATTTCCAAATCAGTTCTGATTGATTGATAGTATTTGGCTCTATCAATAGGATAGTGGTGGATCCATTGGCATCAAATGATAGTGCCGGTTTGTTCATACCACATTGCCAATGCTTGTTTTGCAGCCGAGGGGAAAAGGTAGTGATTGAAGGCGGCCGGCTTAATTTTTAGCTGCTTGAACGGTTGGATAAGACCAAGAGTCTGAACCAACCTGTCTGGTGCTACATCAAACATTGGCCCGATTTCAGAGTTGTTTCCAACACCATCGACTACCTTTTTTGAAATGCTTGAATTCATCAGGTTTATCATCACCTCCAGAAATGAGTGCAGGCGATTGTGTACAAGCGAGCAAGGCCGCAACTTGATCTTTCTGGCTGCTGCCGATGTTGCATGGTCTACCAGCAGGTACTTCTAAGCCTTTGGGGCGGAGCGAACCGAAAAACATTGCCTTTGGGGGAGTATGTTCAATGGTTTCCATAGGCACATCACCGCCGCACAAACAGCACTTCGGATGGCCTTGTTTAAAACTAGCCAATCGTCGGGCTTTCGCCCTCATTCAGTTTTCCCACTTTTGTTTGGTCAAATTTAGCGCTGGTGTCAGCTTCGCCTTTCAACTTTGCGACCCAACTAGCTCAACCGGGATAATACCAATTAACTGATGTTCGAACCTCGTCCATGAACGCAGCAGACAGAATGATTAAACAACCAACGAATAACCGATTTTATGGCTCACTTTTCGCTATGGCTTGCGCGACCCACTGAGAGGTAATTTCAATTTCGCTAAGATCTGGACACCCTGAGGCAGTTGTCATCGTCTTGTGTGGAATGACGAAAACACCAAGTTGTGAGTATAGCAATCTTTCGGGCTTCAGACAGATTGCGATGAACCGTGAAAACCTGAAATCTGTATCAACAATGCCAACGACTTACTCACACAATATCACTCCCATAGCACCATAAGCACGGCAAGGAGCGTTGGTCACCGACTGTGCTAGGTGCATAGCACCATGCTTGTAACGTGTTGTTGTTAAAGATCTCAAAAGACCTTGTGCTAGCACTGTGCTCGGGATTTTTGCTCTAGCACAAGGCCTTCGCCGCAACGCGGAGAAAACTCTAGGCTGCTGTTGTATATATATTTAAATGGTGCCCGGGGGCAGAATCGAACCAACACAAAATACACCATTAAACCACTGTTTTCATTATATTTATAAGTATATCATCTTTCATATTGTGTAGCATTTTGTGTAGCGATATAATCGACGAAGATGTTTGCTTGATGAGGTTATAATTGGCGGGAATAATCAAAAGAGGAAAGGTTTACAGCCTCAGAATGCGCGTTCCTACTCGGTATAAGAATATTGAGGCCAAAAGGTTTCTTTGGCGATCTTTGAATACAGGCGATCAGCGTGAAGCACGAGCAAGGGCTGCCGTGGTTGAACACCAAATTCTGGCTGAACTGGATGCTAGGCTGGCTGGTCGGGAAGTGCCGGGCGCAGCATCGCATTTCAGTGCTGTCGCGGCCCTAACAGCTGCCCGTGGTTTCCCCTACAAGACGGCAACCGAATTGGCACAAGGTGATGCCTCCGACACATTGCGGCGCATCGAACAGCTCATAATCAGCAAGGATGAGCCTGGCTCAACAGCCGCTCGAGCGCTGTTAGGGGCTGTGAATCGTCCACAGCTTTCGCTCACCGAAGTTGCGAAATCTATGGCAGATCGATTTCCCCTTGAAGTAAGAGACAAGAACCCGAAGCAGGTGAAAACGTGGAAGGCGCGCTGGGAGCGCCCGGCGGAAAAGGTCGTATCAATTATTGGATTGGACCCAGTTTTCGAAGATATTAGCCGAACTGATGGTGTTTCGCTACGCGACGCCCTTTTGGATCGCGTAACCGAAGGAGACTTAAAGGGTTCCAGTGCGCAAAAGGAGCTCCAAAACCTTGACCTTCTCTGGCGAAAATACTTTGAGAGCCTCGGTGTAGACGTGCTGGAAGTCCGCCCCTCACCCTTCCGGGGCCTGGCTAATGGCCTTTCGCGGCTCGATGAAAACGGTCGAAAAAACGAGGTCCCGCAGGAGACGCTTGAAGCACTGGTTCAGCCGGGAGCAATGTCCCGTATGAACGAAGAACTCAAAGATATTATCTTGGTATTGTTAGAGACCGGATGCAGACAAGCTGAAATTACGGACATATCTCCGGAGAATATCAAGCTCGACCATGAAATACCGCACGTGGTTTTGTGCCGACAATCTGGAAAGTATGCGAGGGAGCTGAAAAACGGAGCTAGCGCACGCGACGTTCCATTAGTTGGGGTCGCCCTAGAAGCTATGCGAAGACACCCGAATGGATTTCCACGGTATCGTGGAAAAGGTACATTCTCTGCATCTGCAAATAAGAGCCTACGGGAGGCGGATTTACTGCCGGATGGCATAACAATCGGAGGACTCCGTCACAGTTTTGAAACACGATTGAAACTCGCCGGAGTCAACACGGACGACCGAGGGGAGTTGATGGGTCACAGTGTCAAGAGAATACGAGGCCGCGAGTATTACGGTGATGCTATGCCACTCGACAAGCGACTGAGGCACCACAAGAAGATCGCACTTGAATTGAAAAAGGGATGATTTGCTTGCGCGTTGTGCCCGCCAGATGGCGAGCACGTGTAAGCGCATTGTCCTTTTGATCAATCTTCATAACTTCGCGCTCCATTTGTTCAAACAGCGGCAGAAGGCTTTCGTCACCAGCTTCGATGCATGCGGCAAGATAAGTGAGGGCAATTTCCAGCCGCTCACGCATCCTTTACCTCTTCGGCTCGAAAACATGGATCTTTTTCATAGCCGCTATGCTCCATTTCAATCTCACCATAGGAATATAATTCCCGTACCTTTTCCTCAGCATCAAGTTCACACTCGGCTTCTATTTCCACATCTGCACAACAATAAATTGCGCCAGATACAAATACACTGAATTTTCTCATTTTTGCATTCCTTTACGTTTTCAGCGGAGCATTGTGCTGCCACCTATTCCGTACATTCTGGCAAAATCAGAATTCTCAACCTGAGCCACAGCATTTCCCAAAAATGAACAAGAGTTTGCCACGGTTGGACTGCGGAAACTTGCATGCGCTGGATGGGAGGCATTGAATTATTCATCAAGGCTGGCGCAAAAAAACAAACTCTACCGCACGTTTTTAGCAATTGTGCCAGCTCTCTTTTTGCGCCTTCCACCTTTGTTGAAAGCTGGTGAGAAGCCCACGCTCCGCAAGAGCTGACGACCAGTAGCGTCATCTGGGCTATGCCCCATAGCTTTTATAAAGATGCCGGCTGCACAATAGGCCAGATGGCCGAAAAACGCATTTGCGGATGCTCTGGTCGGGTCAGGCGCACCGAGGCGCGTGTCCGTCTTCCAGAGCACCTTCATTTCGTTGGCCCAGTCCTTCCGTACATCGACAAGACGACGGGCGGCTTGCCACCACCACAGCACGATATCTTCCAGCGTCGGGCGGCGATGATATTCGGTTTGATACCATTTCAGCAGATACGCAGCGGCCCCGATGGCCTGATCGTTCGGGGCGTGTGGTGTGGCGATGACCACGACAGCGCTCCGCACGGCTTCGGGGAGTTCGGTCACGGATGGCCCCGTCCTGCGTGGGTCAAGCGAGGGCAAGGGTGCACGGCTGGGGCACGCCACGCGGATACTTTGAGCGGCGGGCGCATCGGGTCCAAGTGTTTTGGCCTGTCCGGCTTGCTGGCCTTCGACTTCTGCTAGATGCGCGTCGAAGGCTTCGGGCGACATCCAGAAGGGATCATCTACGGGCAAACCAAGCGCCCGGAGTTCGCAGGCCGTTAAAGAGCGCGGCAGGTCGCTTGTGGCTTTGTGCGCAGACCCGGAAATTGCGTCGTCGTCCCAAGGAAACTCTTCCATCACTGTGAACCTCCCGAATTCAGACCGGCACATTGCGCCTCCAATCGGGTGGTGGCCTCCTGAAACGGGGTGGCATAGCCGTCTTCCAAGCGCTCCGCGAGGAAACGCGCATCGCGCAGGGCGATTCCTTTTTGATTGGCGAGGAATTGGAAGAAGCCCACGGCTTTGTCCCTTGGCAATCCGTCCCGTTCAATGTTCCGCGCAACAAGCAGGATCAGACCGCCAAGGATAACCTTCTTGCGGCTTTCTGCCTTGCGTTCCTGTTCCTTGAACGCCCGTTCTTTTTCTTCGGCCAGTCGCATGGCCTTCTCGACCTGGGCTTGTGTGATCCGTGCCATCCAACCCTCCTGTGCTGGTGTTTTTCAGGACATAGGGAACAAGGCGGGGGGATCCCAAATCTTGGCGCGAGGAATTGTCTGTGCAGAGCGCACAGGGAAAATTTTGACCGTGGGAATTGAGGCGCGCGATGGAAAAACCTGAAAGGCGCAATTACGCAAACTCTGTTTGCAGCGTCGGGCCTGATCGCCACCGCCTTCGGCGGGCCTGCCCGAAGTCGTCCAATGTTTCCGTGGCAAACATCACGCTTTTTCAGATCGCTACCGCTTGGACCTATCTCGGAATTGACCCTTCGGATTTTGAGACAGGGAGGCAGGTCATGACAACCGGCACGAACCCGACCGCGAGCAAAGCGGTGCATTACAAAACCCAACCGATTGCGCGGTGCAAGGACCAAAGCGCGGTCTATTATGCGGCCTATATCACCGGCGAGCCCCTGCACGATGCGCGGCGGGACAAGACCTTCTGGCGCAAGGATGACCAAGGCGATGTGCTGCACTGGGAGATTGTTGGCCCGGACGGTGCGCAGAACTGGACTCTCTCGGAACTCTGGAACGGAGCGGAAAGCGCGGCGAAGAAAATCAACGAGCGGCCCGGACGCCAGACAGTGATCGCGTTGCCCCATGAATTGTGCGAGGGCGGACACGATGCGGCGCGGCGTGTCGCGCGCGGCCATTGCCTTTGGCTTCGCGATCAATACGGCATCGCCAGCACATGGGCGCTCCACGCGCCAAGCCCCCACGCCTATGGCGAGAGCGCAAAGAACTGGCACATCCACATTGTCGAAACAGATCGGAGAATGACCGCCAACGGCGCGGGCCGCCCGGTCTTCGGCGCGAAGGTGCGAGAGCTGACCGATGGCAAACAGGGCAAGGTTGAAATCGAGTGGCGGCGCAAGGATTGGGAGAAGCGCGTGAACGCGGAACTCCATCGGGTCGGAGCCGCTACGCGTGTCAATCTGGGGCGGAAACCGCAGGGCGATTGCCCCGACTACATCCCCGGTGTTCATCGCGGCCCCAAGGTCAATGCGATGCTGCGCAAACATCAGGCGGCCACGCGCGTGGCCATGATCGCGGGCCGCGCCTTGCCGCCGCCCCCGAAACGCGTTGCATCCTATCTCGCCTATGCCGCCGCCCGGAAGACCGCCAATGCAGCACACCGGGCCATCTGGCAGACGACAGGTAGGGCCGTTTTGCAAATCGCCACGGCCTCTGTCCAGTTCGGCGAACCAACGGCCCCGCTCACTACGGCCAAGAACCGTGCGAAGCCAGGCCAGCCCAATGACACGGCAACGCCAATCGCGCCGCCCAGCGATGTGACACACTATGAGGAACAGACCAGCGAACGCGAAGCAAGGGATTGGGAGCGCTTTTGGGAGCAGGAAGCCCGCAAAGCGCTCTCACAGCGTCAGCGACAGCGGTGATCCGTCATACGACGCGCAGAAGGTCCGCGCGGTCCTGATTTTCGAGTTCAATCAGGCCGCGTATGCCGTTGAAATAGGCCTTACCGACCTTGTTCAGGCAGGCCCCACGACGATAGACCAGCCGCTTGGACAGGTCTGCATCTTTTACAATGCCCATGCCATTCAGGCGGCGGCCAAAGGCGGTGCTTGTGAGCTTCTGGCCTTCATTGACTTCGGCAAAGCGTTCATAGGCCCGGAAGAGATTGCCTGCCTGTTCAACCTTTTCGGGGCCGATATCGAGGCAGATGGAAGCGAAGTCCGACAGTGGGTCAAAATCGTTCTTCTTGGCGTTGCGGACGGCATACAGATGCCCCGGCACATTCAGCCCGCCTTGTGCATAGGCCACCGCGCCCTCGACGCACCAGCGGAAGATGCCTTCAAGCTCATCCAGCAAACGAGCTTTCAGCTTGATATCCTTGACCTTGCCGCCCTTGGGGCACTCCCAAGCATCGTGGAACTTGGCGAGGAAGGGGATGATGATCGTGCGGCGGTAGACCCCGGCGTCCTGACTTTGGATGAGCGGCATGTAATTCGTCGCATACCAAAGCGTCGCCATCGAGTAGAAATCGAAATATTCCTGCCGTAGGAAGCGCGCCTTGATCACGTCTTCGCCGGTCAGCCGCTTGAACTCGCGTTCATCCATCACATCGTTGCGGTCGAACTCGCCGCCGATGCCAAGGCGTTTGCCCGACAACGCCGCCACATCGCTGTTGATGCCGGATTTGCGCGCGGCCTGCGTGATCAGACCTTTGTCCACGCCGGTCTGGTATTGCCCAAAGACGGCGGCGATGATCGCGAGGAACAGGCTTTTGCCGTTGCTGCCGTTCCTCTTGTCGTCCGTTTCATCGCCAGTGAGGAAGAAGGCGACTTGTTCTTCTTGATGCGCGAACATCGAATACCCGACCGCGCGTTGGAGCAGCCCGGCGAGGGCCGTGCAACCGCAGGTGATGTCGGTGATGAACCCGTCCCAGTTGGGGCACTGTGCGCCCTGATCATAATGCAGTGGCGCTATCCCCGTCATCATATTGGCGGGCAAAAATGGCATGAGCTGACCGGTGATCAAATCAAGCGTGCCGTTCTGGGCGTTCCAGAGGTGCGGCTGTTTGTCGAAGGCGTCGAGTGAGGTCAAAACCGCCGGTTCCGCCATCTCCAACATTCCTCTGATCGCAGAAGCGCTGGCCGAACGCCGTGACCATTGCAGGCGCGGCGGAACCTGCTTTTTCCTTTTAAGGTATTTGCACTCCTCTTTTATGCTGCGCGCAATCTCTCCGGCCATTCCCTTTGCACGCTTGCCGCCGGATTGCCGGTCCCAGCAGCGGCCATCGAAAACCACCCAGCCGATCTCTCCGACATAGGCCACTCGGTCGCCGTACTTGGCCAGCAGCCGATCCGCGTTGCCCAAATCTGTAAGGTCGAAGCCCGCGCCTGCGCGGGCCAGAACCGCATTGACGGTCGGGCGAAGTTTGCGGGGGGTGTCGTGTTCGATGACCGCGTCTTTCTGCTTTTTGAGATTCTTGATTTCCAAATTTTCCGCTGTGGCCAGCGCTTTCTTGATGCGTGCGTATTGCTTGCTGTGATGCTCCATAATTGTTTCCTTTCAAATGTTAGGTTTGGCTCCGCTATGGTTCGGAAGGGTTTATTTGACGGGTTCGAGAATGATGGTTCCGTTGTCGTCAACCCAACGGATGATGGCTTTGCTTTCGACATGTGATCGGGCCAACGGCGGCAAGGGCGTGTCCACCGCGATCATGCGCTTGTCGTTTCCGGGCGCACGCAGCACACAGACCTCCCGGTCTACGAACCGCCGCCCAAGAGTGGCGCGGGTCAAGGCGGCTCGGTCGCGATACGAAAGACCGGGGTTCCGAGCGCGCAACACGCGCGCAATGATCTCGGGCGTTGTTCCGATGTAGTCTGGTTTGGAGATGTGAATGTGTCTCATGGCGTACTCTTTTCCTGTTGAGATCAGGAACTGGGTACAAACGGAGAACAGTCCAAAACATTTTTGCTGTGCCCAGTCAGAAAATTCTTGGCTGGAACGACTGCGACGGTTGCGAGGCACATTGCCAGAGTGCAAGGTATTGATTTTATGATGTATTTATAAAAAGGGCTTTGATCGTGCGATAGTATCACCACTTTGCGCCCAAGCCCCCATAGAGAGAAGGGCCAAAACTGTTTTGGCCCCGGATTCCCTTACAGGGAATTGGAAAACAGGCTTAAACTCTCGCGGACGAACAAAAGCCGCAACTTTTCAAAGTTTAATCAGTTACTTGAGGATGGCGGTAGTTCGGTTGCAACTACCGTGGCTGAGCAAGAATGGTCTTCGGCAAAGAGTAGTTTGAGTTAAATTAGCAGGCCATCTTCTTTCAGACGGTCGTAGGCAGCGCGGATCGCGTCCTCGCTGAATTTGTTCCGCTTTGCTTCACTCCATCCCTGCATCGCCTGAATGATCTTTTCCACTGGGAAATGGCCTTCGTGATGCGCAAGCAGATGAACCGAGGACAAAAGCTCTAATCCATATGGACTTTCGTACCCTTGCACTAGCTTGCTTAACCGATCGATTATATCGTTCGCAGCAGGTTCAGCTTGATTCAAGAACTCATTTGCAACGGCACATCCGCTAGGCGTTACGTGCGATTGACGTTCGCCGCTTCGGAAACCGTCGATCATGCCATGACGCTCCATAGAGACATAGGCCAGCTTTAAGGTGTCCGAATAGGGGCCGTGCAGATTGCGGGCAAATTTCAGTTGGAAGTCCACGCCCAATGCTTGCAGGAAATACGCGATTTTTTGCAGAGAAATTCTGTCGAAAGACCCATCAAAGTAGCGTTCAAGGTCGTTGAGGGCTTTGAGCAGAATGGCGCGCTGGAACGTCATCGGCAGGCCCGAATGAACGTGCTCAGGGGCGTCAGCAGCGTGCTTTGGCGCGAACAAGACAATGTCGACCCCATCGAGTATAGACAACTTTGCTTCGATCAAAGGCCGAACATCTGCCCAGTCCAGCCCACCGTTTCCGCAGCCAAGGGGTGGAATCGCGATGGACGTTATCTCGTGCTCTCGGATGGTCTCAACCAGCGCATCGAGGCCGTCCTCAACGTAATCCATCTTCGACTTTGAGCGCCAGTGGGCCTTCGTCGGGAAGTTGATCAGGTATCGCGGGCCTTCCGAGGTGAACAGTTCCTTGGTATCGAAGACGAACATTTGGCCGGGCTTCAAGCCTTTGGCATCGCATAAGGATTTGTAGGCCCGGAAGTTTGCAGGCCATCTGTTCTTGAACTCCAAAGCGACGCCTTTTCCCATGACGCCAACACAATTCACAGTGTTCACAAGAGCCTCCACAGGCTCTGCAAACATGTCGCCTTTTTTGGTTCTTATCGTCATCCGTAGAAGCACCCACGCTTTGTCAGGATCGGGATATCCCAAGCCGAAGCAGCCATCATACCTCCCAAGGTAGCTCGCATCGCGTCCGTTTTGACCACGATACACATAATTTTGTCCAACGGTACAGCGCCGCGAACCAAGAACTCAGCCATGCGCTTTGCGCTACGCGTCATGCGCCCTGGCGGGGTTGCCATGTTGTGGTACCACTTGCAGACACCCGGGTAAACGATGTCCGGTATAGCCGCAACCATCGGATAATCATCGAACACGTTCCAATGAACGTGTTCTTCGAGCTTGGTGAGATCGGTTTCAATCGTTGGCATCGGCGCTCTCGAATTCAACGCATAGTCGCTGAAACACGTAAACAAACCGGAATCTACGAATGCTTGTGGTGAGCTGACCAAAAAGATCCGATCATCCTCGCAAGCTTTGCGAAGTTCTACTCCTGCCGGAGAGACCAATGGCACGTTTTTCATATAGATTGTGTAAGTGAACGATGTGATTGGACTAAAATAAAACGGCACAAAGTCGTTGACCACGGTGCCGTTCGGCATCTGAAACTCGTCCGTACCACGCCGATTGACAATATCTTGATATGAGGTCTGGTGGCAGAGCTGCGGAGCCAAATGATTTTTCGCCCTAATTTCACCATCCGCCAAAAATGTTGGCAGGTCTTCAAAATGAACTTGTCGAAAAACAAACCGGTTCGGCACGTCTGGCCCTCTCAATATCGAGCGTTGACTATCAATTGATATGGTTTGAGCAACCTCTTCAACCCACAAATGAATCGCTGTGGGTCGCGGCACGTTTGCAGCCCCGAGCCGTTCGTACAGCCAGAAGCCAACAAAAGTCAGGGTGAGGGCGCGGCCCCCCCCTCGGGCAAGCATTAAAAAGCGGTCTCCCCAACAACGGTCACGGCTGACGCCGCGCTGCGTTGTCGGGTGATACCCCTCCACTTTTCAAATCTTGCCTCGCCCCCTCCCGCGTTCGCCACGTGGCAGATTTGCAGGAACAGCCGCCTGCGGCCTCAGTCCTGAATTCAGCACTGATTTTCGGAACAGGAACCGTCCGATCACACACATCAGCCGACGGTCGGAAATCTTCTTCCGGGATCTGAAACCGAACGCACATCGTCGGTGCATTCAAAAACGGAGAGCATTATGACGAAACAGAAATTCAACATTCAACAAGAGATCACCGATCAGATCATCGCGGCCATTGTGGCCGGGTGCGCACCGTGGCGCAAGCCTTGGACCGGCGGCGCAGCGGGCGCAGGTCTGCCCCAGCGACACAACGGCGAGCCTTATCGCGGGATCAACGTTTTGGTCCTGTGGTCAATCGCGGCAAGCAAGGGCTACAAATCCGCACGCTGGATGACCTTCAAACAAGCCAAAGACCTTGGCGGGGCCGTGCGAAAAGGCGAGAAGTCATCGCAGGTGGTTTACTACACCACGACCGAGATTGACGACGAGGCCAACCAGAGCGAAACCAAGGTCATTCCCTTTGCGAAATCCTACCGCGTGTTCAACGCCGATCAGATCGACGGCTTGCCCGAAGAGTTCTACGACAAGCCAACCCCGGCGCGGGATTTGGGCACCGAGCGCGACCCCGAGCTGGACGCCTTCTTTGCCGCCACCGGCGCGGATATCCGGCACAGCAACCAGCCGCGCGCGTTCTACAATATCGGGGGCGACTTCATCCACATGCCCGAGGCGAACACCTTCCACGACAGCAATGGGTACTATGCCACCTTGGCCCACGAGCTGACGCATTGGACCGGCGCGGACAAACGGCTGGACCGGTTCAAGCGGCACAGCGACCGCAAGGCCTATGCCTTCGAAGAACTTGTCGCGGAAATCGGAAATTGTCTGATCTGCGCGACCCTTGGCCTGACCCCGGATTTTGACCAAAGCGGAGCGTATATTGAGGGCTGGATGAAAGCGATGAAGGAGGACAACCGCGCCATCTTCCGCGCAGCATCCGAAGCGCAAAAGGCCTTGGACTTTGTCCAGGGCCTGACCGAGGCAAGTCAAACGGTGGCCGCTGAATAAGCGGCCCCACACGAAAACGCCCCCGACCGAAAGGCCGGGGGCGTTTTGTTTACGGAGCCAGCGTCGGGCGGGGTTGGCGTTCGTCGTGATCCTTCAAGAGCGTCGATTTTTTCTAAGCCGCCTATGCGGCGGCAAGGAGTGGCACCGTTCCCGCCCGACACTTTGAAGGTTGGTTCAAGCGCCCGCAGACCAAAGAAATTTTTCCAACTTTTTTGCCTGCCGCAGGACGACGACCGGCGCGCGGCGGCGCGGCATGGTTGCGCGGGAGAGGCGTTCTCGGGATGGATGTGTCGGAGGGTATCTTGCGCAGAGGGTGACATCATGAGCAAATAGCTTGAAAGGCACGCGAAAACCAAAAAGCCGCGCCGCATCAAATTCCGCAAAGAGGCGAGAGCATGTCGCAATCCTTAAATGCCATACTTGAAACATTCCGCGAAGGCGCAAGAACCGAGCGGGAAAAGGGAACCTATTTTGAGCGCCTTTGCATTGCGTATTTGATGAATGACCCAATGCAAGCCGAGCACTATGAGGACGTTCAGTCGTGGGCAGACTGGGCAAATGAAAACGGCTGGGACGGAAAAGACGTCGGTATTGATTTGGTCGCGAAACTTCGCGGCCATGAGGGCTATGCTGCAATTCAGTGTAAGTTTTACAGTCCGTCCCACAAAATTTCCAAATCAGACATTGATTCATTTTTGGCAGCTTCTTCGAAGCAGCCTTTCGCGCGCAGGATCGTTATTGACGCAACAGAAGTGGATTGGTCATCCAGTGCAGTGGAAATGCTACATGGACAGTCAATCCCGGTCATCAGGATTGGTTTGAACGATCTACGAAATAGCCCGATTGATTGGTCGCAGTTTGCCGCGCAAGGCCAAGTCGTCTTGGAAGCCAAGAAGGAAATCCGCAAGCACCAGTCCGACGCGCTCGACGCAGTGCGCAAAGGGCTTGCAGAGCATGATCGCGGTAAGGTCATCATGGCTTGCGGCACTGGCAAGACCTTTACCAGCCTCAAAATCGCGGAAGACCTTGTCGGAGCTGATGGAACGGTCCTATTCCTCGTACCTTCGCTTGCGCTTATGGCGCAGACGGTAAGGGAATGGACAAGCGACACAGAGATCCCGCTCCGGTCTTTTGCTGTTTGTTCCGATACACAGGTCGGTAAACGCCGCCAGTTCAAGGACGATGTCGCCGAGATCGATATCCTTGACCTCGCCTTCCCGGCGACGACCGACCCGGCAAAACTCGCAGCTAGGGCAGCGGATGAAGCCCAAGGCCGCATGACAGTGGTCTTTGCCACGTATCAGTCAATCCAAGTCATCGCCGACGCTCAACGCGATCACGGCTTGCCGTCCTTCGACCTCATCATCTGCGACGAGGCACACCGCACCACCGGGGCAACGCTGGACGGACAGACTGAAAGCAATTTTGTTCGCGTCCATAATAATGAGACCATCCGCGCCAAGAAACGCCTCTATATGACCGCAACTCCGCGCATCTTCGGCGACGGGGCCAAGAGCAAGGCCGACGATCTGGGCATCACCCTCGCGACCATGGACAACGAGGAAATGTTCGGCCCAACCCTCTTCTATCGAGGGTTCGGCTGGGCTGTTCAGGAAGGCTTGTTGACCGACTACAAGGTGATCGTTCTCGCCATGGACGAGAAACTTGTCGCCAAGTCCATCCAGAGCCGGATCGAAGACCCAACAACCGGCCTAATCCTTGACGATGCAACCCGCATACTGGGCTGCTACAAGGCCCTCACCAAAGTTGATATCGCATCAGAACTCGGGGCAGATACACAGCCCATGCGGCGTGCTCTGGCCTTCTGCCGCGACATTGCCAGCTCGAAGCTTGTTCAAAACGAGTTCTCCGATGTTGTTTCCGACTTCTTGGCCGATGACGAGGTGATCGAGACGGAAGCCGACATCGCCAAGCACCAACTCAATTGTGAAATTCGCCATGTCGATGGTACCTTTAACGCCAAGTCTCGGGGCGAACTTCTCGACTGGCTCAAAGCCGAGAGCGAAGAAAACACCTGTCGCATCCTTTCCAACGCGCGCTGCCTGTCGGAGGGCGTCGATGTCCCGGCACTGGACGCGATCATGTTCCTCCACCCGCGCAAGTCGCAGATTGATGTCGTCCAGTCCGTTGGCCGTGTCATGCGCCGCGCCCCCGGCAAACGCATGGGCTATGTCATCCTTCCTGTGGGCGTTCCCGCCGACAAGACGCCCGAGGAAGCCCTTGCCGACAACGACAAGTATCGCGTGGTCTGGCAAATCCTGAACGCGCTCCGCGCCCACGATGAACGCTTCGAAGGCACTATCAACCAAGCTTCCCTTGGGCAGGATGTTTCCGACCGGATCGAGATCATCGGCTATGGCTCGAAGGAACTCGACGCCATCACCGCCACCGTCGAGGACCTGCCGAACAAGACCGCCGCTAAGCGGTCCGGCATCGGCGCGGGCGAAGGCGGCAACAGTGACGATGACATCTTGGTCGAGGACGACAACGAACCGGAACTCCCGCTTGTCATCGACGACTTCTCCCGTGCCATCATGGCCAAGATCGTCAAGAAATGCGGAGACCGCGAATATTGGGACCGCTGGGCGGGAAGTCTGCGCCAAATCGCCCTGGCACACATCACCCGCCTGAAAGCCCTTCTCGAAGACCCGGAAGGTAAGCAGCGCAAGGCGTTTGATCTGTTCTTGTCCGAACTCCGTGACGACCTGAACAACACGATCACCGAACAAGACGCTATCGAAATGCTGGCGCAGCACCTGATCACGCAGCCGGTGTTTGATGTCCTCTTTGAAGGCCACGCCTTCACCAAGGAAAACCCGGTTTCCCGCGCCATTCAGGGCGTTCTTGAAGCGCTCGAAGACTCGCACCTTGAAAAGGAAAACCGCGACCTTGAAGAGTTCTATGCCAGCGTCCGAAACAAGGTTCATGGGCTGACGGACCCCGCCGCAAAGCAGGACCTGATCCGGCAACTGTACGACAATTTCTTCGGCGTGGCGTTCAAGGAAACCCGCGACCGGCTGGGCATCGTCTATACCCCGACCGAAATCGTGGATTTCATCATCCATTCCGTCGATGGGTTGCTTCGCGACGAATTTGGCGAAAGCCTCGGGTCCGAAGGGGTCCATATCATCGACCCCTTCACCGGCACCGGCACCTTCATCACCCGCCTGCTGCAATCTGGCTTGATTGCGCCCGAGCAACTGGAACAAAAGTTCAAGCATGAGATCCACGCCAACGAGATCGTTTTGCTGGCCTATTACATCGCGGCCATCAACATCGAGGCGGTCTATTCCAGCCTCGCCAAAGGCTCCTATCTGCCATTCGAGGGTATCTGCCTAACCGATACCTTCGAGATGTGGGAAAAGCCCGATCTGGTGGCGCGGCTCATGCCCGACAACTCGGAGCGCCGCCAGCGCCAGCGCGAACTGGACATCCGCGTCATCATGGGCAATCCGCCCTATGCCGTGGCGCACCACATCAATTACGACGACCTCGACGCCAAGATCGGCAGCACCTATGCCGCGCGCTCGACAGCCACGAACAAGAACGCGCTTTATGACAGCTACATTCGGGCCATCCGCTGGGCCAGCGACCGGCTGGAAGACAGCCAGCGCGGCGTGATCGGTTTCATAACCAACGGCGGTTGGGTGGACGCCAACACGGCAGACGGGTTGCGCAAGACCTTGGTGGATGAGTTTTCATCCCTGTACGTCTTCCACCTTCGCGGCAATCAGCGCACCAGTGGCGAAACATCCCGCCGGGAAGGCGGCAAAATCTTTGGCGCAGGCAGCCGCGCGCCCATCGTCATCACCTTCCTTGTCAAGAACCCCGACGCTGCACAACAGGGCCGTATCTTCTACCACGACATCGGCGATTACTTGTCCCGTGAAGACAAGCTGAAAATCATCGCCGGTTTCCGAAGCCTTCGCGGCATCACCGAGGCCGATGGCTGGACCGAGATCACCCCTAACGAGCATGGCGACTGGGTGAAGCAACGAAACCAAGACCTTTCAAAGTTCATGCCTATTGGGATCAAGAAAGCCAGTAAGGACCACGCAATTTTCACGGTGTTTTCAAATGGATTGAAAACCAACATGGATGCGTGGGCATACAATTCTTCGCCCTCCGAACTTGAAGCAAATATGCGCCGATTGGCGGAAGTTTATAACAGCGAAGTTGAACGATATGCACGCGAAGGGAGCGGGCAGCAGATTGAGGATTTTGCAGTTAAAGACCCGAGGCGCATCAGTTGGCACAGCGCGCTTTACCCAAAGGCGCAGCGCGGAATAACGGCAGAGATCGATCCGTCAAAGGTTGTGCCGTGCGTCTATCGGCCTTTCTTCAAGCAGAATGCTTACTATGACAGGATGTTTAATCAGCGAGTTTCACAGCTTCCATCAATCTTTCCGACGGGAAGGGAAGATAACCGCATCATTATGGTCAAACAGAACTGGCAGGGCTATGGCCACTTTGTCTTGATGACTGATTGCATTGTTGATTTGCAAACAGATGGCGGCTCACAGTGTTTTCCGCTTTTTCTTTATGAAGTAGCCATAGATGCGGCCAAAGACGATTTGCTTTCGTCTTTGGAAGCAAGCACTGAAATGCTGGCACGGCAATCAATTTCGCAAAACGCTCTCTCGGATTTTCTTGCCAAACACCCCGGTAAGCCAATCACAGCAGAGGACATTTTTTACTACACCTACGCCATTTTGCATTCACTCGACTATCACGACATCTTCGGCGAGAACATTTCAAAGGAATTACCAAGGGTCCCTTGCGTAAAAAAATGGGAAGACTTCACCCGCTTTGTTGAGGCCGGTCGCGCCTTGGGAGATCTGCATGTTGGCTACGAAAGCGTTGAGCCTTACCCGGTCACAGTCAAGGAAGGCGATCTCGACCTTGCGCACATCCCAGACCCGGAGAAGTTCTTCCGCGTCGAGAAGATGGCGTTTGGCAAGAAGAAAGACCGTTCGACCATCTCCTACAACGCCAACATCACCCTGATCGACATCCCCATGGAAGCCTACGACTATGTCGTGAACGGCAAGTCAGCCATCGAATGGGTCATGGACCGCCAGAAGGTCACGGTAGACCGCTATAACCCCAACACCAAGAAGGGCAGCGACATCGTCAACGACCCAAACCGCTACGCCATCGAAACCGTTGGAGACCCCCGCTACCCCTACGACCTCCTGCGCCGTGTCATCACTGTCAGCCTTGAAACGGTGAAAATCGTGAAGGCCCTTCCGAAGTTGGACATTTGAAGCATGACAGGGAACTATGCGGCCGAACCAAAGGCTATCGCCACCGTTCAGGCGAGGATGCGCGAACTCAAACAGAACGCAATTCAGACCCGGACAAATGACTTTGGCGTATCAACCAAGTCTGGATTAGCACTTTCGAGATCCGAGGAAATCATCCTGATGAAGGGAGTGAGCCAATGACCGCAGAAGTTCCGGACTTCGAAAATGGCGGGCTGTTTTCTACGCCATTCGCTTCAAAGCACGAATACTTTCGGGTCAGAGGTGGATACGCTTGGGTTTTTATTGGCATCGAGCAAGAACTCGAACGCCTTGGATACCATGTCGGTTACGAAAGCGGATACATCGGGCAGGACGAAGGCACAGACGCAGTTGTCATGAGTATCGAAGTATTCGTTGGAGAAGAGATTGAAGATGATCGTGTTGAAGCCTCATTCGATATCACCGTCAAAGAAACTGAACCCGGCAAAGCCCAGCTGACCTATGGGCCGATGACTGGCCCCGTAAGTGTGCCCGGCATTGACTATCGACATCAAGAAAATGGTGAGGAGGTCACGATAGAACCTAACAGTTCGCTGATCGCGAAGGTTGTTGGAGACATCCGCGACATGGCCCAGATAATGATTCCGGTACACAAGACAGCGTTTCACTAAATGTGCTTTCGGCACGGCGGCGACCGGGTCGCCGACTTACCCAATCCAAGTTCGCCAACCCGCTACGATGTGTAGCGAAATGTGTAGCAAAAACAGATTACCCACCCGCTATCTGACAGCGGAGTCGTAATTAAGTCTATGAATTAAAATAAGAAAATTCATATTTTCTCTTGATTTAATGGTGCCCGGGGGCGGAATCGAACCACCGACACGAGGATTTTCAATCCACTGCTCTACCCCTGAGCTACCCGGGCACGGGATGCCGATCGTCTGGCTGGGTGAGCGCGTTCTAGGACCTTGCGGGCGGGGTGTCCAGCGTCTTTTTCCGCTTATCTGTCATAAGATTACACAGCGTCTATCAGTGCGGCTTTTGCACCTCATCCAAAGCCGCCTCAGTGGCCTCGATGGCGGCTTCGATATCTTCGGGATCACGAGAAGGGGCAGCATATGATCCGTTGAACCACTTCGCCAGATCAAGATCGGCGCAGCGGCGCGAGCAAAAGGGCCGATATGTCGACAGTGTTTTCTTCGAACACATCGGACAACTCATGCAAGAGCCTCACTCAGCGGTACGCGGGATCGTTTGCGTTGCAATTCAAAATGACCCAGAGGGGTCCAGCCAACCAGTGTTGTTTCCACCTCATCCGCGCGAAAGGCAGCGCGCAGGGCATGCTCAAAAGGACGGCGATCTTTCTTGGGCATGGGGGCAAGGTCAAGTGTGATCTGCCCACCGAGGCCGCGAAGGCGCAAGGCGCGGGGCAGTGCTTTGGCACAGGTCATATTTGCCTTGATCCCTGCCGCAAGTGACGCGTCATTGCCGGTGTTCACGTCCACTGCCACCAAGGCGCGGGTCGGCTCTATAAACATTGAGGCTCCACCGCCCAGACCAACCTGCGCATCCCGAACATCTTCCAGAGCGTCCAGAACACCATGCGGATCAAAGCCGCCAGGCTCCGTTACGATTTCTGCAGGCGTAGTCCATTCACGCCATGCCAAGACATGTGGACCGTCACCTTCACTGAGTGTTTCCATCTCGCTCGCGGAATCCCCGAGCACTTTAGCGGCCAGATCCAGCATCGCCGCGATGTCATCCGCAATATCGTCACTTTCGACACCCGAACAGGAGGACCGCAGGATTAATCCATGTGGACTTTCACCAGCTACGTCATGGGCAATCTCAAGCAATCTGTCGCGCTCTTCCTCGTCCTTGATGCTGCGCGAGATGTTCGTGCCCGGAGCGTCAGGTGTCACGATCGCGTAGCGGCTCTTGAACAGAACCTTGGCGGTGACGGGAATCGCCTTGCCCGGCTCTGCATGACCTGTGACTTGTACGAGAATTGGCTGACCGGGGGACAACCCCTTGATCTGGCGCAAGAATGCCGACCCGTCAGGGGTTTTCAAGAACATGCCCCCCTGCCCCTTGACGGGACGGTCTGCAATGGCGCGGTAAATCGTGCCGGGACGCGGCGCATCACTGTCAACGAGCAGATCGTCAAGCTTGCCATCCACCATCAAGGCAGCAGCTTCAACCTCGCCAAAGTGATCCAGAATAATCGTGCGGCCTTTCATGAGGTGCCTCCATAAAGCGGGTATCCGGCTGCAATCAGCAGGTTTGCGGTTTCAGCCACAGGCAGGCCTACGATTGCGGTATAAGAACCACTGATCCACGGGATAAATGCAGCAGCAGGTCCTTGAATGCCATAGCCGCCTGCTTTGCCCTGCCAGTCACCGGATGCAAGGTATGCTTTGATTTCTGCGTCAGACAGCACCTTCATTTTCACAGTGCTTTGCACGTCGCGTCGCCAAAGCTTGTCGCCACGTCTCACAGCTACGGCCGTAACAACCTTGTGGCGGCGCCCCGACATCAGACGTAAAAATGCCTCGGCCTCATCTGCATCCGCAGGTTTTCCAAGGATACGACGCCCCAAAGCAACGGTTGTGTCCGCGCAAAGCACAATATCATCTGCACCAGCCTCAACTGCGGCCACTTTTTCACGCGCCATGCGTGTGCAATAGGGGCGCGGCAGTTCTGCCTTGATTGGGGTTTCATCAATATCGGGTGCACGGATGTCATCCGGTACAACGCCAATCTGCGCCAGCAATTCAAGCCGGCGCGGCGATCCTGATCCTAGAATGAACTTCATAAGCCGCCTGTGCTCCGGGCAAAGGTTCGCGCAACTGGCGCGAACCACGGCCAACAGCGCCCCTCAGACGTTATTTGAACCGATAATTAATCCGACCCTTGGTCAGATCATAAGGTGTCATTTCCACCTGTACTTTGTCGCCAGCCAGAACGCGGATGCGGTTCTTGCGCATCTTGCCTGCCGTGTGTGCGATTATCTCATGGCCGTTTTCCAGCTCGACCCGAAACGTCGCATTAGGCAGGAGTTCCTTAACGACACCGGGAAATTCGAGCGTATCTTCCTTGGCCATGGTTTCTCCTAATAGACTCACCCCATTAGCAGGGTACGCGCCTAAATGAGCGCATCTGAAGCAATTTTCAAGGGCTATTCAGCGCAATAGCACGAATGGCGCACCCCAATCACGGCTGTTTTGCGGCGCTCGGACACTGTAAAGTCTGCCAATCCTTGACGCCGCGACCTGTTCGTTTCACAAATCAGACGTCATAATGGCTTGGCTTCCCGGTGTTTGATCTGTTCTGAGATCTCCCAAGCACCTGTTCCAAACCGCCAGAGTTCCCCGAAAAGGCCTTTTTATATGAGCAAAATCGTCATTCTTACCGGCGCGGGAATCTCTGCCGAGAGCGGAATCGAAACCTTTCGCGCCGAAGATGGCCTCTGGGCGCAACACCGCGTCGAAGATGTGGCCACGCCCGAGGGTTTTGCGCGCGATCCTGAACTGGTCGTCGCATTTTACAATGCGCGGCGCGCGCAAGCAGCAGGCGTTGAGCCGAATGCCGCACACCGTGCCCTTGCCGAACTCGAAGCGAAGCACAAAGGGGAGGTTGTCGTCATAACGCAAAACGTCGACGATTTACACGAACGGGGCGGTACAAAAAACCTTTATCATATGCACGGGCACCTCAAAGGTGCGCTCTGTGCCGCCTGCGATCATCGCTGGCCTGCACCTATGGTCATGGCTGCGGGCGACGCCTGCCCCTCGTGTGCCGCGCCCGCTGCGCGACCCGATATCGTTTGGTTCGGGGAAATGCCGTATGACATGGACACGCTGTTCGACCACTTGAGTGATGCGGATATTTTTGCAGCGATCGGCACATCGGGCAATGTGTATCCTGCGGCTGGATTTGTGGCCGAGGCACGTGGCGCTGGTGCGCATACGATTGAGTTTAATCTGGAACGCTCTGCTGTTGGCAGCCAGTTTGCCGAACACCGGACTGGCCCGGCATCCGAAACAGTCACCGCTTGGGTCGCGGAAATTCTTAAGGTGTAGAAAGCCGAAGGAGCGCCTGACATCTGGCGCTCCCTCCCCCCGCACTTAGCTGTCGTTGGCATGATCCATCGCGCCGTGATCTGGCTTACGCTCATGATCGACAGGGATTTTCACATCCATCACACCTGCTTTCTCGAAAGTAAGTGTCACTGTGATTTCGGCCCCCTGCTCAAGTGGTTCTTTCAATCCCATGAACATGATATGATCGCCCCCACGCTTTAGCGCATGCATGCCCCCTGCAGGTATGGGAAAGCCCTCTTTGACTTCCATCATTTTCATTACGCCATTGGCATCTTCTTTGTGCGTATGCAGTTCAACCCGCCCCGCCACATCTGAAGACGCGGCGATCAATCGATCATCTGCGTCGCTTTTGTTCATGAGCATAAGAAACGCAGCCCCAGTGACGGATGAAGGCGTGGAAGACCGCACATAGGCGTCTTTTACCATGATGTCGCCTGCAAAAAGAGGGGCAGCCGCCAACATAAGAGCAGCAGTACCTGCTACGAAAATTCGTTTAATTGTCATCTGTTAAGTCCTTGTTTGATCTGATTTCAGTAGGGAGGTCAGATCAAATTTGGTGGCGCACGACTTAGAGGTCTAAGCCGTTTACCCGCAGGCAAAAGTTGCGCGTGTTCCGAGGTTGGAATGTTAGCAATCGCAAACGCTTCGGGTGGTGATGTGACGGGGTCAACCGGCCCGAAAATAACACCTAGTCCACAATCCGGGCAGATATGCGGGACCGCTGTCGGGGCACCCTCTGCGTCCGTAAAAACCGTAACGGATCCTGTACCAACACAAAGCACCATTTGCCCTGTTGCCGCAGAAGATCCACGTGTCACAGCCATAGCCTGACTGGTCAAAGCCAGCATCAACGCCAGAGACAGGGATATGAGAGAACGCAACATCATAGATGTTGGGGTAAAGCAGCGTCATGCGGAATTCGAGAGGCTAAAATGACGCAACCCCGGACGATATCGTCCGGGGTTGCAATAACCAGCCAGTGTTCGACGCGGGGATTAGCCTGCTTCGGTTGTTGCTGCGGCTGCAGCCTTGGCGATTGTCTTTTTGATCTTCAACGCATTGGCAGACAGGTCTGTGTCTTTTGCCTTGGCGAGGAACATGTCCAGACCACCACGGTGATCAACAGAACGCAGCGCGTGCGCGGAGATGCGCAGCTTGAAGGAGCGGCCCAGAGATTCGGACTGCAACGTTGTGTCATTCAGGTTCGGCAGAAAGCGACGGCGCGTCTTGTTGTTCGCGTGGCTAACGTTGTTGCCCGTCATCGGGCCTTTTCCGGTCAATTCGCAAACACGCGACATGAGATCATCCTTTTGCTTTAGTGGTGTGGCGACCGTGGCCCGGCGCAACACATAAAAGGGGCCGCGCATTGCGACCCTGAAACTTGTTCGCTGGCTTTAGTTGGAATCGGTTTAGGCGTCAAGCGCAACTGGCATCCGAAGGGCGCGATCTGTCCGCCTTATCGGTTTTGGACACGGTTTTGCGCTAGTGCGAGGCCCAAACACGATGTCAGATGCCCTTTCGCCAAACAATGCCTCCTGAACGGAGCCCCTGTAAAGTGTGCCGCGCAACTTGCTGGGGAATGTATCAAGCTTCTTAATACTTACGGCCTATTGGTTTAGAAGTATATAGAACTGGAATACCATGTGCCTGCCCCCCTGACGATATCTCCTCTCCATGCCGGGCGCATAACCGGATTTCATGTGATGGTCGTCAGCCTTTCACTCTTGCTTACACTTGGCGCATGGCAATTCTCCAAAACCCAGGTTGAATTCCGCATCGGTCTGCGGTTCGAGGCTGCCCGCGATCAGACTTTGGGTTTGATCGCCGAGCGTATGCGCAAATACGAAGATGCCCTTTGGGCAGGCGTTGCTGCGGTCGAGTCCCACGGCGGCGAAATTTCATATGAGAATTGGCATTCTTTCGCCAGAACCCTGCGCATTGAAGAGAAATACCCCGGAATCAACGGCATTGGGATGGTCCATTTTCACACAGCACAAACACTTGCGCCGTACGTGAATGAACAACAACGTGTGCGCCCGGACTTTCGGGTTTATCCCGACCACGACAAGCCCGAAAAAATGCCGATCACCTTCATCGAACCGGTCGAAATGAATGCAGCCGCCGTTGGGTTGGATGTCGCACACGAAACGAACCGTCGTCGCGCTGCAATGGCAAGCAGAGATACGGGCACCGCCCAAATCACCGGCCCCATCGTCCTGGTACAAGACGCGAATCACACGGCTGGTTTCCTGTTTTACGCCCCGATTTATCAAGGTGAGGTTCCAGCCGATCTTGCGACGCGCAAAGTCCGGTCTATTGGCGCAATTTATGCCCCGTTTGTCGTCCATAAATTGATGGAAGGGTTGCTGGCAAAAGAGTTGCGCCATGTCAGGTTCAGCATCACGGACAACAGCAGGCTGATCTACGATGAACATACCGCCGACGATCCGATGGTTGACCCCAACCCGATGTTTTCGGAGATGGTCTCGCTCAACATGTACGGCAGAACGTGGATTATGGATATCCGGTCAGATCGTGCGTTTCGGCAACAAAATGTCTATGCGCAACCGACCTTCTTGTTGATTGCCGGACTGGTGATCGAGGCGTTGATAATTTCGCTTATGGTCTTCATGGCCCGCGCCAACAAACGTGCCATTGCCTACGCGGACAAGGTGTCCCTCTCGCTCAAGGAAAAATCCTCAAGGCTAGCCGCTGCAAACGACGGATTGGCCAACAAGAATGAAGAGCTGGAACAATTCGCTTATGTTGCCTCCCATGACCTCAAGACACCGCTACGCGGGATCAGTGGCTTGACGGAGATGATTGAGGAAGATCTGGAAGATTATTTTGCGTCACCATCGGCCAATCCGGATGTCGGTGCCAATCTGGAAAAGATCCACGAACGGATTCGCCGAATGAATGAATTGACGCATAGCATCTTGGGATTTTCACAGATTACCGCGAACACCATCGACAACGGGCCTTTGGTTTTGCAAGAAGTTGTCGCAACTTTGGCGCTGGATTTCGGGCTGGGCGACGAACAGCTTCTTTTGCTCGACGAGGTCGGGCCAATCGTCGCGGACAGTATTAACCTGCGCCGGGTGCTCGAAAACCTTGTCGGCAATGCGATCAAATACCATCACGGTGAAAACACCCTTCATATCACAATCTCGGCACAAAACGCAGGCGACCGGTGCCGTTTGTCAGTCACAGACAACGGTCCTGGTATTGACCCAAAATTTCACAACCGCATCTTTGATGTTTTCCAAACCCTCCGGACGGGCAGCGCGCCGGAAAGCAGCGGTATTGGCCTGTCGATTGCCAAGAAAGCTGTCGAATTGCACGGCGGAAAGATTGATCTGGTGTCCTCTCCTGGTGCGGGAGCATCGTTCAGCTTTGACTGGCCAATCAACACGACCCCATCCGGCCTAAACACTGATGAAGCCGCCTGAGATGAAAGGCGATATGAACATATTTCTCATTGAGGATAATGACCTGGACGTCGAAATACTGAAACGTGGCCTAAAAAGGTTGGGCAAATCAAATTCGTTGATACGTGCAAGAGACGGACTTGAAGCACTTCAATTCCTCACCAATGACGGACATCGCGCAAATCTAAAACATCCTTTTGTCATTTTACTCGACATCAACATGCCAAGGATGAACGGACATGAATTCCTGCTTGCTCTGAGACAATCAGAAAGGCTTAAAGCCGCACGGGTTTTTGTGTTTACAACATCCGACAGCAAAAAGGACGTGGGCTTTGCTTATCAGAACAACGCCAGCGGTTACATCGTAAAGCCGAATTCGTCTTCGGAACTGAATGACATTTTACAATCCCTCCAGAAATTCTGGGAAATATGCGAAGATCCTGTTGATGACCTGAAGATGGGCGTCACGGATAGGAAAAAAGGCGCGCCTTTCCGTTCAGCAACATATGAATAACAACTCAACGACGAAAAGGCGTTTGGCCCAAGGTTCACAGGACGCTGGAACCTGCAATTCAACTCAACTCGCTACGCCGTCGCAGACGTGCATTACATAAACCCAAACGACCGCGCTTACAGTTCAGTATCCCTGTGCCCCACTCGAAGACGACGCAAATCATGCCCATTTCCTCTTCCATCCTGACGTCAGATTTGCGACACCTGCGCCCATGAACATCCGAACAAGCGCCCTCCTCGTCCACCTTTTCACTGCCACAGGTGCCGTTTTTGCCATGCTGGCAATGCTCGCCGCAGTAGACGGCAAGTGGGACATGATGTTTCTCTGGCTCATCGTTGCCTTCTTTGTCGACGGTATCGACGGTCCGCTCGCCCGCAAATATGATGTAAAGACGAACGCACCTGAATTTGATGGCATGCTCTTGGACATGATCATCGATTACCTGACCTATGTCTTCATCCCCGCTTTTGCGTTGTTCAAATCCGGCTTGATGGACGGATGGAGCGGTTGGGCAATGATCATCATTGTCACATTTGTATCTGCCATGTATTTTTGCGATACGCGCATGAAAACAAAAGATAATTCTTTTTCTGGCTTTCCTGGCTGCTGGAATATGCTCGTGCTTGTTCTATTCGCACTTTCGCCGTCATGGTGGGTCTGCCTGATCATCGTGACGGTCCTGTCCGTAACGATGTTTGTTCCGGTAAAGTTTGTACATCCCGTGCGCACCGAACGCTGGCGCCTGATCACGTTGCCAATGGCTTTGGCATGGACATTCTTTGCAGGCTGGGCCGCGTGGGTCGATTTCCATCCCGAAAGCTGGGCGCATTTCGGTTTGGTGGTCACGTCGCTCTACCTTGTCGGGGCCGGAGCGGTACAGCAATTGACAGAGTCGAAAACCTAGATCAGCAAACCTGCCGCCCCTTCATGGCGCAGCAATGCCACTTTGGTTTCCACCCCACCACGCCCGGAAAAGCCGGTCAGGCCTCTGGCCCCCATCACGCGGTGGCATGGGATAATCACCGGAATCGGATTTCCGCCGCACGCTTGCCCAACCGCTTGCGCCGGCACACCAAGGTCTTTGGCAATTTCGCCGTAAGTGCGCGTATATCCGTATGGAATCGCTGACATCACCCGACAGACATCCTGCTGAAACCGCGAGCCACCAACACGCAAAGGCAAATCAAACGTCTCGCGCTCTCCAGCAGCATATTCCTCGAGTTGCGCTGCCGCTTTATCCAAAAGATCGGAGCGGTCCTGATGCGTCACCCTTGTCCAATCCAGCGCCGTGACGGCACCGTCATCTTCACTAATCGTTAAATCACCAAGAAATGTGGGTACAGTTCGTTTCAACATGGAAAGACCCTGCACTTCTCAGTACAGGGTCTCAATCCGAAATATGCTATTTCTGTAGAATTCCCTAGCTGACGGCCTCGTCGCAGCGACCGCATACACTTGCATGCGCGTGCGTTCCGACATCCGGCAACACCTTCCAGCAGCGGGCGCATTTCTCGCCTTCTGCTTTGGCGAAGGAAACTGCAATGCCTTCGACTTCCGGCATCACAAACGCATCCGCCGGTGCCGGATCGCCGCTGATTGTAACGCCAGAGGTGATAGTCACATCCTCAAACGAAACACTTTCTAACACCGCCCGCTGATCGGCATCAGCAACATAAACTGTCGGGGCCGCCTCCAATGAGGCACCGATCACCTTTTCAACGCGCTGGACCTCAAGGGCGGACGTCACTACACGCCGTGCTGCGCGTACCTTGGACCATTTCGCAGCCAGTTCGGGGTTCAACCAACTGCCCGGCGTCTTTGGCATATCTGTCAAATGTACCGAAGACTCCTCGCCCGGATAACGCTCCAACCATACTTCTTCCATGGTGAACACCAGCACTGGTGCCAGCCACGTCGTCAAACGGTGGAACAGAATATCCAACACCGTGCGCGCCGCGCGCCGCCGTTCTGTATTGCCATCACAATACAGGGCATCCTTGCGGATATCGAAGTAGAAAGCCGACAGATCGACAGTGGCAAAAGTAAACACGGCCTGAAACACACCCTGAAAGTCGAACTTGGCGTAGCCGTCACGCACGACCTTATCCAGTTCCGCCAAACGGTGCAGTATTAGTCGCTCCAGCTCCGGCATGTTTTTCGGGTCAACACGGTCCGCTTCAGTAAAATCACTCAATGACCCGAGCATGTAGCGCATCGTATTACGCAGCCGACGATAGCTGTCCGCGACCCCTTTCAGGATCTCGTCGCCGATCCGCTGGTCCTGTGTATAGTCCGTCTGTGCCACCCACAGCCGCAGGATATCCGCGCCGTATTGCTGCACAATCTTTTCCGGCACGATGGTATTGCCGATGGATTTGGACATCTTCATGCCCTTGGCATCCAGCGTAAAACCGTGGGTCACGACATTGCGATAAGGGGCCCGCCCCGTGGTGCCAACCGATTGCAACAAGGATGAGTGGAACCAACCGCGATGCTGGTCAGTGCCTTCCATATAGACATCAGCGATGCCGTCCTCTGTCCCGTCCGGACGGTCCCGCAAGGTAAAGGCGTGGGTCGAACCAGAGTCAAACCACACGTCCAGAATATCTGTGACCTGCTCATACTCATCCGGGTTGACGATCCCGCCAAGGAATCGCTCTTTCGCGCCCTCCTCGTACCACGCATCCGCGCCCTCGACCTCAAAGGCCTCCACAATCCGCTGGTTAACCTCCTTATTGCGCAACAGGAAATCCGCATCCGTCGGCAGCACGCCTTTCTTGGTGAAACATGTCAGCGGTACACCCCATGCGCGTTGCCGTGACAACACCCAATCGGGCCGCGCTTCCATCATCGCATGCAGACGATTGCGCCCGGATTTCGGCGTCCAGTTCACATTGTCGATCTCGGTCAACGCCCGCTCGCGGATCGTCTTGCCGTGCATATCCAGCCCGTCACCGACAGGTTTATCAATCGCCGCAAACCACTGCGGTGTGTTGCGATAGATCACCGGCGCCTTGGAGCGCCAGGAATGCGGATAGCTGTGCTTGATTTTGCCACGCGCCAGCAGCCCGCCCACTTCGACCAGTTTGTCGATGATCGCCGCATTGGCATTGCCTTCCTTGCCGTTCGGCTTGAGGATCGCCTTGCCACCAAAGAACGGCAGATCGTCGCGGAACCGCCCGTCGGGGTTCACATTGTATGTGATGACTTGGTCAAGCATACCCAGATCACGGTAGAGGTCATATTCCTCGAGACCGTGGGACGGGGCGCAATGCACAAAGCCCGTACCTTCGGTGTCGGTCACGAAGTCGGCAGCGCGGAAGTCGCGCAGGTCGTCCCATTCGCCTTTGCTGCCCTCGGCACCTGCCAACGGGTGCTTCAAAGACAACCCTGCCAGTTCATCCGCAGGGACATCACGTACCCGCGTCCACATGCCATCCTCAAGACGCGCACGCCCCAGAACATCCACCGCCAGATTATCCGCCAGCAGAAACTTGTCTCCAGCGGAAGCCCAGCATTCATCGGGCGTCGATGTCACCTCATACAGACCGTAGGAGATCCCTTCGCCGTAAACGACAGCCTTGTTAGATGGCATGGTCCAAGGCGTTGTCGTCCAGATCACGACCTGCGATCCTTCCAAATCACCACCGCCAACAACCTCAAACTTCACCCAAACCGTAAAGCTATCCTTGTCGTGATACTCCACCTCGGCCTCGGCCAAAGCCGTTTGCTCCACCGGTGACCACATCACCGGCTTGGACCCCTGATACAGCGTTCCGTTCATCAGGAACTTCATGAACTCCTCGGCAATCACCCGCTCCGCATGGAAATCCATTGTCAGATACGGATCAGCCCAATTGCCGGTGACACCCAGCCGTTTGAACTCCTCGCGCTGGATATCTACCCAGCCGGCGGCAAAGTTGCGACACTCGGCGCGGAATTCGTTGATCGGCACCTCGTCCTTGTCGCGGCCCTTCTTGCGGTACTGCTCCTCGATCTTCCACTCGATCGGCAAGCCATGACAATCCCAGCCGGGGATATACCGCGCATCAAACCCCATCATCTGATGTGAACGCACGATCATATCCTTGATCGTCTTGTTCAACGCATGCCCAATGTGCAAATGCCCGTTGGCATAGGGCGGCCCGTCATGCAGTGTAAACGGCGCGCGTCCCTCTTTCTCGCGCAAACGATCATAGACCCCGATCTTTTCCCAGCGTGCCAACCACTCCGGCTCGCGCTTGGGCAGACCCGCCCGCATCGGGAAATCGGTCTTGGGCAGATTCAATGTAGATTTATAGTCAACAGTTTCAGGCGTATCGGCGCACATGTCAGGCGTCCTTCGGATAAAATGGGGAATGTTCAGGTTCAAACGGTGCGATCAACTCAAGCACCTTTACCCGGCGTCTCATCAACTCAGAGCGCCGGGGAAATAATTCGTATGATGATCAGCGAAAGCCAAGCCATGCACCGCTTATACGCAGCCACAAACAGCCCTACAAGCCCTCCTCTTTTTGGCCTTAAATCTCGCGGGGTTTGGGGCAGAGCCCCAACATATAAGGCCTTGCAGGCTTGCCTGCACCTTTTGATCATCCCTTGCCAAACAATCCGCCTAACGCGTTCTTGATAATTCCGCGCACAGATGGCTTCTTCGCAACCCCAAAGGGCAGCGGACGGCATACCTCCATCGCAGCAACTCCGACCCGTGCCGTCAACGCCCCGTTCACCAGACCCTCGCCGAAACGGCGCGACAATTTCCCGATGATGGTGCCCCCCAGTACAGGCTCGAGCAAGTCATCCCCAACCGCTACGGCCCCTGTCGCAACCATATGCGACAGCACCGCGCGCGTCAGCCGCCATGACCCGAAGAACCCGGACCGCCCACCATAAATCTCCGCAACGCGCCGTATCATCCGCAAGTTCGCCGTTAACGCCGCTGCCACGTCTGCCAGCGCCAGCGGCACCAACGCGGTCACAGTTGCCACCTGCCGTGCCGCCGCCTCAACCTCGCGGCTCGCGGCCTTGTCCAACGGTCCCAGCACTTCACCCTCTGTCAAGGCGAGAAGACCTTGCGCATCCATCTGGTCGCCGCGCAACTCTGCCAATCTGTCCCGTCCCCAACGCGTGTCCTCCCGGTTTTTGTAAAGAGTGACCAGCCGGTCCGTGACAACGCGTGCTGCCTCAAGATCGTTCTGCGCCAAAGCCTCGCGTGCGGCATGACGTACCCCGTCCAACCGCGCCAACCGGCCAAAAGCCGCCATCTCGCGCAGCGCAAGCAAGCAAAGCACCAAAAGGAAAGCGCCAAGCAATACGGTCATTGCCCAACCCACTAGTGGCTGCCGCGCCAATAAATCAGTGACGAAAGACCACGCTGCAATGGATACCACAGCACTGATCAACGCAGTGGCCAACCACCAGAAGGCACGCACCAGAAGGGACGGTTTGCGCGCCGCCAGCCGTGCTGCCGCCTGCATCGCCTGACCTTGTGGCGCACTCTGCACCACATCGGGGACAGGCGCGGCTTCGGCCACCTGCGGGCGCGAGGCCTGCTGCCCCTCAAGGTCGAAGAGAACCGGACCTTTTGCCATTATGCTGTTCCTCTTTTCCAAGCGTAGTGAACATCGGGCAAGCCTTCATCCGTGCTTTTCCCATCGGTCCGCGCAACTTCGCAAAAGCCATGGCGAAGATAGAAGTCCCGCGCCCTTTCATTTGCCTGAAATGTCCAAAGCTCCAAAAAAGGGCGGGTTGTCTTGAGATGTTCCAGCAATGCCGACCCAATTCCCTGACCCCGCTGCGCCTGCGTGACATAGAGCGCATCCAAGTCGTTTTGATTACAGGCCGCAAACCCGACCACAGCACCTTCGAATTGTGCAATCGTTACCCAGCCGCGCGAGATCATGACGCCCGCATGGGCCACATCTTCGGCACCTGTGTGTAATTTCGGCATCCACTCCGTTGTCGCCACAAACTCGGACAGGATTGCACCGACTTTACCTGCGTCCGTAGAACGCCCTTTGCGCAACTCAATCACAGCCGGTCACCGAACAGGAACTCTGCCGCCCGGTCCAGCCGGATATGTGGCGGCCCGTCTCCGGGCTTGAGCGCAAGGGGCGCGGGTGCAAATCGCATGATCTGATAGTCTTGATCCAACCATTTTTGGGCACCCGCCCGCGCCGGATTTAACAGATGCGCCGGATCTTCTGGCAAATCGCCGGGGTAGAACGCAGCCTCTTTACCGCTGTCCAGCAAGGTGCCACGCACCACGTTCAGCCTTTCGCCCTCATGCGTCATCACATCTTCGGTTGTCGCCCGCAGCGACGCAATTGCCATCGCCGATGTACCAGCGCCGGCATATTGGGCACGGTCTCGGGCCTCGCGGGTCAACGCTTCCATGATCGCGCTCAGCTTGCCGTGTTGTGTGTGATGCAAATGATCCGCCTTGGTCGCTGCAAAAAGGATTTTCTCCACCTTTTTGCCACCCAGCAGGCCCATGAGAAACGAATTCTTGCCGGGACGAAATGCGGCCAGAGTTTCACGCATGGCATGCCGTAAGTCATCAACCGCTTGCGGCCCTTGGTGAATGGCCCCAAGGGCATCCACCAGCACGATCTGCCGGTCAATGCGTGCAAAATGGTCCCGAAAGAACGGCTTCACCACACGGTCTTTATACGCTTCAAACCGCCGCGCCATTTCGCGATGCAACGAACCGCGTTTGGATGCGCCCTCTGTCAGGGTCGGCGCAAAAGTCAGGACAGGTGACCCCGCCAGATCGCCGGGCAGCAAAAACCGCCCCGGGGTGCAGTCAGAGAACCCTTCGGCCCGCGCCGCTGTCAAATAGGCGGAAAACCGTTTTGCGAGATCTTGGGCCAGCGCCTCGTCATGCTCAAGTGTCGCATCAACTTCATCAACCAACCGGTTAAAATTAATAGCTGATTCACGATTCTTAATGCGATCCAAAGTTTCCGCTGACCAGTCTTCATAGGTCCGCTCCATTAGCCCAAGATCGAGCAGCCATTCCCCCGGATAATCAACGATATCCAGATGGATTGTGCGAGGCCCTTGCAGTCCTGCAAGCAATCCGTTGGGTCGCACCTTTAACGACAGACGCAGCTCCGAAATTGCCCGTGTGCTGTCCGGCCAATGCGGAGTTGCACCGGTTAGAGCTGCCAGATGGGTTTCGTATTCAAACCGCGGCAAAGTGTCATTCGGCTGCGGTTGCAAGAACGCAGCCTCGATCCGGCCCTCTGATGCCGCCACCAATCCCGGCATCCGTCCCCGATCCAGCAGGTTGGCCACGAGCGAGGTGATAAACACCGTCTTTCCCGAACGAGCCAATCCTGTGACACCCAAACGGATCACCGGTTCAAACAATGTTTCAGAGACAGTATCCTGAACCGCCTCGATCTGGCGCCAAATGCCATCGGCAATACGTGTGATGACCAAAACTTTGCCCGTCCCCAAATGGTGTTTGGGTTAACATAGGGTTGACCCAAAAGGATTGCCAGAAGCCATGCCGCAAGGTAGAGCGCGGCACATGCAACGTTTCGCTCTCAAAATCGAATATAACGGCGCACCTTTTGTCGGGTGGCAGCGTCAGACAGACCTCGCAACCGTGCAAGGCGCAATTGAGACTGCTTTGGCCAAACTGGAACCGCGTGAGCACAAAATCGCGGCGGCGGGCCGGACAGACAAGGGGGTTCACGCCTTGGGTCAAGTTGCGCATTGCGACATGGAGGGCAATTGGGAACCCTTCCGTCTGTTCGAAGCGCTGAATTACCATCTCAAGCCAAATCCGATCGCCATCCTCGACTGTGTGGCTGTCGGTGATGACTTTCACGCCCGTTTCTCTGCACAAGAACGCCGCTATCTATTGCGGGTGCTGAGCCGGCGCGCGCCTGCCACCCATCAGCGTGGTCTGGTGTGGCAGATAAAATCCGAACTGGATATCCCGGCAATGAATGAAGCAATCCAGTTCTTGCTGGGGCAACACGACTTTACCACCTTCCGCTCAACGATTTGCCAGTCCGACAGTCCAGTCAAAACACTCGATCGTCTAAGTGTAAGCCGTGTCGAAACCCTTGCAGGGCCGGAATATCATTTCGACGTGCGCGCACGGTCCTTCCTGCACAATCAGGTGCGTAGCCTGATCGGCACGCTGGAACGGGTCGGATCGGGTTCCTGGACGCCGCAAGATGTAAAGACGGCTCTGGATGCCAGAGATCGCGCGGCTTGCGGTCCGGTCTGCCCGCCGCACGGGTTGTACCTTGCCCATGTCACCTACCCCGAAGACCCCTTTGCAAAGAAAGCCTAGAGCGCGTTCCAGTCGCCGTGGTGCTTGCCGCTTGCATCGACCCGCTCGAACCCATGTGCGCCGAAAAAGTCACGTTGTGCTTGAATAAGGTTTGCTGTGCCCCGCCCACGCCGCATGCTGTCATACCACGCCAGTGAGGCCGAAAGCGCAGGCACTGCCACGCCCAAAGAGACAGAGGCTGCTACCACACGGCGCAAACCCGGGATACTCGCCCCCAGCATCTTACGTATTTCCGGTGCCAGAACCAGATGCCCGCCGGGCAATTCGCCCCGAAACGCTTTGGCAAAATCATCCAGCAATGCGGAGCGGATAATGCAACCAGCGCGCCAGATTTCTGATATTCTTGCCATATCCAACGACCAGTCGAATTCCTCGGAAGCTGCGGCTAGAACACGAAAACCTTGGGCATGCGCCAGAATTCGCCCTGCCAGCAAGGCGTGTTCAAGATCCGCATCATCCGGCACCTGCGCCGCCAATGCGCCCGCTTCTAGCAGCGGCTCTGCCATGACGCGTATCGCTTTTTCCGAAGACC
This sequence comes from uncultured Sulfitobacter sp., assembly GCA_947501805.1. GTDB lineage: Bacteria > Pseudomonadota > Alphaproteobacteria > Rhodobacterales > Rhodobacteraceae > Sulfitobacter. The sequence goes on along the minus strand of CANMXJ010000002.1, from coordinate 336,494 downwards.
ATCCACGCGCGCCCACTGCCGCTTCGATTGTATTCGCTGATTGCCCCATCCTCAGCGCTTCTATCAAGGTCCAGCGGCCCGTCCCTTTCTGACCCGCCTGATCAAGGATAACATCCACAACCGGCAATCCTGTTTTGACGTCAACCGACTGCAGCGCCGCGGCAGAGACCTCAATCAAGTAAGAGCTCAGGGGGCCGGACGACCAGCTTTCAAACAACGCACCAATTTCTGCTGCACTCTGTTTTCCCGCATCGCGTTTCACGCCATAAATCTCTGCAATCATTTGCATATCTGCATATTCGATACCGTTGTGTACGGTCTTTACGAAATGCCCTGCACCGTCCGGTCCCAGATGATCAACGCAGGGTTCGCCTTCAAACTTTGCGGCAATCGCTTCCACCATCGGGCGCAGTTGCGTCCAGGAATGATCGGAACCACCAACCATCATCGAAGGCCCGTGCCGCGCGCCCTGTTCGCCCCCCGATACGCCCATGCCGACAAAGTGCATCCCGGTCCCGTCAAATGCCGCAGAGCGTCGGCGAGTTGCGTTGAAATCGGCATTCCCTCCGTCAATCAACGTATCCCCCTCTTCCAACAGAGGCGTGATCAACTTGATCATTGCATCCATTGGTGCCCCTGACGGGATCATGAACAGAATACTACGCGGCCGCGAGATCGACTGCACAAAAAATGCCAGGTCGGCATTGCCCTTCAAGCGATCTGCCAAAGGACCGGCTTCTTTGACAAAATCGGCAATCCAGTTGGCCTCCCGGTTGGAAACGGCGACATCGAAACCTTGACTGGCAAAATTGAGAGCAAGCGCCGATCCCATGGTCCCCAGACCGTAGACCCCAATATCCGCCCCTGTTGATGTCTTTGCCATGCCCGCTACGCTCCACTATTTGGATTTCACAGTGATCGCAGAGCACGCCTAACACAAGCCTTGGAGCAACCGACGGGGATGTTTCACGCCGCGCCCTTGAATTCCGAATCGGTTAGGCATATGTAATTACATGAAAATAATAAAAATTTGGTAGAGCAATCCAATGAAACACGTCATTAAACGCGCCTGGGACGACATGGTAGTCCCTCTTCTTCAACGTCCCAAACGGCTGCAGGTTGCTGCACTTTGCTTCAGAGAGACGGAGACAGGCAAAGAAGTCCTGCTGATCACCAGCCGTGATACCGGCCGTTGGATCGTTCCAAAAGGTTGGCCGATCAACGGGAAGGATGGTGCGCAATCCGCATTGCAAGAAGCCTGGGAGGAGGCCGGCGTCAGCAAGGCAGACATCCAGCAAGAACCGCTAGGGTCTTACGAATACACCAAAGAACTGGATTCCGGTGCGCCCGTCAGTGTGGAAACGCTGGTCTATCTTGCGCATGTGCGCGAGTTGCAAAAAACCTATCCCGAGGTGGAAGAGCGCAAGCGTGTCTGGGTCACGCCGGAAGAGGCCGCCACCCGGGTTGACGAGCCGGAACTCAAAGCAATCCTAAAAGCCCTCTGAAACCACAGTTTACAGAAGGTAAATTTGCCTCATAACATCTTGTGTCGTCCTGCCCCGTGTGTCACCCACAACTGACGAAAAAGCACGGCGTGGGGGCAAAAGCGCAGATGGTAACGGAACCGAAGGGTAGCCAGTGGAAAACACTGGACACCGACCTTAACCGCATTTCTCAAGTTGAACTCGCAACTGCCTATGTGTCCCGTCCGTTGGTTGGGCCGGGTATTGCATTGGCGTTTATGGTCCTTGCGGGTGTTTTTGCCGCCTTGTTCTTTGGGCAGGCCCCCGGAAACTTTGTTGTCATCGCCGCTGCCGTCTTTGGTGCCTACATGGCCGTCAACATTGGAGCAAATGATGTAGCCAACAACATGGGCCCCGCCGTTGGTGCCAATGCGCTGACCATGGGCGGGGCAATTCTGATTGCCGCGCTTTGTGAAAGCGCGGGTGCCTTATTGGCAGGTGGTGACGTGGTGTCGACCATTTCGAAGGGCATCATTGATCCCGCATCTTTTGCGGAAACTCAGGTTTTCATCTGGGCGATGATGGCCGCCCTGATATCTTCCGCGCTGTGGGTCAATCTGGCGACATGGTTTGGGGCCCCCGTGTCAACCACCCACTCCGTTGTGGGTGGCGTCATGGGCGCAGGTATCGCAGCTGCAGGTCTCACAGCCGTTAACTGGCCCTCGATGGGGATGATCGCAGCCAGTTGGGTTATCTCGCCCGTGCTTGGTGGTGTTATTGCCGCCGCATTTCTTGCCTTTATCAAAGCCCGCATCATCTACCGCGAGGACAAGATCGCCGCCGCACGCACATGGGTGCCTGTTCTGGTCGGGATCATGGCTGGCGTGTTCGCGTCCTACCTAGCGCTTAAGGGTCTCAAGCGGATTATCAAGATCGACATCATGACGTCGCTGCTGATTGGCGCTGCGATCGGTGCTACGGTTTACGCCATCTCAGCTCCGGTGATCCGCCGCGCCTCGATTGGTATGGAAAACCGCAACAAGTCGGTCAAAACGCTCTTTAGTTTGCCCCTTGTCCTGTCCGCTGCTCTGCTCAGCTTTGCACATGGGGCAAATGATGTGGCAAACGCCGTTGGCCCGCTGGCGGCGATTGTACATGCGACCGAATTCGGCGGCTTCGAGGCAAAAGTCGCCATTCCAACATGGGTGATGGTGATTGGTGCCTTCGGCATTTCCTTTGGCCTGTTCCTTTTCGGTCCAAAATTGATCCGTATGGTCGGCAGTCAAATCACCAAACTCAACCCGATGCGGGCCTATTGTGTATCGCTATCCGCTGCGATCACAGTGATCATTGCAAGCTGGCTGGGCCTTCCGGTCAGTTCGACACATATTGCGATTGGCGGTATCTTTGGCGTAGGATTCTACCGCGAATGGCACATGGAGCGCCGCCTGCGTCGGCTTGACGTTGAAATCAGCAAAGTCAAACCCATCGCCAAAGAAGAACGCCGCCGCCGCAAACTGGTCCGCCGTTCGCATTTCATGACGATTATTGCCGCTTGGGTCATCACAGTACCTGCTGCTGCAATACTATCGGCAATTGTGTTTTTGATCCTGAATACGCTGGTTGGCTAACCCAAGCGCCGTAATTCCGCACGCAAAGCCCGCGCCGGCAAATGGGGCAATCCCTCATCTGCAAGTTCGGCCGCACGCACAACATCCAGGACCATCGTATTGATCGGCGTAGGCTTGCCAAGGACAGTACCCATGCGGATGACTTCCCCCTGAAGCGCGTCAATCTCGGTAAGCCGATGCGCCATCAGATCATATGACATCGATGTTCGTGCCTGTGGATCCATCCTGAGCATTCGCGCTGCAACACGTGTGAACAACGGGGTCGGCAGGCGCAATATCCATGGAATAGCCCTTACGGAAACGCCTGTCTGGGACACCGGCTCGATCCCATGCGCAGTCAGAATATGCAAGGCTTCGGCCCACTGATCCGCCATCAGTCGACGCCAACCACGATCTAAAAGCTGTTGTTTCAGGGGCTGCCCGCTCAGCGCATTCAAGGCGTTGTTCAGGTTTAGCAAGAACTTGCCCCATTGCACGCCGGAAATGTCGCGGGTCTCTGACCAGTCAAGGCCTACAACACTCAGCCTTTTTGCCATATCGCCCGGTCCCGCCTCGATCACGATATCACCGTCAACTGCCCGATGATAACACCCCTGCCCCATCGGTACGACATTGAAGGGCACCATTGCAGCGCGCACATCCCGCGCTACTAGGGCATGACGCAGAACCTCACCGTTTTTGACCCCGTTCTGGAGACTGATCACCGGCGACTTGAGGGGCGCATATGTCTCAATCAATGCTGCAACAGTGTCCGTATCACCCGACTTTACCGTCACCAGAACAAGATCGGCCCCTGTCAGACAAGACGGGTCTTCAGACAAGCCCAGCGCGTTCGCGCCGACGTTAACTGCCATCCCGTCCAGATCTGTCAGCGTCAAGCCGTGTGCACGGATTTCTGCGGTAATCCTCGGTCGCGCCAACAGGGTGACGCGCATGCCGGATGCAGCCAGCAAGCCACCGACAAAACAGCCGATCGCCCCCGCACCCGCGATCACGATATGAGGCGAGTCACTTGCCAAGGCAGTGTCGCATGATCGCTTTTTGCGCGTGCAGACGGTTTTCGGCCTCGTCAAAAATCACCGAGTTCGGCCCGTCCATCACCGCCGACGTCGCCTCATCCTCACGGTGCGCTGGCAGGCAATGCATGAACAGGGCATCCGGCTTTGCCTGTGCCATCAACGCCTCGTTCACCTGATAACCACGCAACTGGTTATGACGGCGTTCACGGGCCGATTGCGGGTCGTGCATGGAGACCCATGTGTCGGTGACCACCAGATCGGCCCCCTGCACCGCGCGGTGAGGATCCCGCTCGATAGTATACAGACCTTGCAGCGCAGACTCGGGATCAAGCGGCGGTGGACCGGTGAAGACCAGCTCAAAATCAAACTGTTTGGCCGCATGGGCAAAACTTGCAAAAACATTGTTGCCATCACCGGACCAGACAACCTTTTTGCCTTTGATCGGACCGTTATGTTCTTCGAATGTCATGATATCAGCCATGATCTGACACGGGTGACTGCGGTTTGTCAGACCGTTTATCACAGGCACAGTCGCATATTCCGCCATATCAAGCAGGGTTTGTTCTTCGAACGTGCGGATCATGATCAAATCAACATAACGCGACAACACACGCGCGGTATCAGCAATTGTTTCGCCATGGCCAAGCTGCATGTCGGCCCCGGACAGAACCATCGTCTGCCCACCCATCTGGCGCACGCCCACATCAAAGCTGATGCGCGTACGGGTCGACGGTTTTTCAAAGATTAGTGCGACCATGTGGTCTTTGAGTGGCAACTCATCGTCAAGCGCCCCTTTCGGACGGTTATTGCGGGCTGATTTCATAGCCAGCGAATTATTGATGATATCCCGAAGGTCGGCTTCGGGCGTGGTGTTGATATCCAGAAAATGGGTCATTCAAGTACTTTTCATTTGAACCGTGGCGCACAAACGGTAGTGCGGACGATATTTAAGGCCAAAAAGAGTTAGGAAGACGAGAGCGTTGCGGCGGCGGCGTCCAATCGGGTGACGGCCTGCGCGATCTCATCGTCGGTAATGGTAAGGGGCGGCAGAAGGCGCACCACATTGTCGGCGGCGGGAACGGTGATAACTTCTTGGCCATACCCTGCGTTGACCACATCCATCGGGGCGACCTTGCACTTGAGGCCCAGCATCAAGCCGGTGCCGCGCACGCTTTCAAAAACATCGGGGTGGTTGGCGACCAGCCCTTCCAGCTTTTGGCGCAGCAAGCTTGCCTTGCGGTTCACTTCGGCAAGGAAGGCAGGGTCGCTGACAATATCCATGACTTCACAGCCTACCGCACAGCCCAACGGGTTGCCGCCATAGGTCGAGCCATGGGTACCTGCAGTCATGCCGGATGCGGCGTTTTCAGTTGCAAGCACCGCGCCGAGGGGGAAGCCCCCGCCAATTCCCTTGGCGACCATCATAATATCAGGCGTAACGCCCGCCCATTCATGGGCAAAGAGTTTGCCGGTGCGGCCCACACCGCATTGCACCTCGTCCAGAATCATCAGGATCCCATGTTCATCGCACAGATCGCGCAACCCTTTCAGACACGCATCCGGAAGCGGGCGGATACCCCCTTCGCCCTGAACCGGTTCGACCATGATGGCGCAGGTCTTGTCGGTGATGGCGGCTGTGAGTGCTTCGTGATCGCCAAAGGGGAGATGTACGAAACCGCCGAGCAGCGGGCCAAAGCCCTTGGTCATCTTCTCAGAGCCCGCCGCCGCAATGCCCGCAGCGGAGCGGCCATGGAAAGAGCCGTCGAAGGTGATAATCTCGACCCGCTCCGGCTGATCCTTGTCGTAGAAATACTTGCGGGCCATTTTCACGGCCAATTCGCAGGCTTCCGTGCCTGAGTTGGTGAAAAACACAGTGTCGGCAAAGGTATGTTCCACAAGACGGTCCGCCAGCGCCTGCTGTTGGGGAATTTCATATAGGTTGGAGGTGTGCCACAACTGGCCTGCCTGTTTGGTCAGCGCCTCAACCAGTTTGGGATGTGCGTGTCCCAGAGCGTTCACTGCAATCCCCGCGCCAAGGTCCAGAAAACGTCGCCCGTCCGCTTCGGTCAGCCATGAGCCTGCGCCAGAGACAAAGCTGAGAGGCGCGCGGGAATAGGTTGGCAGAACGGAAGAGATCATCAGGATCATCCTTATAAGAGCCGCTAAAGGGGCAACAGGCCACGGGCGGCGGAGAGGGTCAAGGGTTTGGGGCTGGTGCAAATGCACCCGGATCAGACCTGCGGCGCGCAGGCCACGCATGGCAAAAGACTAGCTTCGGCGTCGTCGAGACAGGATATGTGTCGTTGTGATCATGAAAACCTCATAGGCAGATTGCGCTCAGTTGCAAAGCATTTTTTCGCAGACTTGCGCGGATGGATACATCAGCGCATAGCAATCCGATGTATCAAGCCAAATCCCAAAACAATGCGCTAGCCGCGCTTTTGATCTCTTTGGCCACTGCATTCATTGCTGCGACCACTTTGATGGCCAAAGCCTTGGGCGGGGATAGCTATGGTCCGCCCCTGAATCCGATGCAGATCAGCCATGGTCGTTTTCTTTTCGCCCTTATTGGACTTGGCACAGCCGCCATGCTCCTGCGGCCTAAACTGATGCGCCCGCATTGGGGGCTGCATCTGGCCCGCACAACCTGTGGATGGGGCGGCATCACGCTGATGTTCGCCTCAGTCGCTTACATCCCCTTGGCCGATGCCACTGCAATCTCCTTCCTCAACCCGGTTTTTGCGATGATGCTGGCGATTCCGTTGCTTGGTGAAAAGGTGGGACGTGTACGCTGGTCAGCTGCTGTACTCGCGCTGGCCGGAGCATTGATACTGCTGCGCCCTACCCCCGAAAGTTTCCAGCCCGCTGCGCTGCTGGCATTTGGCGCGGCCATGATCATGGGGCTGGAGTTGATTTTCATCAAGAAACTCTCGGGGCGAGAAAACCCGTTTCAGATCCTGTTGGTAAACAACTTTATCGGCCTGACATTGGCAAGCATTGCTGTCATCGCTGTCTGGCAACCACCAACGCCCGCCCAATGGGGCTTGCTGGCGGCAATCGGCCTGTGCATGGCCGTGGCACAAACCTTTTTTATCAACGGGATGGCCCGTGCCGACGCCAGCTTTGTCGCACCTTTCAGCTATGGTACGCTGATCTTTGCAGCCCTCTATGATGTGCTGTTCTACAAGGTCATTCCCGATGAAATTACCATGATCGGTGCCTGCATAATCATCGCAGGTGCCGTCCTTTTGGCCCTGCGCGAAGCGCGGATCAATAAACCGATCCCGCCGCCAGCAGCCTCTGATTGACGTATCCTCCCTTGCACGCAGCCGTGTAAGGTTTAATATAGGGGACTGAATGCGTTAAAGCGGTCCTGATGTGGCCGCTTTTTGACCTAAGGAAGACCTGTAATGTCCTGGACCGATGACCGCGTTGAAACGCTGAAGAAAATGTGGGGCGAAGGCCAGTCCGCGAGCCAGATCGCAAAAGAACTGGGCGGCGTCACCCGCAACGCCGTGATCGGTAAAGTGCACCGTCTGGGCCTGTCCAACCGCGCAACCAGCGCTGGTGCGGCCAAGACCGAAGCCAAGCCCAAAGCCAAACCGGCCCCCAAGATCGAGGCCAAACCAAAGGCAAAGCCGGAACCCAAAGACGAGGAAGACGGCGGGCCAATCATGCGCACCGTTGCAGCAGCGCCACCCAAGTCGACGCTGCCTGCACGCAAGCAGATTATTCCGGCGGGCCAGCCATTGCCTCCGCAGCCTTCTGCAAACGAGATTTCGCCGGAGGCCTTGGCCAAGGTGAATGAAGTTGAAAAGAAGGCCAAGAAGATCGGCTTGATGGAATTGACCGAGCGGACATGTAAATGGCCTGTTGGCGATCCGGCAACAGAGGATTTCTGGTTCTGTGGTTTGCCCGTCAAACAAGGCAAACCATATTGCGAAGCACATGTCGGTGTGGCGTTCCAGCCAATGTCCTCGCGCCGCGACCGGCGTCGCTAGGCCAGCCTTTCGCATGGGATTGGGGCGGCGCGCCCTGCAACTGCGCCGGCCTCTTTGCAACATTTCCGACAACAGCGTGAATTGCGTCTGACGGTTCGCCGTGGTTCAACTTGACGGTCAACCGCCCTGAAAGGCCGACCTCATGTCAGATACGATACGCGCCGCTGATGCCCTCGCCCGCCGACTTTACGCCGCCGGATGCCGCACTGCGTTTGGCATGCCAGGGGGCGAAGTTCTCACGCTGATTGATGCGCTGGAAACCGCAGGTATCCGCTTTGTCCTCGCCAAACACGAAAATGCAGCGGGCTTCATGGCGGAGGGCGTTCATCACAGCGACCTTGCCCCTGCCATCCTTGTTGGCACCATCGGCCCCGGCACGCTGAATGGCGTCAACACGGTGGCAAACGCGCTACAAGACCAGGTGCCGATGATCGTCCTGTCCGGCTGCATGGATGCGGATGAAGCCGAGCGATACACCCATCAGGTGTTAGATCAACAGTCTGTGTTCCGCCCGATCACCAAGGCCACCTTTACGCTGAATGCAGGCGCGGCGCATGTCATCGCTGACAAGGCGGTGGCCATTGCCACGCAAGGGCGCATGGGCCCTGTTCACATTGATGTCCCGATTTCAGTAGCAGACGCTGCTGTGCCAGCGATTGCGCCACCGCTGCGCGCAGTGGCCACTCCGGCAGTGCCATCAGGGTCTGACCTATCGCGCGCACGCAATTGGTTGGTGCAGGCAAAACGCCCTGTCATGATTGTTGGCGTCGATGCCCTGAACCAGCACGCCCACAAAGCCGTGCAGGAATTTTGCGAAGACCACAACGTCCCCGTGATCACGACCTACAAGGCCAAAGGAATCTTGCCCGAAGACCACGCATTGTCTCTAGGCGGCGCAGGGCTGTCACCATTGGCGGACACGCATTTGCTGCCATTTGTGAAATCTGCGGACCTGATCCTATGCGTCGGCTATGACCCGATTGAAATGCGCCCCGGCTGGCGCGACATCTGGCAGCCCGATCAGCAAAATGTAATCGACATCACCGCAGTGCCAAACCTGCATTACATGCATCAATCCACCCTGAATTTTGTGACCGATTGCGCTGCGACCCTGCATTGTCTCAGCGACGAGCTGGACGCGCAGGAAACCTGGCCAGATGGTGAAATAGAGCATCTAAAACAGTTACTTGCCGCCGCCTTCCCAACCGATGAGGACTGGGGACCTGCCGCAATTATCGACACTTGTCGCAAGACACTACCGCGCAACACAATTGCTTCTGCTGACAGCGGTGCGCACCGCATTCTCCTGTCTCAAATGTGGGAAAGTTACGCCCCGCGCGCGTTGATGCAATCTTCGGCACTTTGCACAATGGGCTGTGCGCTCCCCTTGGCCATCGGCGCAAGACTCGCAACACCGGATCGCCCCGTCGTATCTTTTTCCGGTGATGCAGGGTTTCTGATGGTTGCTGGCGAATTGGCCACTGCCGCCGAATTGAACCTCTCTCCGATTTTTGTGGTCTTTGTGGATGCCTCCCTTGCGCTGATTGAAAAGAAACAGCGCGAACGACAATTAGGCAACAACGGCGTCGACTTCGCACAGCATAATTTTGCAGCAATGGGCGTGGCCTTTGGTGGCGCAGGGGTCACCGTGCGCAGCCGCGCAGCGTTGCAAAAAGCACTTGAACAGGCAATGACAGCCGACACTTTCACGGTTATCGCTGCGATTATCGAACGAGGTGCTTATGACGGCCGTATTTAACGCGGATCACGGTTACTAAAGTCCACGCGCCCGGCCATGCCTTGGGCACGCATCCCCCAGCGTTTTTGCATGCTCGCAAATCTCGAAGATATCCTCCTGCCTCTCATCATGTTTGCGACGAACCGTTGCATGTTCGCTTGAAACATCGCGCGACGCGGGCGGGAAAAAGCTAGAAAACATCCCGCCAATCCAACCATTCGGGCACAAATTCGCACGAACTTTGTGCGGGATTTAAAGATTTTGTCACATTACTTCACGAAAGCCACCGCACCCTTCACGTTGGCGTGTGGCTGCCCTCAAAGCCATTTTTTGAAACCTGAAATCCGCGTATCCCAATGAAAAGAATGACCGACCCTGAAAGGTGCCGCTCCATGAAAACCGACATTTGCAATGCTCCCGTGACGTTAGAACATGCCACCAGTGTCGATAACTGGAATGACATGATCCGTGCCTTTCTAGCCCATGGGTCGGCAACGCCACAGCACCTTGGCGCTGTCCTAGAGGCAGAACCGGATTTCGCAATGGGTCACGCCACACGCGGGTTGTTTTCACTGATGATGGGGCGTGCTGAAATGTGGCAGGTCGCGGAAGAGGCGCGCACGCGCGCGCGCAACGCGGCCGCCCAAGGGACAATCAACGCCCGCGAAAGAGGGTGGATCGCGGCACTGGATCAGTGGCTTGACGACAGCCCGACAGGTGCCGTCGCAGCCCTTGAAAGCGTGCTTGCTGCCATCCCCCAAGACACGCTGACAGCCAAAGCCAGCCACGCCATCCGCTTCATCCTTGGTGACGCTAGCGGCATGCGCGCTTCCATTGAGCGTGTCCTGCCCGCGCACAGTGCTGATCATCCATTGCGTGGCTATGCGATGGGCTGTCACGCCTTCACGCTTGAGGAAACCTGTGAATATGCTGCGGCCGAACTTGCGGGCCGTGCCGGACTTACCTACGCGCCGGATGATGCGTGGGGACTGCACGCTGTGGCCCATGTGCATGACATGCGCGCCGAACCGGCCGCTGGCATTGCATTGATCGAAAACCACAAATCTGCGTGGGACCAGTCCAACAACTTTCGCTATCATGTCTGGTGGCACAAGGCGTTGTTGTACATGGATCAGGGTAAAACCGACATTGCGCTGGCGCTGTATGATAACCAGATCCGTGCAGACAAAACCGACGATTACCGTGACATCGCCAATGCCACCTCACTGCTGATGCGGCTTGAATTGGAGGGCATGGACATCGGGACACGTTGGGAAGAACTTGGTGCACTTGCCGAAAACCGCATCAATGACGGCTGTCTTGTCTTTGCAGATTTGCATTACCAGCTGGCCCTAGCAGGTGCAGACAAAGAAGACGCGCGCACCGCGATAACTGCGCGTTTTGCCCGTGATGCCAGACAAAAAGGTGATATGGCCGAACGCGTCGCCAACCCCGGCCTGACAGCACTTGCCGGTTTGAACGCGTTTTCCGAGGGTCGTTACGGCGATGCCTTCGTGCAATTGGCGAATGCCCGCCCAAAAATGCAAAGTATCGGCGGGTCTCATGCGCAGCGGGATGTCTTTGAACGGATGACCATTGACGCAGGGCTGCGCGCGGGTCATTTCGACGATGTTGAACAGATATTGCACGAACGACTGGCCCTGCGCGCAGGTCATGAGGATCTTTTCACCGCAACACGCTTTGAACAGATCACGCACGCGCGGCGCATTCCTGCGCAGTAACTCTTGAACGCCGCACCATTTGGATACCCCTGCCCCGATATGACCCTCGCTGACGCCACTTCCATTTCCTCCCCCGCCGTCACGGCGGCACAGTCCACGCCGCGTGTGCGCGATCTGCGACTGGATTTTTTCCGCGGTCTGGCGATGTTCATCATCCTGATCGCGCACACGCCCGGCAATTTCCTGACCTCGTGGATTCCCGCACGCTGGGGGTTCTCCGACGCAACAGAGATTTTTGTGTTCTGCTCCGGCATGGCGTCCGCAATTGCCTTTGGCGGCGGATTTGACCGCGCTGGGTGGTTCCTTGGCACCGCCCGCGTGCTGTTCCGAGTCTGGCAGGTATACTGGGCGCATGTAGGCCTGTTTTTTGCAACGCTTGCGCTGACCGTCTACTTGACCGATCTGGACATAACGGGACGCAATTACTGGGGTCAGCTGAACCTGTGGATGATGTTTGTCGAAAGTGACAAATGGGACAATTCCAACATTCTGCTTAGTTTCATGACACTGCGCTATGTGCCGAATTATTTCGACATTCTACCGATGTACATGGTCGTCTTACTGATGATGCCTGTTGTGATGGCCCTGTCGCGTGTTGATCTAAGACTTGTTGCAGCTTTTGTTGTCGGCGTCTGGATCATGGGGCAAACCGCACTCTTGCAATACTTCAATCTCGGCGCTTACCACTTTGAATTTCCGGCAGAACCCTGGAGCGATCGCACTTGGTTCTTCAACCCTTTCGGCTGGCAACTCATTTTCTTCACCGGCTTTGCATTTATGCGCGGCTGGCTTCCCAAACCGCCTGTCACCCACTTGTTGCTGGCCCTTGCAGCTTTTCTCGTCATCGCCAACATTCCGCTCTCCAACATCGGTGTGCGCGAGTTTGGTTTTGAATGGGCACGTGATTGGCGCAGCGCCTACAAACCACTAATCGACAAGAGTGACTTCGGCATCTTGCGCTACGTTCATTTTCTATCCCTTGCCTACCTCTTTTGGGTATTGGCCGGGGACAAGGGCGACAACTTGCTGGCAACAGGCACCAGCATTGTGGCGCGTGCGTGGGAACATATCCTCAAGATCATCCTCAAGGTCGGTCAGCAAAGCCTTGCTGTGTTCATTACTTCGATGTTCACCGCGCGACTGATGGGGTTCATGATGGACGTCTGGGGCCGAAGCACCGGCATGACGCTACTTGTCAATCTCTTCGGTTTTTGTGTTCTGATCGGGGTCGCCTATGGCGCAGGTTGGTTCAAGTCCCAACCATGGCGGGTCAGGACAGCAGCATGATCCGCCGTGATGTCCTCAAATCCCTAACCGCGCTTGCCGTGGTTCCCGCCGCTGCTTGGTCTGAAGAGCCGGGGCTACAGCTTGATGAAACGGCTGTACCTTTTGACAACCAAACCGTCATCAATCGCGCCCGCACCCTCGCGACCCAACCCTACACACCGCGCCCTCAAATCCCCGAAAGTTGGCGGGCCTTATCATACGACGAATACCGCAAAATCTGGTTCGATGGCCGTAATGCCCTGTGGGAAAAAACCGATGCGCCGCAACGGATCGACGTCTTTCCGCCCGGTCTCTATTTTCCGCAGGCGGTCGAGTTGAACGTTGTGGAGGGCAGCAGCGCCAGAAAACTTGCCTTTGATATCGGCGTTTTTGACACCACCGACAAATTCCCCGATGTCGAAATTGACGACACTTTGGGTTATTCCGGCCTCCGCCTGCGGGCTGAGCTGGAAAAGTCCGGCATCTTTCAGGAATACGCGGTCTTTCAGGGCGCAAGCTATTTCCGCGGTATCGGAACCGGTGAAATCTACGGACTTTCGGCGCGGGGGCTGGCCCTGAAGACCGGTGACCCGATGGGCGAGGAATTTCCCGACTTTACCGCCTTCTGGCTCGAACGGCCCGCTTCGGGTAGCGATATGATCACGCTGCACGCATTGCTCGACAGCCCGTCCTGCACCGGTGCCTACAGGTTTGAAATCACCCACGGGACCGTGCTGGAAATGAAGGTTTCGGCCACGCTTTTCGCCCGCCAAGACATGACCCACGTCGGCATCGCCCCGCTCACCTCGATGTTTCTGTTCGACGACACCATGCGCCAGCGGTTCTCGGACTTCCGCCCGGCGGTACACGACAGCGACGGCCTGCTGATACACAATGGCGGCGGAGAGGTTATCTGGCGCCCGCTCTCCAACCCGACCACGTTGCAAATCAGCGCCTTTGCAGACAACAACCCGCGCGGTTTTGGCCTGTGCCAACGCAAGCGCCAATTCAGCGACTTCAACGACCTCGAAGCGCTTTATCATAACCGGCCTGCCGTCTGGATCACGCCCGGCGAGGACTGGGGCAAAGGCTCCGTTACCCTTGTAGAAATCCCGGCCGACCTTGAGATCTACGACAATATCGTCAGTTATTGGCGCCCTTCAGCCCCGATAAAGGCGGGTACTGAACATGCCATGTCTTACACCTTGCATTGGGGCGCGGACCCGGTTGCGGCTACCGCCGATGTGCCTGTGAAAGTGTTGAACACCGCGATCGGCGGACGCCCCGAAGGGGGCCAAATCATTGCCATTGATTTTGCCACGTCGGACCGTGTTCCAGACGATTTTGACGACATTGAGATCGTCCTGCGCGCTTCGACCGGCAGCGTCACACCCGGTATCGTGCAGCGGAACCCTGAAACCAAAGGCCCGCGTCTCGCCTTTACCTTCCAGCCGGAAGATGCCGCGCTTGTCGAGTTCCGCGCACAACTTCGGATTAACGGTGAACCCCTGAGCGAAGTTTGGCTGTACAGATGGACCAAAGCATGACGCATAGCGCCACCATGCCGCCACGCACCCCTCTTGAGATGCACGTACAGGATTTGTCACGTGCACCCGCGCGGCGCAAGACGGCGGCATCGACAGCTCGGCCAACAGCCTGGCGGGTCGCTCTGTTTGTGCCCGCCTTGATTGGCACCGGCGTTTTGATGTTCGGGATTTACAGTTTGCTGGCAGGCATGGGCATGACTTGGCTCGAATGGGCGCTGCTGATGATGATTGGCGCGACCTTTGTCTGGGTCACACTGTCTGTCAGCACAGTGGGTGTCGCCGTCGCGGGTCTGCTGGCGCGTGAAAACGCCGACACCCGCCCGCCAATGAATGTCGCGCCCGTTGATGTGGCGTTGCTGATTCCGATCTATAACGAAGTCCCGTGGGATGTCTTTGGCAACGCCGCCGCAATGCTGGACGATCTTGCTGCGCGTTCTGGCCCGCACCGCTTCACATTGTTCGTTTTGTCAGACACCCGCGACGCAGACATCGCAACACAGGAATTGCGCGCCTATCAACGATTGCGCGACACCGCATCCTTCGCCGTCCACTACCGCCGCCGCCCTACAAACACCGATAAGAAAGTCGGTAACATCCATGACTGGGTGACAGGATGGGGTGCGGCATATGAGGCGATGCTGGTGCTGGACGCCGACAGCCTGATGTCGGGGCGCGCCATTGAACGGTTGGCATCAGAACTCAGCGCCGACCCGGATGCGGGCCTGATCCAGACATTCCCCATGCTGATCGGTGCCGAAAGCCTATTCGCCCGCCTTCAACAGTTTTCCAATGTTGCGTATGGCTGGCTGCTGGCAGAAGGTCTCGCGCTTTGGTCCAGCGCTGAGGGGAATTACTGGGGCCACAACGCTATCATCCGGACACGGGCGTTCGCCGAAAGCGCTGGGTTGCCACATCTCACGTCACGGGGACGCGATGATCTGATCCTGAGCCATGATTTTGTAGAAGCCGGATTGCTGCGCCGCGCAGGCTGGCGGGTACGCTTCCTGCCCCGTGTGACTGGCAGCTTTGAAGAAACTCCCGGCACGCTGATCGACTATACGCTACGGGACCGCCGTTGGTGTCGTGGCAACCTCCAACACTTGCGTCTATTACACACAAAAGGGTTACACCCCGTTTCGCGTTTTCATCTGTTTCACGGCGCGGTCAGCTATCTGCTGTCGCCTGCGTGGTTCATCCTGCTGGTGATCTGGGCCTTGCTGGGCAAAGATGCAGAAACCAACGTGATCCGTTACTTCAACGAAGCGAACCCGTTCTTTCCCGATTGGCCCCCCGCCATGAGCCACATCGATTCAGCCGTTTTTCTGATCATCATGTACGCCATGTTACTAACCCCAAAAATTGCCGCTGCCGCCATCATCGCAGCCAGCCCCTCTGCGACCCGCGTCTTTGGCGGTCATCGCGCCTTTTTCAGCGCCTTTATCATCGAGGTGCTGCTGTCGATTGCCTATGCGCCGATCATGATGATCCAGCAGACCAAAGCGGTGCTGCGTGCGGTATTCACCCGCTCGGAACCATGGTCGCCCCAACGCCGCGATACGCAGCATTATCCGCTGGCGACGCTGGTCAAATTTCACTGGATCGAGACCCTGACCGGTTTGATGCTCACAACAGGACTGCTCGCGGGTCTTATATCGCTTTGGCTCCTGCCCATCGCGCTAAGCCTTCTGTTGGCAGTGCCATTGTCCGCGCTGTCCGCGCTCAACATCGCGCGTTGCGCGCCGCGTAGCCTCGCATTGCATAGCCCCTATACCTTGCGTGAACCTGCGATTGTGAAACGCGCTATTGCGGCCCGCGCACGGGTCAAAGCCAACCTTGAAATCAACGTCCCCGCCGAATGACGTACCGTTTGAAGGATTATCAGCAGTCCTGCAAAGGAGTTCCGGATAGAAACCAACCGTTACTCCGGCGCAACAACAGGCAATCCACGCGCGACCCATCCGGGGCCTGCACCTGACCCAGACATCCCTTCCGGCACATCGAGGATTTGAGTAAAACCCGCCTCTTTCAGCCGCATCGACAGTGCGGCAGAACGCACGCCCCGCGCACAAATCAATGCAATGGGCATATCGCGCCGCCCACCTGTATGTGTCAGCAGTTCTTTCAAAAACGTCCTAGACCGCATATCTATTGCGATCGCGCCCGCACCGACACCTGTGCGAGCCCACTCATCAGGTCTCCGGATATCAACCAATGTGATCTCGCCCGTCTGTGCAGCTTGTAGGGCTTGCGCAGCTGTCAGATCACCCGGTTCAACCTGCGCTGTCACATTAAACCAACGCGCCGCGCCGACCCCGCCCAACGCCAGCAAGGCCACGGCCCCAACCACGAAACCCCGCCGCGAAAGACGCGACGGGGTTGCCTGATCCTCGGACTGAGGCATAGGCGGGGGCATTACTTTACCGGTGCCACAGAGGTGAACTGCGGGATCGGACGATCCGAGCCCGGTTTGGGTTCAATCGACGCCCAGTTGTTTTCGGCTAGCGTGATGTTCCCCGTAATATCTTCCTCCCAGAAACCCACCACGTTCTTGGTGATGTTCAAAAACAATTTACCGTCCACGATCCGCCACAGGTTCGGGTTGCCCGGAACCTTGCCGCCTTTGGCCACACCGTAGGCGCAATGCCCATCGTATTGTGGTGCGAATTTCGCAGGATCCGCCATAAACTTTGCTTTGTTTTCCTCTGTCGAGAATGCAAACTTGGCACCGTTGTATTCTGCGGTGATAGCAGCTTTGCCGGGAACCGCTGCGGGTTGTGCTGTGCCAACTGCACTTTGTGGCAGATCGAAATAGGCGACAACGTCATGGCCGGACGCGGCAAATCCCGTGCCATCGACATATTGATCACCGGCAAAGGCTTGTTCCGTCATGGCGAGGGCAGTGGCAGCGGCGGCGATTGCTAGAGTAAAGCGGTTCATCAAAGGGCCTTTCTTATCCTTGGGTGGGTATAACCCAAAGCTAGGCATATCACCCGAGTATTGCATCTAACGAGCACGTGACCTCTCATCCATGTGAGGCGACACGCGCCAAAACCCCCGATTATTTCAAAATCGGCGGTTTTGACGGGTCAGAACCCGGTGGCATGCGCGGCGTATGTTGCAGACCTTCACCTTGTGGCAGATCAAATCGCAAGCCAACTTTGGCCAGTTTCATCACAGTGGCATCATCCGGAGCAAAGAAACCGACGTCCATTGCGCCTGCCTCAATGCCCGAAAACGTCAGAGCCTCGGAGGCCGCACGCACCAAGGCATCCTGTGCGCGCGGGATTGCACCAACAAAAGCCAGCAAGTGTCCGCGCCCGCCACCGCCGTATTCCACAGCCACCAGAAACGCACCTGCCGCCATACCCGTGGCAGTGGCAAGTTTTGCATCAATTGCCGAAATCAGGTTTTCGGGCAGTCCTTTGGGCGGCAAGACCTGCGTGATACGTGCCTCAACCTCGGACGCCTCCTGCGCAAGCGTGTCGCGCAACCACGCCAGCGCACCCGCAGGCAGCAAAATCTCCGAAGGGGCCACTCCGATGTTCACGGCCATTCCCAGATCCTGCCCCTTCAGCATGCCCGCGATGGCGCGGCCCGATAGCGCAACATAAGGGGCGGCCGCCCCGACATAAGCCGCCAGCCGTTCTGCTCGGTCAAAGACCAGCACATAACTCTCATCCATCAGCACAGGATTGACCTGATCCGCGTCCGGCTCCGCTTCCAGCAGCAGGAACAACTCCACATCCGCAATGCGTTCATAAAAGCGCAGGCGCGCAGCATCATCATCCTCTGCCGCGCTCATCGCAGCGTGGGCTTCATCCAATGGGGTCAATTCAGTCATTCAGCACCTCTTTCACCGCCTGACGAAGACGCGGCAGCACGTCCGCTTCGAACCACGGGTTTTTCTTGAGCCATCCGGTATTGCGCCACGAGGGATGTGGCAAGGCAAAGGTGCCATCCGGATGATCGCGCCATCCCGCAACCGCCTGCGTGACCGTCGTAAAGTCCGGCAAATGGTATTTCATGGCATGGCCACCAATCAGCACAGTCAGGCGCACGTCCGGCACCATTGCAAGCGCATCCTTGCGCCATGTATGGCCACAAATAGGCGGAGGCGGAAGATCACTGCCTTTGGCATTGTACCCCGGAAAGCAAAACGCCATCGGGATGATCGCAACTCTGGACCGGTCATAAAACGTAGCCTCATCCATTCCCAACCAGTCACGCAGGCGCTTGCCAGAGGCATCCCAGAACGGCGTATTGGCCTCGTGAACCCGCAGGCCCGGCGCTTGGCTGGCAATTAGGATCCTTGCAGGCGGCGCAAACCAAACCACAGGATTTGGCCGATGCGCGGTGGCCGTCCCGGCAAACCGCTCTGCACACAGGGTACATGCCCTTAGATCATTTCGAATGTCTTTCACAAGCCAACAGTTACACCGCAATCCACAAGCGCCAACCCTAACGGGACACTTTTTCCCTTTCATGCCGCAAGGGTCACTTATTTCGAACATCACCGAAATAACAATTGCAAAATCCATTCATTTCTATATTTCTAGAAATATGAAACATGAGTCGCACAACATCCCGCCCCTCACCCTTGCCGCCGCCAGCTTTGCAGCACTTGGCTCCGAGCAGCGCCTGTCCGTTTTGCGCACTCTCGTACGCGCAGGCCCAGACGGGCTGAGCATTGGCGCATTGGGCGAACGCACCGGCGTCACCGGCTCAACCCTCACCCATCATCTCAAGCTGCTGGCCGCTGCCGGATTGGTCAAACAAGAACGTCAGGGGCGCAGCACCATTTGCGCCGCGGTTGCTTATGCCGAGATTGAAGCGCTTGCGAATTTTCTCCTCACCGAATGCTGTGCGGATGCAACTGCCCCCTGCAAGGATCACGATCATGGCTGACACAACCCACTCCCACGGCTTTCAGGCACGCTGGAACCCCGGCGCATGGGGCGTCATTGCCGGCATCCTTGCGATCATCGCACTGCTGGCACCTGACACCTTGTGGGACACGATCACCTTCACACTGAGGGCCCTTGGAAATACCGCACCTTTCATTGCTTTTGCGGTCCTTGCAGTGGCCTTCCTAAAAGCCACCGGTGCCGAAACGCTGCTTGCCAAAGCGTTTGAGGGCAACCCTGCCCGAATGATTGTGATGGCTGCCTTGCTTGGCGGGCTGTCCCCATTCTGCTCCTGCGAAGTCATCCCTTTTATCGCCGCCCTTCTTGCGGTTGGTGCCCCCCTCGGGGCCGTCATGGCCTTCTGGCTGGCCTCTCCGCTGATGGACCCGGCCATGTTCGCAATTACCTCCGGCACGCTTGGTTTCGATTTTGCACTGGCCAAAACAGTCGCCGCCGTTGCATTGGGCATGTTCGGTGGGTTTGGTGTGATGCTGGCATCCAACACTGCACTTTTTGCGGATCCGCTTCGTGAGAAACCCGCTGCAAGCGGTTGTTGTGGCGTTGAAAAGCCCTTCTCGGGTGCACCGGTCTGGACATTCTGGAACCACAAGGACCGCCGCACGACCTTTTCCACAACAGCGTTCGATAATGCCTTGTTCCTCACCAAATGGCTGACGCTTGCCTACCTGATCGAAGCCCTCATGCTGCGCTATGTTCCTGCAGAGATGATTGCAGGCGTTCTGGGCGGCACCGGCATCATGCCAATCCTGACAGGCGCGCTTGTCGGTGCACCTGCCTATCTCAACGGGTATGCAGCTGTTCCACTGGTCGACGCCCTGCTCACGCAGGGAATGTCGCAGGGCGCTGCCATGTCCTTTGTCATCGCGGGTGGTGTCAGTTGCATCCCCGCTGCGATCGCGGTCTGGGCTTTGGTGAAACCACGTGTTTTTGCGGCTTACCTCGGCTTTGCGCTGATCGGTGCGGTGGCGGCTGGTCTGATCTGGCAGGCCATTGCCTGAAGCGCCGAGGTCCGGTTGTACTTTTGTTTCCGATTAGGACATAATATCGCCAAAGTCGCGGTGTAGTCCACGATCTGAGCCTCTGGAAAAGAGGACGAAGCAGAAATCACCACAGCAACCGGAGCAGGCATGCTGGAATTCGAAAATGTATCCAAGTCCTTCTGGACGGGATCACAACACAAAGTGATCCTCGACAAGGCCTCGTTCCGCGTGGAACTGGGCAAGTCATTGGGTATTCTTGCTCCGAATGGCACCGGCAAGACAACGCTGATCAACATGATGGCGGGTCTGGAGAAACCCGACGAGGGTGAAATCAGACGCAGCTGCAACATCTCCTTTCCGTTGGGCTTTATGGGCGGCGTTGTAGGCAAGGTTTCGGCCATGGAAAACGCCCGCTACATTGCGCGGCTCTATGGCCTTGATCCCGACTATGTCGAAAGCTTTTGCCGCTGGCTCTGCAATCTGGGTGAATATTTCGACCAACCGCTTGGCACCTATTCTGCAGGTATGCGTTCGCGCTTTTCGTTTGCGCTGATGCTGGCCCTTGATTTCGACATGTACCTGATCGACGAGGGCATGCCGTCCACAACTGACGTGGAATTCAACCGGAAAGCTGGCGAAATCCTGCAAGAACGCCTACGTACCACCACGATCATTATCGTCTCGCATCAAGCCGAGACATTGGAAAAATTCGCCCGATCTGCCGCCGTCCTGATCGACGGACAGTTCATTATGTTCGATACCTTGGAAGAAGCGAAACAGTTGTATGACTACGAAACCCAAGGCTAGAAAATTCCGCATAAAACGGAACACGCCCGCGCCGGAAACAGACAGACCGCAAGCGTCCGACGCCGCGCCAGAAGCCGTGCCATCCGAGCAACCGTGCCGCCCGACCCCGCACCCTGCTACAGCAACGCCGGATCAACAGGCCAAGCCGTCCGCACGAGAAGGTTCCGTTTCATCTGCTGCCGAAGTGGTCGGTGAAACCGATATGGACGCGATCCGCCGCGAAGGTCTGACGGGCCGCCAGTTGCGCATGGCACGCCGCGTGGCCCAAAAGCACAACCTTGCCCCTACGTCCGACTTTGATGCCGTGCGCTTGTTGCGCACCAAAGGTATTGACCCGTTCCAGCGCTCCAACATGCTTGAGCTGGTGGTGCCACAGGGCGAAGATGAAAGCAGCCAAACGCCAAAACCCTTAGGGCAACAAACCGGCCGTGTTCAACTGCCGCAAACGGTTCCTGCCGCTGGGATGACCCTGCCCTCCACCGAACTGGCCAATCCGGCTGAACGTCGCCAGCGCGAAATCTCTGATATTCAACGCGACATCACACGCCGCCGTCGACGCAAACTCGGCCTGCTCATGGTGCGTCTGGCGTTCTTTGTCATGCTGCCCACATTCGCGGCAGGATATTATTTCTACAAAGTGGCAACACCGATGTATGCGACGGACAGCCAATTTCTGATTATTCAAAGCGAGGGCGGCGGCGGTGCAAGCCCGTTTGGCGGCATCCTCCCCACGCAATTTGCCAATTCTGCGGACAGCATCGCGACCCAAGCTTATCTGCAATCCAAGGATGCCATGCTGCGTCTTGACCGCGATGTCGGTTTCAAAGACCACTTTGCGCAGGATTCTGTTGATCCGATTCAACGGCTGGATGCGGATGCCACCAACGAAGAGGCCTATAAGGTCTACAAGAAGAACGTAAAAATCGGCTACGATCCAACCGAAGGCGTGATCCGAATGGAAGTGATCGCAGCTGATCCTGCGCTTTCTGCTTCCTTTTCGGAAAGCCTGATCAACTATGCCGAAGAACGCGTCAACAACCTGTCCAAACAAAAGCGTGAAGACGGGATGAGAGACGCACTGGAGGGCTTTGAAACAGCACAACAAAAGCGGCGCGACGCACAAGAGGCTCTGATCAAGATGCAGGTCGAGAACGGCGTCGATCCCGAGGCAGAAATCATCGCAATCCGCACCCAGATCACCACATATGAAGGGCTGTTGATCGAGAAAGAACTCGAACTTGCCGCCCTGATGGATAACGCCCGCCCAAACCGCGCGAAAGTTGATGGTGCACGCGGCGATGTACGGCGCCTGAACGAGCAACTTGATAAGCTTAAAGAGAAAATGAATACTGCGACAGAGGGCGAAAATTCCCTCGCCCAGCAGGCCGTGACCATGCAGTTGGCCCAGGCTGACCTTGCAGCCGCTGACATGGTTCTGCAATCTGCACAAACCGCAATGGATCAGGCGCGCACCGAAGCCAGTCGACAGGTCCGCTATCTCACCGTCGCCGTAGAACCTGTGGCACCAGAAGAACCGACATATCCGCGCAAGTTTGAAAACACGATCTTGGCTTTCCTCATCTTTGCAGGCATTTACCTGATGTTGTCGCTTACGGCGTCCATCCTCAGAGAACAGGTAACCTCATGACCCAAGTCACAATCGGTGACCTTATCATTGGCAATGACCGCCCCCTAACGGTCATCGCCGGCCCCTGCCAGCTTGAGAGCGAAACTCACGCTCAGATGCTTGCAGGGCAGATGAAAGAAGCCTGCCAAGCGGTTGGCGCCCAATATGTTTTCAAAGCCAGCTACGACAAGGCCAACCGCACGTCCTTATCAGGGAAACGCGGGCTGGGCATTGATGACGGGCTGAAAGTTCTGCAATCGGTGGCCCGCGCAAACGGCGTCCCGGTCCTCACGGATGTCCACACAGAAGCCCAATGCGCAATCGCCGCCGAGGCTGTGGATATTCTGCAAATCCCCGCTTTCCTATGTCGCCAGACCGATATGTTGCTGGCCGCTGGTGCAACTGGAAAAGTTGTGAACATCAAAAAGGGTCAGTTTCTGGCTCCGTGGGAAATGGGCAATATCGTCGACAAGGTCGAGTCTACCGGCAACAAACGCATTCTGTTGACCGAGCGTGGCACATCATTTGGCTACAACACCTTGGTCGCCGACATGCGCAGCCTGCCCCAAATGGCGGCGACCGGCTATCCCGTGGTGATGGACGCCACCCATTCGGTACAACAACCCGGCGGCAAAGGCGGCTCGTCCGGCGGACAGCGCGAGTTTGCACCCGTGATGGCACGCGCCGCTGTTGCAATTGGTGTTGCTGCTGTTTTCATTGAAACCCACGAAGATCCCGATAACGCGCCAAGTGACGGACCAAACATGATCCATCTCGACCAGATGCCTGCCCTGATCGCCAGCCTGATGAAGTTCGACGCATTGGCAAAAAAATATCCACTGACTTTTTAATTTCAAGCATTTCAAGCGAGGCGTCTAACGTGACCACACCCGCCCCTAAAGTATCCCAAAACACATGGGAATTCCTGCGTGACGCCATGATCACGCCCACCGGTTTTCGCGAATACGATGCCCGCTGGAAGTATCCGGACGATATCAATCTGCCCGGCATCACCGCCCTCGGCCTTGGCCTTGGCACCCAGATGCAGCGGCGCGGGATCGAACCTGTGATCGCTGTCGGCAATGACTATCGTGACTACTCCCTGTCGATCAAGAACGCTCTGATGTTGGGCTTGATGCAAGCGGGTATCCACGTCAAAGACATCGGCCCCGCCCTGTCACCGATGGCCTATTTTGCCCAGTTTCACCTCGATGCCACCGCTGTGGCGATGGTCACCGCATCCCACAATCCCAACGGATGGACGGGTGTGAAGATGGGCTTTGAACGCCCCCTGACCCACGGCCCTGAAGAGATGAATGAACTGCGCGACATTGTGCTGAACGGACAAGGGGAAGCCCGTGATGGCGGCAGGTACGAATTTGTACATGGCGTGCGCGACGCTTATCTGGATGACCTTGTTGGCGACTTTAAAATGACCCGCAAACTCAAAGTGGTCTGCGCAACAGGAAACGGCACGGCCTCGGCTTTTGCACCCGAACTCTTTGAACGTCTCGGCGTCGAAGTGGTCGAGAGCCACAACCGGCTCGATTATACTTTTCCGCATTACAACCCTAACCCTGAAGCCATGGAAATGCTCCACGACATGAGCGCATCCGTCAAAGCATCCGGTGCCGACTTTGCCCTTGGTTTTGATGGAGACGGCGACCGTTGTGGCGTGGTGGATGATGAAGGCGAAGAGATATTCGCAGACAAGGTCGGTGTCATCATGGCCCGCGATCTGGCCAAAATATACCCGGGCGCGACCTTCGTTGCCGACGTCAAGTCGACGGGGCTTTTTGCATCTGATCCCGAACTGATCAAACACGGGGTCAAAGCGGACTACTGGAAAACCGGTCATTCCCACATGAAACGCCGCGTTAAGGAAATCGGGGCATTAGCCGGCTTCGAAAAATCCGGCCACTACTTCCTCGCTGAACCCATCGGGCGCGGATATGATTGCGGCATGCGCGTCGCGGTTGAAATCTGTAAACTGATGGACCGGAACCCGGACATGTCGATGTCCGACTTGCGCAAAGCCCTGCCACAAACATGGGCCACGCCAACCATGTCGCCTTATGCGTCAGATGAGGACAAATACAATATTCTAGAGCGCCTCGTCGCCAAATTGGTCGCAAAACATAAGAACGGGGATGAAATCGCGGGACGTCCAATCAAGGAAGTGGTCACTGTAAATGGCGCCCGCGTGATCCTTGATAACGGCGCATGGGGTCTTGTGCGCGCCTCATCGAACACGCCGAACCTAGTTGTTGTTTGCGAGAGCCCCACGTCAGAAGCCGAAATGCGGGCTATCTTCAAGGATATTGATACTGTGATCCGCAGCGAGGATGGCGTGGGCGATTACGATCAAACGATCTGAGGCGTCACGCGCCTTGGGCCCTGCCCTTATGCAGCCATTGCAGCGCTACAGAATGCCGCCATAAGGGCGGCATCCTTGATACCCGGGGCGCTTTCCACGCCCGAGGCGACGTCGACCTGTCGCGCCCCTGTCATCGCGATCGCTTGTGCCACGTTTCCCGGATTGAGCCCACCGGCCAACATCCACGGCACAGCCCATTTTCGCCCCGCAATAAGGTTCCAGTCGAACGCCAATCCATTGCCACCCGGCAGGATCGCATCCTTGGGCGGTTTCGCATCAACAAGTATCTGGTCTGCGACCTGCATATAGGTCTCAAGGCTCACAAGGTCGTCCGCACTTGCGACACCGACCACTTTCATCACTGGCAAACCATAACGTGCTTTGATTTCCTGCACCCGTTCGGGGCTTTCTGAACCATGCAATTGAAGCATGTCCAACGGTACATGCGCGACCAGATCGTCAAGCATACTGTTGTCGACATTCACCACAAGCGCGACTTTGCACACACCAACAGGTACACTCTGCACAACGGATACAGCATCATCCAGAGGCAGAAATCGTGGGGATTTCGCAAAAAAATTCAGACCGACATAGCGCGCGTTTGCGGCGACAGCTCCGGCTACATCAGCAGGCGTGCGTAACCCGCAAATCTTTACATTGACATCAACGGGCATGAGGACGTTAGCCAGCCTCATCCAACAGCGCCAGCACGTCGTCTTTGCCCTGATGCTTTTCGCCCTTCAACCGCGCCACTTCACGCTCAAGCCGCCGCATTTCGCGGGCCTGGCGGGCAGCTTCGGCACGCTGGCCATATTCACGGATCCATTCCCAAACAAAACCAACCAGCAGACCGGCGACAATACTGCCGAGGATCACCAGAAACAATGGAAGTTGTGCAGTCGGGTTCACTGCAAACCAGCCCGCAACCTCTTGCGGCAACATCTGCAAGGTCACGATAGAGCGGTTTGCCAAAGCAACCGAAATAAGCGCCAAAGCGAAGATGGCGATGCAAAGATAGCGAACGTAACGCATTAGCTTTTCCCGTTTAACCTGTCCCGGAGCAATTTTCCGGTTTTGAAGAACGGTACATGTTTTTCTTCGACATGGACGGTTTCGCCGGTACGCGGGTTTCGCCCTACCCTTGCATCCCGTTTCTTGACTGAAAACGCGCCAAATCCGCGCAGCTCTACACGATCACCTTTGGACATGGCACCTGTGATCTCATCAAAGATCGTATTCACAATCCGCTCTACATCACGCTGATAAAGATGTGGATTGTCGTCCGCAATTTTCTGGATCAGTTCTGACCGTATCATTTCGTATCCCCCCGAGAGACAATTCTTATTGGTCGATTTTGGACGACTATAGGAAAAAACATCTGCTACGGGAAGACAGTCCAGTGTCGCTCCGGGGACATTCTGACGGGAACTCCCTGTTTTTCAGTGATTTTTTACGTGATCAGCAGCGTTGATCGGCAGCAACCTGCCGTTGCACGTATTTCTACGCACTTTTCCCAAGACCGATTCGCAAAAAAGACCCCGCGCTTTATGCGCAGGGCCTCTCAATTTTAATCCGTTGGTTCGCTTGGTTAGTCGTCGCCCTTCAGCGCCGCGCCAAGGATATCACCCAAGGATGCACCGGAGTCAGAGGAGCCATACTGCTCAACCGCTTCCTTCTCTTCCGCGATTTCACGCGCTTTGATGGAAACGCCAAGACGGTGTGCTTTTGCATCCACGTTTGTGATGCGCACGTCGACTTTGTCACCAACCGAGAAACGCTCTGGGCGTTGCTCTGCACGGTCACGCGAAAGATCGGAGCGGCGGATGAAGGCTTTCATACCCTCGTATTCCACTTCGATGCCACCATCTTCGATGGAAGTCACGGTCACAGTCACAACAGAACCGCGCTTCACGCCGCCCACTGCTTCTGCAAACTTGTCACCGCCGACACCTTTGATGGAGAGGCTGATACGCTCCTTCTCGACGTCAACTTCGGAGACAACAGCCTGAACCGTGTCGCCCTTGCGGTAATCCTGAATGGCTTCTTCGCCACGCTGGTCCCACGACAGGTCGGACAGGTGCACCATGCCGTCGATGTCGCCGTCGAGGCCAACAAACAAACCGAATTCGGTGATGTTCTTGACTTCGCCTTCGACTTCCGTGCCCTCTGGGTGTGTTTCTGCAAACACTTCCCATGGGTTGCGCATGGTCTGCTTGAGACCAAGGGAAACGCGGCGCTTGGCACCGTCGATTTCCAGAACCATGACTTCAACTTCCTGAGACGTAGATACGATCTTGCCGGGGTGTACGTTCTTCTTTGTCCAGGACATTTCGGAAACGTGCACCAGACCTTCAACACCTGGCTCCAGCTCAACAAAGGCACCGTAATCGGTGATGTTGGTCACGCGGCCAGTATGAGTGGATTCCAGCGGGTACTTGGCCGCGACCAGATCCCATGGATCTTCCTGCAACTGCTTCATGCCCAAGGAGATACGGTGTGTCTCTTTGTTGATCTTGATGACCTGTACCTTGATCGTTTCGCCAATGGCGAGGATCTCGGACGGGTGGTTCACACGGCGCCATGCCATGTCGGTGACGTGCAACAAGCCGTCAACGCCGCCCAGATCAACAAACGCACCGTATTCGGTGATGTTCTTGACCACGCCGTCAACTTCCTGACCTTCGGTCAGGTTGCCGATAACTTCGGCACGCTGTTCGGCACGTGATTCTTCAAGGATCGCACGACGCGAGACAACAATGTTGCCACGACGACGGTCCATTTTGAGAACCTGAAACGGCTGCTTGAGACCCATCAGAGGGCCAGCATCGCGCACGGGGCGCACATCGACCTGAGAGCCGGGCAGGAACGCCACAGCGCCGCCAAGGTCCACAGTGAAACCGCCTTTGACACGACCAAAGATCGCACCCTCGACGCGCTCTTCTGCGGCGTAGGCTTTTTCCAGACGGTCCCATGCTTCCTCGCGGCGGGCCATCTCGCGAGAGATAACAGCTTCGCCTTTGGAGTTTTCGACCTGACGAAGGAACACTTCGACTTCGTCGCCAACAGCAATTTTCGGGGATTCGCCGGGATCAGCAAATTCTTTCAGCTCGACACGGCCTTCCATTTTGTAGCCGACGTCGATGATGGCTTGGCCCGCTTCGATTGCGATCACCTTACCTTTTACAACAGAACCCTCTTCTGGGGTGTCCATCTCGAAGCTCTCGTTCAACAGGGCTTCAAATTCGTCCATAGCATTTGACATGTAGGTATACGTTTCCTTTAGGTCTTGTTTCTGGCCGTGCGGTTGTCTCCGCCGGTCTTGGGTGTGAATTGGTCGTTGGTTTGGGCATCGGTACGCAAAAGAAAGAGGGCCGGATGAATCCGACCCCGCCTGAGATATCGCGCCCGAAGCTTGTATCCGCCCCTTAGACAATTGCGCGTATAGCTTAGGTTTTTAGGGATGGCAATATTAGTTAGTCGGCGACTTGTAGCTTATGGACGGCTTCCAGCATGGCTTGGTGTTCAGGGATGTAATGAGGAGCCAAGAAGTTGAAAACCAAATAATATGGATAGTAGTTTTGGCCATCTTCAGGTGCGCGACATTCCTTAATGTTGAGGGAGGCCAGTTCCGGAAATTCACTAACTAAGTCGTGGTTTTTTCGGCCGACCCAGGTTTCTTCGTCCTGCATACTTCGCCCAGAAGGACGTGTTGAAAGCAGCTTCTCAGCATATTCTGGTGTGACTTTAGCCCTAACTAGCGATACCCCTTTGATTTTCTCACCCTTCGAAAAAGCGACTTCTTGGAACGCCAACCAAATTAGCAAGGGGGCATCGATTGGCCTATCTTTGTAAAGGCGGCAGGCGAGTTCGACCCGCTCAAGAATACGCTTGATTTGGCGCATCGACAAACCGCTGGCAGGTGCAAGCTTCGAAGCAAGGTCAATTGCCGCCTTAAGGCCAAATACTGGATTTTCCCCAAATGGGATCTCTAGTGGCAAGTCTGAAGCCAACAATTCGACAGCCTCTGCAATTGCAACGTCATCCGCTTCTAACTTCAGCCGTAGATCCACGAACTTATCGAGGTAGAATTCACCCTTAACCGTACCGCCGAAACGATGACTTGCGATGTTCTCCAGATACTCCCGATTGACCATCAGAACGAAAACAAACCCATCCTGATCAAACACCAACTTCATCGCTTCAAGCAGCGCAATCGCATAGTCGGGATGACAACGGTCCAACTCGTCAATCAGGATGATGATCCGGTCCGTTTCCCGCCCTTCCGTGATCTGGGCATGCAAATTCTTGAGCTGATCTCCCAACTCCATCCGCGCCTTCTCGGCGGAAAGCTGCGTCGCGATCAAATCTCCCGCTGCCTTGGACAAATCCTGCCCCGCAGCTTTGGCGATGCCTTGCAAACTACTGGCTTCACCGTCCTGCGGTGCCATCGCCCCCGCAAGTTCATCGACGCCTTCACGCAAGGCCGCCCTTGCAACAGCTTTCGCGCCAGCGATTGCGACTTTCTTGCCGACAGAAAAAGCAGCGTCCCGTTTCTTGGTTTCTTTCTCAGGCACCAGCCCCAACAGCGCCCCCAAAAACGTCACAACCGGATCCCCAGAATGATCTGACAGGCGCGCATCAATCTGCACAACGCATTCGCATACCGCTTCCAACTCCTGCGCCCACCGTTCGCGAAAGAACGTCTTGCCGCGTCCATATCCAGCTTCGATTGAAATGGTTCGGTGATCGTCAATCGACGTCACTAGTTTGGTAAAGGCCTCTCCGCGATCCGCAAAACCTAAAAGGTCGCCCTCTCAAATTTTGCCTTTATCCAATTGCACCATTCTTCCTCTCCATCGTCACAACCCTAGATGGCAGATACTGGTGATTGTCTGCAAGCCAGAAGCTACAATCATTTACTTTTCTTCTCACAATCTTCCAGCGGCGCAAACTAAACGCTATTCTGATCACCATCTCCAAATGTCACAATCCTATCTGCTCCAATGGAAACAAGAGAACCTCCCATGACCCAAACCAACACCGGCCTACGCGTTGATTTTGTCAGCGGCGCTGTCGCCCACCGCCTGCGATTTGGCGGCGGGCGGGGGCAAGCTTTGGCGAAAGCGATGGGGTTGCGTGCAGGTAAGACGCCAATGATCGTCGATGCGACAGCGGGCTTGGGCCGCGATGCGTTCCTGCTGGCCTCATTGGGCGCACAGGTGACGTTAATCGAACGCTCCGAAAAGATGCACGCTTTGCTGGCCGATGGCATGGAACGCGCCGCGCAAGAAGGCGGTGTATTTCGCGAGATCATGGGCAGGATGACATTGTTGCAAGGCGACGCAAAGGAATTGCTGCCTGATTTGGCTGGTGAAGCCGTTCTGATTGACCCGATGCACCCGCCACGAAAAAACTCGGCACTGGTCAAACGCGAGTTGCGCCAGGTGCGTGAGATTGTCGGGACGGATGAAGACGCCGTTGAGCTAATGCAAACCGCGTTGAAACATGCCCGTAACCGCGTGGTGTTGAAATGGCCTGCCAAGGCTGATCCGATGGAGGGTATTCGAACTTGTTCCCATCAAATTATGGGTAAATCAACGCGCTACGATGTGTTTATGGTGGGATAAGAACAGGCGCAGATACGCGCCACTATCACAACGCCTCACCCTTTTTCTTCAACTCTTCCAGCAACTCGCGATAGATCCCGTTACTGTCCCCGCCGCCAAAGATTGCGGCACCGCCCGTGTAACCGGTTCCGTAGGTCTTTGCGACGGTCAGCACTTGCACCAAGCCTGAGAGAAACTCGTCTTTTTCCAAGGGTGACAGCGGATGAATGAACACCCCCCACAAGCGCCCGTTGGCTATGGCGTAACGCGCATCCAGTGCCGCGTCGAAATTCGCCTGCATCATCCGCCGCAAGTCCGTCTCATCCAGCCCGTCCGCGCTGGCAATTGGCACCATCGCACGCATCCTGTCTGCGCGCGCGTCGGCTATCACGATCACCGGAATATCCTGCAAAGTGAACTCAAGCGCAGGGCCATGGACAACCACATCCGGATCAAGGCTTTGCACAATTGCTGCCAACCGCTGCAGCGTCATGGGCGGCTCAAGCGCGAGAGGTTCAGCGACTAGGGGCGGCTCGACATCCGGGGTTTCGACGTCCTGAGCCAACGCCACATGGGGCCACACCATTGCAAGAAAACAAATCGTACGGATCATCGGACAGCACTCCTTTGTGATACCCTAGACCGAAATCCTGATGAAATACGACACACCTTTGGGTGAAGCGGCCTTGATCGCCTTACCTGCGATCAACCAAAACGGCTCAGCCCAGCGCCGTCTGTTTCGCTTCGATCAAGGTCACAACGGCAGCAACAGCATCTGCAATCGCCATATCTGAAGTGTCCACCTCAATGGCGTCTTCGGCCGCACGCAGCGGCGCATCCGCGCGGCCCATATCGCGTGCGTCGCGGGCCTGCACATCCGCAAGCACGTCATCAAAAGTAGTTTCGATGCCCTTGCCTGACAATTCCTCAAACCGGCGGCGCGCCCGCACCACAGCATTCGCCGTCACAAACAGTTTCACCTGCGCGCCGGGACAAATCACCGTCCCGATGTCGCGCCCGTCCAGGACTGCGCCTCCTGCACGGGCCGCAAAACTGCGTTGGAAATCAACCAACGCCGCCCGAACATCAGGCAAGGCGGCGACCTTACTGGCCTCCTGCGCAACGTCGGGCGTGCGCAGCGCGTCCCCGTCCAGATCATCCGGCATCAATGCCAGCGCCGCCTCAAGCGGGTCCACTCCCAACAGGACTTTCGCACCAACAGCACGGTAAAGAAGCCCGGTATCCAAATGGGCAAAGCCAAAATGCGCGGCCACAGCTTTGGATATTGTTCCTTTGCCGGATGCTGCAGGTCCGTCAATCGCAACAGTGAACCCTTGAGTGGTCTTCATGCGGTTGGACCGTCTTTAGGGGCCAGTCGCCATGCCCAAACCGCCAATAGCATCGCCAATGTCAGCGAAATCCACTTTGCGACGGTATAAGCGCTGGCCTGCAAGATCGCCCCAGCCGAGACTTGCGGACCAGTAACCAGCAACAGGGCTATGCTTGCGTTCTCCGCCAGATCAAGCCCGAGATAGACACAAGGGCTTAGTGCAATCACGGCGCGCACTGCCACGTGCATGGCACGCGCCTGTGTCCAGATCACCCCTGCTAATGTCAGCGCCAGAAGGACAGGGAAGACGGTGTCCAATGTGCGAAACAGCCCCAGGTAGGTTTGGGTCTGTTTTTCACTGAGCGCGGTTAGAAAATCGCGCGCTTCTGCAACGGAATATCCGCCGAAATGAGAGTCGAATATGGTGAAACCTTCGGGTTCAATCATAAACTTGGCCAATACGACCAGCGCGATGAAAAGGGCGGCGGACTGCAGCCCCATAATCTTTAGGATACGGCTCATTTGTTTGTCCTTACAACTTGTGCGCCCAATTGCTGCATCAACGGTTCGAAGATCGGAAATGACGTTGCAATTGGTCCACCATCATCAACCCTTACAGGGTTCTGGCTAGCCATGCCCAAAATCAGAAACGACATCGCAATACGGTGGTCCAAGTGGCTCGCACAAAGTGCGCCACCGGCTACATTGCCGTGGCCCTTGCCCGATACAATCCACCAGTCCGGCCCGTCCTGAACCTCTATGCCGTTTGCACGCAACCCAACAGCCATGGCATCAATCCGGTCACTTTCCTTGACACGCAGTTCTTTCACACCGCGCATCACCGTGTCCCCCTGCGCATATGATGCCACAACAGATAGCACAGGGTATTCGTCAATCATTGACGCTGCACGTTCAGGCGGCACCTCAATCCCTTTCAGGTCAGGCGAAAACTTCGAACGCAAATCTGCAACCGGTTCGCCGCCCTCGATCCGCTCGTTTTCATAGGTCAGATCCGCGCCCATTTCCCGCAGTGTGGTAAACAACCCTGCCCGCGTCGGGTTCAGGCCAATTCCGGGTACCAGGACATCCGATCCCGGCACGATCAACGCCGCACAGACCGGAAACGCCGCCGAAGACGGATCACGCGGCACTTCAATATGTTGTGGTTTCAATTCAGGTTGCCCGGTCAGCGTGATCACACGGCCCGCGTCTGTATCCTCTACCGCAATCTCGGCGCCAAACCCTGCCAGCATCCTTTCCGTGTGATCCCGCGTCGCTTCGGCCTCGATTACAACTGTCTGACCGGGCGCATTAAGCCCCGCCAGCAAAACCGCCGATTTCACCTGTGCAGAAGGCACCGGCACGGTGTAGCGCACTGGTACAGGCGTTTCAGCCCCGACAAGTGTCATTGGCAACCGCCCGCCTTTGCGCCCGACGGCCTGACAGCCAAACAGCGCCAAAGGATCAGTCACCCGCGCCATGGGCCGCCCGTTTAGACTGGCGTCACCGGTAAAGGTCGCAACAATCGGTGAGGTTGCCATCGCCCCCATGATCAACCGCACACCAGTGCCGGAATTGCCGCAATCAATGACGTTCTCCGGCTCTGCGAAGCCACCATCACCAACGCCAACTACCGACCAAGAACCGCCACCGTGATCCGTGACCTCGGCCCCGAACGCACGCATGGCTTTTGCCGTGTCCAGCACGTCCTGGCCCTCCAACAGACCTTCGATCGTTGTCTTTCCGATGCACATCGCGCCAAGGATCAACGAACGGTGCGAGATCGACTTGTCCCCCGGCACCTTTGCAGTACCAGCCAACGGCCCGCAGGCGGTTGAAGTCATTGGAATGGGAGTACCGTGGCCTGACATAAAGACGTCCTTAATCTACTTCGGAACGGTTCTAGCCCAGCGACCATACCCCGTCCATGCCAAGGCACACGCCAAACCAAGTCTTTTCAGGCCAGAGCCAGCCATGTCACGTCCGACGGAAGGTCAGGTAATGAGGCACGCGACCCTCGCGCAGCGCCTTTTGCTCATAGCGCGTCGAGATCCAGTCGTCCCATGGATCACGCCAATCGGATGGTCGCTCGCCCAGCCATTCAAAACCGAACTTCGGCACTTCTTCCAAAGTCTGGCGCACATAATCCTCGATATCCGTCGCGACGCGAAAAATGGATCCGGATTTCAGGACGCGTGCCAACGGCACCAGATGCTCTTCGGTTACGAAACGGCGACGGTGATGACGCGATTTTGGCCATGGATCGGGATACAGCAGAAACGCACGCTCGATCGACCCTTCGGGCAAGACGTCAAACATGTCGCGCACGTCTCCGGGATGCACGGCGACATTCTTTACGCCCGCGCGCCGGATTTTGCCTAACAACATGGCCACGCCGTTGATGTAGGGCTCACATCCGATAATGCCGACCTGTGGGTTTGCAGCGGCCTGATGCACCATATGCTCGCCGCCGCCGAATCCGATTTCAAGCCAGACCGGATTGCCCCCAAACAAAGCCTCCAGATCCAGCATCTTGCGTTCCGGGTTATCTTCCCAACTCACCGGGCCGGGCGACAAATCGGCCAAATCCTCCTCGATATAGCCTTTCTGCGAAGGCTTGAGGGATTTGCCCTTGAGGCGACCATAAAAGTTTCGGCGGGGACGGTTGGGTGTATTCATGGCGCGGGCTTTAGCCTGCAGAACGCAGGCCTGCAATGCCCTGCCATTAATTCGCAGTTAATCCCACCGTACTAGGCTGACTGAAACACTGCAAAGGATACATCCATGCTTGCTTCTACCGGCCCCTCTTCCACTTCGGTTCCGATGCCGGTGCTGATCCTTGATGACGAACGCTTTGACCGGCACCGTTTGGCGCGTCTGTGTTCGGGTCTGATTTTCCCGATTGCAATCAGCAATGCAAAATCCCTATTGGAATTCTCTGATCTGCTTGAAACGGAAACCTTTGGCTTGATCCTGATCGACTACGTTTTGCCCGATGGCAGCGGGCTGGACGCCCTCGCGCTGGTTCAACTCAGCCCACGCAATCTGAATACAGCAACTTTGCTGATTTCCGGGCAGGTTGAACCTGCAGTTGCACAACAAGCCCGCGAAATTGGCTGCGCAGGGTATCTGTCCAAGGACGATCTGACCAAGGACAGCTTTGCCAAGGTTGTCTCAAAAGCGATTGCAGTGGGGCAACAGGTGGTCTTGGAACCCGGCGCAGATTTCACAACCGCGACTGTTGAACACTTACTGTCGCGATGTTCAGCCCGTTCTGCACGTGACGTGAAACCAATGGTCAGCCGCCTGTTACGCCAGATACGCCACCTGCGGACAAGTCCTTTGGACCACCCTGCTGAAGGGTTGGGGGCTATAGAACAGAACTGCATGAGCCTCTGGGCCTTCCTGATCGAAATGGAGCGTGAGGACGGCGCAAAGCTGTTGTCCGATCTGCAAGAGCGTCAGTTCAAGAATGTCCTGCCACCGTTCTCGGCGAAACAGGAAAGGCCGCCCTCACCTTTTGCGCCACGCAGACATTAGCGGCTGTACTATTAACAAGCTCACCTCGCCGTCAGGATCAACTGACCGGATAACCAGATCATCAACATCACCTTCACCAAAAATTACGCTAATGCCATCCGTTTGGCAGAGCTCACCGGCCTGACGTATGCTTGCCAGCTCCGATGGTCGGGGTTCTCAGAGGCAATTGCGCCGCATTCTGCCCAAGAGCGATCACCGCGAAACGGGAGGCAGATCAATCCATTCTGACAATCGAGAGCCGTTTACTAAAGCACGATGCCGTTCATCCGAAAAGTTGAGAGCAAATATAGCGCTCTCATGACACGTGGGAAATTCGCGACCGGAAATTCGCGCCGCATGTCTCATATCTCGACTGACAAATCAGCCAACTATGAATCACCATCGTCCGGCCCGAAAACGCGGAAAGCAGGCAATGCCAAACACCCCGAGGAAGCAGCTCAAAAAAGCCACTCCGCCGCGCTGAACAGGCGCTGCCCGCCGCAGGATCAAACAGCCGCTTTAAGCTGTGCCGCCAAATCTGTCTTTTCCCACGAAAACCCGCCGTCAGCTTCCGGTGCGCGGCCAAAGTGGCCATAGGCAGCAGTACGCTGATAGATTGGCCTGTTCAATTGCAGATGTTCGCGAATACCACGCGGTGTCAGGCTCATCACCTTGCGGATCGCGTTTTCAACGGCGACGTCGTCTACTTCGCCTGTCCCGAAGGTATCGCAATAGATCGACAGCGGCTCTGAAACGCCGATCGCATAGGAAAGCTGGATCGTGCATTTCTTCGCCATGCCCGCAGCAACCACGTTTTTGGCCAGATAGCGCGCAGCGTAGGCCGCCGAGCGGTCGACCTTGGTTGGGTCTTTACCCGAAAACGCGCCGCCGCCATGCGGGGCTGCACCACCATATGTGTCCACAATAATCTTGCGTCCGGTAAGGCCCGCATCCCCGTCAGGACCGCCAATCACAAAAACACCCGTCGGGTTCACATGCCAGACCGTATCGTTGTCGATCCAGCCATCCGGCAGCACTTCACGGATGTAGGGTTCAACAATATCGCGAATGTCTGCGCTGGTCTGATCTACTGACGCATGTTGTGTTGACAAAACAATCGATGACACGCCAACCGGCTTCCCCCCTTCGTAACGCACGGAAAGCTGGCTTTTGGCGTCTGGCCGCAATGTCGGTTCGGTGCCGTCTTTGCGCACTTCGGCCAGACGGCGCAGAATGGCATGCGCATAGTGAATTGGGGCTGGCATCAACTGTTCCGTCTCATCCGTGGCGTAGCCGAACATGATCCCCTGATCGCCCGCACCCTCTTCCTTGTTGCCGCTGGCATCAACACCTAGGGCAATATGGGCTGATTGTTCATGCAGCAGATTGGTGATCTTGCAGGTCGCGTGGTGAAACTTCTCCTGCTCGTAACCGATGTCTTTGATACAGGCGCGCGCGATGTCTTCGATCCGGCCCATGTATTCCTTGAGTTTGGATTGATCGGACAGGCCCACTTCGCCTCCGATGACCACGCGGTTGGTCGTCGCAAACGTCTCTGCTGCGACACGCGCCTCTGGCTCTTCGGTCAGGAAGGCGTCCAGAACAGCATCCGAAATGCGGTCACAAACCTTGTCGGGATGACCTTCCGAGACAGACTCGGAGGTGAAAATATAGTTCTGTCGGGACATATCTGCTCCAATAATATTTGACATGCCACGTCAGGAAGCCGTTGTGGCATAGGGATTTGGTTCGGCTTAGCGAGACCCGCAATAGCGGTCAATCGCTAACCGCTTGTTGACGTTTGCGTGTCGAGAATGCCGCAGCTGCGAGTCCCAACAGCAACACAAATGCAAACGGAAAATCACCTGTCCGGCTATAAAGCGTTGCTGCCAGTGGTTGTGGCAAAGCCGCGTCGACAAAACCGGCCTCGTTCAGCGGCAGCGATGCTGTGATCCGCCCATATGGGTCAATCATCGCTGAAATACCAGTGTTTGCGGCACGTGCCAAAGGCAATCCCTGCTCAATCGCGCGCATACGCGCTTGCGCCAGATGTTGTCGCGGCCCGGCACCTTTGCCAAACCAGGCATCATTGGTGATCTGGATCAGGAAATTAGGACGCTCGGGTGCGGCATTCACATCATGGGCAAAGACCGCCTCGTAGCAAATCAGCGGCAAGGCTTTGCCAAGCGGTCCGAAGTCGAGCAATTTGGCCCCTGGCCCCGATGAATAGCCATTGCCTGCTTGCGCTGCCAATCCATAGATACCGAAGTTGGCCAGAACATCACCAAAGGGCATGTATTCACCAAAAGGCACAAGGTGGTGTT
This sequence comes from uncultured Sulfitobacter sp., assembly GCA_947501805.1. Classification (GTDB taxonomy): domain Bacteria; phylum Pseudomonadota; class Alphaproteobacteria; order Rhodobacterales; family Rhodobacteraceae; genus Sulfitobacter. The sequence goes on along the minus strand of CANMXJ010000002.1, from coordinate 298,592 downwards.
TGTCATAGGCCTGTGCCACAGAGCCGTCCTGCCCCAGCACCACCATTGAATTGTAAAACCGCAGATCATCACGCCGCTGCACACCGAGTGCAACGGGGGCTTGCCCGCCTGCGGCCCCGATTTGGACAAGGGCCGTTCCGGCATAATCCAATGACCACGGAATCGCAGTTTCAGGCCATAGGATCAGATTGGGCGCTTTCACGCCATCAGCAGGCGGTGTTGCGCTAAAGCGTAATTGTCGGTCAAAAAACACGGGAATTTTATCGGGATCCCACTTGTCGCGTTGCGGGGCATTGGGTTGGATCAGGCGGATGCTGTGATCACCCAGTACCGCATCCGGCATCATCGGTGGCAGAACCAATGCGCCCAGACCAAATAGTATGACACCAAAACGAACAACACGTTGCACAGCGTTGCGCGCGTGGGTGCCAAGAACAACTGCCACCGCCATCACGCCAAGGTTCAACGCATAAGGTCCGGCCAAAGCCAGTCCCTGCCCCGCCAGATTATTCACCAGAGCCTGCGCCGGCATGGCCCACGGAAATCCCGTGAAAATATAGGCGCGGATCAATTCGACAGCAGGCAGACACAGGATCAGCGGCCATGCGCGATTTTGATCCAAACGCCGCGCCGCCCAGAATGCCGCGCCCCAGAACAGGGCCAGGCCAGCAGCCAGCAGAACCAGCGCAAACGGTGCCATCCATCCATGGCGTGCAACGTCGACCATAAAAGGCGACACAATCCATTGCAGGGCATGGGCAAAATACCCGGTGCCAAAGGCCCATCCGAACACGGCCGCCTGACGGTCCGTTTTGCTGTATTGAAAGAAATAGACCGCCCCGACCAGACCGGCCATCAGCATCAATGGCTGATCATACGGGGCTTGTCCGAAAGCGGCCAAAGCACCCAAGGTGCCAGCCATTGCAACTTGCCGCCACCCACCCGAAAGGGCTGTCACCCGTTTGGTCCCTGGGTGCGCACGCGCAGGCGCTTGATACGGCGCGGGTCGGCGTCGATCACTTCGAATTCGGGGCCATCAGGATGCAACACGACTTCACCACGGGTCGGGACGCGCCCCGACAACATAAAGACCAGACCGCCCAGCGTGTCGATCTCTTCTTCGTCCACATCGTCGTGGTCCGTCAGCGAATGCCCAATCTCGGCTTCGAAATCCTCAAGTGGGGTTTTCGCCAGCGCCAGATAAGTGCCCGGTTTTTCAATGCTCCAGAAGTTTCCTTCATCCACATCGTGTTCATCTTCGATCTCGCCAATGACCTGTTCGATCAGATCTTCGATGGTCACAAGTCCATCCACGCCGCCGTATTCGTCAATAACCAGTGCCATATGGCGGCGTTCGGCCTGCATCTTTGTCAACAGCACACCAATGCTCATGGAGGGCGGCACAAACAAAAGCGGACGCACCACTTCCAGAATATCAAAGCCCTTTGATTTGCCGTTAAAGCCATACTGCAAAGCAAGGTCTTTGAGATGCGCAAGGCCAACCGGTGTATCAAGCGTACCATCATAAACGGGCAGACGTGTCATGCCGCTTTCTTTGAAGACCGCAACCAATTCATCAAGGCTGGCCGTTACAGGGACCGCCACGATGTCTGCTTTGGGAATGGCGACGTCATCCACGCGCATCCGGCGCAGGTTAATCATGCCGCGCGCGGTCACCCGATCAACGGGCGGCGGTGTAAATACGCTGTCTTGATCTGTGTCCGAGGGGCTAAGCGCCCCGATCACGCGAGAAAAGAAGCCGCCCGTCTTGTTGGCTGCGTCTTCTTGCGGTTCTATATCCTCATCCGGTCGCGCGCTTGGCGCTGCGTTAGATGATCCGTCTGTATCGCCCATTTTATCCTGTCTTGTGAAACGGCACCAATTGGCCCCTACGATTCTCTATATGGGTCATCCAGACCCAATTTGCCAAGTATTACGACTTCAAGCCCTTCCATCAAGGCAGCATCCTGCGCAGTTTCGTGGTCATAGCCGAGTAGGTGAAGGGTAGCATGAATCATCAGATGGGTAATGTGATGGGCCACCGGTTTGTTTGCCGCTGAGGCTTCGGAAACACAGGTGTCGTATGAAATGGCGATATCGCCAAGTTCGACAAGGCCGTCCGGTCCTGCATTTGTTTTGGCCGGTTGCCCCCCGGGTGCAATCGCGCCGCGCTCTTCACTGGGCCAGCTCAGGATGTTTGTCGGCAACGGCTTGTCGCGAAACGCGGCGTTCAACGTGCCAATGCGTTGATCATCGCAGGCGAGGATGCTGATTTCAGCATCCTCGGACTTGATACCGAGATGCGCAAGTGTGCTTTTGACAGCAGTCGCGGCCAGCCCTTCAAAATCGAGCGTTGACCAGCGTGGGTCTTCGATCTCAATGTCCATGTTCTGCATCAGCAGTTCTTTCACACGCTCTGCTCCTGGGCCATGCTCAGGCGCGGAACCAAGAGACTACGCGGGTTATCCTGTCGGGTTATCGGCTTCATACGCTTCGATGATGGCGGCAACCAAGGGGTGACGGACCACATCCTTGGAGGTGAAGTAATTGAAGCTGATTTTCGGAATGTCACGGAGCAATCGTTCAGCATCAGCCAAACCCGATTGCACACCGCGCGGCAGATCAACCTGCGTGCGGTCGCCTGTAATCACCATGCGCGAACCTTTGCCTAGGCGGGTCAAAAACATCTTCATCTGCATGGAGGTCGCGTTCTGGGCCTCGTCCAGCACCACGAACGCGTTGGACAGGGTACGGCCACGCATGAAAGCCAACGGGGCGATTTCGATACGTTTCTCTTCGATAAGTTTGGCAAGTTGCTTGCCCGGCAAGAAATCGTTCAGCGCATCATAGAGCGGCTGCATGTAAGGGTCGACTTTATCCTTCATATCTCCGGGCAAATAACCCAGCTTTTCACCAGCCTCGACCGCAGGACGGCTAAGGATAATCTTGTCCACATGGCCGCCGATGAACATGTTGATGCCCACAGCAACCGCCAGATAGGTTTTGCCGGTTCCGGCCGGTCCAATGCCAAAAGTCAGTTCGTCATCAAACAGCGATTTCACATAGGCTTTTTGCGCCTCGGTACGCGGTTCCACCCGTTTTTTCCGGGTCTGGATTTCGAACGTCTCACCGACCTGTATTTTGGGCTGCGCGCTTTGGTCCGCGTTACGCGTCGTATCCGGCGTGCCCATGCGTAGCAGGCTCTCAACTTCGGCTTGCGCAACTTTGCGACCGCTTTCCAGTCGCGCATAAAGCGTGTTCAAAACACCTTCGGCCTGTTGCTGCGCCTCCGGATCACCCAAGATACTCAGATGGTTGCCCCGCCGCACAATCTGTACTTCGAGCGATTTTTCGATAGCCGCAAGATGTGCATCATAGGCCCCGCATAGATCAATCAGCAGGCGGTTATCGGGAAACTCTAGCACAACAGGGTCGCCAACGGGCGCAGGCGTCATCAGATCACTAGGTGGCAAGGCAGGCTCCTTGGGTTCAGGAAGGTTACAGGCAGATAGGCTTTCGCAGCACAAAAAACAGCCCGAAAACGCAAAAAGGGCCGGAGTGCTAAACACTCCGGCCCGATCATGCTGATGTTCTCAGCCAAGATCAGTTTGGATCCGGAATGTTGGAACCGCCTTTGAAATCGCCAACGGTGTGCGTGGGTGGTGCAACACCGGAGCAAACAGGCTTGCCGTATTTGTCCAGACGGGCAGACAGATACCCTTCAACACCATCGTCAATGATCCAGTGATCACAACCGTTTGGGTCAACCCAGATACCAGCCTGCAATGTGCTCAGGTGGTGGCTGTTGATGCCGCGATCTATGGTTTTATCCGAAGGCAGGCCACGAAAGACCCCCTCGAAGTCACCGGGACCGGCACAAGCAGTCAGGCCCATGGCGCAAGTGAGGCCGAGAATAATTTTGGATTTGTTCACGTCACGTCCCCTTAGCGAATGCAGATGATTTCGACGCGACGGTTTTTAGCCATCCCATGCGATGAATTGTTGGCCGCAACCGGAAGGCGCTCGCCGTAACCGCGAACATCAGCAATGCGCGCACCGTTTGCCGCCGCAATTGCGGCTACAGCGTTGGCGCGGTTGTAGCTAAGCTTCATGTTGTAGGCATCAGAAGCACGGCTGTCGGTGTGGCCCGTAATGATGTAGGAAACAGCGCCGGTCGTGCGAAAGAAATTCGCCAGACGCGCTTTGCCTGCTTTGTGAATACGATAGCTGTCTGTCGCAAAAAACTGGTCGGAATTCATCACGCCGCACACATTGCCGCGACGACACACCGGAATGCCCTGACGGCTGGTATGAGGGGTCATATATCCCTCCGCGCCGTCATCCATCACCCAGTGTTCACACCCATCGGGATCAACCCAGATCGTTGGTGTATAAATACCACGATCACGACCACTCTGAGATTTAGTTTGCGCATCTGCACCTGTTGCCACAAAAGTCGCTGGCAGCGCGATCGCGGCTGCGAGTGACAGGCTCGCCACAGCTCGGATCGCTTTGGAGATTGTGTTCACCACAGCTTTTTCCTTTTATCAATTCCCCCACGAAGAACATTACAAACCATCGGTTTGTACGCTCCGCATACGAAGACACGTTAGGTAATATTTCCGAGACTGTGAAGCACTGATATCTACATTTAGTGTTAATTTTCAGCGCAAACATATGAAAATGTGGCAAAATTGCGGCAAAGGCACTATTACAGGCCGATGCCCTTTCAAGTTGTGCGCCCGATTACAGGTGTCGCGCTGTCAACGAGTTGGTTTTTGCCTCAACGATTCTTACCTTGGCGATGTCCCCGATCTGACCGGTGCAATTCTCGATATGAACCGAATGCAGATACTCCGACTTGCCCAGCATCTGCCCAGCTTCTCGCCCGGCGCGTTCGATCAGGACTGAAACATCGCGTCCAACCATGCTTTCCTGAATCTCGCGTTGGTGTCGGGTGATCAACGATTGCAGCGTTTGCAGCCGTGCATCAGCCACGTCCACGTCCACAAGCGTGCGTTCAGCAGCAGGTGTGCCCGGACGGGTCGAGTATTTGAACGAATAGGCGTAGCCATATTTGACCTGACGCACCAACTCCATCGTTGCCTCGAAATCGGCATCCGTTTCTTCAGGAAAACCAACAATAAAATCACCGGACAGAATGATATCGGGACGGGCCGCGCGAATACGCTCAATCACGCGCAGATAGCTTTCGGCTGTGTGGCTGCGGTTCATCCGTTTCAGGATATGATCGGAACCCGATTGCACAGGCAAATGCAGATAGGGCATCAGTTCAGGCACCTCGCCATGAGCGGCGATCAGGTCATCGTCCATGTCGTTGGGGTGGCTGGTGGTGTAGCGGATACGCTCAAGCCCATCGACCTTGGCCAAATCGCGGATAAGGCCGGACAGCCCGCCCTCATGTCCGTGATAAGCGTTGACGTTTTGACCCAATAAGGTGACTTCGCGCACGCCACGTTCCACCAGATCACGGGCTTCCTCCAGCACGCGTGCAGCCGGACGGCTGACTTCCGCGCCACGTGTATAAGGTACAACGCAAAACGCGCAGAACTTGTCGCAGCCCTCTTGCACAGTCAAAAAGGCGGCCGGATTGCGTTTGCCTTTGGGACCACGCCCCTTGAGATGTTCAAATTTGTCCTCTTCGGGAAAATCCGTATCAAGTGCTGTGCCGCCTGCACGCACTTTGGCTTCCATGGCGGGCAAGCGGTGATAGCTTTGCGGCCCTACGACCAGATCAACGGCAGGCTGGCGGCGCATGATCTCGGCCCCTTCGGCCTGCGCAACACATCCTGCCACACCGATTTTCAAGTCAGGTTTCAAATCCTTCAGCGGCTTCAGCCGCCCTAATTCCGAATACACCTTCTCCGCAGCTTTTTCACGGATATGACAGGTGTTGAGCAGGATCATGTCCGCGTCATCAGCACTTTGGGTTTCTACATAGCCCTGTCCGCCCATGGCTTCGGCCATGCGTTCGCTGTCATACACGTTCATCTGGCAGCCATAGGTCTTGATAAACAGCTTTTTGGGCGCGGTCATGGGTCTTGTCCAATACCTGTAGGAATTCAGCAGTCGTCTAGCAGGCGCACCCATCGCTTGCAATGCACGCCGAATTAACCGATTCTATGTCAAAACGACACGAGCAGAGGCCCCATGCACTACGCCAGCCTGACCCAGATGATTGACGCTGAACGTGCGATCCTTGCAAAAGGGCCGATTGCCATTGTCATGGTCGAAGATGATGTGGAAATCGCGACCAGCCTGCGCCATCATCAGCAAATGGGTTTCAAAGCCACGATTGCGCTTATGCCGGACATGTTTGATCTTCCCCGTGACCTTGAAGAAACGATCATCCGCGTCAACTATAATATGTCAGCCGACAACGCGATGGAAACGGCGATAAATACGCTGATGGATCCGATGGCAGGGCAATGGGTCTACTTTTGCTATAATGCTGAATACTTCTTCTTTCCGTTCTGCGAGACCCGCAATGTTGTGGAAATGCTCGCCTTTCATAATGAAGAACGCCGCGATGCTATGTTGGCCTATGTCATTGATCTTTACGCCGAGGATCTGCACAAACATCCTGATGCGGTTTCACTGGACAGCGCACATATGGACCGGTCGGGTTATTACGCACTCGCGCGTCCCGATCCGGAAAATCACGATCATCCCAAGGAACGGCAGCTTGATTTTTTTGGCGGGCTGCGTTGGCGTTACGAAGAACACGTCCCCGCGATCCGGCGCAAGATCGACCGTATCCCCCTGTTTCGCGCCAAGAAAGGTTTGCGCATCCGTTGGGACCACACGTTCAACGATGAGGAATACAACACCTACGCCTGCCCATGGCACCATAACATTACCTCGGCAATCTGCTCGTTCCGTACGGCCAAGGCGCTGAAAAGCAATCCGGGCAGCAAATTCGAGATCGACAGTTTCAAATGGCACAATTCGACGCCGTTTGAATGGCACTCTAGGCAATTGCTGGACTTGGGACTGATGGAACCGGGGCAGTGGTTCTGATACCGGTTTAAGCCTTGCGGCGCAGCCGGATCACGACATCAACCGAGGCAATCTCGGCTCCGTGTGGCGCTTCAGGCAGACCTGAAATCACCAACTGGTCGGACGGTGCATCCGTTAGCATTCCGTCATCTTCCCAAAAGAAATGCGGATGATCGTGCGTATTGGTGTCAAAGTAGCTCTTGGACCCATCTACCGTCACTTCTTGTAACAACCCAGCCTCGCAGAATGCGCGCAGCGTGTTGTAAACTGTGGCCAGTGACACGGATTCACCCTGCCCCTTGGCAGCATCAAACAGGCTTTCGGCAGTGACATGGCGGTGCTGCCCGTCCCCCACCAACAAATGCGCCAAGGTCACTCGTTGACGGGTCGGGCGCACGCCAGCGTCCTCCAGCCAGCGGGTACCGATCTCTTGATGCGTCTGTGTCATGGATTGCTCCGTTTTGATCCTGCCTAGCAATATAGGGTGTCTTGCGAATGGTTTTCAATTGAAAACCAGAAATGTGGCACTCAAGTGCAACTTTGTCGCGGGGAGGGTCATGCCACTGCGCTCAGCACTGGTATTGCGATAGCGACCCGCGCAAGATAAACCGCACCAGATTTTCACGCCGCAGCAGGAGAGCCGCACCATGGCCGATTACCCCACCAGCTTTGACAAAAAAGCCTTGTTGAAATGCGCCGCTGGCGAGTTGTTCGGCCCCGGCAATGCACAACTGCCCGCCCCGCCGATGCTGATGATGGACCGGATCACCGATGTCTCCGGCGACGGCGGCGCGCATGGCAAAGGCCACATCACGGCCGAATTCGACATTACACCTGACCTTTGGTTCTTTGACTGCCACTTTCCTGGCAACCCGATTATGCCCGGCTGCCTTGGTCTTGACGGTCTGTGGCAGTTGACGGGTTTCAACCTCGGCTGGCGCGGCTGGCAGGGGCGCGGTTATGCTTTGGGTGTGGGCGAAGTGAAGCTGAAAGGCATGGTGCGCCCTGACCGCAAAATGCTGACCTACAAAATTGATTTCACCAAGGCGATCCAGACACGCCGCCTGACCATGGGGGTCGCTGACGGCATCGTAGAAGCGGATGGTGAGGTGATATACGAGGTCAAGGACATGAAAGTGGCGTTGTCCGAAAGCTGATTCACGCCGCAATTGGCGTCAGATGACACCCCTCAAACACGCGGGACGACCGTGCAATCGACTTAGGAAAAGGCGGGAAAATTCCTCCTCGACCCGCAGTTTCACCTGCTGATCGAGGAGGTCATCTGGCGTGACTGGGCCAGAAATTCTTGGCAGCCTGACGTTTCCAATTTCTTCAAGTATCGTTCCGTTCAAAATCGTTCCCCCACTAGAAAGAGGTTTGAACGTACCGACATCCACAAAATTGTGGATAGCAGCAAAATTTATGAGGCAGCGACTGCAATTAACCTCTGACCGTCCTGCCAAATACCGTCCATAACATCCAGCACTTCGCCGAAACGCCCGTAGAAAACGAATTGCCCGGCATTTTCCAGAACAACGGCTTCGTAGTTGGGAATGCCTTTCATCAAACGCAGAGCATGGGTGGTCGGATACATCACATCCTCGCTGCCCATCAGACACACAGCGCGGCAGGTCAGGCTGCGCAGCTCTTTGCTGAAATCATTCAATGAGACAAATCCGTCGCGGGAAAAGGCCTCTCCGCCCTGCGCTATTGCGTGTTGCAAGCCCTGACCGATGGCATCCACCAGCTCCTTGTCCTCAAATAACAGTGCGTCCGGCTCAGAGCGGCGAAAATTGGAACGCAGCATTTGTGTCGGTCCCAGCAAATCAACCGATGCCACAGCAACACGGATCAGAAAGCGCAGCGCGGTCGCGGACTTGCGATAGGTCTTGGCCATGGCTCGTGACGGATTGGCCATGCCGTCGATCAATTCATCATCAATCACGCCCGCATGTGAGACGTTTAATAACCCAACCACACGATCAGGGTGATCCTTGGCAAATCGGATGCCCACCCCCGCAGAAGAGATCATGCCGATCACCAATGCACGATCAATGCCCAACTGGTCCAGCAAGGCGCGCATGTCCGAACAGGTCTTGCGCACCAATTCCATATCCCGCGCGGGATAACTGTCAGACAGCCCAAAACCGGGCCGCGAGGGCGCAATGATGCGCCAGCGCCGCGCACGGGCCAGCTGTTCCATCTTGCGGGTCCAGATTGCGCCACCGATCATGTTGTGTATGAACAAAACCGGACGCCCCTCCGGATCACCGAAATCGCGATAAGCAAGCAATCGTCCGTCAGACGTCAGGATACGGTCATATGAAACCGCCGCAGCCTCTTCCTTCGCGGTCAGCTTCTGCGCCAAACCGACAGCGGTAATCTGCGCCGAGATCAACGTCGCCTGCCGGATCAGGTCTGCCAATGTCGGGCTGCTGGTTTTCTCAAGCAGCTTGCGAACCTGCGTGCGTGTTGTCGCTTCGCCAACCCCGCGGCGTTGCGAGATTTCGGCGACTGTTTCTCCCCGAAGCAAAGCCACCAGAACTTGCGTTTCAGAATCGCTGAGGTTGAACTGTTGCTGAAGGCTGGCAAGCTGTTCTTCGCTCAAGGAGGGTCCGCTTGACACCAGAAGAAACCGGTCCCCTTCGCCCTGACCCTGTTCCAGCGCGGTGATCACAGCGCAATCCATCAAACGATCTGTGCTGTCGTGCACCGGAATGAGCGCCACAGGAGCACCCTGCTGAAGCCGCGAAATAGCAGACTTCAGCGCCTCGCGATCAAGTAAGGACAACCCGTTGTCTTCTGCGGCACCGTCATAGGAAATCGACAGCTGACCCGCTTCACCCATCTTGTTGGTCTGCAACACCACGCCGTTGCGATCCATCACAAAGGCTGGCACATCAAACAACTCGACAACCCTGTCTGCGCGATCCTGCTGGTGTTTCTGGCGGCCAATCCGCTCGAATATCTCAAGCGCGCGGTTGAAATGCCGCAAGTGGTTTTGTTGCGCATCCTCGATTTCACTGCTCGAAAGCCCGGACATGTATTGTTCCCAGACCTGAACTAACTCGTCATATCGCCCCGGATCAGTCGTGGCCGAATAAGTCAGATCGACCAATGCGGGCAAATCTGATGGGGAAGCGTCTTCTTGGGTCATGTTGGGAAAAGCCCGATAGATAATGGTCAAGATCACTGGAGTAAGCGGCGCAATGGCATAAGCCACTTCAGATAGTGTTCCAAAACCAGTTTTAAATCAAGCCGTTGGGGCGGTTCTACTTGTCAAAGAGATAGGACCGGGCCTTAAAAGCGGGCGTTGTATCGCACAGAAACATGGCCCGCCCTGAACGCGAAATGCTGACTGACAGGATTGGTGCCATTCCTGTGATCCACAATTGCAACCCTGGGATGATTGTCGCCGACGACATCGTGGATGCCGACGGCGAGGTGATCTACGTGTTCATGAATAAGAAGGCCAGCTAAAGCACACGTTGAGGCGCTCTTTGACCTGCCATGGCGTCAGAACATGTCATACTGCGGTGGCAACAATTGCCAGAGATTTGTAAACGACTCACGCGCATCAGCGGCGTCGCCACCCAGTGTATTAATGGTGGTGGTATGACCAGCCTCGTAAATCGGGTCACATGCATCACGCATTCCATTTCCATCCAAGTCCGCATAAAAGGTGTCCAGAAGCGTGAATTCGAAGACACCATCGCCAAGCGACTTCATATCGGAAAGTGCCAATTCAAGCATCGCGCTGGAATCCATGTAATAGGGCAAGCCGCCACCACCACCCCCTTCATAAAACACAGGACAATCGTCAAAGCCTGCCGCATCATCCTGTCGTACCTGATCCTTCAGGCGATCGATCTGTTGCTGGTCCTGTCCGCGTTCGCCTTTCACGACGATGGTTGGCAGTCTCATCTCGGGATCAAAGCTCATTTTCGGCTCTCCTTGCAAGTGTTTCATACGTGCATACCGTTACAGAAAGTACGCATTTCCAAAGACTTGATCAGGTTGGCAGGAAATTCACCTTGTTTTCCACCTACACGCCCGTGATTGTCCATAAATATGGACAAACCCCGCACAACGTCAAAAAAAGGCAGGCAACAGATCTTTTTTCAGGGCATCTAGAGCACATGCTCCAAGACTATATTTTTCACGAAACCTTTGCGGATGAATGCGGCCTGTCGCCTGCGGACCAGCAAGGCATTTGTGACCTATTCCACAGCTATGCAAACCGCTGGCTGGAGTACGGGCTGACGCATTTCACCTATTGCTCTGCATTTGTGAACACGGACGGTCCCGACCTGATCAATTGCTACCTGATGCGCGGGCATCCCGACTGGATCGAGTACTACTTTCAAAACGATCTTAGCCAAATGCTTTCCAGCCTGTGCCAAAGCCAGCCGCCTTATTCGATTGCCTTTTACGCCAAACAGAAACGCTTTATTTCGCCCAAATATGCGGGGTTGATGGTGCAAGGCCTGAAATACGGTATGACCTATGACTTCCTGTACCAACTACGCAACAATCCAATGGCAGGTGCCGGATTCTCCGGTGGGCGCAAGAACGAAATCCTGAGCAAACAGGTACTCTATGCCGCGATGGGATCAGCGGTCGAGATGCACGAAAAGATCAACATCAAATTGGGCGCAGCCGCCGAACGCAAACTGGGCCTGACGGAAAACGAGGTAAAATACCTGCACCTCCTGTTCTACGGCATGTCCCAACAACAAATCGCGCAAACCAGCGGCGTCAGCCGCAACTGGGTCGCCAAGGCCTGCATGAGCCTGCGGCGCAAACTTGTGGTAAGTTCTAACTCTGCAGCTGTGGCCCGTGCATTGGGCTTGCACATCCTGCGCTGAAGCGCGCGCGCCCTATTTGGTTGCGCCGCGACGCCCTCCTATCCTAAACAGAGTTGATTATTATAAGGAGTGCTGCCCATGCGCCGCATCAAACCAGAGGTTTGCTCATGAAACGGGTTGTTGTCACAGGTCTTGGTATCATCTCGTCCATCGGGAATAACGCCGAAGAAGTCACTGCGTCTTTGAAGGCGGGCACCTCGGGTATCGAGACCAGCCCCGAGATGGTCGAACACGGCTTCCGGAGCCAAGTTGCAGGCACGCTCAAGATCAATGTGGCCGATCACATCGACAAGCGCACATTGCGGTTCATGGGACAGGGTGCAGCCTATGCCTATCTTGCGATGGAGCAGGCGATTGCAGATTCAGGACTTGGCGAGGATGTGATCAGCAACCCGCGCACGGGTTTGATTGCGGGTTCCGGAGGGCCGTCGACCTCTGCCATGAAAGCGGCGCATGATATTGTCGACAAGACAGGTGCCACAAAACGTATCGGGCCGTTTGCAGTGCCCAAGTGCATGTCCTCCACAATCAGCGCAAACCTTTCGACAGCCTTTAAGATCAAAGGCATCAACTATTCGATTACTTCGGCCTGCTCGACATCGTTGCATTGCATCGGAGCGGCGGCAGAACAGATCATGCTGGGCAAACAGGACGTAATGTTTGCCGGCGGGGGTGAAGAACTGGACTGGACGTTGTCCTGCCTGTTTGACGCCATGGGCGCAATGAGCAGCAAATATAACGACACACCCGAAAAGGCATCCCGCGCCTTTGACGCCAATCGCGACGGTTTTGTGATCACGGGCGGTGGCGGCATGGTGGTGCTCGAAGACCTTGATCATGCGCTGGCCCGCGGCGCAACGATCTATGCCGAAGTCACCGGATTTGCGGCCACATCGGATGGACACGACATGGTGGCCCCCTCCGGCGAAGGTGGCCAGCGCGCCATGGAACTGGCACTGGCAACCCTGCCAGAAGGACGTAAGGTCAGCTATATCAACGCACACGGCACCTCGACACCCGTGGGTGACGTCGGCGAGATCGAAGCAGTCCGCCGCGTCTTTGGTCAAGGCAGCACGCCGCCTGTGAGTTCAACCAAGAGCATGACAGGTCACGGGCAAGGCTCTGCCGGTGCCATGGAGGCGATCTTTTGCCTGCTGATGCTAAAGGACGATTTCATCACGCCTTCAATCAACGTGGAAACGCTGGATCCTGCACTGGACGCCGCCGAAATTGCGACCACCCGGGTGGACAATGCTGGACTGGATTCAGTGATGACCAACTCCTTCGGATTTGGTGGCACCAACGGGTCGATGATCCTGTCGAAATTTAACGGATAGGATTTGAACATGTCAGAACTCCTCAAAGGGAAGCGCGGCTTGATCATGGGTGTCGCAAACGAACGCTCCATCGCTTGGGGCATCGCCAAGGCAATGGCAGAAGCGGGCGCAGAACTGGCGTTCACCTATCAAGGCGAAGCCTTTGGTTCACGGCTCAAACCGCTGGCCGACTCCGTCGGGTCCGACTTCATGGTGGATGTGGATGTAACGGATGATGCCTCGCTCGACACGGCGTTCGAACAATTGGGCGCACGCTGGCCGACCATCGACTTTGTCGTGCATGCCATTGCGTTTTCAGACAAATCCGAACTGACAGGGCGCTTCCTGAACACCAGCCGCACCAATTTCAAACATTCGATGGACATTTCGGCCTACAGCTTTATCGAAGTGGCCCGCCGCGCCCATCCGCTGATGGTGGAAAACGGTGGTACATTGATGACCCTGACCTATCAGGGATCGAACCGCGTTGTGCCCAACTACAACGTGATGGGTGTGGCCAAAGCGGCACTTGAAAGCGCGACCCGCTATCTGGCAAATGATCTGGGTCCAGAAGGCATCCGCGTCAACGCGATCTCGCCCGGTCCGATGAAAACGCTGGCAGGGGCTGCGATTGGCGGGGCACGCAAGACCTACAAACATACCGACATGAACGCTCCCCTACGCTCGAATGCGACCCTTGAGGCGGTTGGGGGAACGGCAGTTTATCTGGCATCGGACGCAGGCGCCTGCACCACGGGTGAGATCATTCGCGTCGACGGTGGTTATCATATTCTGGGTATGCCGCAGGCAGAACATCTCTAGAACGCACAGCACAGCGCGTGTTGAAAGTGCGGACGATATTTACGGCCAAAAAGAGGAGGGTGTGGTGAACAACCGCACCTTTCTTTTTTCGCCGACAGCCTAACGCAAAGGTGGCGTCTGCCAGAGCCAGATTTTCATGCCGCCATGCGCCACGGGCGGGCCTTGCGGTTTCCACGGCAGGCCTGTGGCTTTGGCCAATGAGGGTTCGGATGTGATCAATCCGACGCGCCAGCCTTTGAAATGGGTCAACATTGTTTGACCAAAGCTGCCATACAACGCGTAGAGCAATTTCTTGTTGCCGATCCGGCCGCCATAGGGTGGGTTCACGATGACCAGTCCGGGCGGCCCATCGGGCGGGCGCACTTCTGCCGCACCATGGCAAGCAAATGTGATCCAGTCCGCAACCCCTGCCCGCTGTGCATTTGCGCCCGCGTTGCGTACCGCCCCTGAATCGCGATCCGAGCCGTAAAACCTCTGGCTCAAGTCCACACCAGAAGCAGGACGGCGCATATCCTCAAAGGCATTCGCATCAAAAGATGAAAGCTTTTCAAAAGCAAAGGAGCGACTACGCCCAGATTGCAGCCCCGCACCGATCTCTGCCGCTTCTATCAGAAAGGTGCCGGATCCGCACATCGGATCGACCACAGGTTCACGCCCGTCATATGCGCATTGGCGCAGGAACATGGCCGCCAGATTCTCGCGCATCGGTGCCTTGCCGACAGCTTCTTTGTGGCCGCGAACATGCAAAGCCTCGCCCGTGGTATCAAGGCTGATCGTCACCTGATTGTCGTCGATGCGGACTTTCACCACCATTTCAGCGTCGGGAGAAAGCGTGATCCCGTGATTTTCGGTCAACGCAGTTTCAATACGCTGGCTTGCAGCCTTAGCATGATAAATCTTGGACGCTTTGCAGGTTACCTGAACTTTGACCGGGACATCCTTGTGCAGGATATCCCCCCAAGGAAACTTGCGTGCGCGTTTGTCCAGTTGTGCCAGATGGAACGCCATGAAGCTGCCAATCCGCGCCAACACGCGCACCGCACCGCGCAATTCCAGATTGGCCCGCCAGACCTCGGGCCACCCCCCTATGATCGTCACACCACCAGGACTGACCATAGGAGAGGCAAAGCCCTTTTCAGCGGTTTCGGCGCAGAGCAGCTCTTCAACACCGGGCGCGCAGACAAGGAAGATTTCAAACGGTTCTGTATCACTCATGTCCGCTACATAGAGGGATAAAGAGAGACCTGCGAGTGCGAACACCTATTTTCAAAAGAACATGTCGGGAATTTCGGATTTTGCGCCAAGTCGTCAAATTTTTGCCCAGATTTCCATGCAGATAACATTTATGGATTTCAAAGATATATACGCCGACGAAGTGTTGGAAGCCCGCCGTGACCGCTCAAAGCGTGCGCGCTTTTGGGCCAAGATTGTAAGTCTGGTGCTGGTGCTCACCGTCGCATCGACCCTGCGCAGCGAACCACAGTTGCGTCTTGCACTGATGTCCGCTGGTGTTGACGGCATTTCGGCACTCAGAGGATCATCCGATTCTGGTGGGCCGTCTTTCATGAAAACCTGGATGGCAAATGCTCAAAGCCAGGCGCAACGTCAAAACCGCATCGCCGAAGCGCAACCCGAAGAAGTTGCACCGCTCCGCTCGAAGCATACGGTTAAGGTCAACCGCCACAGCTTTGCCAAGGCCAATCCGCTTTCCGGTATTGGCCCCGCTGCCAAAGGCACGGCGCAAGGCCGTTCCTCTCGTGGCGAAACAATTGATGATACCGCGGCCATGGCCGACCAGTTGGGTCAAGCCATGGGCAGTATGAAAGTTGGCAATTGATCAGTTGATGCTGACCAGCTCGATATCGAACTGTAGATCTTTGCCCGCAAGCGGGTGATTGGCGTCCAGCGTCACAGTTGCCTCGTCTACTTCGACCACCATGACCGGCAATGCCTGACCATCGGGTGTCTGCATCTGCAAAGTCGTGCCCACCTCAAGCGGAATATCGGCGGGGATTCCCTCACGTGGGACCGCTTGGCGCATTTCGGGATTCAACGCACCGTAAGCATCCGCGCAGGCGATCTTAACGACCTTTTTCTCACCGACAGTCATGCCGGGCAGTGCCACGTCCAGACCGGGAATGATGTGGCCGGATCCAACTTCGAATTCCAACGGGTCGCGCCCTTCGGAACTGTCAAAGGTGCTGCCGTCCAGCAAAGTGCCGGTATAATGAATTGCAACTGTATCGCCTGACTTCACTTCAGCCATCGTAAACTCCAAAAATGTAGGGGGGAAGGGAGGGAGGCCGCGTATCTGCGCAGGTGCTCCGGATAGCGTGCAAAATGGCAAAGCCTTTGCGCGATGTAAACCCCGCCCACTTTGGTACAATTTCGGGCCTTTTCCACGGCTGCGCGCCGTGCAAGTCTGAGCGGAGTTCGAGGAGACGATCTATGCCCACCACGACGTGCGTTTTTGACGCTTACGGCACCTTGTTTGATGTCGGTGCCGCTGCGCGACAAGCCGCATCAGAGCCGCAATACAGCGCAATCAAGGACGATTGGATGGTCTTGGCCGAACATTGGCGGCTGAAACAATTGCAATACTCGTGGCTGCGGGCCGTAACAGGGGCCCATACCGATTTCTGGGAAGTTACGCAAAACGGGTTGGATTGGGCTTTAGCAAAAACCGATCATGGAGACGATATCGCGCTGCGCAAACGGCTTTTGGCGCTTTATTGGGAATTGCAGGCCTATCCGGAGGTACCCGCGATGCTGGCTTCCCTGAAAGCCGCAGGGCTGAACACCGCGATCCTGTCCAACGGGTCGCCCGATATGCTGGAGGGTGCCGTGAAATCCGCAGGAATTGGCGATGCGCTGGACGTGTCCCTCTCTGTGCAAAGTGTGGGGATCTTCAAACCGGATGCAAAAGTTTATGATCTGGTCGGCGCGCACTTTGGATGCAGCAAGGACGAAGTTTTGTTTGTCTCTTCAAACGGTTGGGACGCGGCTGCCGCAACCGGATACGGTTTCCTAACCGCATGGGTCAACCGCAGTAACGATCCGATGGACCGCTTGCCATGGAAACCCGCACATGTGTTGCATGATCTGACAGGCATCCCGGAACTGGCAGGTATATGATGGCACATTTCACCACGTCAGACGGGCTTTCCCTGTATTATACCGATGAAGGAACCGGCCTGCCCATCCTCTGTTTAGCCGGCCTGACCCGCACGACCGCAGACTTTGATTATGTCACGCCGCATCTGGCGGGTAACAGATTGATCAAACTGGACTATCGCGGACGCGGGCAATCCGACTTTGATCCCGACTGGCAGAACTATGCCTTGCCGGTTGAATGCCGTGATGTGCTGGAACTGCTGGATCATCTGGGGTTGGAAAAGGTCGCGATTCTTGGCACATCGCGTGGCGGGCTCAATGCCATGGGTCTGGCGGCAGGTGCGCACGACAGATTGCTCGGCATTGCGCTGAATGATGTTGGCCCGTTTATCGAACCGGGTGGCCTTGCTGTGATCCGCCATGTCATCGGCCTCAATCCGGCTGCGAAGACCCATGCAGAGGCAGCAGACGCCTTGGCCCGGGCATTTGTGGATTTTGTGGATGTGCCGGACAGCCGCTGGTTGGAAGAGGCAAAGAAACATTTCAGACTGACGGAGACCGGCTTAAAGATCACCTACGATCCCAAATTGCGCGACGCGGTGCTGGCGGCGATGGACGGGCCCGACGTTGATCTGTGGCCGTTCTTTGACGCGATTGCAGACCTGCCACTAGCGCTGATCCACGGGCAAAACTCCAATCTTCTCAGCCATGAAACCGTGGTGGAGATGCAAAAACGCAGCCCCGATATGATCCTTGGCAGCGTTCCCGGTAGGGGCCACGTCCCTTTTCTGGATGAACCGGAGGCGGTGACGGCACTGAATGAATGGCTGGAGCGGTTGAAATGAACATCGAAATGATCCGCGGTGCTGATGCACGATTGAATGGCTATATCCGCCGCACACCGCTGTTAAATGCCCCCTTTCTCGATGACATTGCAGGACGTCGTGTCTGGATAAAGCCGGAGTGTCTACAGCACACGGGCAGCTTCAAATTTCGCGGGGCATGGTCGGCCCTGTCTGCTCTGGAACCAGAAGTGCGAAACAAGGGCGTCATTGCATTCTCCAGCGGCAATCATGCGCAGGGCGTTGCATTGGCAGCAAAAATGCACGGTGTTTCTTCGGTCATCGTCATGCCCTCTGACAGCCCAAAGATGAAGATCGACAATACCCGTGCGTATGGTGCAGAAGTGGTGCTTTATGACCGCGACACAGAAAGCCGCGACAGGATTGGCGCGGCCATCAGCGAAGAAAGAGGCCTGACCCTGATCAAGCCATTTGATGAGCCACAAGTCATCGCTGGGCAAGGCACCTGTGGTCTCGAGATTGCCGCCCAAGCCGGCGAACATGGCATCACAAACGCGGATGTCATTGTCTGCTGCGGCGGTGGGGGGTTGAGCTCGGGCATTGCCCTCGCCCTTGAGGCCGATGCGCCCACCCTGCGAGTACGCCCCGCCGAGCCTGAAGGCTTTGACGATGTCACCCGTTCCCTGCGCTCTGGCAGGATTGAACGAAATAGCAAGACGTCCGGCAATATCTGCGATGCGATTATCACCCCGCAACCCGGTGATTTGACGTTCCCGATCATGAAGCGGCTGGTTGGTCCCGGCCTTGTGATCACCGAGAAAGAGGCGCTGCAGGCCATGGCACATGCTTTTTCACACCTCAAACTGGTCGCTGAACCAGGCGGTGCCGCAGCACTTGCAGCTGCCCTGTTTCGTAAAGACGAGATTGAAGGTGATGATGTCATCGTCACCATATCCGGCGGCAACGTGGACGCACCCATGTTCGCCCGCGCATTGGAGACCCTTGCATGACCGAATTCACTATCGCCAGTTTCAACGTCAAGAACCTGATCGGACCGGACAAGGAATACTACAAATTCCAGTCCTACACGCCCGAGGAATATGCCTGGAAAGAAGACTGGCTGGCAGATCAACTGGTCGCGATGAACGCGGACATCATTGGTTTTCAGGAAATTTTCGAGGAAACGGCCCTGCAGGACACCATCGCGCGTGCAGACAGGTATGGCGCTGCCAGCAATGCCGATGCAATGCCAAGTTCCGACAAACGCTACCGCAAGCGCGCAATCTTTCGCCATCTGGAATACCGCAATTACGAGAACGCATCGCTGGCTTTTGCGCCCAACATCCATGACGGCGAAGCAGGCCGTCGCAGACCCGGCGTTGCGATTCTGTCACGTCTGGGTTTCACCGACGCACCACAGATTATTCAGGCATTTGACCAGCCGTTGAACATCCCCTTTCAGACTTTCGACGGGGATGAAGGCGGTCATTTCACCATCCAGAACCTCAGCCGCCCGATCCTCAAGGTGCGCGTGCAGATAGGCAATCAAACCGTCACCATCTTCAATTGCCACCTGAAATCAAAGCTTGGCGAGTATATCCGCCCGAAAGACGGATCACACGCTTCCGAAGCCGATCTTACAAACTACGATCCGGTTGGGCGCGCCTTGGGTGCCGCACGTGCCGCAATGCGGCGCATGGCCGAAGCATGGGTCCTGCGCGGCGCAATCATAGCCGAACTCAAACAAGGCCGTCCCGTCATGGTGTTGGGTGATCTCAACGACAATGAAACCGCGGTGAGTTCAGAAATCATAACAGGAGAAGTGCCGTTCAAGAATTACGAATGGATGCTGCGCCATGATGCCGAACATCGCGGCGATCGCTACAGCGCCTCAGAGGCCGCGCAAATCACCGAAGACATTGACGCTGTACGCCTGCATTCCGCCGAAAAAATGTTTGTGCGCAAAAGCGCCCGTGACATGATCTATACGGCAGCGTTTGGCGGCACTTACGAGAGCATCGACCAGATCCTGATGTCGCGCCATTTCATCCCGCACTGGCGGCACCACATCGGCGAAATGTCCTATTTCTCGGTCCTTAACGACCATCTGACCGATGGCAGCCATCCAGAGGCCCCATATAACAAGCTGGCCTCTGATCACGGTCAAATCATGGCAACAATCCAAATGCGCGAGGGCACAAAATGAAACTTTTTGATACTGGCGAGGTCCGCCTGCATTACCGTGTGGACGGACCTGATGACGGGCCAACCGTGGTGTTTTCCAACTCCCTTGGTACTGATCTGCGCCTATGGGATCCAATCATGCCGTTGCTGCCAAAAGGCTTGCGCATTATCCGCTATGACAAACGGGGGCACGGGCTGTCATCCTGTCCTACCGGTCCTTACGCGATGGGCGCATTGATCAGCGATGTGGAAAAACTGATGGATCACTTGGATGCCCGGGGCAGTGTCTTTGTCGGGCTGTCCATTGGCGGAATGATTGCACAAGGGCTGGCCATCAAACGCCTAGACCTGATCCGCGCCATGGTGCTGTCCAACACTGCTGCAAAAATTGGCAATCCCCAGATGTGGGAAGAACGTATCGCCGCGGTGAAGTCCGGCGGTGTCGAAGCGCTTGCTGATAGTGTTATGGAACGATGGTTCTCGGCCGATTTTCGCAAGTCTCCCGAGTTGGAGCTGTGGCGCAACATGTTGGTGCGCGGCGAGGATGACGGCTATGCGGGGTGTTCGGCGGCGATCTCAGGTACGGATTTTTACACAACGACCAGTGCTTTACGCTTGCCAACGCTTGGCATTGCGGGAACCGAGGACGGATCAACCCCGCCGGATCTGGTGCGCGAAACAGTTGACCTGATCCCCGGTTCCAAATTCCACCTGATCCGCAAAGCAGGCCACCTGCCCTGCGTGGAACAGCCCGAGGAATTCGCGCAAGTCCTCACTGATTTCTTGAAAGGAGTTGGCCATGTCTGACCGGTTCGCCAAATCCGAACGCTATGAACGCGGCATGCAGGTCCGCCGCGAAGTGTTGGGCAACGCCCACGTGGACCGCGCCAACAGTGCCATGACGCCCGAAGACATGCCGTTTCAGGGGCTGATCACTGAGGGTGCTTGGGGCAATGTCTGGGCTTCTGACGCAATAAGCCGACGCGAGCGGTCGATGTTGACCCTCGCGTTGCTGGCAGCCACCGGCAACTTCGACGAAGTCGAAATGCACGTGCGGGCCTGCGTGCGCACGGGTGCCAGCAAGAGCGATATCATGGAAGCTTTCCAACATGTTGCGATCTATGCGGGCGTGCCAAAAGCCAACCACGCCATCAATATCGCCAAGAAAGTCTGGGAAACACACGAGACGGACAGATAATGGCAGCCAGCGTTTTTGACAGCCCGCTTTTTGCACAGCTTTTCAATACGGGTGACGCGGGGCGGCTGTTTTCCGATACCGCCGCCATTCGCGCAATGCTGTTGGTAGAGGGGGCCTTGGCAAAGGTGCAGGGCAACCTCGGCGTCATTCCTGAACTATCTGCCGCCGCGATCCACCGTGCCAGCATGGAAATCCAGATTGATCCGGGCGCAATAGCTGCTGCCACGGGTGAAAACGGCGTTAGCGTGCCGGGTTTGGTGGCTGCGTTTCGCGCCGAGATGAACGCGCCGGAACATGCGCAATTCGTGCATTGGGGGCCGACCAGCCAAGATATCATCGACACCGCTTTGATGCTGCGTTTACGTCAAACACTGGCCTTGGTCGAAAGTGATTTGCGCGAAATTCTGAGAGCATTAGGGCAACAGGCCGAACAGCACGCACACCTGCCAATGCCGGCGCGCACGTACGGCCAGCAGGCAACTCCAACTTCTTGGGGCACAGTGCTCGCACAATTCGGGGCTCCCCTTTTGGACGCGCTGGATGCTCTGGAAGACTTACGAGCTTCATCGCTTTTCGTCTCGCTCTCCGGCGCTGCGGGAACCTCATCTGCTTTGGGATCACAGGCCAGTGAAACCCGCGCAGAGCTTGCCAAAGCACTTGGTTTGTCTGACCCGTTTCGCAGCTGGCACACCGACCGCGCACCCGTTCTGCGCATCGCCGACTGGCAGGGACAGGTTATCGCAGCCCTTGCGCATATGGGACAAACTCTGATCGGATTGACCGCCAGCGAGGCGGGCGAAGTCGCTTTGGGCGGTTCCGGTGCTTCCTCAACAATGCCGCAAAAGCAGAACCCTGTTCGGCCCAGCGCAATTGTTGCGCTTAGTCATCAGTTTACCGGACTGCGCAGCAGCCTCCAGATCAGCGCGATACATCAACATCAACGCGATGGCGCGGCGTGGTTCACCGAATGGATGGTGGTCCCGCAACTTTCGCTGTGTTTGGCCGCTGCCCTTCAACACGCAAAGGCTCTGAGTACAGGACTGGCCCCGCATCCCATCCAGATGCATGCAGCCTTGGGCGGAAATCTGGGCCTGATCCACGCAGAAGCCCTCAGTTTTGCCTTGGCTGACCTGATGCCACGACCCGAAGCGCAAGCAGCGGCAAAATCACTTTGCCTTGATGCCCGCGACAAGCGGGTCCCCCTCAAGGATCTTGCTTTGGCAGCCTATCCGGATCTCCCTGCGGAGGTGTTTGACCCGGCAAAAGGCATGGGACACGCCCCTGCCCAAGCTCTCTCATTTGCCCAACGTGCAAAGACACTCTGACTGATGCGCCCCGCCGTCGCGTTTATCATGATCACAGTGATGATCGACGCCATGGGCATCGGGCTGATGATGCCCGTGATGCCGGACCTCATCCGCAGCGTGAATGGCGGGGGTCTCAGCGAAGCGGCGCTCTGGGGTGGTATCCTCACCACATCTTTTGCTGTGATGCAGTTTATCTTTGGTCCCGTTTTGGGCGGACTATCTGACCGCTTTGGCCGCCGCCCCGTTTTGCTGGCCTCGCTGGTAGTTATGGCGCTTGATTACGTGGTCATGGCCATAGCCGGTAGCATCTGGGTGCTGCTGGCCGCCCGCCTCGTCGGCGGCGTCACCGCCGCAACCCAAGCCACAGCGGCGGCCTACATGGCTGATATCTCGTCCTCGGCAGATCGCACGAAAAATTTTGGTCTGATCGGTGCCGGTTTTGGCATGGGCTTTGTCCTCGGGCCTGTGATCGGGGGATTTCTGGCAGAATACGGCACCCGCGCACCGTTCTGGGCCGCGGCCATTCTGGCCTCGATGAATGTCATTCTAGGCTGGTTTGTCCTGAAAGAGACCCTCACCCCTGACAAAGCCCGCATGTTCAACTGGCGTCGCGCCAATCCGTTGGGTGCGGTCAAACAACTGGGAAAACTGCCTGGCGTGCGCAAATTGCTGACGATTTATTTCCTCTACCATGTGGCCTTTGCTGTTTACCCTTCGGTCTGGGCCTACTTCGGACAGGAACGGTTTGGCTGGGGGCCGTCTATCCTTGGGCTGTCCCTTGCGTTGTTCGGCATTACCATGGCAGTGGTGCAAGCAGGCGTCATTCGTATGACGCTCAGATGGCTGGGTGAACGCGGCACGGTTGTCGCCGGATTGCTTTGCGCGATTGGCACCTATGTCAGCATCGGGCTTATAACCTCTGGTACAATCACGTTGTTTCTGACACCCATCGCCGCCTTGGCAGGCGTGATCCCGCCCGCATTGCAAGGCATCATGTCGCGCCGCGTCAAAGACAATGCACAAGGCGAGTTACAAGGCGCGCTGACCTCCGCTTCATCGCTTGCGATGATCATCTCCCCGCTCGCGATGACCGCGACGTTTGCCTATTTTACGAAAGTTGACGCACCGATCTACGCGCCAGGCGCGCCGTTTCTGGCGGCTTCGGCCCTGATGATCCTTGCGCTGGTGATCTTTCTAATACGCCGTGACCGATCAAACGTGACGTCATAGACACCCGCCCGTGTCGCATCCGTGCTTGCGCGGCTGAGGTTTTCAGGGTCAGCTTGACCTGAACCCCGCACAGAAAGGACAGCCCTTGCCCCAGATAAAAGCCGCCGTCGCCCATGCTTTCGCAGAGCCGCTGGTCATTGAAAATGTCAACCTGCGCGCACCTGAAGGCAGCGAAGTCGAGGTAACATTGGACGCTGTCGCGATCTGCCATTCCGACATTTCCTATGCAGAAGGCGCATGGGGCGGATCACTACCAGCAGTCTACGGGCATGAAGCGGCGGGCCGGATCAGCGCAACTGGACCGGCAGTCAAAGGTCTGGCAGCAGGAGACAGTGTTGTTGTGACCTTGATCCGGGCCTGCGGCTCCTGCCCGTCTTGTGCAGGGGGTAAACCGACGGTCTGCGAGACACCTTATGACGGTGATTTCGGACCACTCAAGACGGCGGATGGAGGCAAGTTGCATCAGGCAATGGCGTCGGGTGCCTTCGCCGAAAAGGTTGTCGTAGAGCAAGCGCAGGTTGTGAAAATCAGCCCCGACATTCCCAAAGACGCGGCATCGCTGATTGCTTGCGGTGTGATCACGGGCGTGGGTGCGGTGGTCAATGCCGCGGGCCTGCGTGCGGGTCAGGATGTGGTTGTAATCGGCGCGGGCGGTGTGGGTCTGAACGCCATCCAGGGCGCGCGGATCGCCGGTGCGCGGCGCATCGTAGCGGTGGACATGAACGAAGAAAAGCTGGCGGTTGCAAAGGAGTTTGGCGCAACGGATGGCGTGCTGGCATCAGACCCGAAACCATGGCGCGGCGCAATCAAGGCCATGGGGCGCGGCGCGGATGCTGTGATTGTCACTGTGGGCGCGATTCCTGCCTATGACGCTGCTCCGCGTTATCTTGCAGGGGGTGGCAAGGTGATCATGGTCGGCATGCCCCATTCGGGAGACCTGTCATCTTATGAACCCGTCACGATGGCGTTTATGGGTCAAGGCATGGTCGGCTCAAAAATGGGTGATGTGGTGATCCAGCGGGATATTCCATGGATGGTTGATCTCTACCTGCAAGGGCGTTTGAAACTGGACGAACTGATCTCGGGCCGCTGGACGCTGGAGCAGATCAACGAAGCAATCGCGGATACCAAAAGCGGTGCCGCACGGCGCAATGTGATCCTGTTTGATCACAACTGACACCCGCGAAAGGATACCGCATGATCACGGCGCACCTTACTTCAAAGGGTCAAGTCCTTGAGCTGGATGACAACACCAAAGTGTTGCGCTTTCACGGCGTCTGGCTGCGCGACAATGCCCAAGACGAAGACACCCGTGATCCGCGTAACGGGCAGCGGCTGATCACCTTGGCGGACCTGCCCGAGGATTGCGCATTATCCGATACCAAAGTGGTGGATGACAGGGTTCAGGTGACATTCGCAGCTGACAGCAAGACGGTTTCTTTCCGCACTGACTGGCTGCGCGAACATGCCTACGATGTGACGCACGAGACTGCCAAAGGACGTCTGCCTGATCATGCGCAGAGCTGGAACAGCGCCCTCAACTCTGCAATTCCGACTGCCGATCTGACCCAGATGCAAGCGGGCAGCGCGGCACTCAAGGACTGGCTTGGCGCGATGCGGCGCTATGGTCTTGCCAAGGTCACGGGGGTGCCTGTCAGCGAAGGCAGTCTCTTTGATATCGTCGCGCTGTTCGGTTTCGTGCGCGAAACAAATTACGGGCGGCTGTTTGAAGTGCGCACTGAAGTGAGCCCCGTCAACCTTGCTTACACCGGCCTTGGCCTGCAGGCGCATACCGACAATCCCTACCGCGATCCACAGCCCACCGTGCAAGTGTTGGCCTGCCTTGAGAACTCCGCGACGGGTGGCGAAAACATGGTGGTTGACGGGTTTGCCGCAGCTCAAAGACTGCGCGACGAAGACCCCGAAGGCTTTGAACTTTTGACAAGCTACTGTGCGCGGTTCAGCTACACTGGCAGCGATGGCGTGGCCCTACACAGCCGCCGTCCGATGATCGAGCTCTCCCCGGATGGCGTCTTGCACGCCTTGCGGTTCAACGCCCGTTCTTCCGCGCCCTTGGTGGATGTTCCGTTTGACAAAATGCCCGCCTATTACGCCGCCTACCGCCGTCTAAGCGGGATCATCGACGATCCCGCATCGGAGGTACAATTCAAACTCGCACCCGGCGAGGCGTTTGTCGTTGATAACACCCGCGTTCTGCATGCCCGCAAAGGATACTCCGGCGCGGGCACCCGTTGGTTACAGGGCTGCTATGCAGATCGTGACGGCCTTCTGTCCACCCTCGCAGCACTGGAGGCAACGCCATGAACGCACCCGACATGACCACCCTCAACGCCGATACCATTGTTGATTTCATCGGCGATATCTTTGCCCGCCGCGGTGCCGAAAGCTATCTGGGCGAGCGCGTCACCATGTCCCAACACATGCTACAGGCTGCCCAGTTGGCCGAGCAGGCAGGCGCGGCGGAACCTGTGATTGTCTCTGCGCTGTTGCATGACATTGGGCATTACACCAACGAATTCCCAGAAGACGCGCTGGCACAAGGCACCGACAACCTGCACGAAGAAGCAGGCGCGCGGGTACTGGCCCCGTTTTTCCCCAAAGCAGTGACCGACCCGATCCTTCACCATGTCGCTGCAAAACGCTATCTCTGCGCAACCGATCCGGCGTATTTCAGGCAATTATCGGACGCCTCCGTTCATACGCTGAACTTGCAAGGTGGCCCGATGGATGCGGACGAAGTCGCGGCCTTTGCCAAGGAACCGAACGTTGATGCCATCGTGCAGGTCCGCATCTGGGATGATCAAGGCAAAGACCCCGCCATCACCACACCTGATTTCGATCATTACGCCCCGATGATCGCCCGTGTTGTCGCAGCCCATCAGAAAGATATCGCATGAAGCTTCAAGACCTCGACGTGATTATCACTGCGCCTCCCGCCCCCGGCTGGGGCGGCAGGTATTGGATATTGGTCAAGCTGACCACAGACACGGGGATTGTGGGTTGGGGTGAATGCTACGCCTCCACCATCGGACCGCAAGCGATGCGCCACGTGATTGAAGACGTCTTTATGCGCCATATGCAGGGCGAAAACCCGGAAAACATTGAACGCATGTTCCGCCGCGCCTATTCGTCGGGTTTTACCCAACGTCCAGACCTGACCGTTATGGGCGCGTTTTCAGGGCTTGAGATTGCCTGCTGGGATATCTTGGGTAAAGACCGTGATCGCCCCGTCTATGCGCTGCTTGGTGGTGTGATGAACGAACGCGTGCGCGCCTATACGTATCTGTATCCCCTGCTCCACCATGATCTGACCGCCTTCTGGACCTCGCCCGAAATGGCAGCGGAATCAGCCGCAGATTGCGTCGCGCGCGGCTACACGGCCGTCAAGTTTGACCCTGCCGGCCCCTACACGATGCGCGGCGGGCATATGCCTGCGATGTCGGATATCTCGCAATCCGTGGCTTTTTGCAAAGCGATCCGAGAGGCGGTGGGCGATAAGGCCGATCTGCTATTTGGCACCCACGGGCAATTCACGACCGCTGGTGCAATCCGGCTGGGTCAGGCGATCGAGCCCTATTCGCCCCTCTGGTATGAAGAACCCGTTCCGCCGGATAACGTCGCCGAAATGGCCAAAGTTGCCAGCGCCGTGCGCATCCCCGTTGCAACGGGGGAACGCCTGACCACCAAGGCCGAATTTGCGCCTGTCCTGCGCGCTGGAGCGGCGACAATCCTGCAACCTGCCCTGGGCCGTGCCGGAGGTATTTGGGAGATGAAAAAAGTCTCGGCCATGGCCGAGGTCTACAACGCGCAAATGGCACCGCATCTCTATGCTGGTCCCGTGGAATGGGCGGCGAACATCCATCTTGGGGTGAGCATCCCGAACCTGTTGATGGCCGAAACAATTGAAACGCCATTCCATGATCAATTGATCAAAGGCAGCATACGCGTAGAGGACGGATACATCCCAGCGCCCACTGCACCGGGTCTCGGCATTGACGTGGATGAAGACCTGGCACGTGCCAACCCCTACACCGGTGACGGGCTGCATTTGCAGATGCAGGAGGAGTCTTGCGATTATGTGAACGGCAATTCCTTTGAGGGTGGTGCCCCAGTGCACAAAGACTAAGCTGGCATGTTTGCTGGCATGTTTCAGGTCCGCGACGCCTCGAACGCGGCCCAAGCTGCCTCGAACTCCGCAAAGCCGATCTGTTTGCCTTTCACGGCGTCAAGCACGACTTTCTCGGATTTGAACAGTTGCGCAATCGCCACTTCCAGATCGGGCACGACATCTTGAGGGATGACCAATGCCCCGTGCCGATCCGCGTGAACAAGAGCGCCGGGGCGCACCGTCATGCCAAAAATCTCTACCGGCTGATCGTAGTCGATCACATGCACGA
The DNA here is from genome assembly GCA_947501805.1 of uncultured Sulfitobacter sp. Taxonomy (GTDB): domain Bacteria; phylum Pseudomonadota; class Alphaproteobacteria; order Rhodobacterales; family Rhodobacteraceae; genus Sulfitobacter. Next base: position 270,312 of record CANMXJ010000002.1, on the reverse strand, counting down.
ACCCGTGGCTGGGCCCAACCGACCCTGCGACCACGGGAAACCCGTCCGGTAGATCGCCAAGGTCACGCATCACACCATCTGTGAGCGCACCCGCGAGGCCAAAAGCCTTGTGAACATTTGTGTTGATCTCGCCCCAATAAGCACCAATCGCGTTTGGCACATCCATATCTTGCACCACCGCGATACCCGGGCGCGGCCCTTCAGCCATATATTTGTAATAGGCCATCCGCCGCGCCTTGATGACATCAGGCGCTTCCGCCGGTGCTTTGACCGCCTGAATACGGGCGGTGCGGGCATAACCCACCATCGCTATGTCAGGGGCGGAACACAGCATCGTGCCGCGGGTGAAATCGTTGAACCCGCGCTTGCCCTGTGCCACCTCGATGGCATTGCATACGGTTGGCGTGTCCACGCGCTTCAGGAGTTTATGCAGGGTTTCCTTCATGTGCGCGCTCCGGCCAGTTTTGTGCCTGCGCTGAGGGCGGCCAGTTTTGCATAGGCAATCTCGGGGTCCACCGCGCCAAACCCTGCGAAAGTACCAAAGCCGCAGTCCGATCCTGCGATCACACGTTCCTTGCCGACGATTCCCGCAAAGCGTTCAACCCGTTGCGCCACCACTTCGGGGTGCTCCACAAAATTGGTAGTCGTGTCCACCACGCCGGGCACCAGGATCTTGTCGTCGGGAATATCCGACTTACGATCCCGAAAGACGGTCCATTCGTGGGCATGACGCGGATTGGACGTTTCAAACAGTACATAACGGGTCTTTGTGCTCATCAGGGTATCGAACACTTTGTCCATACCGATATCGCAGACATGCGGACCCTCGTAGTTCCCCCAACAAATATGAATCCGCACCCTGTCTTGCGGCACATTTTGCAAGGCGTGGTTCAACGCCTCAACGTGGCTGTTGGCGATCCTGAGAAACTCCGCATCGGATAGATCATTGAACAACATGTGGCGCGACAAGGCCAGATCAGGACAGTCAAGCTGTAGATCCAGCCCCGAAGCCACAATCGTTTCGTATTCTTCCTTCATCGCATCAGCCAGAGCGGCAAGATACGCCTCTCGCGTTTTGTAATAATCATTTTGCAGGAACAGCGAAATCACACCGGGTGACGCCGCATTCATGAAGCCACGATCCACGCCATGTGTTTTCATCGCCGCTTGCAGATTGGCGATATCCTTTTGCAACTCGCCCTGCCCCTTGGACTTTACCTCTCCCGTACACATGGGCCGCGCATATTGCGGCGTCCCGCCCTCTTCGGCCAGACGTTTGAGGAAGGTCGGAAAGGCCTTGAGGTCTGCGGGCGCGTTACGCGGACTGTCACCGGAAAATCCGGTGTAGCGGTCTTTGACATAAGTAGCATAGCTGATTTTGGAGGTCTCGCCATCGCTGACGATGTCGACCCCGGCGGCCACCTGTTTGGCAACCGTGTCTGACACTGCCGCTGTCATACAGGCGTCAAACGCGGCCGGATCATAGGCGTTTTCATTCTCACGCGCAAAAATGAAATCAACCACGTCCTGCGTGCGCGGAAGCGATCCCACATGTGTTGTTTTGATGGTCATATCGAGCCGCCTCTATTGTTGAAGTTCTGTGAATGCACTGCCGTTCCAATACCAGTAGAACGCGCAACCTTGTGTGCTTTGACACATGGACAGGTTGCCACTTGTTACGACCGCGTGATTGCCGTTTGTTAACAGCACCAGATCAGACGACATGCCCAAAAGCTGTTCCGGTTGCCCACTTCGCGCAAACGTCTTGCTGAGGAAAACATCAATTGAACAAAGTGATGCGCCGCAAACTCCGGGGCGTCGGCCATCGTTATTGCAAGTGATGTTGTTATAATCCAAGACGATATCGGGAATGCCGTCACCGTCGATATTTGCGCTGCGCAGTGCCCCTTCACCGAGGACAAAAAAATCACTGCAATTGGACGCGGCAAACCCCTCTGCGGCTTGGCGCAGATAGGCACCGCCGTCAGGGGGTGGTTGAGGGCGCGAAGCGATTGCGCCAAAATCCGCTGGCGGTGCATATCCTGTGGTAACCCACGTCGCCGCGCAGGCCTGCCGCAACTCGTCCAGTGCGGACCCAAGCTGCGCCACTGGTAACTCCCATGCGGATTCCGCGCCGACCTGCAGCACCAGTCGCGACGCACCCGCCATGGCTGCAAACATCGGATCACGCATTGGCAACTCAACCTGCCAACCGCCCTCCAACTCGTTGTGAAAGACCGGTGGCAAGCGATATCCCGTCTGATCCACAAACAGGACGACATCTGCGCGCTGCTGGATGGAGGCCGGAATAAGCGTTTCCGAAATACGAACCAGAAACCACCAGGGCTGTGCGATGCTGCTTTCAAACCATTGGCTGTCTATCACAGACCCGTTCAGCGGCGAACGCGCCGCGCAAGAGAACCCCACACCGTTGCCCGGAATACTTGCCCACCCCCCGACATAAGCGCTGTCAGATGTGATTTTTGCACTCCACCCCTGTGCAAACAAAGAGCTGGTGGAAAGTGTAAACAACAAGATGAAAGCAATCAGCCGCATGTCACTGCGTCCATGTCAAACCGGCAGGATCGCCTGTGGCCACAACATGAAAAAGGGACGCATGGCCGGTCATGGACGGTACTGCATTGTGCATCAGGTTCTCCGGCACCGACATGGTGTCACCAGGTGCCAATGTTGCACCATGACCGCCTTCCCATTCCACCCGCCAATGCCCGCGCATCGGCATCAACACGCTTGGTTTGTCATGGCTGTGCATCTCGGCACTTGCGCTTTCACGGGTCATGAAACCAACTTCAAACCCCGGTTTGTCACGCAGCATGCCATTCTCGCCAATCACCAGCGCCGGTTTGCGATCGGACAGAGCGACCATATCAAGGTAACGCGCCACATAGTACGGCACGACCTCTTGCGTGCTTGGCTCGGGATAGGTTTTCAGCTCTTCCTCGCTTAGCAAGGGCATTGGTTTCACACCCTCGGGCAAGGTTGCGCCCCTCTTGCTGTCATAAAGCTTGCCATTGTCGCCCAGAACGAGACCGTGATCCTTGGCGTCTTCGATCACTTGCGGTGCCCAAATCACACCACCGCCCGCATCGTCGCCACCCAGTACGGCCATGATCATCCCGTAATCCGTGCCGATGTTTTCGAACCCGCGAAAAATCCCGGTGGGGATGTTGATGATATCACCCTCTTCCAGCGTCACCTCGCCCGCCGTGCCGTAGCGCCCCCAAAAGAACCGCCAGCGCCCTTTAAGAACAAAAAAAACCTCAGCAGTGCGGTGGCTGTGCAACGAGTTTCGGCATTTGGGCGGCTGGCCCGCAGCACCGATGTTGAACCCGTGCGGGATAGCAATGTGCACATGCTGATCGGGGGATTCAGACACGCCCCCCCCGATAATCGTGAAATTCTCTTTTTGGTCACTGCCCGGCGTATGAGCGTCGATAAAGGCAGTCTTACAGGGTTGCAGATCGCCGTAACGTACGATCCGGCTTTCCATTTCCAAGGGGGTCATCATGTCTTCCTTAATTGCGCGCGCAGATCGGCAACTTCAGCCTCAAGCGTGGCGTTGCGGGTTTCCAGACGGCTGATTTCAGGGCCAACAAGGGCCGTCATTTCAGCGGCATCAAAACGGGGTGTGATGAATTGCGGGCAGTTCCAGTCCCAAGCAGCAAGCCGGATGGTCATGACGCGCTGCACGCGCCCCTGCCCTTCGGTCTGTAGCTGCGCCATCAAGTCAGGAACCTCTTCAGCATCCACAAGTGTCGCGTGACCTTGCAATTTCAGACGCGCTTGGCGGGCGTAGTCCATTGCGAAGATCGACACGCGGTCATCGGTATTCAGATTGCCCTTGGTGATCAGCTGGCGGTTGCCAAGATAATCCGCGAACCCGATTGTAATGGGGTCAAGCACCTTGATGAACCCCAAAGGCCCGCCGCGATGCTGGATATAGGGCCAGCCAAGGCTGTTAACAGAGGCGATGTAGATCGAAGTGCGTGACGTCAGAAAATCCTGCTCGTTCTTGCCCAACGGTTCGTCTTGTTTGGCTTCGTATCGGTTGTTGTACTTACCTTTGCTGCCGACACGCGCCTGCTCTGCCTGAACGTCCGGGGTAAACATGATGTCAGCATAAGATGTCATCGCGCCCTCCAGCCTCAACCCGTTTGCAGCAGGATCTGTTTCCAGATCATGGCATCGTCATAGATCGTATATTCCCGACGCAGGCCCCAAGGCCCAAACTCGGCGTGACTGATCCCCAGAACATAAACGTCCTTTCCGGTTGGCGTGCCAAAAGTCCCCCAACCGTCGTGCTTGCCAGTCAACGACCAACGCACAGCTGCGCGCGGTGGCATCAACGGATCATCCCGCCCGATCACATGGTCAATCTGAAAGGTCGCATTCGGAAAAGACGCCCGCAGGCCCATCCAGAACTCATCAACCGATGCGTGGCTGTGTCCTGTCACACCGCCGGGGTATTCGGTGACCACTGCGCGATCATATTCGCGCGGGATCAAGGCAAAATCCGCGCCCATTATTCCAGTCAGAATATCAGCGTATTTTGCCCCCCATTCATTGTCGTTGCCACGCCCCTTATACGGTCCCGGCTGGTCAATTGCCGGCGTCATCGGCTGCACACAGTTTTCCGGCCCGCCTTCGCGTTCGATCAGATCAGCGGCATATTGTTTTGGCTCCCAGCCCATCTGGCGGACAATTGCACCCTGATCCCGGATCAGCCATTCGTCGTTGATCTGGTTGTTGATCGCATGACAGTCGGCCATGATCCGGTACACCAGTTTCTTGCCGGTCGCCGCCCCGTACATACCATCGTTCAAATGCGTGGCTGTGGACAGCAACCGATGCGAAGACAGCATGCCTGCTTCGGGCGTACCGGACCAGATCACATCCTCCCCCAGCAATGTCCGGTCCGGAAACTCTGCCAGCGTCGCCATCGTCGCACCGATCACGGCCTCGTTGCCGATCACCACTGATCCGGGCGACCGTACAACAATATCATCCGAGTAATACTGGTGCAGGGTCGCGATGCCGCGATCTTCCCAGATTTCCTTGGTGATCCCAATAATGTAGTCCGGAAAGTCTTTGAATTTGTTGTTAAATCCGTGCATATTCAGTTCCTGTTGGGATGCGGGCAGAGCCGCGAATGATCAATGGCCCGTCAATACAGAGGCGTCTGGGCGGTGTGTCTATATCTTCGATGCGCGCCAGTAAAAGGTCGGTAGCCTGTTCAACCATCACGTTGGCACGCTGCCGCACCGTCGTCAGATCGTAACTGGCCCAAGCGGCAATTTGCACATCGTCGTACCCGACTACCGACACATCGGTTGGAATCGAAAATCCCAACTCGAACCGGAGCACATCCATCACCGCAAAAGCCATGTGATCATTGGCAACAAACACCGCATCGGGCGGATCATCGCGATCGAACATTTCTCTGGTCGCGGCTTGAGCACCCTCAAAACTGAAGTTGCCGACACCGCGCGCCACGATACGCATATCCGCCTCCATCAACCCCGCCTTGAAGCCAGCTTCGCGGTCGATCTGGGTCGAAGCCCCTTCCCATCCGGCAATATGTCCGATGCGTTTGTGATCCCCTGCAAGTAAAAACGCGGCCAGCTTGCGCCCACCCGCCATGTTGTCAGAGGTCACGCTGGACAGGCGGTCATCAAACTGGTCACGGTTGAACAGGACAATTGGTATGCCCGCATCCTCGCAGCGCCGCGTCAGATCATTTGACAAGCCAACTGAGGCGATGATGATGCCATCGACCTGGTAGTCCAACAATTCATCAATGACAGTCTGTGTGGCTTCGGTGTCATTAGAGGCCATGAAAACGAGCACGTGATAGCCCTTTGATTGCAAATTCTTCGACAGCTTTTCGATTGCCTCGGGGTAAAACTGGTTTTCAAGATAAGCCACGACCAAACCGATGATCCGGCTGCGCCCCGTAATCAAACTTCGAGCCAGCACGTTGGGTCTGTATCCCAATGCACGCGCCGCCGCGCGCACCTTTGCCGCTGTTGTCGGACTGACCGAGGCACCCGGCGTGAACACCCGGCTCACAGCGGAGCGACTGACACCGGCCTTTTCAGCGACATGTTTGGAGGTGACAGATTTCTCAGGCATCGCGCTCCCTCAGTCTCTTGTGCATATAGCTCGCACCAACAAGGCCTAGCTCACCGAAACCGGATACATCCGGATAGGGCCGAATGGACCAACACCCTTCTTTGTAATAGCGGCCCACTTCTTTGATGGCATCAAACGGTTTCAGCGTAAAAAGTTGTTTCCGCAATGCAATCGCCACCTCAGACGGCATATCGTTCCAAGCCTGTTCGGCTTTCGCTTTCAGGCAAGCCTCTAAATCGAAATGTGTATCGGGTCGATGTTCGCTCATCCCGCTGTCCATCCGCCATCCACCAGCATCGATGTACCAGTTACCATCGCCGAAGCATCAGAGGCCAAAAACAGCGCAGCGCCCATGATGTCCTCAACCTCGGCCACACGGGGCAGTTTGATCTTTTCCATGATCCATTTGTAACGTTCAGGGTTGTCAAAAGTCGGTTGCGTCAGGGCGGTGCGCACAAAGGTCGGACAGATCGTATTGATCCGTATCCCTGCCTTCCCCCACTCAATCGCCATTGCTTTGACCATCCCCTCAACCGCATGTTTGGAAGCACAATAGACCGTGCGATCAATGCCACCCACATGGCCCATCTGGCTGGAGATATGGATGATTGAGCCGGTTTTACCTGCCGCCATCAAAGCCTGCGCCGCACGCGCTGACAGGAAATAAGCGCCCTTCACATTCAACGCCATAACGGCGTCAAAATCATCCGGATCTGCTTCAACCGCTGGCGAATGACGCGCAAGCCCTGCCGAATTCAATACCACATCAAAGGGTTGCTCGAACACCGCATCAATCGCACCCATGTCGGATTGATCAAAGGTCAGCGCCTCAGCCGACCAGCCCTCCTTGCGCATCAACTCAACCGCTTCACCCAGCACTTTCGCACGTCGCGCAGCCAACACAACATGCGCACCAGCATCGGCCAAGGCCACAGCGCAACCCAGACCAATGCCTGAAGACGCACCCGTTACAAGCGCGCGCTTTCCAGTCAAATCAAACGAAGGGGCTTTAGGCAATTTCACAGCGCCACTCCTGTTTCTGGGTCAAATCCATGTCGCGCCTTGTTGAATTCACGCATACGAGCAAACACATCCACGCCGATCTGGTCATAGACGTGCAAAAGATCCACCAACACCCAGTTTTCACGGATCAGCCCGTTTTCGATGCGCCAGAAATCCAGCGACCGCATCTCTATCTGCTGCCCATTTGGCGCAATCCCCAACCATCCCGAGGCAGTTATGCTTTGCACCATGTTGGGCCAGCCCGTAACGGCAGCATAGTTACGATCCCCGAAGAAATGAAACGTCAAACCCTCATCCTGTTGTCCCCGATCCGGCATCGCATTCAGAAACGGTATCTGGTGCCAGTGGCGAAACCCGCGTTGGCCGCGCCCGGTGCCGATGCACGCAGGCCCGTACCACGTCATACGCGGATGCCAGAACCGGTCCATCTCCATAACCTCCGGGCCCCCTTGGCTCGGAAAACGCACGAGATACTCAAGCATCTCAATGATATGCCCACAACTGGCTTGTCCCGCCTCCGCGTCATAGGGCCCCGGCACAATTCCGTCATTGCTCGCCGGAGCAGGCACATGCCATTCCCGTCCCAAAGACGGCTGCATCGGCCAGGCATCTGCCTGCATCATCACTTCCGGAATATCCCACAGCGCCTGCATCTCGACAATTTTGCCGTCCACCACGCGATAGAATTCGTGAAAGCGCATATGCACCAGATGACCTGTTGCCGGAATATCCAGCCATGCGCTCTCGAAAGTTCCGCAATAGAATCCGCAACAGCCAACCCAATCGTCTCCTGTTGGCGTTGGCCCCGCCATCACAATATGGTCTCGCCGCTCCAGATCAGGCAGTGACCGCAAAAGGGGCGCATAAACCGCATCAAAATACGCATCTACACCGACACGTGTCTCAAACGGGAAAGCCAGCCGAAACACCGCATCCGGCGCGCAAACAGAATGCAACGCCGCACGCGCGGCAACACCGTCAAAATCATACATCGCGGCGCGCAAGGGCGCGAGCAAAGCCTTGTGATCCGTTTGTTTGTCCATCATTTCCAAATGGTTCCAAATCCCAGAGAGTTTGAGAGACAGCGTCTCTCACAGGTTCACCAGCCCCTCAACGGGGCTGGTGAACCTACTCCGCCGCCTCCCGCGCAGGCGCACCTTCACCATAGGGCACATTCACGCCGCCATAACGTCGCACCCGCACATTGCATTGCTCGGCGTGTCCCACAAACCCTTCCAACATGCACAACCGCGACCCATAAGCTCCGATCTCAGCCGCTGCTTCATCCGTGGTGATCTTCTGATAGGAGTGCGTTTTCAGATACTTCCCAACCCAAAGCCCGCCGGTATAGCGCCCCGCCTTTTTTGTCGGCAGCGTATGGTTGGTTCCTATCACCTTGTCCCCGTTTGCTACATTGGTCCGCGCCCCAAGGAACAGCGCACCATAACAGGTCATGTGTTCCAGAAACCAGTCATCGCGGTCCGTCATCACCTGCACATGCTCGGACGCAATGTCATCTGCCACCGCCAGCATTTCGTCATAGGTATCACAGACAATCACCTCGCCGTAGTCTTCCCATGAGACACGCGCCGTACCAGCGGTGGGGAGGATGTCGAGCAAACGGTCAATCTCTGCCAGCGTCTCTTTCGCCAGCTTTTCGGAGTTGGTCAGCAGCACGCAAGGGCTGTTATAGCCATGTTCCGCCTGTCCCAGCAGATCCGTCGCGCAGAGTTCCGCGTCCACCGTTTCATCGGCGATCACCATCGTTTCAGTAGGTCCGGCAAACAAGTCAATGCCGACCCTTCCAAAAAGCTGGCGTTTTGCTTCAGCAACAAAGGCGTTGCCGGGTCCGACAAGAAGATGCACAGGATCAATTGTTTCTGTACCAATCGCCATGGCACCCACCGCCTGAATACCGCCCAGAACATAAATCTCGTGTGCTCCGCCCAGATGCATCGCGGCAATCACCGCAGGATTGGGTTCGCCGTTAAACGGCGGTGTACAGGCAATGATGCGCGGCACACCTGCAACAGCGGCCGTCGCCACAGACATATGCGCCGATGCAACCATGGGAAACTTGCCGCCGGGCACGTAACAGCCCACCGATTGCACGGGGATATTTTTGTGGCCAAGGATCACGCCGGGCTGCATTTCTACTTCGATGTCCAGCATCGACTCCCGCTGCGCCTGTGCAAAGCGACGGACGTTTTCCTGAGCAAACTTGAGGTCTTCCATCTCGCGCGGCGTGACCTTCGCGATCAACGCATCAATCTCGTCTTGTGACAACCGGAAGCTGGATGGCGTGTAATTGTCGAATTTCTTGGACAATTCGCGCACGGCAGCATCTCCGTGGGCTTCGATGTCCTGCAAGGTCGACTCGACAATCTGTCGTGTTTTCGCATCCTCATCGCTGCGCTCAGCGTCCGATTTGCCGCGCTTGAGATATGTGATCGTCATGGTGAACTGTCCTTCTTTTCCCAGACCATTTGAAACGCCCAAGGCATGCGACGCCATCTGCTCGCCAATACGTCATCCCCTCCGGTGTAGGGGGGATCCGTGAAGGAGATCAGGTTCAGGTTTCTTTGCAAAAGGCTTTGGATATAGGCCGACAAAGGCCGGTGAAAATTTGTAATACGCAAGCCCGACCATGCGACGGTCTGCGCTCGCTCCAGCATCATTTCATCCGTCACATACACCGCATTCCCGCCTTGGCGCGACAACCAGGAGCTGTCTTGCGGGGCGAAATCAAGCGGTCGCGCAGTGGCATGAGGATGCAGATTGGCGATGACGATACGCCCTCCATTGCGCAGCACCCGTACGGCTTCGCAAACGGCTTTCTGATACTCCGCGATATCAATCAGGCTGAGATAGAAGACAACCGCATCGAAACGGCTATCCTCGAACGGCAGCGCCTCGCCCCGCCCTTGCACATAGTGACCCTCTTGATCTCGTTTCCGCGCCTGATCCAACAGGGCGGCTGTTGGGTCAATGCCCACGGCGCGTAAGCCCTGCGCTTGCATCATCCTGCAAAAGCGCCCTTCACCGCAGCCGATATCAAGCACTTCACCCTCTGAAGGAAGTGCCGCCAGCATGGGTGCATCCAGAATACAGGTACGCGTGGGATCGCCCTTGCTGCCCATTCCAGCGATCCACGCATCGGCAGACCTATCCCATTCAGCTTGCGTCATGTGTTCTCCGGCCTTGGTGGTGTTTTTCGCCCCGATCAAAAGCTTCCCAACCCTCGCCACCAAAGACGTCCACACCAAGCTGGGCCAGCACATGGGGGAAATCGACCATGACCCAATTGTCCTCGATCTTGCCCTCGCTCACTTTCCAGAAATCCATGTACCGGATCTCGATACGTTTACCGGACGGGGCAACCCCCATGAACTCCCCTGAATGCGTCGCCTCCTGTCGACCAAAGGCGGCGGCCCATTCGCCCATAAACAGGCGCGCCTCATCAACACAGACCTTGTCGGAAAAGGCCGCCTGAAAAGGGCGTTGCCAATTGTCCTGAAACGCTTTCAAGCCCGTTTTCTGCCCGCAGCCTGCATTGCCCATCCAACGAAAACTCTCGTGGAAGAACGCACCGATCCCGTCAATCGTGTGATCATTTAACCCGTCCACCATGGTCTCAATGACGCGCTTGGTCTCTTGGGTTTTCGACATATCGGTATCTCGGGTCAACACCGCCTGTTCTGGTCTTGTCCCTTTCATCTACACATCTCAGGGTTTCGCAAAAGCCTGCTCCATATCTTTATAAAAACATGCATTATCCCTTGACTGCCCCTGCTGTTAGTCCGCTGACAATCTGGCGCTGGAATACCATCACCAGTAAAAACAACGGTGCGGTGATCGACACGGCTGCCGCGACCGCTTCAACCTGATCCGTGGTTGTTGTCTCGCGGTTGAAATAGCCGGCAATGGCTGGGACCATCGTCTGGTTCTGGGCGTCCAGCAACAAAGATGTCACCAGAAAGTCGTTATATCCCAACAAGAAGCTGAACAGCCCCGTGGTGATCACCCCCGGCCACATCACCGGCATGATCACCCGGCGGAAAGCCTGAAAATGCGAACAGCCGTCGACCCGGGCCGCCTCATCAAGTTCCGCAGGGATGTTCTGGAAGAAAGAACGCAGCATCCAGATGGTAAACGGCTGGTTAATCGAAACCAGCACAGCGATCACAGCCCAGGGTTGGCCATAAAGCGTTGGCGACAGTTCCCCGAAGATCGGGCGCAGAATTTCGGCGGAATTGATGAACCATGGTAGATAACCTGCAACCAGCACCGAATGCGGCAGAGCGCGAAAGATCAACGCGAGGATCAGCAGCCAGAACGCCAGATCAGAGCCGGAACGCGCAAGACCGTAACCTGCCAACGTGCCAACGGTAAGCGAGATTGTCACAACACCTGCCGTTACAAGCATGGAGTTCATGAAATTGCGATAGAACTCGTTCTCGCCCCAAACTGCAATGTAATGCTGGGTGGTGAGCCCCAAGACCGGTTCCCCCAACGGACCAAGAACAGCGTTCAGGGGTGAAAGGATCAAGGGCAAGAGACCAAAGAACACCACCATAAACAGGATCGCGTAAACCGCGGCACCCACAAGCCAGCCTAAAACAACCAAACCTGCGGGGCTGTATTGCGCGACCAGTGCAGGCAGGCGCGTAAACATCCAACGGATTGCAACATAGAGAACCACCAGCCCCAACACGATATCAAGAACCGAAAGCCCGTCCCCGCGCGCCAAGGTATTGGGGCCGAAGATGACAGCCCACGGACTATCTGCAAAAGCATCCACCGGAGATTTCACGCTCATCACTGCGATCCACAGGATCGGAAAGGCCGCGATCACACACCAGAACACCAGAAAAGCGGAGGATGACAGACGCAGGCCCAAGGATTGCCGCATGGCTTTTGACGTTTCACTCATCAGTGCGCGCTCCCTTTATGGTCCCGCCATGTGCGGCGCAATGGCAGGATCAGCAGAAGCACGATCCCGATCATCGTCAGCATGGCCGAGGCAGAGGCCCGTGCGATGGCGCGGTTGCCTGCGTCGTCCGGTGTCAGGAAATCAACAGTCAGCCATTGTAGCGAAATTACATGCGCCTGAGAGCGAAATCCGATGATTTCATCGAACACACGATAACAATCCATCAAATGAATAAGCGCGATGAACACGATCAGCGGCATCAGATGCGGGATGATCACATGGCGCAGACGCTCCCACCGGTTTGCGCCGTCAATCACCGCAGATTCCAGCGTGTCCATGTTCACCGTTTGCAGACCTGCATAAAAGATCACAAAGGCAAAAGGTGCCACATGCCAGACGCGGTAGAAGTACATCAGCAATTCGATTGTCCAGGCTTGGGCGAACATCGAAATATTCGTGCCGCTCCAGCGCTCCATCATTGCGGTCAGGATACCGTCACCAACAAAGAGCCAGTAGATCGACAAGGATCCGATTACCGGTGTGATGATGAACGGCAGCAACGACACAAATATTATCGGGCCGCGCACACGCCGCGAGGCGTTATTGACCGTCAGGGCAATCAACAATCCAACACCGATGACAAGGGGCAGCGTGATCAGAGTAAACATCAGGGTAAACCGCAACGCCTTCCAGAAGTCGATCTGCAAGATATCACGTAAACGCCCTGAAGAGACCGCTTCCCAGACCTTGTCCATTTGCAAGACACTGCGATAACTGCGCAGGCCAACCCATTCGGTAGTGGTCTGGATTTTACCATCATCGCCAATGACCGGAACTGTCTTTTGCTCGGTTACGCAGGTTTGCGTCACAAAACCGGGCGTACAGGTTTCCACCTCCACTTGCTGCATGACAGGTTGGGTGATCTGGAACGATTGTATGAACACAGAGACCAGCGGCAATGCGATGAACAGGATCATCATGAAAACCGACGGGGCCACAAAGGCAAAGAATGTCTTGAAGTTCATTTTGTCCCCCCGTCCTGTGTTTGCGCGCTATCGTTTCGTGTGGTGCGGTCTTGGCAGACGACCTGGCAAAATGTCGTCTACAAAACCCGCAGCGGTGGTGTGACAGGCCAGGATACCCCGACCTGCCGTTTTACTTACTTCAGCACGCCTGCTTCCTTGGCAGCTGTCGTATAGGCTTCGTCAATCGCGGCCAGCGTTGCGACTGCGTCACGTTCGCCTGTCAGGAATGCCGGGATCTCGTTGCCAAGAACCGTGTGCATCAGGCCCATACGGGTTGTTGACGGGTATGGTGGTGGGGCCGGGTTTGCCGTTGCCGTGGCAATGGCACCTTCGGACAATGGACCAGGTGTAAAACCTTCGATCAGCCAGATCGCAGCGTCATTGTTCGCCATAACCGTTTCTTTGTCGAGACCTTCCATCGCCAGACGGAATGCAGCGTCCGCCTCCTCATCCGTGATGTTGGCAGCTACGACAATGCCGTCCCACCAAAGCGTCGTGGCAGGCGCGCCGCCTTCCATGGCAGTTGGCGCTGCCGCCATTGCAACCTTGCCCACAACCTGGCTTTCAGCTTCATCGTTCATCGCACCGGCGCGCGATGCCCAGAGGTTCGCCATAGCGATTTTACCCTGTTGGAACTGCTGTTGAACATAGGTCGAATCCGACACCAGAACTTCCGGATCGGTAAAGGCCAACGCTGCTTTCATCGTTTCAAGTGCTGCAACACCCGCGTCTGAATTAACTGCCGATGTGTTGTCATCATTAAAAAATGCGCCACCGTGACCGGGCAACAAGTTCACGTATTCCTGAGCTAGATTCCAACCGGATTTCATTGTCGCGCCAAGGGGATAATCCACCACACCCGCTTCCTTGATTTTTCCAGCGGCGGCGTAAACCTCGTCCCATGACGTTGGGACCGCGATGCCCAGATCCGACAGGATGTCAGAGCGGTACATCAAGTGCTGCGTGTTCACCATCATCGCCACAGCCATGATCTTGCCATCAATCTTGATCAATTGGTTGGGCTTGAGATTCTGACCGTACTTCGCAACCAGATCATCCAGCGGACGGATGGTTTCAGCATTCAGCAGGGGTGTGATTGTGCCGTTGGACACACCACCAAGATGATAAAGGGACGGGTTCGCTTCAAATGCAGCTGGCTGTTTCGTGCGGAATTCCTGATCTAGTTCAGCCTGGAAGTTACCACACTCGGCCATGGAATCCGTAACGGCTTTCCACGCTTCAAAGCCCGCCGACAACATCTTGATTTCAGTGGTGTTCTCATATGAACACGCAGCAAATGCGGTCGAGCCCATCAGGCTGATCGCACCCGCAAGTACCAGTTTCTTCAACATCATTTGCAAACTCCCTGTTGCATTTTATTTGGGATGCACCTTGCAAGACTGCATCCGTTCGCACCCCCCGTTTTCGAGGGTATTCATGATCAGCCTACGCTGATCCGCTCGCCCGTTGCGCGGTCAAATATATGACAAATGGCGGGCGGAACCGAGAAAGACACTGCGTCTTTGATAACCGCCCGGTATTCTTTATGCGCTTTGACAGACACCAGCTGTCCTCCTGCCTTAACGGCTAGCATCACAGCATCTCCAAGCAATTCAATGGTATAGACGGGGGCGTTAATCTGGGCTTGTGTGTCGGACACCGCCGCATCCTCGGCCCGAAACCCCAAAGTGACCTCACCGTCAGCAGCTTTCAGCCCTTCGATGCGCACGTTTGCGCCCTCAAAGACTCCGTCCCTGATCGCGCCGTCCATAAGGTTCATCGCAGGCGACCCGATAAAGGAGGCCACAAAGGTGTTAGCCGGATTGTCGTAGATTTCCGTCGGCGTTCCGACCTGCTGCACGCGGCCTTGCTTCATCACCACGACACGATCCGCCAGTGTCATCGCTTCGATCTGATCATGTGTTACGTAGACGGTTGTCACCTTGAGTTCATGACTCAGATTCTTGATCTGTGCACGCGTGCTGACACGCAATTTAGCGTCAAGGTTCGAGAGCGGCTCATCCATTAAGAACACGTTCGGCTCGCGCACAATCGCGCGGGCCAAAGCAACACGCTGGCGTTGTCCACCCGACAGTTCTGCAGGTTTGCGGTGCAGAAACTCATCCAGCTCCACCATCGCAGAGGCGCGGCGCACCCTCTCGTCATGGGTAGCTGGATCAACCTTGCGTACCTTTAGCGGAAACCGGATGTTCTCATAGACGTTCATATGCGGGTAAAGGCCATAGGACTGGAACACCATCGCCACGTCCCGGTCCTTGGGGTCCAGATCGTTCACGACTTTTCCGTCAATTATGATCTCGCCCTCGGTGATGTCTTCAAGGCCCGCGATCATCCGCATCGTTGTGGTCTTGCCACAGCCCGACGGCCCCAACAGCACAAGGAATTCCTCGTCAGCAATTGTCAGGTCGAAATTCTCGACACCGACAAAGCTGCCCCAGCGTTTGTTAATATTGCGCAGTTGGATTTCGGCCATGACGTCCCCCGTAGATCCACCAGCAGCGGCAGTGGAAGTAGCTTGGGGCAGCTTGGAAATATTATCAAGAATTTTTTGCACACGTGTGCAATCAGAAAACTTAATCCTACTTAACTAAACATTAACAATACTTTAAAGAAAAATCTTAAAGCAATACATGAGACTGCAACAACGGAAGAGTCCGGCCGATGCGATTCGTCTTTGCTTGTTTATTCCGCCAAAAGCGCTTCGGCTGCCTGCACAATTCCTTCCCGCGAAGGCAGGGTTGCACCATAAGCAGGCCCTGTTGCGATAAAGCTGTCCTGCGCAGTCAGCCGGGCAAAACGCGCGATACCATGCTCCGTCAAAAGCGCCATAAGCGCCTCTGCCTGTCCGCCCGTGCGGCGACATTCATCGACGATCAGGACCGGACGATCCCCGATAGAATCAATCAAGGCATCTTGGGACAAAGGTGCCAGCCAGCGCAGATCAATCACCCGCGCCGCGACCCCCTTGACTGCCAGATCATGCTGCGCCTGACGGCTGAGGTAGTGACCGTTGCCATAGCTAACAATCGCAAGATCCCCGCCCTCCCCATGCACGCCAACACTTCCAACTTCGATCCGGCGATCCGGTGCCGGATAATGCCGCATCCAGCCGCCATCCCCTGGCTCCACAAGATCACGCATCGGATAGAGTGCGATCGGTTCCAGGAATATCACCACACGCTGCTCTTCCCGCGCCAGACGATGACATTCTCGCAGCATCATCGCAGCCTCGTCGCCTGTAGACGGGCAGGCGATGATCAGCCCCGGAATATCGCGCAACACGGCAAGGGAATTGTCGTTGTGGAAATGTCCGCCGAACCCTTTCTGATAGCCCAGCGCCGAAATACGCACGACCATCGGATTGGTCCACTGGCCCTTGCTAAAGAACGGCAATGTTGCCGCCTCGCCGCGCAACTGGTCTTCGGCATTGTGCAGATAGGCAAGAAACTGGATTTCCGGCATCGGAATGAACCCATTATGCGCCAGACCAATCGCCAGCCCCAGAATGCTCTGTTCATCCAGCAGTGTGTCGATTACCCGTGCCGGACCAAACCGCGCGTGCAACTTCTGGGTGACACCGTAATTGCCCCCTTTGCGTCCCACGTCCTCCCCCATCAGCAGGGTCTCTGCGTGTTCCAGCATCACATCATGCAACGCCCAGTTGATCAGCCGTGACATCGGCTGCGGTTGATCCATCTGCGCCATATCGCCGCCGAAAATCTCGGCGCGTTGTTCTGGGCTTGGCCCATTGGCAAGCGCCACTTCGCGTTTTGGCGGTATAAGGCTTGCCATCACGTCATCAGCGGTTTTCAACCGCGGAATCTGCGCCATTTCCTCAGCGGCTGCCGCCACCTCTTCGAGTGTCGTTGTGTAAATATCGACAACTTCTTGCGGCGACACACCTGCCGCAACCAACCCGCGCGCAGAATACAACAGCGGGTCATGCGCCTCGTCAGCCTCGACCTCGGCCTTTGGCAAATAGGATGTCACAACATCCGGTCCCGCATGTCCGTAAAGCCGTACAGTGCGCAGATGCAGGAATGCAGGCTTGCGGTGAATGCGCACCCATTCTGCAGCCTCTTGCGCCGCCGCAGTTGCTGCAAAGATGTCCAATCCGTCCGCCTCGAAATACGTCAGGCCGGGTCGCGCCGACATGGAGGCCTTGACCCACCCCGCAGGCGTTTTGGTGGAAATGCCGATTCCGTTGTCCTCACAGACAAACAGCAATGGCAAAGGAATGCCCTGCACAGCGGTCCATCCCGCCGCATTGATCGCGCCCTGCGCTGTCGAGTGGTTCAGCGAGGCATCACCAAAAGAACACATCGCAATGCCGTCCCGTGACAGGATCGCATGCTCGGGCCGGTTGCGCCGCGCCAGCGTTACGGAATGAGCTGCACCAACAGCCTTGGGCAAGTGACTGGCAATCGTAGAAGTCTGTGGCGGAATCATTAACGGGCGCGATCCAAGCACCTTATGCCGTCCACCACTTGTCGGATCCTCGGACGAGCACGCAAATGACAATAACATGTCACGCATCATGCCAATTTGCCCGGCCTTGGCCGCGCGCGCAATCTGGAACGCGGCATCACGATAGTGCAGGAACGCAATGTCATCGACTCGCAAGGCATACCCCAGGGCGGCCATCCCTTCATGGCCGGACGAGCCAATTGTGTAAAACCCCTGCCCCGCCTTCTGCATTACCCGGCTTTGCAGATCGAGTGCCCGCGACAAGACCTGCGAGCGATACAGCCCAAGCGCCTCATCAACGCCCAAAGCGTCGATATCCGTGACACCTGCCGGAAAATCCTCCGCCGCAACCCGCCGCAGAAAATTCTCATGCACAATAGAAACGCGATCCATAACACCCTCACATAAAAATACAGAGGCCCGTGTTTCCCACGCGCCCCTGCTTCACTTGGCTCTTAAACTCATATCGCGCTTGCGCGACTACACCATCAGAAAAATGCCTGAAGCCCGGTTTGCGCACGCCCAAGGATCAAGGCATGAACGTCATGCGTGCCCTCGTAGGTATTCACTGTTTCAAGGTTCATCATATGGCGGATCACCTGAAACTCACCGGAAATGCCGTTGCCGCCATGCATGTCGCGGGCGTGACGGGCGATATCCAGCGCCTTGCCACAGTTGTTGCGCTTGACGATGGACACCATTTCAGGTGCCGCATTGGCCTGATCCATCAATCGGCCGACCTGCAAAGACCCCTGAAGGCCCAATGAAATCTCGGTCATCATATCTGCAAGTTTCTTCTGGAACAGCTGTGTTTGCGCCAAGGGCTTACCAAACTGCTTGCGATCCAGACCGTACTGGCGTGCAGCGTGCCAGCAGAATTCTGCCGCGCCCATCGCACCCCATGAAATACCGTAGCGTGCGCGGTTGAGACAGCCGAAGGGGCCTTTCAGACCGGAGATATGCGGCAGCAGCGCATCATCGCCCACTTCCACATCTTCCATGACAATTTCACCGGTGATGGAAGCGCGCAGCGACAGCTTGTTGCCAACCTTGGGGGCACTCAGGCCCTTCATGCCTTTTTCCAGAATGAAACCGCGGATCTTGCCGCCGTGTTCTTCTGACTTGGCCCAGACAACAAACACATCCGCAATCGGTGCGTTCGAAATCCACATTTTTGAACCGGTCAGTTTGTATCCGTTTGCCGTTTTCACCGCACGGGTTTTCATGCCTGCAGGGTCGGAACCCGCGTCAGGCTCGGTCAGGCCGAAACAGCCGATCCATTCGCCGGAACACAATTTGGGCAGGAACTTCTTGCGCTGCGCTTCGGAGCCGTATGCATAGATCGGATACATCACAAGGCTGGCTTGCACGGACATCATGGAACGATAGCCGGAATCAACACGCTCGACTTCACGCGCAACCAGACCGTAGGAGACATAGTTACCGCCCAGCCCGCCATATTCCTCGGGGATAGTGACGCCCATCAGGCCCATCTCGCCCATCTCCTTGAAGATGTTCGCATCCGTTGTCTCGTTTGCATAGGCGTCGATGACGCGTGGCTGCAGCTTTTCCTGCGCATATGCGTGCGCGGAGTCGCGGATCATGCGTTCGTCTTCGGTCAGCTGGCTGTCCAGACGGAACGGGTCGGACCAATCAAACGTTCCCAGATCAGGGGCATCTTTGGCGCGAAGCACGGGAGTTTCGGCGTTCATGGCAATTCCTTTCATAGAGGCGTTGTTTGCCCGCCTTATTGCAAATTTTCAGCCAAAAGACTATCGAAGCTTTGTCCTGCATGTATGAGAAAAAGTCATATGATAGCCCCGCGCCGCTTCCTCCCTTCCATCTCTGCATTGCTGGCTTTCGAAGCCGTTGCGCGGCTCGGCAGCGCCACTGCCGCGGCGCAAGAGCTTTCTTTGACACAAAGCGCGATCAGCCGGCAGCTAAAAACCCTTGAGGAACAACTGGATGTGGCGCTGATCACCCGTCAGGGCCGCCAGTTGACGCTGACAGAAGCGGGCCAAACCTATGTCGTAAAGGTACGCGAAATCCTCAACAGACTGGCGCAGGCCTCGGTCTCGGTGCGCACAAATCCCAAAGGGGGCTCCCTGAACCTCGCCATCCTGCCCGCCTTCGGGATGCATTGGCTGGCCCCCCGGCTGCGCGGATTCGCGCGCACCCATCCCGAGGTGACCGTAAACCTCAGCACACGCCTCAAACCCTTTGCCATTCAGGACAGTGCTTTTGATGCTGCTATTCACTTTGGTCACGAAGACTGGCCGGGTGTGCATTACCTGCCCCTGATGCCCGAAACCGTCGTGCCCGTTTGCGCCACCGATCTGCTGGACGCCCCGATGACGGATGCGCAGGACATTCTAAATCATCCTCTGTTGCACTTGGAAACACGGCCACGCGGTTGGGCGCGGTGGCTCACGGCACTTGGCGTAAAAGGCGAACCACCTGCAGGCATGATGTTCGACCAGTTCTCGACTATGGCTCAGGCGGCCATTCACGGCCTTGGCATCGCGTTGCTGCCGACATTTTTTGCTGAGCCCTACCTGCGGGACGGACAACTGATGCTGGCCTTTGATCAAAGCTCGCAAAGCATCGGCAATTACTATCTGGTCTGGCCCGAAGCACGTGATGACGGGGCCGCCTTGGGCTCGTTCCGGACCTGGCTGGCAGGGCAGGCTGCAACGCCTGAAAACTCCTGAGCATCTGGCGAAAAAACGGCCAGCTGCCAAACTTTCGCCGCATTTACCGTTTAATGAAAATCATCTGTGACCGGGTGGGGCCGTTACAAGGAGCATTACTATGCTTATTTCTTACCGCACTGGCGTTTGCGCCCTTGCTGCTGCACTGTCTTTTTCTGCTGGTGCCGCGTCTGCCGACAACGTCGAAGTCCTGATCAATGACGGAAGCTATTTTCCGTCCGTGATCTATGCAAACAAAGGCGACAATATCATCTTTCGCAACGTAAGCGATGCGGTTCATGTCATCAACGGTCCGGAAGAGTCCTGGACCTCAGGCAACATCGCCCCGGAAGCAACCTACCGTTTGAACCTCACACACGCGACGCCGCTGACATTCGCCAGTGAAGATGGCGAAGCGGTTGGCGAGATCATTCGCGGCAACTAAGCCTGCGCAAACTAGAGCGAGGACACCCCTTTGGCAGTCACTGTCAGGGGGGAGATAAGCTCTGCGCCACTGGCGCGGTTGGAATTGACGGTGCGGTCAACGCGGTGCCACGTCAGCAGCTCATCTGCTGGCGGCTGCATCAGCGTTGCCGCCCCCTTGCCCGCTTCGCCCAGCCAGAGCGGCCAGTCCGGCTCTGCAATAACAACGGGCATCCTGTGATGGATTGCCTGCATCGGCGCATTGGCACCTGTCGTTACGATCGCGCAGGATGTGATGATCTCTCCCTCGGTTCCATGCCAGTCCTGCCATATCGCCGCCAAGGCCAACGGGGTCGCATCTGCGCGCGAAATATACCACGGGTCACGGCCGTCCTCGGCATCCTTCGTCCATTCATAAAAGCCCGTTGCGATCACCAGCCCGCGCCGCGTGCGCGCGGCATTGCGAAACGCGGGCTTCTCCGCAAGCGTTTCTGCACGTGCATTGATCAGCAATGGCCCAGCCGCAGGTTTTTTGTACCATCGCGGGATAAACCCCCATCGCATCCCCTTGAGCTGCCGCCGTCCGTCAGGTCCTTGCGCAACGATATGCACGTTGTTGGTTGGACAGACGTTGTAATTCGGCACCCGTGGCAGATCGTTGTCGGGGACCGCAGCGAACAATTTCGCCATGGCATCAGGAGGCAACGTCACCGCCATACGTCCACACATGCGCGTCCCCTCTCCTGTTGAATTGAGACCCATGCTACCCACTGAACACAAAAAGCCAAACAGCGGAGTCGCAAACCCCGCGGTCTGAACCAAGCAAGCCGCCCGTCCTATTGAAACGCTGTCACCACCGCCTCGACAATCAGAGCATGATCCGCCTCGCGCTCTTCTTGTCCATTGATGCAAATCACCTCATCGCCCGGCTCTTCTTCGGCCAGAATGGCAACCGCAGCAGGTTTACACACACCCAGAAAATCAAAATGCGATAGAGTCCCCGGCTCCAGATAGGTCACATTTCCTGTGGGCAAGGCCGCCCGCAAAGCGCGCGATTCCACATCGAGGTTCAAGCCTCCGATATCCAAGGGGGCCGCAATCACCAACATTGGACGCACTATCGCAGCGAGGCTTCGCGCCGAAAATGTCTGGGTTGCACCAAGGTCGAAAACCCCGAAACCCTTGATACGCGGATCGGACAGGTCAGCTTGCATCGCCGCCACGTCCTGCGGCGTTTCAGCGACATTCCAGAGCTTGAGAACATCACAGCCGGTGTCATCGGGATGGGCGCTACAAAACGCATCGACCCTGGCATCATCAAACCGTCCTCCGGCCAATGCCACTGCCGTCATACCGCCCAGCGAATGACCGGCCATATAAATCCGATCCGGATCAATCTGCGCGCGTAGCACCGGATCAGAAAGCGCGTGATCAATCACACGACTGATGTCTTTGGGCCGTTCCCACAATTCACGGGCCTGATCGGGATCACGCAACCACGTCGAGGTGCCGGGGTGACTGATGGCGGCAACAACGAACCCTTTCGCTACCAACGCCTCGGCCAGCCAGTTCTGATTGCGCGCATTGCCGTACATGCCGTGGGACAGAACAACAAAGGGATGCTTGCCCGCGACAGGTTCTGCGTCCGCGATGGCCACGATGCCCTTCCAGACGCCATTGGAATGCACCGGCGCAGCGCCGTCGGTGTCAGCCGTTGGATACCACAGGAAACCTTCCAAGGGCCGGTCGTTGCGCGCATCCACAATGTTCAAATCACGCATGCCGGTTTGAATGTCCTCCGCAAGGACTGCGCTGGAGGTCAGGGCAAGACTTAGGGCGGCGATGTGTAATAGGTTGTTCATGTCTCGTATTCCTTTGTTGGGTGTCGATGTCCCCAGATTGAGGACAGAGCCAAACAAAACAACGGGTTGAGCAGTCAAACCCTGTCCTCTATCACGATCAAGGACAGGTCACGCGCAAAGGAGGACAGCTTGGACGCGAATATGCTTTCAATCCCGCTGCCGATCCTTGCTGCGATCCTTTGTGCAATCATCGCTCCTTTGATGTTGCGACTGGATTTGGGGCGGCGCAGCTCGGCAATTTTCTTTGCCGTGCTCTTTGCCAGTTTTGCGCTGCAATCCATGTTGGTCGGGCTGCGCTTTGGATACGGGGTTGAGCAGTTCATCACCTTTCAACGCGTGTTGCCGCTGTCCATTGGACCGCTGCTCTATCTTGGTTTCGCCGCGCTTGCCGAAGAAGACGCGCCGTTTCGCAAACGCGCGTTGCTGCATCTGGGCGCGGCGGTTGGCCTTGCGGTTGGGCTTACCCTGATCGCCAATATCTTTCGCGACTACGATCTGGTGATAACCGCCAGTTACATTTTTTACATCATCCTGTTGATCCAATTGGCGCGGCGCGGCCCCGATAACCTCATCAACGCCCGCCTCGATATCGCAACACCCGCTGTACGCTGGATGTTTGGTGGCGTTGGAATGCTGCTGACTCAACTTGCCCTCGACAGCGCCATTGCACTCAACTTCATGCTGGCTCGCGGCAATGATGCGCCCGCAATGGTGACTTTTGGCTCTGCCATGCTGATCGCATTGTTGCTACTGATCCTGACCAGCTTGCCAACACTCGTGGCCCTGCAAAAGGACACCGCACCGCGCCCAAACATCCCTGCAGAAAGCGATGAAGCCAAACTTGAAGCCCGCGCGCGCGACACGCTGCTGCGCAGTCAAATATACCTTGATCCCGACCTGACGGTGCAACGCATAGCCCGGCGTTTAAGCGTGCCGGAACGCAACCTGTCGGCGGCCATCAACGTGAGCCAAGGTATGAACGTGTCCCAATATGTAAACGGTTTCCGGCTGGAACATGCGGCGCGACTGCTGCGCGAAACAGAGGACTCCGTCTCCAAGGTGATGTCACAGTCAGGTTTCCTGACCCGTTCGAATTTCTACCGCGAGTTTCAGCGGGTCTACGGACAATCACCGGCGAACTATCGCGCCACAGAATCCGGGCGCAGATAATCACGCGCCCAGAACCGGAGCGTCCGGTTATCCGGTCAGCATGACAAAATGTTCGCAGGCAAAATTTATCCATCTATCACACGTCAGATACGCATGCGTGGCACATCAAGCGGGTCCAGACGGAGTTCAATCAGAAACGGGCCTTTGCGCGCTGCCATTGCGTCAAAGGCTTCTTCAAGCTCTTCTCTGGAGCGGACTTCCACCCCTTCGCCGCCAAGCGATCTGGCGATATCCGCAAAAGACGGCCAATGGAATTCCGTCAAACTCGGGTCCATCTTGCGGTCAATGAATTGAATATGCTCCGCGCCATAAGCGGAATCATTTGCCACAATAACGATCAGGTCCAGCCCGAGACGCACAGCTGTGTTAAACTCGTTAATGCCACCCATCATGAATCCGCCATCCCCGGTGAACAGAACAACCGGACGGTCCGGCGCAGCAACCCCCGCCCCCACCGCTTCTTGCAGGCCCAACCCGATGGCACCAAAATTCACGGTCCCGACAAAACTTTGCGGATCAGGCACCGAAATGCGGCACCAGACTTCGGTCATGAATCGCCCCCCGTCTGTCACAAGCAAACGGTCCTTGGGCAAAGCGTCTTCCAGCCGCTCCAGCGCATGCACATAGCTGACAAAACCGTCTTTGATCTTTTCCGTCCCGGCAGGATGCGCCGTCAACGACGCGACATCCAGTTCGCGGGTAAAGCCGCTTGCCGGCACTTCGGCTTCGTTCAACCAATACAGGATCGTCTCGGCCGTGAGCCCCGCATCGGCAACCAGTGCCGCGTCCGGATGCAAACCGCCGCCGATCGCCGCGGGTTCGACATCAATCTGGATGATCCGTTTGTCCTTCATCAGTTTGCCGCGGTCCGTCGTGAAATCATGCAATGCGGTGCCGAAACATACGATGCAATCCGACTGCGCAATCAGATCATAGGCGGCGGGTGTCGAAAGCGTGCCGAAAATATCAATGTTATAGGGGTGGTCGTTGAAAAGCCCCTTGGCTTTCAAAGTGGTCGCTAGCGGTGCCTCAAGACGGTCGGCAAGAGCAATCAACTGATCGCGCGCCGCGACAGCACCACCACCTGCCAAAATCAAAGGACGACGCGCCGAGGCGATCATACCAATTGCATTGTCAAGGATTTCGCCCTGCGCCACGCCACCGGGAGCTGTGAACACGTCCAATACCTGAACGTCGTGTTCGACCTCCTGCCACATGAAATCGGCGGGCATGTTCAACACGATGGGGCGGCGTTCGACCTGCGCACGATAAAACGCCCGCGCAACATCCTTGCCGACTGTCGCGGGCGAGCGGAGCTGTTCGAACCCCGCGCCGGTCACTTTGACAAGTTCGCGCTGGTCAATGCTTTGCAGATGGCGCGGATTGTCCACGGGCGTATCCCCAGCCAGAACAACCAACGGCACATGCCCACGCACCGCCTCGGTCAGAGCTGTCATACAGTTGGTCAGCGCCGGTCCATGGGTCACAGTCGCAACGCCGACCTTGCCGGACACATGCGCATAGGCCAACGCCATCAAAACCGAACTGCCCTCATGCGCCGCCGGTACAAAACGACCGCCAAAATCACGCACAAAACTGTCGACCATAAACAGGTTGGCATCCCCCATGAGGCCAAACATCGTTTCAACACCGTGTTCATGTGTCGCGCGGGCAATCGATTGATAGGCATAGAATTCGCGACTCATGGGTGGTATCCTCCGGTTTGTTTCACCCTGATTAGCAGACCAAAGACGAGCAAAGTCCGCAATCTACAGCATTTTTCTCAAAAAAACGCGCGAATAGGTTAACGATTCTGATTTTCATGCATAACTTCCGCATGAAACGGAAAGAGTTCAACGATAACCCGTATCTTACGACGAAACAAAATCGCTCTGAGGACTGGCACTCTGGGGTTCTCTGACAAATTGACAGCTTGGCTTCATCAAGCAGCAAACATTCGGATCCTGTGCGGAGAACAGGTGCGCTTGGCCTTCTTTGAGCGTTGCTGCGGAAAGCACTGACGTCCGCTAACGCTGGAACGGCAAAAATCTTCAACACCCGCTTCGGTTTTGACTAGGGTTTTTCAAAGCGGAAAATGGATATTTTTTGTTCATCCAACAAGGATGGTTTTGAGAACGAACCTGAGTGTCCGCCGTGGGAGCAAAGGCCCGTTGCTCAACGCTCAAGCAGTTGGTTGGCCGGCGCAAACATATGGTCCGCCATTCCGTCCGAGGACTCCTTAAAATCCTGATATTTTTCAACCGGATTTCTGGTATCAATTTTCACCAAATGCCATGAGACAGTAGCGAAGACTTTAGCCTCCGTGGGATAGGTAAGTGCCAAACCTAACAATGCAGCTATGCCGATAACACCAGCTAGAATGATATCTCGCACATGGTTTGATTGACCCGCAAGCGGTTCGCCTAGCAGTTTGCGTTTCTCTTGTTCAAATCTATATTGACTGATTTGTTTGGATTCACGCTCTTGAACAAGAAGCTCAAGTTTTTGCTCAAGAGTACGATCTGAAATATTCATAAAGCGCCTTGATTACTAGGCTAACGGCCTATTGTTGCTTGCCATCATCACTTTATTTGGAAGGTCTTAATGACGCTGAATATGATGCTCTCATAAGAAAACTGGGTCGTGGCGTCTTGCTTCTGATAGTAGTCGTATTCTTTTTTGACTGCCTGGTTCATATTGGTTCTAACACACAAAAGGTCATTCCCGAGAAATTGGCCCACCGCCGTACAAAGTACCCCGATCCCCATGAAAACAAGAAGCAAGGCCCATTGTCCTTGCATGACTTCAGGCAGCACTGGCTCGTAGAATAGCTTAACGGCTAAAACCGCAAGGCCGAGGGTTGAGATACTAGACCCAAGCAAGAAGATAGTGCGCGCAAGATAAATCACGAGTTTCCCCCCTTCAACCAGAGGTACTAACTATTTGTTAAAGTTTTCATAATTGTGACGGCCGCTCCACCTTGGACCTTGCCAAAAACTCTAATCCTTTCACCTTCTGGCCGAACACATGCACCGCTGCCAGATGGGTTGGGGCCGGAGAATTTTCCATCACCTGCGTTCAACAAAAGCGCCGTCTTCGGGTATGAAACCAAAAGATAGAAATGAGTAGACGCAGTAGACCGCCCCCTGTTTTCAAGCGCAACGGTCACGACAATACAGAGTTAACGTAGCATTGATGGGGCATGACTGCTCGACGTACGTCGCTTGCGTCAAAGCCGGGTTTTGCCACAACCCGATCCAACCTGTCGTCTTGCGAGATGTGAGGTTGAAAGATGCGCTACAACAGGAACCGACCGATTGAGCTGGAGGGGTACTTGCGGTCCGCGACAACCGAGGAGCCCAACCAGGTGGCAAAAAAATTCACCCCTTGCGATGGGTAATCAAAAAGTAGCTCAACAGGATGTTGTTCCAGCTTCGCGATGTCAGCGCCGACCACAGACACGGTTCTCGACACATGCGTTGTCACAGGGGCAGTACTCTCACCGGTGGAGCTATTGCTTTATGGGATCGCGATGCTTCAATCTCCTAACTTTGGATCATGTGCGGGTGGGCATGCATTCTGTTTGCAGACGCTGGGATCAATGTCGTCATCCTTAGCCAGAACGAGGAAGGCGACATCGTTGGAATGGATGTTTTTGCTCTGGTGTTTTTCACGGAGTTATCGTGGTGGCCTCGCTTTGGCCACTCTAAGCCTGAGCGGTTTCACCACTAAATTGCCAGCCTTATCGACCCTGCCAAAAAGGGTGTGGACCTGCGTGATCTGATCGAAGGGATACCCTTGGCCGATCACTGGATTAAGCGTACGTTTCTTGGACATCTCCGCATGAAGGTCAATATCTTTGACAGCTTCCGACGCCCGCCCAAAGCGAATAGGGGATGTCTAGCGACATGGTGCGTACCAAAAGTGACATCACATAGAATGCAAGTCCGAAGCACATCAGCGTCGGCCAGGCGAACTCCAGCTTCGTGAAACCACCCCACTGCTTCAACGCGGTCGTAGCGAGGCGTTCGATCGCGATATCAATCGCCAACGGAAACCAGCCCATTAAAAGAACCCTTCATGCAAGCGACGGACAGATCGCTGAATTAGTCCTGTCCCAGTTATTGATGGGGGTTATGCGACCGAGATGTAGATATCTGTCTTCAGCTCGTCTTCTGTTTCTACATCGTCGGGTTCATTCAAATAGATTTCCCATGTCGGCTCTCCAACGATCATCCCGTTATCGGCTATGTATTTCATCGCCTCGTCATAGCTGACGCGCAGCATGGCATAGGGGCCTTCGTGGATGTAGTTCAGCACCTTGCCCGCAGGTAGAACATCCGCCTTAACGTCCCCTTCTGCCTTCTCTGCGTCCACCGCAGAGATCAGAAACCCGGCCCGAAAGGTCATGATTTTTAGATTACAGCCATAATAGACGGCCAAAGGTTTTGTGGTGCTCGTAATGCCTTTCCTCGCGATCAAATCGGCAACAGCCTGAATCGCAACCCCCATGTTCTTGCTAATGTCGCTGGGATCCATCGAACAGCTACGCTCATTGTAGAGGTAGGGTTGTACTTCGCACTCAACCATCTGGTAGCGTGCCATGTGATACTCCTTTCCAAAACTATCCACGGATTTTTCGAAAGACTTTAGGATCGACGCTGGCCGCACACAGAATCCCGCCCCAAAGCGCGCCTTGAATGCCCTGGCTGATCACGTCCTGCCCGGAAATATAAAGCCCATCTATTGGGGTCCTTGTGCTCAGCGCATCGCTCATGACGCGCTCAGGTGTGCCATCCAATCCATAGAAGCGACCTTCATGGTGACCGGTAATTGACGCCGTTGCCAAGGGCGTTGAAAGTTCCCGAAACACCACCAGTTCGGCTAATTCCGGGAAATTCGCTTGGAATAAGGCAAACATTTTGTCTTCAACCCGCTGTTTGAAGGCTCTGTAGTTCGCACCCCGTTGACCGGAGGGAAGATCGGCCCATCGGGCGACGCAATCCCAGTCAGTCCAGACGACCATCTCACCCGCATACTTCTGCTTGGGGCCAGGATCGTGGCTTGGGTCTTTCAGGGATGCAAATGAGACGAAAAAACCAGGGGGATTGCCGTCCGGCGCGTCACTCCAAATCGCATCGATTTCGCCGTCTGGATAGAACCAATGGTTTGTCCTTGTTGCACCTGCCTGTGTCACGTCGCCCTCAAACCCCAAAAACAGGCTGAAATGCGCAATGGACGGGGGCAGTGACTGGACTTCGTTGATCCAGTCTTCGGGACCAAAGCCCGCAGGCAGCAGATTATTGATCGTCTCACGCGCGCCGATGTTGGAGATGACCACGTCCGAATAGAATTCTTCACCTTCAGATGTTCGCACGCCGATGACCTTGTCGTTTTCGACCAGCAGCGTGTCAACTTTTACGTCCTCACGGGCCTCCCCACCTGCTTGCGTGATCGTTGGGATCATGTGATCGGCAAAGGACTTGCCACCGCCCACTGGATACCACGCGCCGCTTGTCAGATAACTGCCGTAAACCAAAGCGTGCATGGCAAAGCTTACCTTATGCGGACGGCCACCATGATCGCCCCATTGAGCGGTAAAGGCCGCGGCAAGGTCCGGATTTTGCGTGATGCTGTCGACAACTTCCTGCAAAGTGCGCTTGCACCATTTGTCGATGGCGCGGCGGTTCCACCAATCAATCATGTCGCCAACAAATTCCGGCGTCGCGCGGGTTGGTGCCAGCGCGTACATCAGGTCCCGCCCTTCGCGTAACGCAGCAATCCACGCCTCGATTGCCTCTGCCTCATCAGGAAAGCGGTCTTTCAGATCACGCTCCTGCGCCTCAAAGGGGCGTGACAATGCAAGCGGCGGCGCGTTCCCGATATGCAGATTGTCATAGACAGCGCCCATGGGTTCGAATTGCATCGGCGTGTGCGTCAGCCAGTCGATCAATGACCTTTCCCGGTCACCGGGTGCGACACAGCCGAGATAATGAATGCCAACGTCCCAAGAGAAGCCTTCGCGCGAAAAGCTGTGCGTGAGACCTCCTAAGGTCTTGTACTGTTCCAGCAGCAATACCTTGTGGCCCATTTTAGATAGTGCGGCAGCGGCTGTCATACCGCCCATGCCGGACCCGACGACAATCGCATCCCATTTCTGTGTTTTGCTTTTAAGCATGTGACGACCCTCAGCTTCGTGTCTGGGATTTGTTCATTTCTTTTTCGATCATTTTTTCGGTGACAGTGAACCGACTTGGAAAAACAAAGACCGCAAAGGCATGAAGGACCACGGCGATCCCCCACCCCATCATGGGCCAGTGAAACCAGAGTGTGCCGGGTGAGAATGAGAGGTTGATCACCGCAAGAAGCAGAATGATAGCAACATAAACCGATACGTGCGTGTAGAAACTCATCTTGGCCTCAACGCGTTTCTTGGCGGATTGATAGGCTTCGGATTGCTCCATGGCTGTGCTCCCTCACGACTCTGCAACGGCATCAAGTTTAGCAAGTCGGGCGTTTGCACAATTGAGGAAAGTCAATGTCGTTCGCTTTGGTGGCGCTAGCCTTGGGGCGTGAACCGTCGAAACGGAATGGAGCGACCACGATGTCAACCACCCCGAACCCGCTGAGTGAAATGGCCGAGTTTGATAAAGTCATCGAAACCATGGACGAGCGGCCCAATCCGTCGTTCACAACTTCCGCGTTACCCGGTTTCAAGAAAACCATTCACGGACGCCGCGCCATTCGCATCTTTGACGGCGTTCCCATTCGCGAAGACATCATGCGTGATTGTTTACAGGACGCCATTCTCGCACCAAGCTCATCAAATCTGCAGTGTTATGAAATCTATTGGGTGCGCGATGAGACGATGAAGAAATGCATGGC
Source organism: uncultured Sulfitobacter sp. (assembly GCA_947501805.1). GTDB lineage: Bacteria > Pseudomonadota > Alphaproteobacteria > Rhodobacterales > Rhodobacteraceae > Sulfitobacter. The sequence goes on along the minus strand of CANMXJ010000002.1, from coordinate 239,660 downwards.
ACCGCTTTGTCTGAACCAACCAGCGGCGACAACGGCAGGTGATCTTCTGGTGATCGTGTCGCGGGGTGATCTATGGCAGACGCACCTGAAAAAGCTGACAGACATCATGACCGATCATGGGAAGAAACCACTGACGGGACCAGTGCGCGATTACTACGAAAACACCATCCCGATGTTGATGAAAACCGACCGCTTTGGCGTACACAACTTCATTCGCCGGATCGTCTTGTGGAACAAAAGCAGGAGCGAGCCAACGGTGAACGGCCCTGTCTCACGGGCCGATCACCGTGTTTACGGTCATATCCAGGCAAGTTTAGCCGCAGAAAACCTGATGCTGTCACTTGCGGCACACGGCTACGAATCTTGTCCCATAGGCGGGATCGACCGGCGCGGGATCAGAAAGCTGCTTGGGCTGCCAAGCAGAGCTGAACCCACGATGGTCATTGGCGCAGGTACCGGGAAACCCGAAGGCCTGTTCAGCGCGCGTGCTAGGCTGCCCTTCGATGACTTGATCAAGGAAGTGTAGGCGGGCAATTTCTCCGTGAGCCAGTTGGGTTTGATGATCGTTCGACGACGATCTGCTGCCATCACAATTGCGGTTTGGATTTCTGCTGCAACGCGATGCAGCATGATGATCGCATCCTTGGTTAATTAGGTCATCTGATTTGCGCCAACGAGGAAAAGGGTTGGCGCTATGATGCATTGCCAATCATCGTCTGACAGCACATTCGGTAAGATCAAATTTCGACGCTTTAAGCAGCGCCTCGCCAACATTGCAAATTTAGTCAATTCTTCGATTACCCAACCGGTCTGGTCGTTTTTGTCGCCTACAGGTCCGCAGCAGTAGAGGTAGTATTTGGTTTAGGCCAGATGGGCGCGTCCTCCCCTTGGTGCGTTCGCTGCGCGAAACAACAGGAGAACAGCGTTTCATCTGGTTGCATGTTCAGGTTTTCACGCTGCTTCTCTTTGGCGCAGCAACAACCGACGCGGCTTGCATCATCGCTGCCTGCGCGTTATAAACCCTTGCCTTCCTCAAAGTGATGTCGCCAAATCATACTATGCATAGGTCCCGGTGATGTCTTCGGCGACAAGTGCGAAATTCCCGCTTGTCGAACGTCCTATCGCCCGCGAATTTGACCTTCGGTTTCAGCGCTTGTTCAACCAGTTGGCGTCCTCCATCCTCAGTCGATGGTTGACCCTTCATCCATCAGGTATCATCCTGATGTTCGGTCCCCTCTGTCTCACCTTGCTTGGTTTCGCGCTCGACGACGATGCGAACCTTTGTCACCAATCCGGCAATGGCTCCCAAAATTGCTAGCCAAGGTGCAGCAAGCACCACAACCCCGCCCACAACCAGTCCGACATTCAGCGGTGTCTCAAGAAACACGTCACCATCATCGGCGATGATCTTCATCTGACGGACACTGCTTTCCTTTGCCAGTTCCTTGACCCGGTTTACCAGTTTGTCGCCAGCGACCTCGATTTCCTCGACCCACGTTTCCTTCTTCTTATCGCTTCCATTTTCCATGTCAGGATTCCTCTTTGTTCAAATGATCTCTGTTGGTCACATTTATCCGATGGAGAGAGGTGCGGATTGACATTGCTCAACAGTGTAATGTCACCGCGGTAAGACCGGCAATCGCGCCACGTCTGGCCCCAACGCCGAATTATGCCGCGACTGGCTGGCCTTGGCTCACGGGTCCGGGCAATCAAGTAAGTGGCAACTGATCAGCCTCACGCCAGCGACGATAATTGATAGGTCAAGCACGATCAATGCTGTCCAAGCATTGAAAAAGGCAATCATTGCGGCACTTGGCAAAACAAGTAACGCGCCAGTGACATGCATGCGCGGGCAACATGTTCCTGGCGGCTATGATTTACGCAAGCCATAGCGGTTGGCTGTTTGCATAGTGGCCATGAGCGAAGGCGCCTGTGCAGAACTGTGGCCCGTTTAATGCTGTTGCTCGTGCCTGTGAGGCATCTGAAAAGGGGCACCTTACATGAGGGCGAGTGCACCTTCGCCCATATCCAAAGTTGATTGCTTTTTAATAAACGGCTGCTTCGATGACACAGGTGGCATCGTAGAAACAAGCTTTCTGCAGTTGCAAAGGAATGCTGCGCCAGCAATAGATGCATGCGCAAAGTTCCGGAAAGTCCTGTGTCCGTTCTTTGATTGTGGCTTCGATACTTGCCGCTGGCCTTGATGGGGTCCGCAAACCTGTTCCCAATCAGCGACGCGAAACTGTGATTCCCGGACATCGTACGGGATGTCAGGTTTTCGGATGATCCCACGTGCCATCACGGCATTCGTCGAACGTATCTGTCTCCCTTCTTGCTGAAGCGACCTAGGCGTTCTTTGCCACCACTCGACCTGTTAAGCGGCGCATGCCCCAGCCAGCGAACTCGCGCCCGTTTTTTGAGATGTATGTCATCGCCAGCTGTCGCAACAAAGGCATTGGCAGTGATGCGGCCACCACCGGGGGCCGTCCTGATCTGTTTGGCACGTTCATCGAGCCGAGCATTATACTCGATCAGTTTGTCAAAAAAGTCGCCCGGTCATCGAGAGCAACAACCTGATCATGAAGTCTTTTGAGCATGTTCTTCACCACGTCAGGAATGTCCAAACAGTCACCCGTCTAAAACGTCGTGATGAAGCGCATAGCCACAATCGGCCCGCTGCCGATTACATGACCAGACTCACGTAAAAGACTGCGGATTTCGTTCAGCATCTGGGTTTTCTGGCGGACGACAAGCTGGCCCAAACGATGGGTGTGTCAATAGTGGCAAGTTCACAGTGCGATCCAACAGGGTATGTGTTTTTGTCCGCATTCGGCTAGGAAAATGCTACTTTGTCGCCCTCTCCGCATATGTCTTTCGCATAAAAAAGGCGCACCTAACATGGTGCGCCTTGCCCTATCCGTCGTACCCGATCCGTCGCTAACTAACGGCTTACTTTGCCGTGATGCGCCCGTCCGTATAAGGCTTGTAGGGTGCATTTGCGGCAATATGCTCGGCTGTCACGTCAGCCAGATCCGGACCGAAGTCATAAGCATTCGCCGCTGTTTTGAACATATCGTATCCATCCCCACCGTTGCGCACGTAGTTGTTGGACACAACACCGTAGGTCGCAGAAAGATCGACAGGCGCGCCGCCGATCATAACGTCGCTCACACGCGATCCCGGCTCTGCTTTTGCATCGAATGCAAAGGTCATCCCTGCGACCTGCGGGAAGCGGCCCGCGCCCTCTTCGACCTGTGAGACGCCATTCTCAAGCGCCGCAACAAGCACCTCGCCCGTGACCTCAAAGGTCGACAAAGTGTTTTGGAATGGCAGGACGGTCAGAACCTCACCCATGGTCACTTCACCCGCATCAATAGAGGCGCGGATGCCACCACTGTTCTGGATTGCGACCTGAATCCCCTGATCCGCAACACGCGCCAGCATTGCATCTGCAATCAGGTTGCCCATGGTGCATTCCATCGCACGACATACGGCACGATCACCCCCGATCGGTTCATCCGTCTGCGCGACAACTTTGCTGCGGATTTCTTCCAGAGGTTCGGCGGCCTCCGCGATACGGGCAACGGTGGCTTCGTCTTGCGTCACACCGGCATCCAGCAAAACGGGCTCGCCTGTCGCTTCGGTAATGTTGCCTGCATCATCGAAGGTCACGTTCAATTCACCCAGAAACTTGCCATAGGCATAGGCCTGCACAATCGCGGTATTGCCAACCATCGTCGGGTACGGTCCTTCTGCCCGCTCATTTGTGTTGGACAAGAGCGTGTTGGAGTGACCACCAACAATAACGTCAACACCTGTCGTACCTGCAGCGACCTTCTGGTCAACCGCATAAGAAGAGTGGCTGAGCACGATAATCTTGTTCACGCCCGCTGCCGTCAGTTTGTCCACCTCGCCCTGAACCGCGGCCACGGGATCGGAAAAGGTAATGTTGTCGCCGGGGCTGGCCAGTTCGTCGGTATCCTGAGGTGTCAGGCCGATCAGGCCCAATTTCTCTCCGCCCCGTTCGATAATTGCAGATTTCGCCAATTTGTCAGAAAGTAAAGGTTCGGCAGAGACATCGGCATTCGACATCAGAACAGGAAATTCGACCGCATCCATGAAGCCGCGCAGCACTTCAGGACCGTCATCAAATTCGTGGTTGCCGACGGTCATGCCGTCATAGCCCATCTGGTTCATCATTTCCGCCGCAAGCGCGCCCTTGTAGTAAGTATAGAAAAGCGTGCCCTGAAACTGGTCCCCGCCGTCCACCAGAATCGAATTATTGGTGCGCGACCGCGCCTCGGTGATCGCTGTCATCAGACGCGCCGATCCGCCAAAGCACTTGCCCTCGCCGTTGTCTTCGACCGAACAGGGACCGTCGTACTTGCTGATCGGTTCAAAACGTGCGTGAAAATCATTCGTGTGCAAAATCGTCAGGCTGTAGTCGGCGGCGGCGCTACCGGCCATCAGGCCCAGTGCTGCAACGCTTGTCAGGAATCGTTTCATCGGTTTTCCCCCAATTGGAATCTATGGTCTTACCGTAACCCCTGCTTGCACTCTGTCAAAGAAGTTGTAGGCCCGTGCCGTGGCGTTAGGCGGGATGAAGCACAAGACCCAAGCGGCGCTTAGCGGCTTTTGGCGACTTGACCCGACCCAGTCGCGCAGGCATCACCAACCTTATGTTGATATTCAAGATATTCCGATCCGAAGAATGGGCTGAACTGCGTAAGCTTGGCGAAACCGCGGGCGCACCGATTGATCTGGCCGATGGCTATGTGCATTTCTCGACAGAGGTGCAGGCGGCTGAAACTGCGGCCAAGCACTTTGCGGGCGTTGACGATCTGTTCCTGATTGCTGTTGATGCAGACGCAGCAGGTAAAGCATTGAAATGGGAAGTTTCGCGCGGTGGAGCCGAATTCCCCCATCTTTACCGCAAGATGAAGCTGGATGATGTAGTCTGGGCACAACCGTTGCCGTTGGAAAACGGTGTGCACCAATTTCCCGCAGGACTGGACAAGGCAAGCCAATGACGCACTATATCGACCCTGATCGCGCGCAGTTTGAAGTCTTCAAGGGGCTGGACCGCGAAACCCCGCTGAACATGCTCAACCTTGTGAAGTTCCGCGATCTGGCAAATTATCCGGGTGATCACATCCTGGCACGCGACGGGCTGACTGGGGCCGAAGCCTACGCAAACTACGGCAAGGAATCCGCGCCGGTCCTTACAAGGGTCGGCGGCAGCATTGTCTGGCGCGGCGATTTCGAAACAACCCTGATTGGCCCTGTAGATGAAACATGGGATGCGATGTTCATCGCCTATTACCCCAACGCCCATGCGTTTCTTGCCATGATTTCGGATCCTGCATATCAAAAAGCCGTTGTGCACCGTCAAGCCGCCGTGAAAACCTCGCGCCTGATCCGCACCCGCAGCGCTGCGCTGACGGATCACTTCGCATGACGACCACATTTGAAAAATTCGGTCTTGCTGCTTTGCGCAAACTGGATCCGGAAACCGCACATGGCGTTGCGATCCGTGCTTTGCAGGCCGGTCTGGTTCCGGCACCCGGTGTGGTAACATCGCCGCGCTTGAAAACAACTTTGGCAGGCATGACTTTGCCCAATCCAGTTGGACTGGCCGCAGGTTTTGACAAGAATGCCACTGCAATCGCGCCACTGTCACGCACGGGTTTCGGCTTTATAGAAGTGGGTGCAGCCACACCCCTGCCACAGCCCGGCAACCCCAAACCACGCCTGTTCCGACTGACCAAAGATCGCGCAGCGATCAACCGTTTCGGTTTTAACAACGACGGGGCTGACGCGATCTGTGCACGGCTGGCAACGCGCGGCGCTGGTGTCCCCGTTGGGCTTAACCTTGGTGCGAACAAGACCAGCGCGGATCGCGCTGCCGACTTTGCCACAGTGATGATTGCCGCCCGCGACCATGTGGATTTTGCAACGGTAAATGTGTCCTCTCCCAACACCGAGAAACTGCGCGACCTGCAGGGCAAAGCTGCCCTTGCAGCCCTTCTTGAGGGTGTCATGGACGTGCGCGGAGCGACGCCGGTATTCTTGAAAATTGCGCCCGACCTGACGCCAAATGAAATTGCAGATGTGGCTGATGTGGCGAACAACGCAGGCGTCGCAGCAATCATTGCGACAAATACCACATTGGACCGCGAGGGCCTGCGCAGCAAATATGCAAGCGAGGCTGGCGGATTGTCCGGCGCACCCTTGTTTGAAAAATCCACCCGCGTGTTAGCGCGCCTTTCAACCCTGACCGATATTCCCTTGATCGGTGTCGGGGGCATCGGTTCTGCGCAAGACGCCTATGCAAAAATCTGTGCGGGTGCTTCAGCGGTCCAACTTTATACCGCGTTGGTTTTTGGCGGCATGTCGTTGGTGGCTGAAATTGCCAGCGGGTTGGATTCACTTCTGGACCGTGACGGATTTGCAAACGTCGCAGATGCCGTTGGCAGCAACAAGGAGCGCTGGCTATGATCACCCTTTGGCACAACCCACGCTGTTCCAAATCACGCCAAACCCTCGCATTGATCGAGGCCGCAGGTGCCGAAGTGACGGTAAGGCGCTATCTGGAAAACGTGCCCAGCGCAGAAGAGATCGCAGCGACCCGTGCCGCCTTGGGCAATCCACCCGCGATTGACATGATGCGCACGAACGAGAAGGTGTTTAAAGAAGCAGGTCTGAGCAAAGACATGCCAGACTCCGTTCTGATCGAGGCAATGGCCAAACATCCGATCCTGATCGAACGTCCCATCGCCATCAAAGGCAAGCAGGCAATTATTGGTCGCCCGCCAGAAGCCGTCAAAGATCTGTTGTGAGCAACACTGCCGACATCACAGCTAAAAACCGTGCTGCATGGAATGCCTCTGCGCAACATCACGGCAGGGGTGCTTATTGGGAAGAACTCAAAACGGGATTTGCTGATCCAACCTATTCGCGTTTCGATGCGACCTTCACCGAGGCGCTGACGCAAGCGGGCATCCAAGGGGCCAGTGCCGTGCAAATCGGCTGCAACAACGGACGTGAAGTGCTGTCGGCTTGCGCCTTGGGTGCATCACATTGTCTCGGTATAGATCAATCCGAGGCTTTTCTGGAGCAGGCAAGCGAACTGCACGGACTCTCGAGTCACACTGCCGCTTTCCTGCGCGCCGACATTTATGATCTGCCCCAAGACACACCGCGGGATTTCGACATCGCCTTTATCACCATTGGCGTACTCAACTGGATGCCGGACCTGTCGCGCTTCTTTACCTCTGTTGCGTCCCTCCTACGGACAGGTGGGCAACTCCTTATCTATGAGACCCATCCCGTGCTGGAGATGTTCGATCCCGCAGCCGATGATCCCTTCACACCAGTCGATAGCTATTTCCGCAGCGAAGCCTTCGTGGAAACCGCCGCAATCACCTATGACGGATCAACGCCCGAAGATGTTCCGGAAAGTCATTGGTTCATCCATCCCCTTGGCGCAATTGTTCAGGGCTGTCTGGACGCAGGGCTGAACCTTACGCTTTTGCAGGAATTCCCCAATTCTATCCGTGAAGTCGACTACGATAAATATGAAAACCAACCCGCACAAATCCCGATGAGTTTCCTGCTTGTTGCCACTAAGGGCTGACGGACCGCTCCAGCGCCGGATAGCGTAGACCCAGCGTGACGCCACGGGTCACAAATGCGATCAACATTGCGGCCCACAGCCCGTGATTGCCAAACATCGGCACCAGCGTCAAAACCGCCACGACAAATACCGCAAACGAAATCGCCATCATATTGCGCATTTCATCCGCGCGCGTGGCCCCCACAAAAATGCCATCAAACATGAACGCGGCCACACCCAAAACCGGGACCAGCACCATATAAGGCAGGTAAATTCGGGCGGCGACCTGAACCTCGGGTGATTTCGCCATAAGGTCAATGGTCCACGGCCCCAAAACCCAGAATACAATCGCCAAGATCAGTGCCATGATGCCAGCCCAAAGGGACGCCAGCACCGCACCGCGCCGCACAGCAGCGCGTTGTTTCGCACCAAATGCGCGCCCTACCAAGGCTTCGGCAGCAAAGGCAAAACCGTCCAGACCATAGGCGGTGATCATCAGGAACTGCATCAACACCTGATTGGCTGCAAGGGTCACGTCCCCCATATCCGCGCCCATAAACATGAAGGTGATGAACATCGCCTCCAGCAGCAACGAGCGGATCAGGATATCGCGGTTCAGCTTGATCATCCGCACCCAGCGCAGACGATTGAAAACTTGCACCCAATTGCGCCAGTCGGGGCTTTGAAATGCCGCGCGACAGAACCAAAGACCAAGGGCCGCACCACTCCATTCTGCAAGAAACGTTGCAATCGCCACACCCTGCACGCCCCAGCCAAGGCCCAGCACAAACCATAAATCCAGAGCAATGTTCAGACCGTTCATCCAGACCTGTATCACCAACACCGCCCGCGTGCGTTCCTGCGCGATCAACCAGCCCGTAATGGCATAAATTGAAATGGCCGCAGGCGCAGACCAGATGCGGATGTTCATGTATTGACGAGCCAGCGTTTCGACTTCGCCCGATGCCGGAGAAACCGAGAAAGCAGCCCAAAACAGCGGCACCTGCAACAGCAACACCAGCAGCCCTGCCCCCGCCCCGATCAACAATCCGCGTGTCAGCAATGCCGCGACTTCGCCCGTGTCACCATCCCCCGCCGCCTGCGCCGTCAAACCAACGGTGCCCATGCGCAGAAAACCAAAGACCCAGTAAAACGCCGACAAAACAATCGCGCCAAGCCCCACCGCGCCAATGGGAGCAGCAAGTCCGATCTGCCCCACAACCCCTGTGTCCACAGCGCCAAGGATCGGGACAGTGGCGTTCGAAATGACAATTGGGAACGCGATGTTCAGCACGCGGCGGTGGGTAATGTCCTTGGGTGCCAAAGCCTCCGCTTGCGCACCCACTTCAGGAGTCCCGTTGCGGCATCACAAAATGCCCCGTGGCCTGTGCGTAAGGTCGAGAATGGTTGTCCTGCCATCCCTCAACATGCACGGACGCATATCGCCGTCCCGCCCGTGTGATGCGGGCGCGCGCATAGGCATCGCGCGGCAGGCCCGAGCGCAGGTAATCGACTGTAAAGTCAATTGTCTTGGGCAGACGTGGCAGCGTATCAGGCGTAATCGCGGTAACGTCCAGTGCGCCGCTTTCCATATCTTCCCACATGAAATTCCAGCTCAGGCTGATAATCGCTGTGACTTCCAGAAAGGCTGCTGTTGCCCCGCCATGAAGCGCGGGCAGCAGCGGATTGCCAATCAGTTCGTCCTTGAACGGCATGATCGCGGTCAACTCGTCGCCGCGTCGCTCAAAGGTGGCACCCAGAAACCGGATATACGGCACTCCATCAACCAAGGCGCGCAATACGCCATCGCGACGTTGTTTGATGACTTGAACTGGTTCGGGGCGTTTGCTCATTTGCCTGTTCCCGCCGTGAAGGTACCTGTCGCCATCGCAACCGGCACGTCTTCGTTTTCATCCGTTGCCGTTGCGCGCACAAAGGCAACCGACCGCGTAACGTGGTAACAGGTCGCGCGGGTGGTGATTGTCTGGCCCGGCGTCGCGGCACGCAGATATTCGATGCGCAGATCAATCGTTGCTGTACCTGACGGATTGCTCGGATGGCTCATGACTGCGGCCCCGCAACAGGTGTCCATCAATGCCGATACCGCACCACCATGCACCACACCCGTTTTGGGATCACCAACCAGCTTTTCGGCGTAAGGCATCGAAATTACTGCCGTACCCGCGTCAATATCCTCAAGCGTCATTCCCAAAGCCTGCGCATGTGGCAGAGCCTGAATGAACTGGCTGGCCAGTTTGATCTTGTCCGACATGTGGGGGCAATCCTCTGAGCGAATTTTGCCCTTTATCCCTATCCGTCCAAGGAAGGGCAAGGGTGCTGGTTGCGCTTGGGCTGGCATCGTCCTAGCTTGCGCAACAGGGAGAACAAACCAATGGCCGAAGACCGCCTAACTTTCAAAGAAATGTGCGCCGAATTTGACGTGACGCCACGTACACTGCGCTACTATGAATACATCGAATTGCTGCATCCGGACCGCGAAGGCCGCTCGCGTTTTTACGGGGCGCGCGAACGTGCACGCATGTTACTCATCATGCGGGGACGAAAATTCGGCTTTCCGCTTGAGGTCATCCGCCAATGGCTGTTGATCTATGAACACGAAGGTACAGAAAGCCAGATGAAAGCGTGGGTGGATTTGGCCAACGAACAACTGGCCGAACTGTCCGACCAGCGCATCCAGCTGGAAGAAGCAATCGAAGAGTTGAAGCTGTCGCGCGACGAAACTGTGGCCTCGCTGGCAAAGAGCAAGGGCTAGCCGCCACGCAGATCTAGTGGGCGCGCGCCGGGTGTTTCGCGATCATCGCAATCATGCGTTCAAGATCTGCCGCCGTAACGATCAATTCAGAAATGACGGTGCTGGGTACTTTGTCCGCCAGATCAAAGGCTGCCTTTTCCACAAGGTTTGCCGCTTCTTTCAATTCTTCAAGTGAGTGCGTCACAGCAGGCTCCCTTTCGACGTTGAATTTTTGCGTTACGGGTTTTGCTCGGTTGCGCTCAAACGGGCAATTCTGACCAAAAAAGAGCAATCGGGTGTGCCGCTGACGCAGGATGCGATTCAGTCAGTTTGTGCGATGATATATCATCATGAAGCCCCATTGTCGCAGTTTTCAACCAAATTAAACCCCTAATGCGCCAAGATCGGCCGACTGTCACAAAACAGTGAGGTTTCGAAAAACCAAGGCTTACCAAAGAGGTAGCGACGTCAACTTGGGAAGTGACGTGACGTACAAGTTACGTAAAGCTGAAACCCTATTGTATGGATGGATGAATCGTCACACATCCTGTGCACCGAAAGAAAGTGTAACCATTGTGATGAGAGTAAAAGAGATGACAAACGACATGATGACAATCCGACAGATGTGTGACGCCTTTGACGTGACCCCGCGTACTTTGCGCTTTTACGAGGCGAAGGAATTGCTTTTCCCCGAACGGCAAGGCCAGAAGCGTCTGTTCACCAAACGGGACCGCGCACGCCTGAAACTGATCATTCGGGGCAAGCGTTTCGGGTTCAGCCTTGAGGAAATCCGCCAGCTGCTTGATCTTTATCACAAGGGCGACCAACAGCAGACCCAGATCACCCGCGCCTATGACATCGCCCGCGAGCGGCTTGCCGATCTTGAGGCCCAGCGCGAAGAGCTTGATGGCGCGATCAATGACCTCAAAGAACAACTCAAATGGGGTGAAAAAATGATCACTTCCATGAAACAGCCCATGTCCGCGGCCTGAAACCGCGCCTGACCAACACCGCCTCAAGGGAGAGCAGAGATGCCAACATATACAGCACCCACCAAAGACATGCAGTTCGTGCTGCACGACGTTCTCAACATCAGCCAGGCCGGTATCCCCGGCTACGAGGATCTTGAGGCTGATTTTACCTCTGCCATCCTTGAGGAAGCAGGCAAGCTGACAACCGAAGTGATCGCGCCCTTGAACGTCGTGGGTGACACAGAGGGCTGTCGTCTGGAAAACGGTGTTGTCTATACGCCTACCGGTTTCAAGGATGCGTTTGAGAAGGTCAAGGAAGGCGGTTGGCCCGGTCTGGATATGCCGGAACAATATGGCGGGCAGAACATGCCGCAGGTCATCGGTTCCGCCGTGGGCGAGATGTTTTCGGCAGCAAACCAAGCGTTTACCATGTATCAGGGACTGACCCATGGTGCCGCATCAGCGATCCTTGCCCATGGCACAGACCAGCAAAAAGACACCTATCTTCCCAAGATGGTGTCTTGCGACTGGACCGGCACGATGAACCTGACAGAACCGCATTGCGGCACTGATCTGGGCCTCATGCGCTCAAAAGCCGTGCCTCAGGCGGATGGATCCTACAAAATCACCGGACAGAAGATCTTTATCTCGTCGGGTGAACACGACATGGCCGAGAACATTGTCCATCTGGTTCTGGCCAAGATCGAAGGCGGTCCCGAGGGCATCAAAGGTGTCTCCTTGTTCATCGTCCCGAAATATATCGTGAACGAGGACGGATCACTGGGCGAGCGTAACGGTGCCACTGTTGGATCAATCGAAGAAAAGATGGGGATCCACGGTAACTCCACCTGTGTGATGAACTACGACGATGCCACCGGCTATCTGCTGGGCGAAGAGCATAAAGGCATGCGCGCCATGTTCACAATGATGAACGAAGCCCGTTTGGGCGTGGGCATGCAGGGTCTCGCGCAAGCCGATGTCGCCTACCAAAACGCCCTGATCTACGCCAAGGACCGCCTGCAAGGCCGCGCCGTCACCGGTGCCGAAGCCCCTGACAAACCGGCTGATCCGCTGATCGTGCACCCTGATATCCGCCGTTCCCTGATGGAGCAGAAATCTTTTGTCGAAGGCGCACGGGCGTTCATCCTCTGGGGGGCAACCATGATCGACGCTGCCCACCGTTCCGATGACAAGGATGCCGACGGTCTGGTCTCCTTGCTGACCCCTGTGATCAAGGGTTTCCTCACCGATGTTGGCTATGACATGACCGTCAAAGCACAGCAGGTCTACGGCGGCCACGGTTATATCGAAGAATGGGGTATGTCCCAATTCACACGCGATGCCCGTATTGCGATGATCTATGAGGGTGCGAACGGCGTGCAGGCGCTGGACCTTGTGGGCCGCAAGCTGGCGCAGGACGGTGGCAAACACGTGATGGCGTTCTTTGATCTGGTGAAATCCTTCTGCAAGGACAACGCCGGGAAAGACGAGGCGTTTGACAAAGACTTCATCGAGCCGCTGAAAGCTGCCAGTAAAGATTTGCAGGCGGCGGGCATGTATTTCATGCAGAATGGCATGAAGAACCCGAACCATGCGCTGTCCGGCTCAAATGACTTCATGCACATGTTTGGCCATGTCTGCTTGGGTCTGATGTGGGCCAAGATGGGTCTTGCCTCGCACACCGCCTTGGCAAATGGCACCACGGATACCGCGTTCCACGAGACCAAACTGGCAACGGGGCGTTTCTATATGGCGCGCCAACTGCCCGCTACGGCGCTGCACCTGACACGTATCGAGTCGGGTGCGGATACGGTCATGGCACTGGACGCGGCAAACTTCTAAGGTGGCGGCGGGGATAACCCCGCCCTACCCTGATCCGGAGTTGAATATGCCTAAACGCTTTCGCCTGACCCGCCGTTTCCCTGTCGCCATGACCGAAGACGGCTACCGCCGCCTGAAGAAGTTCAGCGCCGATGCGGGTTTGGATGAGGGTGAGGCTCTTTCATTCCTTTTCGAGAACTTCAGTTCCGTAATGAACGAAGAAAACCTGACCGCCCGGCTGAGACTGTTCAACGCCGAAATCGACGATCGCAAACGCTAAACTTCGAAGGGGGACAAGATGAAAGACCTGAGCCAGACATCGTCCACATGGATGACGGACGAGCACCGGATGATCGCGGAGATGACTGCGAATTTCATCAACACCGAATGGGCCCCCAAATTCGCCAAATGGCGTAAACAATCCGAGATGGACCGCGACACATGGAATGAAGCGGGTACATTGGGCCTGCTCTGCGCCTCCATCCCCGAGGAATACGGCGGAGCAGGCGGTGATTTCGGCCATGAGGCGGCAATCTACATCGAATCCGCCCGCGCCAATCTAGCCAGTTGGGGCAATGGCATCCACTCCGGTATCGTCGCGCATTACGTGTTGGCCTACGGCACCGAGGAACAGAAAAAACGCTGGTTGCCCAAGATGGTATCTGGCGAAATGGTCGGCGCACTGGCGATGACCGAACCTTCCACCGGATCAGACGTACAAGCAATCAAGACCAAGGCTATCAAGGATGGCAACGCCTACCGCCTGTCGGGCCAAAAGACATTTATCACCAACGGCCAGCATGCCGACCTGATCATCGTCGCGGCCAAGACGGACCCCAAGGAAGGTTCCAAAGGTGTGTCTTTGGTGGTGGTCGAAACGGACGGTGCGACCGGTTTCCAGCGCGGCCGAAACCTTGAGAAAGTAGGCAAGCACGCCTCCGACACGTCAGAGCTGTTTTTTGACAACGTCGAAATCCCGCCGGAAAACATCCTTGGCGGTGAGGAAGGCAGAGGCTTCTACCAGATGATGCAGCAACTGCCGCAGGAACGTCTGATCATTGCCTGCGAAGCAGTTGGCGCGATGGAAGGTGCCGTGGAACGCACGATTCAATATTGTAGGGAACGCGAAGCTTTTGGCGGACCGCTGACACAATTCCAGAACACCCGCTTCAAGCTGGCCGAATGTAAAACAAAAACCACCGTTGCGCGTGCTTTCCTCGATCAATGTATCGCTGAACATCTGCGCGGAGAACTGACCGTGGACCGCGCAGCGATGGCGAAATACTGGCTGACGGATACGCAAGGCGAGGTGCTGGACGAATGTCTGCAACTGCACGGCGGTTACGGCTTCATGCAGGAATACGCCATTGGCGAGATGTGGTCTGATGCCCGGGTGCAGCGTATTTATGGCGGCACCAACGAGATTATGAAGGAATTGATTTCGCGTAACCTTTAGCACCAGCGCGCGGGGAAAAGGCGGGATTAAGTTAAAAAGCCAAGTGAAGCCGATGCCGCGCACCTGAACGCAAATGTGACACACAAACGATAGCCATACCGCTTCACTTGGCCCTTAAACTCATCACGAGGCTTGCCTCGTCTCCGACAGCAACAACAAGGACCGGACTTATGACCATCAAACTCCACTGCTTCGGCGAATCCGGCAATGCCTACAAGGCGGCTTTGGCCCTTCAATTGTCAGGGCTGGAATGGGAGCCCGTTAAGGTCGATTTTTTTGGCGGCGAAACCCGGACGCCGCAGTACCGCGCAGAGGTCAACGCCATGGGCGAAGCGCCGGTAATGATCGACGGCGACATCAAGCTCACCCAATCCGGCGTAATCCAAGACTATGTTTCCGAGAAATCAGGCAAGTTCGGCGGCAAGGACGCAACAGGGCGGCGCGAAGTCCTGCGTTGGGTGCTGTGGGACAACCACAAGCTCAGTTCCATGGCGGGCATGACCCGTTTCCTGATGAACTTTCTGCCCGAAGACAAACGCCCACAGGAAGTCATCGGCTTCAACCAAGGACGCTTGCAAGCCGCCTTCGCCGTACTTAACGATCATCTTCAAGGCCGTGACTGGATCGTCGGTGACGATGTGACCAACGCCGATCTGTCGTGCTGCGGCTACCTCTATTATCCCGAGCCGTTTGGTTTCGACCGGACGGCCTTCCCGAACATCGACGCGTGGCTGACACGCCTATCCCAACAACCCGGCTGGAAAGCCCCTTACGATCTGATGCCCGGCAGCCCTGCTGACCGCGCCTAGAATATCCGTAATACAGGAGATCAAACATGACCGAAGCCTATATCTACGACGCCATCCGCACCCCGCGTGGCAAGGGCCGCAAGGACGGTGCGCTACACGAAGTCACCGCGCTGCGCCTGTCTGCGCAAACGCTCAACGCCTTGAAAGACCGCAACGATCTAAGCGGCCACGCTGTTGAGGACGTGATCTGGGGCAATGTCACGCAAGTGATGGAGCAAGGCGGCTGTCTGGCCCGATCCGCCGTGCTCGCCTCTGATCTCGACGAACGCATTCCCGGCCTTGCGATCAACCGCTTTTGTGCGTCGGGCATGGAAGCCGTGAACCTGGCCGCCAATCAGGTCAAGGGCGGCGCGGGCATGGCCTATATCGCCGGTGGCGTTGAAATGATGGGCCGTGTGGCGATGGGCAGTGACGGGGCTGCGATTGCCGTTGATCCCTCCATCGCGATGGAACAGTATTTTGTCCCACAAGGCATTTCGGCGGACATCATTGCAACTGAATACGGTTTTAGCCGCGATGACGCGGACAAGCTGGCCGTTGCCTCGCAACAGCGTGCTGATAAGGCGTGGAAAGAGGGGCGGTTCGACAAATCGGTGATCACAATCACCGACCAGAACGGCCTGACCATTCTGGACCACGACGAATACATGCGCCCGCAAACGGATATGCAATCGCTGGGCAGCCTGAACCCTGCCTTTCAGGCGATGGGTGAAGTCATGCCCGGTTTCGACAAGGTCGCACTGCTGAAATACCCGCATCTGGAAAAGATCAACCACATCCATCATGCAGGCAATTCATCAGGTATCGTGGACGGTGCCGCCGCCGTGCTGATCGGCAACAAGGAATTCGGCGAGAAATACGGGCTGAAACCCCGCGCCCGCATCCGCGCTAACGCAAAAATTGGTACGGATCCGACGATCATGTTGACCGGCCCCGTGCCTGTGACCGAGAAAATCCTTGCCGATAATGGCATGAATATCAAAGACATCGACCTGTTCGAGGTCAACGAAGCCTTTGCCGCAGTTGTTATGCGTTTCATGCAGGCGTTTGATGTGGATCACGATAAGGTCAACGTGAACGGTGGTTCCATCGCCATGGGTCATCCGCTGGGCGCAACCGGTGCAATGATCATCGGCACGCTGCTGGACGAGTTGGAGCGGGCCGACAAAGAAGTTGGTCTGGCCACACTCTGCATCGCCTCCGGCATGGGTGCCGCCACCATCATCGAGCGCGTGTAATGGGCGATCATCCCTTTCATGCAGTGGCTGATCTTGCGGCCAAGCAGGGCATGGACCAGCTGGTCCTTAAGGTCGCCAAGGATGGCGACTACGTCCGGCTGGTGCAGCAAGATCCACCCCTGTTCTTCAAATACAGGCCCGACCCAAGCGACAGTTTGGACCGCGCCGACCTGAATGATTTCAAGCGCCTGACGCTGAGCGAAGATGATTGCAGCGTTGGGCCCAAAGCCACTTTGGACCTGATCAAGATGCTGCTCGACAAATTCGCTGATTATCAGCCCAAGCGCTAACCCAATATTCCTGACTAGGGAGACAAAGAATGACCGATTTCACAATGAAAACTGACGCCGACGGTGTTGCCATCATCACATGGGACGTCGCGGATAAATCCATGAACGTTATGTCGCTGGACGGCCTAAGCCAGCTGGACGCGCATATCGACGCCGCACTTGCAGATGATGCTGTCAAAGGCATCGTGATCACCTCTGGCAAGGAAGGATCGTTTGCCGGTGGCATGGACCTGAACCTGCTGGCGAAAATGCGCGAAGATGCGGGCGATGATCCCGCCAAAGGTCTCTTTGAAGGCACGATGCGCATGCATGGATTGCTGCGCAAGATCGAACGCGCGGGCATGGACCCGAAAACCAATAAGGGCGGCAAGCCGATTGCCGCCGCCCTGCCCGGCACTGCTGCGGGCATCGGTCTGGAACTTCCGCTGGCTACGCATCGTATCTTTTGCGCCGATAATCCGAAGGCGCGCATCGGACTGCCTGAAATCCTCGTCGGAATCTTCCCCGGCGCGGGTGGCACTACGCGTCTTTCGTTCAAACTTGGCGCGATGGCCGCGTCTCCGTTGCTGCTTGAGGGCAAGATGCTGGCCCCTGCTGCGGCCATTAAAGCGGGCTTGATCGACGAAGTTGTTGCCGATCCGGTTGCCGCTGCGAAGGAATGGGTATTGAACGCCAAGGACGCCGATCTGGTCAAACCATGGGACCAGAAGGGCTATAAAATGCCCGGTGGCGCGCCCTATCATCCGGCAGGCTTCATGACATTTGTTGGCGCAAGTGCGATGATCAACGGCAAAACCAAAGGTGCCTATCCGGCCCCCAAAGCGTTACTGTCAGCCGTTTATGAAGGTGCCTTGGTGCCGTTCGACACCGCCCTCAAGATCGAGGCGCGCTGGTTCACCTCCGTGCTGATGAACCCTAGTTCTTCTGCCATGATCCGCACCTTGTTCCTGAACAAGGAAGCGCTTGAGAAAGGGGCCGTGCGCCCCGCAGGCATCCCCGACCAGCGTGTCAAGAAACTGGGTGTTCTGGGTGCGGGCATGATGGGTGCTGGTATCGCGCTGGTCTCTGTCCAAGCAGGCATTGAAGTGGTGCTGATCGACCGCGACCAAGCCGCCGCCGACAAGGGCAAAGCATATGCCGAGGCCTATTTCGACAAGGGCATCGCCCGCAAGAAAGGCACCGTCGAGAAGAAGGAAGCGGCGTTGAGCCTTATCACCGCCACCCCTGATCTGGACGCGTTGAAAGGGTGCGATCTGATTATTGAGGCGGTGTTCGAAGACCCCAAAGTCAAAGCCGAGATGACCCAGAAAGTCGAAGCCGTGATCCCAGAGGATTGCATCTTTGCTTCCAATACCTCGACCCTGCCGATCACCGAACTGGCCAAGGCCTCCAGCCGTCAGGAGCAGTTCATCGGCATCCACTTCTTTAGCCCTGTGGAACGCATGGCGCTGGTGGAAATCATCAAAGGCAAGCAAACCGGCGACCGCGCAGTCGCCAAGGCGCTCGATTTTGTGCGCCAGATCCGTAAAACTCCAATCGTAGTGAACGATGCACGCTTCTTCTATGCCAACCGCTGCATCATCCCCTACGGCGGCGAAGCGAACCGCATGATCACCGAAGGTGTGGCACCTTGGTACATCGACCAAGCCGCGCAAATGCTCGGCTTTCCTGTGGGTCCGGTGCAGTTGGGCGATGAAACCTCTGTGGACCTTGCAACCAAGATCATGCGCGCCACCAAAGCCGCGATGGGCAATGCCTATCCGGCATCAGAGGCCGACAACCTGATCGTCTGGCTCGAAGAACAGGGCCGTCTGGGGCGCAAGACCAAAGCCGGTTATTTCGACTATGACGAAAAAGGCAAACGTCTGGGCTACTGGAAAGGCATGCAGGACAAGTATCCGCTGGCCGAAGAACAGCCCGCGTTGCAGGAAGTGCAGGACCGCCTGATGTTCGTGCAGGTGCTGGAAGCCGTGCGTGCGCTGGAAGAAGGCGTGCTGATGGACATCCGCGAAGGTGATGTGGGCGCGATCCTTGGCTGGGGTTTTGCCCCGTGGTCCGGTGGCCCGTTCTCATGGCTCGACATGATCGGCACGCCTTATGCGGCAGAGCGCTGTGACCAGCTTGAAGCGAAGTTCGGCGAGCGTTTCAAATGCCCTGATCTGCTGCGCGAAATGGCGGCCAAGAACCAGTCGTTCTATACCCGTTTCTCAACAGAAGCGGCAGCCGCCTGATACTAGAGGATACCCGTGCAGAAACCGGAACGTCACGCGCAACACGTTCTGCATGGGTATCCGCCTCTGCTCACATACTGCTCACCTACATGTGTTACAAATCTCAACCTGTATTTCCGTTGAGGTAACGTATTACTTGCGCCGAATCGAGATGAACGGTATCCGCAAGGAGACGTTCGCTCATCGTATTTGAGGAGACCCTGTTGGCCCGTTTTCATACCCTGTCCGTCACGGATGTTAAGAAAACCATCCGCGACGCGGTGGTTGTTACGCTAAAAGCGGACGAACCGGATGCCTTTGACTTTACCCAAGGCCAATATCTGACCTTCAGGCATGATTTTGAGGGCGAGGAATTGCGCCGGTCCTACTCCATCTGCGCAGGTGTAGATGATGGAGTCCTGCAAGTCGGGATCAAGAAAGTCGACGGCGGTACGTTTTCGACATGGGCCAATGAAAACCTCAAAATCGGCGACAAGATCGAAGCGATGCCACCGATGGGATCGTTCCACACACCGCTTGAGGCATCCGCCAAACGGCACTACCTTGGCTTTGCAGGCGGGTCGGGAATTACTCCTGTGCTGTCGATCCTGCGCAGTGTCATGAGACGTGAACCGCAATCACAATTCACGCTGGTTTATGCCAACCGCGCGATGAACACGATCATGTTCCGCGACGAGTTGGAAGATCTGAAAAACACCTATCTGGGCCGCGTCAATATCGTGCATGTGCTGGAACAGGACGCACAGGATATCGACCTGTTCACCGGTCGTGTGGATGCGGAAAAATGCAAACTGCTGTTCGAGCAGTGGATCGACATTGAAACGGTCGACACCGCATTCATCTGCGGGCCGGAACCGATGATGCTGGCGATTGCCGCTTCCCTGAAAGAACACGGGCTGAAAGACGAACAAATCAAATTCGAACTGTTTGCAAGCGCCCAACCCGGCCGCGTCAAACGCAAAGTGGCTGCTAGCAATGAAGCCCAGACAGACAGTGACACCTCTGCCAAAGTGTCCCTTGATGGCGAAACCCGCAGCTTCAAAATGCCCAAGGATATGTCCCTGCTGGACGCAGCGCTGGCCAATAATGTCGATGCGCCCTACGCGTGCAAGGCGGGCGTCTGTTCGACCTGTCGTGCCAAAGTGCTGGAAGGCGAGGTCGAGATGATCGCCAATCACGCACTTGAGGATTACGAAGTCGAGCGCGGGTATGTGCTGACCTGCCAGTGCTATCCGCTAAGTGATACTGTTGTTTTTGACTACGACCAATAAGGGGCCACACCGATGGACGAGATGAACATCACCGACTATCTGGCCCAAGGCGGCGTGCTGACTTCACCAGGGAATGTACCGCCACGCTACCGCGCGGAATTGTTGCGCATGATGGCGAGTTTTGTCGATAGCGAATTGGCGGGTGCCGCAGGTTTTGCCGACATCATCAATCAGGGACCGGGCGTAAAAGAACGCATCGCCGCGGCTCGGATCGTGATGGAAAAGACCGATCACGCGGATCAGGTTCTGTCTCTGATGGGTGAATTCGGGGCCAACACCGAACGCTACGCCACCAGCCATCCATGGGCAGATCGCGTGGCACGTGATGCCGACATGGGCACCAAACGCAGCACCTCAGACATGCGCCTTGCGGTGTTCAACTATCCGCTGAACGGCTGGAGTGATGCTGTTGTGATGAACCTGCTGATGGGCAAGGCTGTGGGCGTGCAACTGGCAGAATATGCGATGTTGTCTTACCAGCCCCTTGCCGATGTCATGCGCAAGGTAGCCCCCCGAGAGACCCGCCATACAGAACTTGCGGCAGAAGGTCTGGCCAAGCTGATGACGGATGATGCCAACAAGGCAGATATAGAACAGAGCATTGCCTATTGGTGGCCGCGCGTGGCCTCCAGCTTTGGTAGCGATGAATCGACCCGTTTTGACAACCTGAAACGGATGGGGCTGCGAAAACTGTCCAATTCCGAAATGCGCACCAGATGGACGGCAGAGGCAAAGGCGGCACTTGGGAAACTGGAGCTCACAGCACCTGTTTAACGTGCTGACTGTTTTACCTGCCCCAAAAAATTTGACGAAACGTTTTCTTACCTCGAAACTAAAAGGGACCGCATCAAAACATGCGGCCCCTCTCTTAAACCATGGGGATCGTCTTGCGCGCACCAGCCCAGCCCACGGGCCGCATGCGGGTCACATCAGCAATGAACCGATGACTGACCATCAACCCGCCCACCCGTGGCAAGCATCTGGTCTTCGACCACAAGGCTCTCCGCTACAAACGCCGCATCCCGGGGGGAAAGCACGCCGTATGCCACGTCCGCATTCAGGAATGCATCAAGCGCCATGGTATGCGCGGGGCAGTGGATCAGAGCACCACCTTCGGCATAGATCACCTCTTCACCGGCAAAGTAGACCGCAATCAACTCAACCTGATGGGCCGGTGCGGCCCGTGTGATGCCGCGCACACCCTCCAAAGCATGCGCAGGCACCACAGAAAACGGGTCGCCAAATGCGTCTGCGGCTGCATCGCTCTCAACGACAACACCTTGATCAGCAAGCAGCGTCATTTCTTCGCGGTTGTCGAGCGCACCAACAGGTACAATCACCGGCCAGGTTGCGTAGTTCGTGTCCGGCGCATCCATCCAGAATGTCTGGCGACGGATTTCGACAATTTCTTGCATTCCGTGATCAAAAGTCAAAACAGAATCGCCAACTGTCAAAGCTTCGATGACGCGCCAGCCGAGGTTCGATGCGACTTTCGTACCAGCCATCAATCCGTGCGTTTGTGCGGTCAGGCTGCCATTGTAGGCTCCTGATGTTTCCGCTGTGCGGCGTGGCATTTCATTCGTTCTTGTTTTCCATCCAAACATATCATCCATCCCCATGGTGATGCGCCGTGGCAGGGCGCTGTGTGCAGTTACAAGAACCACTTGCGGTGATTCCCATGACGGAGACGGGTCCAGAAAGGGGCGCAATTGAGGCATTGGTGCGGTTTTTGGCAACAATTCAGCAGGTTTTGAGAGAATTATGCGGTGATTGCATGGCAATCCTTGGTTAACGTCTAAAATGCAGCGCGTTTTTTCTAGGTAAAAGTGTATCCGAATCGCGCGATATCCTCAGAGCAGCAGGATGCAACGATCTCGCGCAGCCCGCTTGAGTAATAATCGTGATACCCCTGTTTCCGTTCAGAACGGTTTTCCCATGGCAGGCTCAGGTCAAATCCAAGATGTTTGACAAGAGGGGCTGCATCTTGGGTGAAGTGCTCCAGCCGGATATAGAGATCGCACCGTTCAACCCCTTTGTAATCCGTCATGTATCGCGCAGCGGGCCAATTGCGCAGACTGGCCTGTGTACCGGCATCTTGCAGAAATCCGTCAAATGGCAAAGCTTTGGCCAGATGCACCGCAGGATGGTCAAACGTCTGCGCCTTGAGCCAGTGATAATAGCTCACCGTTCGGTCCCAGGGATTGCGCACCAACGTAAAGGTAAACATCTGTGCGATCTCTTGCACGCTGACCAATCCCTCGATATCACTTAGCCCCGCATGTTTCCAAAGGCGCCCGGACGTTTTTACATCTTTCAGCCTGCGTCGCCGCTTCAGCGCCTTGGGCGTATCGCCCAACATCATATCGTCTTTCATCGCCCGCTCTTCCAACACCAGCGCAAGCGACGTCCCCCCTGTCTTGGGAATGTGCACAAAGATGTATGAACGCCCCCGACTAATAATCATGGCTCAGGAACCCGCCCCGCTTGCACAGGTGTCGCGCTGCGCAGAGCAATCACCGCACCTGCAACGGCAATCAGCACCATACCGGCCAGCCCCAAGGCTGGCACCGTTTGCCCCCATAACATCCATGCCCAGAAGCTCGCAAATACCAGAAGCGAATACTCGAAAACCGCCACATGACTGGCCTCGCCCAGCAGATACCCGCGAAAGATCAGCGCAATCCCGATAAGCGACCCAACCGCCTGCACCGCAAACCAGAACAGCATCGCGCTATCCAGTGGGCCCCATGAGCGCAGCACAAAGCCTGCATGCCCAACCGGCGCATCTGCGTTCACGACAAAGATGCCGATCAGGCCGAACACCCCCAGCATCCCGAAAAACCCCGCCGTCAGGGTCAGTGTGCTTTCGCCTTCGCACCATGCCCGTGTGGCCACAGCACCAATCGCATACAAAAGCCCCGCGAAAATGGGAAAAAAAGCAACTAAATCGAGGGCCGAGGGATCAGGGCGGATGACCATCATCGCCCCGATAAATCCGACAATTACGGCCGCCCAGCGAAACGGCCCGACGTTCTGCCCCTGAAACAGAATTGTGATTAACACCACAAACAGCGGTGCCGTAAACAAACCCGCAACAACCACACCAATTGGCAGCACCGACAAACAGCCAAAATAGATCAGCATCGCACCGGCTTGAAAAAAGCTGCGCCCCAGCACGGCAATCAACCGCTTCGGACGCAATGTACCAAAGCCGAGCATCACGACCCCGCCCAGAATTACAAAAGCCATCAAGGAGCGTATAAAATGAAATTGCCATAGGGATCCGCGCTCTGAAATGAACGGCACAAAATTATCCGTCAGCCCCAAGGTGAACATACCTGCAATCACAGATGCCGCTGCCACGCCCGGTTTTACGCTTTCACTGCCCACGCTAAGCCCCTTTTGTTAAAAACACCCTTTCAATGTCGCGGCCCCACCGCAATACTCAAACACCGATACGACATAATTTGCGGAGGGATGCGACATGGGATGGATGGCCGACGAAACGGGTCTGGAAAAATGCGATGCCAACTATGTGCCACTGACACCGTTGTCACATTTGCGCCGCGCCGCTTCTGTTTTTGCAGATCATGCAGCGGTCATTTATGGTGAGCACCGCGTAAATTATGCGCAATATTACCGTCGTTGTACCCGCCTTGCCTCTGCCCTCAACGCGATGGGTGTGGCACCGGGCGACGTTGTCGCAACGCTTTTGCCCAACACCCCCGCACAGGCCGAAGCGCATTTTGGCGTGCCTGCTTGCGGCGGTGTATTGAACACAATCAACGTCCGGCTCGATGTCGGCACGGTTGCCTATATTTTTGATCATGGTGGCGCAAAAATCGTTCTGGTCGACACCGAGTTTATGGAACTTGCCGAAGCCGCATGCGCACAAATGGACGGGCCTCCCCCCCCGATTGTCGAAGTCACCGATCCCAAGTTCCCCGCTACGGGGCGGCACCCGACCTACGACGAAGTTCTGGCAAGCGGTGATGAAACTTACGCCTGGCATATGCCGCAGGATGAATGGGAAAGCCTCGCCCTGAACTACACTTCAGGAACCACGGGGCTTCCCAAGGGCGTCGTCTACCACCATCGCGGTTCCTATCTGATGACAATGGGCACGGTCGTGTCGTGGCGCATGGTGCTGCATCCGGTCTTCATGCAAATTGTGCCGCTGTTTCACTGCAACGGCTGGAACCATACCTGGATGATGCCGTTGATCGGCGGCACGTTGGTCTGTTGCCGCGATATCACCGCGCCCAACATCTACAATGCCATCGCGGACGAAGGTGTCACGCATTTTGGTGGGGCACCCATTGTCCTCAATATGCTGGTGAACGCCGCCGACAACGAACGCCGCGCCTTTGACCACACGGTCGAGGTCTTTACCGCCGGTGCGCCACCCGCGCCTGCAACCCTGTCCAAGATTGAAAAGCTGGGGTTCAACATCACGCAGGTTTATGGCCTCACTGAAACTTATGGTCATGTGACAGAGTGCATCTGGAAAACCGAAGACTGGGGCAAGCTGGATGAAGCCGCCCGCGCCGCGATCAAGGCGCGCCAAGGCGTTGCCATGCCGATGATGGAGCATATCACCGTCACCGATCCGGAGGTAAAACAGACCAGTATGGATGGCAAAACCCAAGGTGAGATCATGATCCGCGGCAATTCGGTAATGAAAGGCTACCTCAAAAATCCGGAAGCCACGGCGGAAGCCTTCAAGGGCGGTTATTTCCATTCCGGCGACCTCGCCGTGCAACATCCGGACGGTTACATCCAGATTGCTGACCGTGCCAAAGATATCATCATCTCGGGCGGCGAAAATATCTCAAGCGTTGAGGTTGAGGGGGTGTTGATGGGCCACCCGGATGTCAACCTTGCTGCCGTTGTCGCCAAACCGGATGACAAATGGGGCGAAGTGCCCTGCGCCTTTGTGGAGTTGAAAGCGGGCGCAACAGCGACTGAGGCTGACTTTATCGCGTTCGCCCGCCAAACGCTTGCCGGTTTCAAAGCACCAAAGCGCGTTGTTTTTCAGGAATTACCCAAGACCTCAACCGGGAAAATCCAGAAATTCGAACTGCGCAAAACTGCCGCTGAACTCTAGCGCAGGTCTTTCTCATACCGCCAGACCGTAACATTCTGCCCGCCGCTGGCGGTTTCTACACGATAGTCTACTTCACCAACCCGTACCCAGCCGGCTTTCTCATAGAAACCGGCGGCACGGTTATTTCCGACACTACAGGCCAACCATGCAATACGTCCCGCCAGTGCCGCCTCTGCGGATGCCATTAACTTTCCCGAAACACCCCGCCCTTGAAACGCGGCATCAACATAGAACTGATACACTTCATCCCCGTCCAACATGTAAAAACCCGCGACCTCGTCCGCTGTGCGCATCACAAAGGTCTGGGTCAATCGAGGTGCTACTCGCGCGGTGAATTCTGCCAATACCCTTGATGCAACCAGCGCTTCTGGAACAACATCCGCGTGCCCCTGATGCCAACCCACATGCCAGAGCGCCGCGATTGCGGGCAGATCGGCCTGCGTTGCCTTTTCAATCTTCATCGCGTCAATCCCTTGCACCGACGCCCATTGCCCCGCCGTACCTGAGTGTTAAACTAGCCGCAAAACAAGAGGCAGGCCAACACCCCCATGACCGCGCTCACCAAATATGCCCGGCTTGAGGCAACCGCCCTGTGGCGGCCCACCCCCGAGGACCAGCGCCGCGAGGTGATTGTGTCAATCGGTGACGCCACCTTGATGATCATCGACCTCAAGAGCCAACCGCTGACCCATTGGTCACTGGCCGCTGTTGAACGGGCAAATCCCGGCATTAGGCCCGCGATTTTTCACCCGGATGGCGATCCGGGTGAAACGCTGGAACTGCCCGAAGCAGAAGGCGAAATGATCGATGCGATTGAAACCCTGCGCAAGGCCATTGAAAAAACCCGCCCGCGTCCGGGGCGTATTCGCTGGCTGGGCATGGCCGTTTCATTTCTTGTGGTGGCATGGCTTGCCCTCTTCTGGCTGCCCGGTGCCTTACTTGACCACACCCTTACTGTGGTGCCCAAGGTCAAGCGTGATGCCATCGGGCAAGCCCTGCTGAAACGGATTGAACGTGTGTCAGGGCCGGTTTGTGCAGACAGCAACGGACGCGCAGCACTTGAGCGTTTGTCCATCCGGCTGGCATCTGGCCCACTGGCCGTCCTGCCCGACATGACACAGGACAGCCTGCACCTTCCGGGTGATCTAATTGTACTTAACCGCAGCGTCATCGAGGATTTTGAAGAACCCGACGTCGCCGCAGGCTACGTTTTGACCGAGCTCACCCGTCGTGATGCATCCGACCCCTTGCGTGATCTGCTCAAGGTCGTAGGCCTGCGCGAGAACTTTCGCCTGTTGACCACTGGCGATCTGGCTCCGACTGCACTTGACACTTATGCTGAGCATCTGATGGTGACAGCGCCCCCCGCCCCTGACACAGCGGCCCAGCTTGCGCGGTTTGAAAATGCCGTCCTGCGCAGCACGCCCTATGCCTATGCCCGCGATATTACCGGTGAAACAACGCTGGATCTGATCGAAGGCGATCCGATGAATGGCAAACTGACAGAACCCTTGATGTCCGACGCCGATTGGCTACGCCTTCAAACGATCTGCGGCGGATAAGCGATGTTGGACACTGCTGCACGGTTGCTCATGTCACCTTTGCTTGTTGCCCAAGCCCTACAGGTTCGTCGCACCGCACAAAGCCTGCCAGAAGCAGCCGGACCGCGATTTGGTACCCATGGCAAAGGCCCGCTGCTGCGCCTTGGGATCATCGGTGACAGCTCTGCAGCCGGTGTCGGTGTCGCGCATCAATCTGACGCACTCAGCGGCCAGCTTGTCGAAATGCTGGCCACACAGTTTGAAGTAACATGGCAGCTTGACGCGCTTACAGGTGCGACCACCCGAAGCACAATCACGCGCCTTGCAAATACCCCTACCCGGCCACTTGATGTCATTGTTATCGCCCTTGGTGTAAACGACGTTACCCGCTTGGTCCCCGCGCGTGTCTGGGTGCGCCAACAGGCCACGCTGATCCAACGCCTGCGTACCCTCCATGCGCCCGCACAAATTTACCTGAGCGGTATGGCCCCCATCGGCCACTTTCCCTTGTTGCCCGGAGCACTGCGCTGGACCTTGGGCCGTCATGCGCAGCGTTTGGAAAAACAGCGCATTGCGTATTTGGAAACCTGCCCGGACTTGACCCATGTGCCATTTGACATGCCACTTGATCCTGAACTGATGGCATCGGACGGATTTCATCCTGCTGCCCCACTTTACACCCTTTGGGCAAAAGAAATGGCCAGCCGGATCATCTCCGACTGGCCTGATTTCTCATCAGAAAAGTAGCAGCCTACCGCGCGAAAGCGTCGCGGAAACCGGCACCACGCAAGCGGTTCATCGCAGAACTCATCGCATGTGATCCATTAAACGGTCCGGCCTGCACCGTCATATAAGACTTACCGCCTTTGCGGTGCTTGCCAATGCGGGCAGGCATACCCATGCGGGCAATGTTCTGCGCAGTGCGCTGTGCGTTGGCCGCATTCCGGAACGTGCCAACCTGTACAAACCGTTTGCCTGCATAGGCGTTGCTTGGTGCTGCGCGCTTGGATGAAG
This sequence comes from uncultured Sulfitobacter sp., assembly GCA_947501805.1. GTDB lineage: Bacteria > Pseudomonadota > Alphaproteobacteria > Rhodobacterales > Rhodobacteraceae > Sulfitobacter. The sequence continues at coordinate 211,544 of CANMXJ010000002.1, read as the reverse complement.
CGGCTTTTGGTACCACCACTTTAGGGGCAGAGCGTGAGGAATAGACCGGTTGGCGCACAGCCGGTCTTGCCATCCGCTTGTTGCGCACAATCCGTTTCACCGTTTGGCCGTTGCGATAGACAATGTCGACTTGACCAAGTTCACGGCTTTGCTGGGCCACACTTGTATACGGGTAAACCAACGGTACAGATGCGGTCACATCACGCCCCGTGGACTGGTTGATCAGGCGGCGCGGCACTGTCTGTGTCCACACCAACAACATACCTGCACGCCCCGCAAGGTTCTGTTCGGCGCGGTTGGGATTCAGACGGTCATCATCCCACACTTCACGGTAACCTTTGGGCACGCTCACATTACGCGTGTTCAAGCGGTTCTGTGCCACATGCTTGGGCACGATCCGGGTCTGCGTTGTTACGCCTTTGTGATAACCAGTCTCGAAATGCGGCTGGATCACCGTTGGCTGCATGTGGCCATAGCTGCGCGGTTGGGGTGCCATTACGCGCGGAGCAACAGCTGTGTGACGGACCCCAACAATTGGCTCCGCTTGTGGCCCACACCGCACACCGGTTCCACGCAAATACTGCCGGGAAATAGGTGAAGCACCGGGACAAGAACTTGCCAAACCGGCAGTTGTTGTCCGCCGCACCTGTGGCGCAGGTGCAATGATCTGTGGGGCCGCCACAACCCGCGGTTTTGGCGCTGAAACACGGCGCGGAGCGGTTTGACGCACCACCACTGGTGCCGCGGCACGGCGCGGTTTGGGCGTGGCTACTTTTGCCACACGGCGCGGCGCGGGTTTTATGGCGGGCGCAGGTGCCGCCGTTGCTGGCGCATCCAGCGTAATCTGAACCGGAGCCTCTGCAGGGGCTGCAGCGGCCGCAACGCGGCTGCCTCCGGTCGGTTTGAACCCGCAGACCGTCTTGCGATCCCGTGTCACACGCGGCACCCAGGACACATTCCCGTCAATGCCTGCGCGAATGAAGACGCAGCCGTTGCTGTCTACATATTGCTTGCCCTTGTAGTCGCTGCCCGGAAATTCTGCCGGCTGCTGCTCGCGAATCTGCGCGTTGGTTGCGGTGTTCAAACCAAACCCAATGCTGCCCGCCATTGCTACAATTGCTAGTATTCTTCTGAGTGTCATCCCGTGCCCCCACACAATATGTAGTGAAGATGCCCCAGCCAGCGGACCAAGTCCAGCGGCTAGCACATCTTTCAACGCCGTTTCTGGCGATTATTTCGTTCCAAACATCCGGTCACCTGCATCGCCCAGTCCCGGAACGATATAGCCCAACTCATTTAACGCATCGTCAACAGAAGCCGTAACAATCGGCACGTCCGGATGCGCCTCCTTCATACGGGCGATTCCTTCGGGTGCGGCAAGTAAACACAGGAAACGAATATTGGTCGCGCCCGCCTTTTTCAGCAGATCAATCGCTGCGACAGACGAGTTGCCGGTCGCCAACATCGGATCCACGGCAATAACCAGACGGTCATCCAGTCCTTCCGGAACCTTGAAGTAATACTGCACCGGTTGCAGTGTTTCTTCATCTCGGTACAACCCGACAAATCCAACCCTAGCCGAGGGGATCAATTCCAGAACCCCGTCCAGCAACCCGTTGCCCGCGCGCAGGATAGAGATCAACGCGAGCTTCTTTCCATCCAGCGTCGGTGCATCCATCATTTGCATCGGCGTTTCGATCCGCTTGGTCGTCATCGGCAGACCACGCGTGACTTCATAAGCCAGCAACTGGGAAATCTCGCGCAACAGTTGGCGAAACACCGCAGTTGGCGTTTCCTTGTCGCGCATAATGGTGAGTTTGTGCTGCACCAAAGGATGGTCAACAAGCGTCAGGTGGTCATCTAAATCAGTCATCGCAGCAATTCCCCTATTTCCCCCGTTGTCGCCCGAAACATCGGCCTTCGCAAGCACCCGGCCGCGGTCTTTTTCGACCTGAAATCCTGCGGCATGCGGATTATTGATCACCGCAGGCAAACTTACCTGCGAGGTACACCCAGATGCCGCGCCACCAGATCGGCCACATCTGCAAACCCGATCAACCCCAACGGTCCCGTCTGTTCACCCGCAATCAGCACGGGCACCCGTTCGCGCGTGTGATCCGTGCCGACCCATGTCGGATCATTGCCATGATCTGCCGTCAGCACCATCATGTCACCGGGTCTTAGGCGGGCAATCACTGCACCAATCTGCGCGTCAAACCACTCCAGTGCGCGGGCATACCCCGACACATCACGGCGATGCCCGTAAAGACTGTCAAATTCCACAAAGTTCGCAAAGACAAAGGCACCCTCTTCGGCTGTAGTCACCAGATCACCCAGATGCCCCATCAGCGTTGCATCATCGCCTTTGCGCACCTCGTCTATACCCTGCATAGAGAAAATATCACCAATCTTTCCAACGGCATAAACGCGTCTTCCGGCATCCTGCACCCAATTGCTCAGCACCGGTGCGGGCGGCATGATTGCAAAATCTTTGCGGTTTCCGGTCCGCTCAAAGCCTTTATCCATATCTCCCTTAAAAGGACGGGCAATCACACGCCCCACTTTCATGTCGTGAAAATATGGCGCAACACCCGCGCATAAATTCAAAAGACGCTCCAACCCGAATGTCTCCTCGTGGGCTGCAATCTGCACCACACTGTCCGCTGACGTGTAGCAAATCGGCCATCCGCTTTTTAGATGCTGCGCCCCCAACTCTGAAATGATTGCGGTACCGGAAGCATGACAATCACCAAGAATATCCTCTGTCCCCGCCGTTGCGGCAATCAGCCGACTGACGTCAGCTGGAAAAGCCGGTGTTTCATCCGGGAAGTAATGCCAATCCCATGGCACCGGCAAACCCGCCAACTCCCAATGACCCGACGGCGTGTCCTTGCCTCTGGAAACTTCGGTCGCAGCACCAAATGATGCACTTAAATCGCCGTCCAGTCCGGCCACCTCAAGCCCGCTTGCCAATTTCAATGCAGCACCTAGCCCGAGTCCGTCGAGCGTTGGCATGTTTAAGGGCCCATTGCGCCCCTCTTCGGCATGGCCCGCCGCACAAGCCTGTGCAATATGGCCCAGCGTATTGGCCCCCGCGTCCGGTACATCACCGTTAAAAAACTGGTCGGCATCGGGCGCGCCGCCAATGCCAACCGAATCCATTACCACCAGAAAGGCACGTGGCATCAACCCACCCTTTCGATTATCTGTTCCGGCACCTTTGGCCGCGAACCGCTAAGTGTGATTGCCCCAAGGACGGAGTGCGCCGCCCTGTCCGCCTGATCCGAACGCACCGCATGCACCACCGCCAGTGTCTGCCCGCGCTTCACTTGTGTCCCGAGGCGCACCATATCCGAAATACCAACCGCCGGATTTACACAATCCCCTTCCAGCACACGGCCCCCGCCAAGGCTGACAACAGCCATCCCCAAAGCTTCGCCGTTGATCTGCGCTATATATCCGTCATGCGGTGCCGAAACCTGACGAATGACCGTAGCTTCGGGCAAGAAACGCTGCCAGTCCTCGACAAAATTCACCGGACCGCCCAGCGCCGATACCATGCGCGCAAATCGCTCGGCCGCGTAGCCATTGCGGATCGCATGCACGACCGCATCCGCACCTTCCTGCACATCGGCAGCCAATCCGGAATTTGCCAGCAACACGCCGCCAAGTGCGGCGGCAACGTCAATAATCGGGCCGCGCCCCGTCCCTGTCAGCAGGCGCATGACCTCGGCCACCTCCAACGCATTGCCGACACTCGGCACCAACGGCTGGCTCATGTCACTGATCACTGCAGTTGTGCAGCACTTGGCTGCATTTGCGGTCTTGGTCAGCGCCTCTGCCAGCGCCTGACCCTCCGCCAATGTCTTCATAAAGGCACCGCTGCCGGTTTTTACATCCAGCACCAGACCGTCGAGCCCCGCCGCTAGCTTCTTGGACAGGATCGACGCGGTGATCAAATCCAGCGAATCCACCGTCGAGGACACATCACGCACCGCATAAAGCCGGCGGTCCGCAGGCGCGATATCCGCTGTGGCCCCTACAATTGCACAGCCGACCTGCCCAACGATGGCCTTGAACTGGCCCTCGCTCAGTTGGGTTTTGACGCCGGGGATCGACTCAAGTTTATCAAGCGTGCCGCCCGTATGCCCGAGGCCGCGCCCCGAGATCATCGGGACATAAGCACCACAGGCCGCAAGTGCAGGCGCGAGCAGCAGACTAACACAATCGCCAATCCCCCCCGTCGAATGTTTATCAAGAACCGGACCGTCAACATCCCAGTTCAACACACGCCCGGAATCCCGCATCGCCAGCGTCAACGCCACGCGGCCCACATCCGACAACCCGTTCAGACAAACACCCATGGCAAAGGCACCTGCTTGGGCATCGCTCATTTGGCCCGTTGCCAATCCCTGCGCCACCCACGCGAGTTCTTCGCGTGTCGGGGTTTGACGGTGCCGCAACTTTGCCAGAATGGCCCGCGCGTTCATCTCTTATCCTTCCAAAAAGGCTGCATCAAACGCCCCCGGCAGCAAATCCGTCATCGTTGTATGTTGTTCGACACCTGCAACCGTCGCCATTGTCACTACCACATCACCGCGCACAAATTCCGCGAGTTTCTGGCGGCATCCACCGCAAGGTGGTACCGGCCTTGCGCTACCAGCCACTACATAAATTTCCGCTATCGACGTTTCGCCCGCCGCAACCATCGCGGCAATCGCTCCGGCTTCAGCACAGGTGCCTTGCGGATATGCGGCATTTTCAACATTGCAGCCCACAAAAACCGCGCCAGAGACCGCCCGGATCGCCGCGCCAACCGAAAATTTAGAATAAGGCGCATAGGCCTTTTCACGTACCGCTACCGCGTGTTTTCTTAAATCACCGCTCATGCGCCCCCCTTGGCTGGTTGACTATAGAAAAAGCAAAAGAAAGATTCGAGGGACAAAAAGCATCCTTCTTTCCCCTTTCACAGCTTTCAAAAGTTCATCGGAAATGTCCGCGCGGGTCAAGGAGATGCAACGTCGAGGAGCTTGGCAGGTTCTTATCTCAGGAAAATAGTTTAACGATGAACTATTACGCTTTCGAACTCAGAAAAAATGCCCACAAAATTCAAAACACTCAAAAAGAAGCCTTAGAAACGCAGCGTGAAGGCGCGGCTCAGACCGATCCGCATGCGCCACTGATCCTCCGATCCGCCTTGGGTAATCGGGCTGTCGGCCGCATCGTTCTTCAGCTTTTCATAGCTCAACAGGCCCTCTACCGCCCAACGATCATTAATCTGGTAGGTCGCGCCGAAATCAAGGGACGCGCCCAAAATGCCACCTTCCGCGTCATAAGCACTAAAACCGGATGCAGCTGCTTCCGCAGCTGTCACGCCAAAATAGGTCGAGGCAAATTCACTATTTCCCATGTTGATCCTTGGCCCGGCTGTCAGCGTCCAACGATCAGTAGGGCGGAATATCAGGTCAGCACCAAGAGTGCCGGTAATGCCCTCATGCCCGCCAAATCCTTGACGTACTTCCCCAAAGGCAAGCCAGTTTGTCTGACGGAATGTCAGACCCAAACCCAGTTCAACGGCTCTATCAATATCCGTCAGGCCGGCCAGTTCCGCACTGTCAGACGCTTCACGCGATCCGATAATCCTGAACGCAGGTGCCAGAGACAACCCATTGTCAGGAATGTTGCCGATCCCGTTGCCAAAACTTGTGTTACCCCATGTCAGCGCACCAAACTTAAGCCCCAGATCAACTCCAGCTTCGGTATTTTCAGAACCCATATATTCCGGTCCCGCAGCGACGCCGCCCCGCAAAGAAAAGTTGAACGACCGCTCTTGCGCAGCCAGTGGCAAGGCCGATGCAAGCGAGACCGCAATGCTGATCGCAAAGACAGAAGAGGTACGCATGAGTGGGAATCTCCAAAAAAACGCGGGCGTTAACAGCAACGTATCACGGACGCGCGCCTTTGACATAGCAGATGTGTCAAGGACGGTAAATAAGTGCACTGGCACCAAGGCCGATATGATAATTTCCTTTCTCAAACGTGTATCATCAGGTTGTCGGGCTTGCCCATTGGTCTCTCTCTGCCTAACAAATACGTAACCGGGGAGGACACTACAGATGAGTTACCGTGAAACCTATGACCGCTGGAAAAGCGATCCCGAAGCCTATTGGATGGAACAGTCAAAAGCGATCAGCTGGATGAAGCCGCCAACAAAGGCGCTGACCGATCATGGCGATAATCTGTATGAATGGTACGCGGACGGATTGGTAAACGGGTGTTACAACGCCGTTGACCGCCATGTCGAAAATGGCCGTGGCAACCAGATTGCCATTATCCACGACAGCCCGATCACCGGAAAAACCAACAAGATCACCTACGCAGAACTGAAGACGAATGTTGCCCTTCTCGCCGGTTGTCTGGCCGCGCGCGGCGTTGGAAAAGGCGATACCGTTATCATTTACATGCCCATGGTTCCCCAAGCACTTGAGGCGATGCTGGCCTGTGCACGCCTTGGTGCAATCCACTCGGTTGTGTTTGGTGGTTTCGCGGCAAACGAACTGGCCGTGCGTATTGATGATTGCAAGCCCAAAGCCATCATCGCGGCATCATGCGGTCTGGAACCGAACCGTGTTGTGGTATACAAACCCCTGCTCGACGGCGCATTGCAGCTTTCCAAACATTTGCCGGACTTCTGCCTGATCCTGCAACGCGACGAACACCGCTGCGACATGATCAATGGCCGCGACCTTGACTGGCATGAAGCCCAACAAGGTTGCCTGCCCGCCGCCTGCGTTCCCGTCGAAGGCAACTATCCCGCCTATATCCTCTACACCTCCGGCACAACGGGCGCGCCAAAAGGCGTTGTGCGTGCAACGGGCGGCCATCTCGTTGCCCTCAACTGGACCATGAAAAACATCTACAACGTCGATCCCGGCGAAGTTTTCTGGGCTGCCTCGGACGTCGGCTGGGTCGTTGGTCACTCCTACATCTGCTACGCGCCGTTGATCGCAGGCAACACAACGGTTGTCTTTGAAGGCAAACCCGTTGGCACGCCCGACGCCGGCACTTTCTGGCGGGTGATTGAAGAGCACAACGTCAAAAGCTTCTTCACCGCTCCAACCGCCATCCGCGCCGTGAAGCGCGAAGACCCGAACGGCGAGTTTATCAAGAAATATGACCTCTCGGGTCTACGCGCCCTCTATCTCGCAGGTGAACGCGCCGATCCCGACACGATTGAGTGGGCGCAGGAAAAACTTGGCAAGCCAGTCTATGATCACTGGTGGCAGACCGAAACCGGCTACACCATCGCAGGCAATCCCGCCGGACTGGAAGCTTTACCCGTCAAGGTCGGCTCTCCCACAGTCCCAATGCCCGGCTATGACGTGCATATTCTGGACGAAGCCGGCCATCCGCAAAAGCCCGGTGAACTTGGCGCGATTGCCATCAAGCTGCCCCTGCCCCCGGGCACCCTTCCGACCCTTTGGAACGCCACGGACCGTTTTATAAAGTCTTACCTCACCACATTCCCCGGTTTTTATGAAACGGGTGATGCAGGGATGATGGACGAAGACGGCTACCTTTACATCATGGCGCGCACCGATGATGTGATCAATGTGGCCGGGCACCGCCTGTCTACCGGAGCGATGGAAGAAGTCCTTGCAGGACATCCAGACGTGGCAGAATGTGCGGTCATTGGCGTCAGTGACCAGCTCAAAGGCCAGTCACCCATCGGTTTTGTCTGCCTTTCCAAAGGCGTAGATCGCCCACACGCAGAAATTGCCGCCGAGTGTGTAAAACGTGTCCGCGACCAGATCGGCCCCGTTGCCGCATTCAAGCAAACCCTGATTTTAGACCGCCTGCCCAAGACGCGCTCGGGTAAAATCCTGCGCGCCACAATGGTCAAGATCGCAGACAACGAGGCCTTCAAGCCGCCTGCCACCATCGACGATCCCGAAGTGTTGGATGAGATCAAGACAGCGCTGCAAACAATCGGCTATGCTAAAGGCTGACACCTGAACCAAAAGAGGTCCACCATGGCAGCACCGACGGTCGAAAACTTCGAGATGACGGCGGCCTTGGCGGACCTCACCAACTGGTTGATCCAGCAGGGGCTGGAAGACACACCCGTCGAGATATGGCTCGAAGCATTTTGTGACCGACTGGTGGCGGCTGGCATTCCATTGCAGCGGGTGAATCTTGCCATGCGCGCCCACCATCCCGAAATAGGTGCTGTGGCCTTTCGCTGGCACCGTGAAACGGGAAGCGAGAAGTTCGACTATCAACGCTCAAGCCAAGCGCCCGACGACTACCTCAGAAGCCCGCTTCACTACCTTGTCACAAACCCAATCGCAGAACTACGTCAAAAATTGCTGGACCCTGATCCCACCCTGAATTTTCCCATTTTTGACGAGCTGCGCGCGCAAGGTGCGACCGAGTATTACGCCGCGAAACGTCATTTCCTGAGCAATGACCATGCCCGCGCAACGAATCCCGACGCCATTGCGGAAGGCATGACGATTTCCATGACCACAGATGCACCGGGTGGTTTTACCGAAGACCAGCTTGACGGCTTGCGCGCCCTGCTGTCGCCAGTGTGCCTGACCCTGAAAAGCGGCGCGAACCGGCGGATGGCACAAGACATCACTGCCGCATATCTGGGCCAGGACGCCAGCAAACGTGTCTTGTCCGGCGTCATCCGGCGCGGCACTTCGGAAACGATGTCGGCGGTGATCTGGTACTTTGACTTGCAAGGCTTCACGAAACTTTCCGAAACCTTGCCGGGCGAAGCGATTATCGAATTGCTCAATGCCTATTTTGCCGCAGCTGTAGAAATCGTGGAGAAGCACGGTGGCAATGTGCTGAAATTCATGGGGGACGGGATGCTGGCCATCTTCGATCTGGACCAGATCCCCGATGCCCGCCGCGTTGCCGTCAAAGCAGCTGTAGAAATGCGCGCGGAATTCGACACCCTCAATGCCGAACGCGCCACCCAGAAACGACCCGGCACCGGTTTCACACTCGCTCTGCATGCAGGTGACGTTCTTTATGGCAATATCGGCGGGAAAACCCGACTGGATTTCACCGTCATCGGTCCTGCCGTCAACACCACAGCCCGCATCCTTGGCATGTGTAGCGCAGTGGATCAGACCATCATAATCTCATCCGCAGTCGCTTTACCACTCATGGACAGCCACCCTGATCTCGTGTCCCTCGGTCAATATCGCCTGCGCGGTGTGACGGAACGACAGGAGCTGTTCACACTCGATTGAGCAGAACACAGCCACACAACACCTTCATCTGAAATTGTGATTTGCCTCAGCGAACAATGTCGGCCACGGTTGCCTCAACAATTTCAGAAGGATCATTTTATGAACAAGGTGCTTGCCGTAATTCTCGGGCTCCTCGCCACCCCCGCCCTCGCGGCAGAGGGCGAACGGATCATCGTTACAGGCGAAATCATTGACACGTGGTGCTATTATTCCGGCGTTATGGGCGGGCCGGACAGCGTTGTCGGCTCGGCTCATCACACCTGCGCGCTTTGGTGTTCAGCAAGCGGTATCCCGATTGGCCTGCTGGCCGAGGATGGTACCGTCTACACCATCCTGAAACTTGGCCCCCAAGACAATGCAACAGGTGGCGACACTGCATTGACCCTCGCCTCGCACACGATCACGGCGGACGGCATGTCCTACTCTCGTGATGGCATCAATTACATCGTGGTCGAAAAGGTGGTCGAAGACATGGGCATCGTGAACCTCACGCACGAGGACTATGACGTCATTCCGCCCTTCGCCATACCGGAGCCGAAAGAATGATTCGCCTCGCCGCCGCCGCTTTTGCCCTGTTTGCTGCCCCTTTGGCCGCACAGGATTTTTCCGCAAATTCCGAAGCGAAAACTTGGAACCTCTACGCCGAAGTTCCCGCAAAATTTGACGCCAAAGTCGTCGATGTTATGTGCGAGATCACCGGCGATTGCCCCGCGGATTGTGGTGCCGGTGATCGCCAATTGGGTCTGTTGCGCAGCGCCGACAACGTCTTGGTCATGGCCACGAAAAACAACCAGCCCGCCTTCACGGGTGCGGTGGTCGACCTGCTGCCCTATTGCAATCAAGACGTGACGGTTGACGGATTAATGATCAACGACGAGGATTTTCCGATCAACAACGTCTATCTTGTCCAACGCATCAAAGCAGGTGATGCCGATTGGGCCAAGGCCAGCCAGTTCACCAAAGTCTGGGCCACCAAAAACCCCGACGCGAAGGGCAAAGGCCCATGGTTCCGCCGCGACCCCCGTATCAATGCGCTGATCGAGAAAGAAGGGTATCTGGGTCTGGGTCTGGAAATCGACAAGGAATTCAAAGAGTATCTCTTCGAATGATCCGCCCAATTGTCCTTATCATGACATTTCTCGCCCTCCCCGCATGTGCCGAACCGCCCCTTCCCTTTGATGTGGGCGGCACCTTTGCGCTGACCGACCAGAACGGCCACCCTCGCACCCAAATGGACCCGGACGGCCTGCCCCAACTGCTGTTCTTCGGTTACGCCAACTGCCCCGGCATCTGTACTGCTGCGCTCCCTTTGATGGGTGACATCGCTAACAAATTGGCCCAAACCGACATCGCTATCAGGCCGATAATGATCACCGTCGATCCAAAGCGCGACACCGTCGAGAATATGGCAAAGCCTTTGGCCGAGCATCATTCTGAATTCATTGGCCTGACGGGCGATCAAACCGCCCTGTCGACAGCCTACAGGGCGTTCTCGATTGATCATACGCTAGCATATGAAGACCCCGAGTATGGCCCTGTCTACACCCACGGCTCAATGATCTATCTGATGGACGCAAAAGGCGAAGTGCTGACCTTGATCCCCCCCGTCATGGACGCGGAAACAGCCACAAACATCGCCCTCAGATATCTCGCGCCAAAAACCTAGTTGAACTGCTCCGAGATCAGCCGCTCTTCCAGACCATGCCCCGGATCAAACAGGATCACATGTTCGACCGTTGGCTCTGAACGGATTTCCACCTTTTGAATGTCACGGTGCGATATGCCGTCAGCATCCGCCATGACGGGGCGTTTTTCAGGTTCCAGCACGTCAAACTGCACGACGGCAGATTTTGGCAACAATGCGCCGCGCCAGCGCCTTGGCCGGAATGCAGACATCGCGGTCAGCGCCAGCACATCCGCCCCAATTGGCAAAATCGGACCATGCGCAGAATAGTTATAGGCTGTTGATCCCGCAGGCGTTGCCACCAAGGCACCGTCACAGACCAGCTCCTGCATCCGCAAGCGTCCGTCCACGGTGATCTGCAATTTCGCGGCCTGCGGACCGGCGCGCAGCAAGGACACCTCGTTGATCGCCAATGCCTGCGATGTAGTGCCATCCAGATGTTCAGCCGTCATCCTTAACGGGTTGATCACGGCACGTTCTGCCGCCTCCAGCCGCTCCACCAGATCGCTTTCGGAATAGATATTCATCAAAAACCCGATGGTCCCGCGGTTCATTCCGTAGACTGGCGCGGACAAGGCTTGTGTGTCATGCAGCGTGTGCAGCATGAAACCATCCCCGCCCAGTGCCACGATTACATCCGCGTCCTTTGGCTCTACGTTGCCATATCGTCCGATCAAAACCGCCCTTGCGGTTTGCGCAACCGGAGCGCTGCTGGCTGTAAACGCTATTTTCAAAGCCATGGACGAAGTTTCCGATCTACCGCAATTTCCCCTGACCCAAACATATTATTCGCGATGAGGCCAGCGTTGGCGCACATATCTTGTCTAGAGTCGTTTTCGCACCTTACAGCCCTATGTGTTTTCCAATACGAAACGCCAAACATCTGGGCTGAGAGGGTTATCACCATGAAAGATTTCTTCACCGCATCGCTTGCCGATTCCGATCCCGCAATCAAAGCGTCCATTACGGGCGAACTCGGCCGCCAGCGCACCGAGATCGAATTGATTGCGTCCGAGAACATCGTGTCCGCCGCCGTGTTGGAAGCGCAAGGCTCCATCATGACCAACAAATACGCCGAAGGGTATTCTGGTCGTCGCTATTACGGTGGTTGTGAATGGGTCGATGTTGCCGAAGACCTCGCCATCGAACGCGCCCTGAAACTGTTTGGCTGTGGCTTTGCCAATGTGCAGCCCAACTCCGGCTCACAAGCCAACCAGGGTGTCTTTCAGGCATTGCTTCAGCCCGGTGACACAATCCTCGGCATGTCTCTGGACGCGGGCGGTCACCTGACCCACGGGGCCAAACCGAACCAGTCGGGTAAGTGGTTCAATGCCATCCAGTACGGCGTACGCAAGCAGGACAACCTGCTGGATTACGATCAGGTGCAGGAACTGGCGACAGAGCATAAGCCCAAGATGATCATCGCGGGCGGTTCTGCCATTCCGCGCCAGATTGATTTCAAACGCATGCGCGAGATTGCTGATTCAGTGGGTGCCTACCTGCACGTCGACATGGCACATTTCGCGGGTCTGGTTGCCGCAGGGGAACACCCCTCGCCCTTCCCGCATGCCCATGTGGCCACCACCACAACGCATAAAACCTTGCGCGGACCACGCGGCGGTATGATTCTCACCGACGACGAGGCACTGGCCAAAAAATTCAACTCCGCCATCTTCCCCGGCATTCAGGGCGGCCCGCTGATGCACGTCATCGCGGCCAAGGCCGTGGCGTTTGGCGAAGCGCTGCGTCCAGAATTCAAAGACTACATCAAGCAGGTGATCACCAACGCCCAAGCCCTGTCCGATCAGTTGATCAAAGGCGGTCTCGACACCGTGACACACGGTACCGACACCCATGTCGTGCTGGTCGATTTACGCCCCAAAGGCGTCAAAGGCAACGCGACTGAAAAGGCATTGGGCCGCGCCCATATCACCTGCAACAAAAACGGCGTGCCTTTTGACCCTGAAAAGCCAACCGTGACTTCCGGCATCCGCTTGGGCTCTCCTGCGGGCACCACACGCGGATTTGGTGAAGCAGAGTTCCGCCAGATCGCCGACTGGATCATCGAAGTGGTCGACGGGCTGGCTGCCAACGGCGAAGAAGGCAATGGCGTGGTCGAGGCCAAGGTCAAAGCCGAAGTCGAAGCCCTCTGCGCCCGCTTCCCGATGTACCCGAACCTTTAATCATCATATCGATCAAGACTGGAAAGACCCCGGCAGTTTGCACGGGGTCTTTTTTTTAAACGAGGGAAATGCGGCCGGCCCGTGTGAACCGCTCTAGACTGACGGGTAGCCTTCAGGCGTCCGCTCGCAGAACCATATCCGGTCTGCGAGAGCTTTCCGTCACAAAATCAGCGTTCTTCATGTCGTTTCCAAAGGCACGTTTGCGTGCCTCGGCTTCTGAAAGCCCATGATCGCGCCAGCGTGTGACAAGCCGGTGCGCAAGCGCTTCACGGCTCACATCAAGGCGCACGGTCAAGTCGAAAACCTCGGCAAGTTCGGACCATGGGGCCATGTCGAGCAACAGATAATTGCCTTCAACCAGAACAATGCGCGTGCTGTCATCAATTTGCCCTCCGTCAGGAACGGTTCGATCTGCCTCACGATCAAACGTCGGGAATGTAGCCCGTTTCGCACCGCGCAACTTGCGCAAAAGGCGCACGAAACCTACTGCGTCAAATGTCTCGGGGGCACCTTTGCGGTGAAGAAGTCCCATTTGCTCAAGATCGTCATTGTCCAAATGAAACCCGTCCATCGGAAGAACAGCGGCGCAATCCCCGAGGTGTGCGGCCAGACTTGCGGCCAATGTCGATTTTCCAGATGCGGGTGGGCCTGCAACCGCGACGAGCAAGCGATCCGTTCCAACGGCACGCGCCTCAATGATTCCGGCAAGGTCGGCAAACGTCACATCTGTCACAGCGGGTTTCTAACCTGTCTTCAAGGGTTTTTCGCTTTGCGCTTTGTCCTCTGCATAGCTGTGCAAGGCAATCTCGCAGCCCTCGGACCAGATCACGCTTAACCAGTGCTCGAATGCATCGCGGAATGGCACGGATTTGACCAGATCACCGTAAATCCTGGTCTGCTCCAACCATGCGCGCGGACGGGCCTTGGCGGCATGCGCAACAGCATTCAATTCCTCCCAAATCGGGTCATTTGGCTCAATCAGGGTACCGTCTTCACGCGATCCTTCGCACATGCGCGCCCAAAATGCCTCAACCAGTGCCAGCCCCGCAAACGAACCGCCAGCCGCAAGCTGGTCTTGCAGGATCGGCAGTACAAAGCCCGTATGCCGTGCCGAGCCGTCAAACGCGACACGACGAGTTGTGTCAATGATCCGCGGATTGGCAAAGCGTTCCTCAATCAGCTCGAGATAGGCCAGCGGTGCCATGTCCGGCACAGAGGCAACTGTCGGGATAATCTCCTCGGCTTGCACCTTGTGGAACATCGCGCGGATCGCGGGGTGGGCCATACACTCGGAAATCGTTGCAAGACCAAGTATCTCGCCCGCATTTGCCAATATTTGATGCCCTGCGTTCAGAATGCGGATTTTCATGGTCTCATAGGCATGAACATCGTCCGAAAACGTCGCACCGACCTCGTCCCAGTCGGGTCGGCCAACGCAAAACCTATCTTCGATCACCCACTGGCGATAGGTCTCATGGGTGACGGGGGCGGCGTCATCGATACCAAACGAACGTGCCAGCGTAACTTCTTTGGGGCCGGTGGCGGGTGCGATACAATCAACCATCGAATTCGGGAAAGTCGCTTGTTCTTCGATCCAGTCGGCCAGTTCAGGATCAGACATCCGCGCCAGCGAAACGACTGTCTGTCGCAGAATGTTGCCGTTGCCTTGCAGGTTGTCACAGCTTAGCCCCGTAAATGCACCATGCCCCCCCGCACGGCGGGCGCGCAAGGCCATAACCATGGCACCAAAGGCGGTGCGTGGCGTGGTTGGGTTGGCGGCGTCATGCACGATGTCGGGATGCGCGACATCAAATCCTTTGCTGACAGGGTCGATGTAATAGCCACTTTCTGTCACCGTGAGAGCTACTATGCGAATGGAGGGATCCGCCATGGCAGCGATCAGCGTGCTATTGCCATCCGCGATTGGGAGGTAGTCGATCATCGGGCCGATCACTTCGGCCGAAATATCGTCGGGATCAAGTGCAATCAGCGTTGTCAGGCAATCCTGCGCCAAAAGCTTTTCACGCATCGCGGCATCATAAGGGCGCACACCCGCCCCGATGATCGCCCAGTCATGCGCTTTG
Source organism: uncultured Sulfitobacter sp. (assembly GCA_947501805.1). Taxonomy (GTDB): domain Bacteria; phylum Pseudomonadota; class Alphaproteobacteria; order Rhodobacterales; family Rhodobacteraceae; genus Sulfitobacter. Next base: position 196,324 of record CANMXJ010000002.1, on the reverse strand, counting down.
CCCGCTTGCATCAGCCGGTGCAGATACCACGCCTGATGGGCGCGGTGAAAGTTACCTACGCCGATATGAACAATCCCGGCTGTCAGGGTCGTGCGGTCATAGCGCGGATGCTCGATTGAAAGTTGGTCAAGCGTCGCATCCGATAGTTTGATCAACTCATCCATTGGCCACCATCCACATTGTAGGTTTGCGCGACGACATAATCGCTTTCGCTGCTCGCAAGGAATACCGCCATGCCTGTTAGATCGTCGGCTGTTCCCATCCTCCCGAAAGGAACAGCCGCTCCCACTTCGGCTTTTTTCTGGCCGGGGGACTTGCCCTCGTATTTTGCAAAGAAGGCATCAACACCGTCCCAATGTTCGCCATCGACAACCCCGGGAGAGATCGCGTTGACGTTGATCCCGTGCTTGATCAGGTCAAGCCCTGCAGACTGGGTGAGGCTGATCACCGCGGCCTTTGTCGCGCAGTAAACCGCGACAAGCGGCTCGCCACGCCGCCCGGCCTGGCTGGCCATGTTGATGATTTTGCCCTTGGTGCCTGTCGCGATCATCTGGCGCGCCACGGCCTGTAGGGTGAAGAGCGTCCCCTTGACGTTGACATCAAACGTTCGGGTGTAATCCGCTTCTTCTATCTCGACGATAGGAGCGGCGGTGAAAAGAGCCGCGTTGTTGATCAGGATATCGATGGGGGCAAAACCGTAGCTTTCGACGACGCCAAGGGCAGCGTCAATGCTGCTGCGGTCTGTCACGTCCATCGCCACGGCCAGCGCCTTGTCGTGGCCCAGCGCCGATGCTGTTTCAGAAGCGCGTGCCGCGTTGATATCGGCAACAATCACGCGCGCGCCCTCCGCAATAAAAGCCTCTGCAAACGCCCGCCCGATCCCCCGCGCGGCCCCTGTGATCAGGGCTGTTTTCCCCGCCAGTCGCATCAGTCTACCCGCAGACCCTGAGCGTCAAACTTGTGCAGCTTGTCGAGCTGTGGAGTGAGATAGATCGTGTCACCGTGTTTGACGGGCAGTTCACCGTCGACCCGCGCGGTCATCGGATCACAGCCCTCAACGCCATGGATATGCAGGAAAGTGTCCGATCCCAAATGCTCTGCAATACCAACAGTCGCCTTCCAGGCACCTTCACTCGAAGAGACATCCAGATGTTCTGGCCGGATACCGATTGTGGCCACACCATGTTTGGCGGCCTCGGCCCCCTTGATGAGGTTCATTTTGGGTGAGCCGATAAAACCCGCGACAAACTCGTTACATGGCTTGTGATACAATTCCAATGGAGAGCCGACCTGCTCAATGAATCCCGCACGCAACACGACAATCCTGTCCGCCATTGTCATTGCTTCGACCTGATCATGCGTCACGTAAATCATCGTGGTCGCAAGCTTCTTGTGTAACTCGGAAATCTCCATCCGCATCCCCACCCGCAATGCGGCGTCGAGGTTCGAGAGTGGCTCATCAAATAGAAACGCCGAAGGCTCCCGCACAATTGCACGGCCAATAGCTACACGCTGCCGCTGGCCACCCGAAAGCTGGCCGGGCCGACGATCCAGATAGTCCGTAAGGTTAAGCGCCTTAGCTGCTGCCTCGATCCGGCGCGCTTGCTCGTCAGCAGGCACACCCGCCATCCGCATCGGAAAGGCGATATTTTTGCGCACCGACATGTGTGGATAAAGCGCGTAGGATTGGAAAACCATCGCCAGACCGCGCTTGGCGGGTGGAACGTTGGTCGCATCCGCGCCATCAATCTCGATGTGGCCGGAAGTGATGTCTTCAAGCCCCGCAATCAGGCGCAGAAGGGTCGACTTGCCGCAGCCGGAAGGGCCGACAAAAACCGTGAATTCGCCGTCTTCGATTGTCAGATCAAGTGGTGGGATAACCTCCACTTCACCAAACCGCTTTGACACCTTATTGAGTCTGATTTGTCCCATAGGTCTAGTCCTTTACTGATTGCCCACCGCTCTGCTGCTAGAGGGCACCTTATTTCACAGCGCCAAAGGTCAGGCCGCTGACAAGTTGTTTCTGGCTGAACCAGCCAAGAATGAGGATCGGCGCAATCGCCATGGTCGAGGCCGCGCTAAGCTTGGCATAAAAGAGCCCTTCAGGGCTGGAATAGCTTGCGATGAAGGCCGTGAGCGGTGCCGCTTTTGCAGCAGTCAGGTTGAGCGTCCAGAAGGCCTCGTTCCATGCCAGAATGACATTGAGCAGCATCGTTGACGCGATTCCCGGAATTGCCATGGGCGTCAAAACATAAAGGACTTCGTCCTTCAGCGATGCTCCGTCCATCCGTGCCGCCTCAAGGATTTCGCCCGGAATTTCCTTGAAGTAGGTATAGAGCATCCAGACGATGATCGGCAGGTTGATCAGCATCAACACGATTACAAGGCCGATTTTGCTGTCCAGAATGCCGAGGCTGATAAACAACAGATAGATCGGGTAAAGAACGCCAACCGCAGGCAGCATCTTGGTGGACAGCATCCAGAGCAGGATATCTTTGGTCCGTTTGGACGGAACAAAGGCCATTGACCAGGCCGCGGGCACGGCGATGATAATACCAAGGATGGTCGAGCCGCCCGCAATAATGATCGAGTTCCAAAGGAAGCGGCTGTAGTTCGAACGCTCAAGAACCGCTTGGTAGTTTTCCAAAGTCCAGTCAAAACCAAGGAAAATGGGCGGATCGGCAATTGCCTGCGCTTCTGTCTTGAAGCTGGTGAGGATCGTCCAGAGGATCGGAAAGAAGATCAACAGACCCACGGCCCAAGCGGCAGCAGTGTTGATGATCTTGCGTTGCTGTGTGACGTTGCGTGCCATGATATCCTCCTTAAGCGTCCAGGTTCTTGCCAACGATGCGCATCAGGAAGATGGCAACGATATTGGCGAGAATGATTGCATAGACGCCGCCGGCCGAGCCGAGACCTACGTTCTGGCTTTCCAGTACGCGCTGGAAAATCAAATAGGTCAGCGTCTTGGTGCCGAATGCACCGCCAGTGGTGACAAATATCTCCGCGAAAATAGACAGCAGGAAAATCGTCTGTATCAGAATCACAACCGTGATCGCGCGGCCCAGATGCGGCAATGTGATAAAGGCGAAACGCTTGCTGGCCGGTGCGCCATCCATTTCGGCAGCTTCAAGCTGTTCACTATCCAGTGACTGGATCGCCGTCAGAAGAATAAGCGTCGCAAACGGCAACCACTGCCACGACACAATCATTACAATCGAGGTCAGCGAGGCCTGGCTCAGCCATTCGACCGGCGTTGCACCAAATAATTCCCAGAGATGCGCAAGCAACCCGTAATTGGGATCCATGAACATGTTCTTCCACACAAGTGCCGAGACAGTCGGCATGACGAAGAAAGGCGCGATAACAAGGATGCGGACCATGCCCTGACCCCACATCGGCTGATTCAAGAGGACCGCAAGGCCAATTCCGAGGATCACGGTGATCGCAAGAACGCCACCAACGATGATCAGCGTGGTCATAACCGACGGCCAGAACGAGCTGGAGGACACAAAGCGGACGTAGTTGTCGAACCCGACCCATCCAAGGTCGCCGCCTCGCAAGGGCAAATATTTTCTGAACGAGAAGTAGAGTGTCATTGTCAGGGGGACAAGCATCCACCCCAAGAGTAGAACCACCGCCGGTGCCATCATAAGACGCGCTGCTGATCGGGAATGCTGGGTTGCCATCGGGCACACCTCCTCTGTTGACGGGCTTGGCCGCTTCAGATGAAAGATAACATATTAAGGTGGTCATCGGGTGAGGACGGCGCGACCGCCGCCCTCTTGGTCTTCAAAGCTTAGCGGTAGCCTGCGGCTTCCATTGCTTCGTTGGTGATATCCTGCGCCTTGGCAAGAGCCTCCTCAACGGTCTGCTGACCTGCATAAGCCGCCGAGAACTCCTGGCTTACTTCGGTTGCAATACCCGCAAATTCCGGGATCGCTGCAAACTGGATACCAACGTAGGGCGAAGGCTCCACAGTGGAGTTCTGAGGATCAGCCGAGAGGATTGATTCCAGTGTCATCTCTGCAAATGGCACTTTCTGATACTCGGGGTTCTCATAAAGCGACTTGCGCGCACCCGGAGGAACATTTGCCCAACCTTCTTTGGCCGCTACCAGCTCGATATAGTCTTTTGACGTGGCCCATTCGATGAACTCTTTTGCAGCCGATTCATTCTGTGTGCCAGCCGGGATCGCAAGCGCCCATGCCCAGAGCCAGTTGGAGCGTTTGCCAAGACCCGTATCAGGCGCAAGGGCAAAGCCAACCTTGTCAGCAACGGTCGAGTCGTCCGGATTTGTCACAAAAGACGCCGCAACAGTTGCGTCAATCCACATGCCGCACTTACCTTGCTGGAACAGCGACAGGTTTTCGTTGAAACCGTTTGTCGCGTAGCCCGCAGGACCAGATGCGTCCATCATGTTCTTGTAGAAGTTCAGCGTGTTGGCCCATGCCTCTGTGTCAAACTGGGCATTCCAGTCCATGTCGAACCAACGGGCACCAAAGGAGTTTGACATCGCCGTGATGAAGGCACCGCCTTCGCCCCAACCAGCCTTGCCACGCAGACAGATACCGTTGATGTCGTTGTCGCGGTCGGTCATGGCCGCAGCCGCTTCACCAATGAACTCCCATGTCGGAGCCTTGGGCATTTCCAGCCCTGCTTTTTCCATCAGGTCTTTGCGATACATGATCATTGAGCTTTCGCCATAGAATGGCGCGGCATAAAGCGTTCCCTCATGGCTCAGGCCACCTGCCATGGCGGGCAGAATGTCAGCCGCGTCGTATTCCGCGCTCAGATCGTTCAGCGGAACAAGCCAGCCGTTTGCACCCCAGATCGGTGTCTCGTACATGCCGATTGTCATGATATCGAATGCGCCACCTTTGGTGGAAATGTCGGTTGTGACACGCTGGCGCAGAACGTTTTCTTCCAATGTGACCCACTCGACATCATGGCCTGTCTTGGCCGTGAAATCATCGGTGTAGCCCTGCATGCGGATCATGTCGCCATTGTTGACTGTTGCGATCGTGATCGTCTCCGCGACAGCGCCACCTGCTGTGATAAGCGACATAGCGGTCGCTGCGTAAAGTGAATTCTTAAAGAACATCCAAGGTTCCTCCCTCTCAAGATGATGAAGACACCTTAGCGATCAACCTAACGCGCAGTCAACTTTATTTTTACGCGCGTTAAGTATTTTGAGAATAGATTTTTAATTCAACATATTAAGCTGAACCACGCATCACCAGCTTGCCGTCAAAAAGGGTTTCTTCCCGCTCTGACAGGCGGGTTTCCGTATCCAGAATCCGGAACAATGTGCTCGCAGCACGATTCGCAATTGCCGCGTAATCCTGCGCGATTGTCGTCAACGGCGGGCAGGTATAACGGGAAAACGGATGGTCATCATGGCCAGCAATGCGCAACGCGCTGCCCTCGCCATGCCCGACCCGTATCCCAAGCCCGTAGGCCGCCGACAACATCCCGATGGCCAATCGGTCATTCGAACACAATACCGTATTGGTCACGAAAGCACCCGCAGACATCAGCCGCCCTCCCTCGGTGCTGCCGATCTCCTCAAATTTCCAGCCTTCCCCTTCAGCCTGATAGATATGCGGTGCATGACCGTGCCGCTGCATACTTTCCAAATAGGCCTGACGTCGCTTGTTCGCGTTTGGATTGCTTGGCGATTTCATCTCGAAAAAACACGGAGGCTCGCCGCTCCGGCATAGATATTCCACAATCAAGTCAACACTTTGAAAATTATCTGTGCCGACAAAAGCCTCACAGACACCTTCAATATTGGCATCAAACAGCACCACTGGCACGCTTTTACCAAAATCTTCGATATCCGCCTTGTCGGAAGCGCGGCCAAAAGGGGCAAGCAACACCCCTGCGGGCTTGAGCGCACGCAGTGCCTCAAGGTTGTCGCGCTCCTGCTCGGGTTTCCCATGCGAGCTGAGCAAGATCGGGCTATAGCCCGCTGCCAGACAGGCAAGTTCAACTTCACGGCCGATTTCAGAAAAGAACGGGTCCGCAAGATTGGGAACCACAACACCGATGTTTTTGGTCCTGCGCCGGTTCTGGTTCACCGCAAAAACATTGGGCCGATAGTCGTACAGCGTCAGCGCCTTCTCAATACGCTCCCTTGTGGACTGACGCACGCTCTCCGGGTCATTGAAATATTTGGAAAGTGTTGGCCGCGATATGCCACTGACCGCCGCAAACTCTTCCATATTGCGGATTTTTCGTTGATTCATCCCCAGACCTTTACAAATCACTACGCGCGTAAACTTTATGAAACATAAAGGTAATATCCAACAAGGTGCAATGATAGAGTTTCACTGCATCACAAAAACATCGCAACCATATCGAAAAGCAGTAAAATAAAGGCGCAATAGTGTTATTACCCTACCGTCCAGACGGACGATCACCAATTTTCCCGAAAAACCCCCTCGTCAAGACAGCAATCAGACACGCGCAGATTGATGTTACCGATGTCTTGCGAGCTGCGCCGCCTCGCGCGCCAGCCCCTCGATTCCAGTCCAGTCACCACTGGCGATCTTGTCCTGGGGCGCAACCCAGCTTCCCCCCGCGCACAATACGTTGGGCAGATCGAGATAGGCGCGCACATTCGCAGGGCTCACACCACCGGTCGGACAAAACGTGATCTGCGGAAGCGGTGCGCCAATGGCCTTTAGCGCTGGCGCACCACCCGAGGCTTCAGCAGGAAAGAACTTGAGCATGTCATAGCCACGCTCCAACAGCCGCATCGCTTCGCTAGCCGTGGCCGCACCTGGCAAAAGCGGCAGTTCCTCCTCTTCACAGGCCGCGATCAGCGCGTCTGTCGCGCCCGGCGAAACGCCAAATGTAGCGCCTGCCGCCTTTGCCACGCGCACATCTTCGGGCGTGATCAGGGTGCCTGCGCCCACATGGCCGCCAGCCACTTCTGACATCACCCGAATGGCCTCAAGTGCAGCGGGGGTTCGCAACGTGACTTCGAGCGCAGGCAAGCCGCCCGCAACAAGTGCTTCAGCCAGACTGCGCGCGTTGCCCGCATCCTCGATAACAAGCACAGGAACGATAGGGGCAAGCGCACAGATGTCGCGCGTGCGTTTACTGGCGGCTTTGGCGGAAAGGGTCATGGATTAGTCTCCGAATATTGTTGCGCCGCTTGCGGCTGATCCAACGGTGTTGCGAAATGCCGCGAACAATTCGCGCCCCGTGCCGACATGCGCGCCCGACAGGTCCGCTGTTGCAGTTTCGCGTGTATCAAAATCGTCCACTTGAACATCAAGCGTTCCGGCAACGGCATCAACGCATACCAAATCGCCGTCACGCACACGGGCAATCGGACCACCATCGACAGCCTCGGGCGAGACATGGATCGCGGCAGGCACCTTGCCCGATGCGCCGGACATCCGCCCGTCCGTGACAAGAGCAACCTTGTGCCCCCTACCTTGCAGAATCGACAACAGCGGCGTGAGGCTGTGCAATTCTGGCATCCCATTGGCCTTGGGCCCCTGAAACCGGACAACAACCACAACATCGCCTGTCAGATCTCCAGCCTTGAAAGCGGCTTTGACCGCGTCCTGATCGGCAAAAACGCGCGCCGGTGCTTCAATCACATGATGCTCGGGTGCGACTGCAGAGACTTTCATCACCGCAGTCCCGATCGATCCGGTCATACGCTTTAGCCCGCCAGTACTCTGGAACGGATCACGCGCGGGACGCAGGATTTTTTCGTTGAGACTGGTGCCTGCACCCTGTTCCCAAATAAGTCCTGCGTCTTTCAATTTCGGCTCGGTTGTGTAGTGCTCAAGCCCTTGGCCCGCAACCGTCATCGTGTCCGGATGCAACAAGTCCGCCCCAAGAAGCTCTCCGATCATATAGCCAAGTCCGCCAGCTGCGTGAAAGTGGTTTACGTCCGCAAGACCGTTGGGATAAACCCGCGCCAGTAGCGGTGTGACATCGGAAATCTCCGAAAAATCCTGCCAGTCGAGAATGATACCCCCCGCCCGCGCCATGGCAACAAGGTGGATCAATAGGTTGGTCGAGCCCCCAGTGGCATTAAGCCCGACAATCCCGTTTACAAAAGCACGCTCGTCCAAAATCGCACTTACAGGAGTGTAGCTGTTGCCCAGCGCGCTGAGAGACAGGGCACGTTTCGCCCCTTCCTGCGTAAGTGCATCGCGCATCGCGCCGTTCGGCGGCACGAAACTCGCGCCCGGCAAATGCAGCCCCATAAACTCCATGAGCATTTGGTTGGTATTCGCCGTGCCATAAAATGTGCAAGTGCCCGGACCGTGATAGGCTGCCATTTCCGCCTTCATAAGGGCATCACGACCAACTTCGCCTGCGGCGAACTGTTGACGCACCTTGGCTTTTTCATCGTTGGAAAGCCCGCTTTCCATCGGTCCAGCAGGCAGGAAAACAGCAGGCAGATGCCCGAAAGCCTGCGCCGCAATTACAAGACCGGGCACGATCTTGTCACACACTCCCAAAAAGACGGCAGCGTCAAACGTGTTGTGACTAAGCGCGACAGAGGCTGCCAGCGCGATCACATCGCGCGAGAACAAAGACAGTTCCATACCCGCCTCGCCTTGCGTGACGCCGTCACACATGGCCGGAACGCCACCAGCAACTTGCGCGGTCCCACCCGCTGCGCGCGCAGCATCACGGATCAGATCGGGAAAACGCTCGAACGGCTGATGCGCCGACAGCATATCGTTGTAGGTCGTGACAATCCCAAGATTACCCGCCGCACCTGTGGCCAGCTTGTCCTTGTCGTTCCCCGAAGCAGCATAAGCGTGCGCTTGACCACTGCACGACAGATGCGCCCGCGCCGGCCCTTTGATACGCGCCGCATGCATCCGGTCAAGATAGGGGCGGCGAGTGCCCTCGCTGCGCTTGATAATACGGTCGGTCACGCGTTCTATGGTGGGGTGGAGTGTCATTTGACGTCCTTTCAATTGATCTCGCGCCAGCGGCGGCCATCACGGTGCATCAGCATCAGTGCATCTTCTGGGCCGGAACTGCCGGGGTCATAGCCTGCGGGCGTTTGCCCAGCGTCTTCCCAGCCCGAAATGATCGGGTCGGCCCAGGCCCATGCGGCCTCAACCTCATCACCGCGCATGAACAAGGTCTGGTCACCGCGGATCACGTCCATAATCAGCCGCTCGTAGGCATCCTGCGGTTCAGCGTTCTGGCCCAATGCATCAGCAAACGTCATGTCCAACGTGACCTCGGCCAACCGCATGCCACCGGGACCGGGTTCTTTGATGGTATTGCGCAAGGTGATGCCTTCATCGGGTTGCAAATGGATGATCAGGGCATTGCCCTTGCGCCCTTCCATTGCGGGAAAAATCATATGGGGCGGATCACGAAACACAACAGCAATTTCGGAACTGCGCCCGCGCAGTTTCTTTCCGGTGCGCAGGTAGAACGGCGTGCCTGCCCAGCGCCAATTGCCAATCTTAACCTTCATCGCGACAAAGCTTTCAGTGCGGCTTTCGGGGTCGCCTGCATGGTCACGATAACTTCCTGCGCCGTTCTGGTCACGGTACTGACCCCGTGCGACATTGGAAGGATCGACAGGCTCCAGCGCCTCGATCACCTTGACCTTCTCATCACGCACTGCATTTGGATGAAACTTCGACGGCGGCTCCATCGCCGTCAGACACAACAACTGCATCAGGTGGTTCTGAACCATATCGCGCATCGCACCCGAGCGGTCATAATATTCGCCGCGCCCTTCGACACCCAGACTCTCGGCGACAGTAATCTGTACATGATCAATGTGAGTCGCATTCCACAGCGGCTCCCAAAGCGAGTTTGCAAAACGCAGGGCCATCAGGTTCTGCACCGTTTCTTTACCAAGATAATGGTCGATGCGGTAAATCTGGCTCTCGTCGAAGTTCTGCCGCAGCTCTGCATTTAGCGCTTTTGCAGACACAAGATCATGACCAAATGGTTTTTCCAACACGATACGGCTTTGCGGGGTTGCAATGCCATGTTGATGCAGGCTGGCACCAATGGCCCCGAACAGAGAGGGCGAGACAGAAAGATAAAAGGCACGCACAACATCATCGCGCATTGCCGTCTTTAGTTCCGGCCAACCCTGCGCGCCTGTCGCATCGACGCGCACATAAACAAGCATATCCAGAAACTGCTCTAGCTGGCTTTTGTCGGCAGCAGCCTTCTTTGCAAACTCGACAAGGCTTTCGCGCACCAAGTTACGAAAGGTCTCTTGCGTGAAATCCGATCGCGCCGCGCCGATGATGCGCGCATCTGCAGGCAACTGCCCCACTACAAAACGATGAAACAGTCCGGGCAGGATTTTACGGCGGGACAGATCGCCCGTGGCACCAAAAATGACAAGGTCAAATGGTTCAACCGGAATAACACGAGAGACCATCTGTTTAGCCTGCCAACTTAAGCGGGCGCACATCGCGCAACAGATCGCCAATGACGCGCCCCGTATCAATCATCCGGTTCGAAAATCCCCACTCATTGTCATACCAGCTTACCACGCGCACCATGCCACCCTGCGAGACGCTGGTTTGCGCGGCAGCAAAACAGGACGAATGCGGATCGTGGTTAAAGTCGACGGAAACCAGCGGATCTTCCTCATAGGACAGCACCCCAGCAAGTTCTCCCGCAGCGGCTTGCGCAATCGCGGCATTGATCGCGTCACGGGTTACCGCCCGCTCGGGCATGAAACTCAGGTCCACCAGCGAGACATTCGGTGTTGGAACACGCACTGCTGATCCTTCGAGTTTGCCATCCAGTTGCGGAAGCACCAATGAAATCGCCTTGGCCGCACCTGTCGAGGTCGGGACCATGGACACTGACGCCGCACGCGCGCGGTAGAGGTCTTTGTGGTTTGTGTCATGGCTTGGCTGGTCGCCTGTGAAGGCATGGATCGTCGTCATGTATCCAGTCTTGATACCGAAATTGCGGTCCATAACCATCGCTACCGGCGCAAGACAATTGGTGGTGCAAGAAGCGTTGGAGACAATAATATCATCGGCTGTCAGCTCTGTATGATTAACGCCGTAAACCACCGTCTTGTCGGCATCTTTGCCCGGAGCCGAGATCAGCACGCGATTTGACCCGTTCCGCAAATGCTGCGCCGCTGCGGCGCGTTCCGTGAATAGCCCCGTGCATTCATAGGCAATATCGACATCTTCCCACGGCAACTCGGCAGGATTGCGCAGGGCTGTCAGTCGAATGTTGCGGCTCCCGATCATAAGGCGGTCCGCCTCGATACGCACCTGTTCGCGCAGACGCCCGTGCACACTGTCATATTTCAACAGATGGGCGATGTTTTCAGCCGGAGCCAGATCATTGATGGCGACGACATCTATGTCCGTATCACCACTTTCGATCAGCGCGCGCAAAACACCGCGACCGATGCGTCCAAACCCGTTAATTGCAATCTTGAGAGCCATTTTCATGTCCTTTTGTAGTTAGAAGGTATACGCGCAAAATGATAGCGCTAACATTATCGTATTCAGAAGGCCTGCGAAAGCTGTTTCATCTCAGAGTTCCTCGGCCCAGGGTGGATTTGCCCCCGCACGCGACACCGTGACCGCGGCCACACGCGCACCATGCGCAAGCGCTTCGGCCAGCACATCAGCAGAAAGATCGGCCAGCGCCGGTTTGTGAAGGTGTCCCAATTCCGAAAGCTTGGCCAGAACGCCGGCGTTGAACGTGTCACCGGCACCAACAGTGTCGACGATCTCGGCCTTCACAGCGGGAACATGCACCTCCTCCCCGCTTGCCAGATAGCCAGTCGCCCCCTCTCCGCCGCGTGTCAGGATCACGACCGCAGGCCCTTTGGAAAGAAGTTTCTCCGTCTTTTCACGCAGTGACAAAGGCCCGGAGATCAGCCAGTTCAGGTCTTCATCCGAAACCTTGACGATATCCGAAAGCGCCAGCATACGGTCAAGCCGCGCGCGGTAACGCTCGATATTACGAATAAAACCGGGGCGAATGTTTGGATCAAGCATAACAGCCCTGCCTGCGGCGCTCTGCTCCAGAAGGCTGGCGTAGGCATCTGCACCCGGCTCGCAAGCAAGGCTGATCCCCCCAAAATAGAGTGCTGAAACCTCATCCGAAAGCGCGGGCACATCTTGTGCCGATATCATGCGACCCGCTGATTGCTCATCATAAAAGTCGTACGTTGCGTGACCGTCCAGCAAACGAACAAAAGCAAGGGTTGTGGGACGCTCCGAGAGGATCAGATGGGAAACATCCACATGGCTGGCCTTCAACCCGTCGACAAGTTGCCTACCGAACATATCAGTTGAAACCCCTGACAACATGCCGGTGCGAACCCCCAGACGACCAAGCGCAACCGCCGTGTTGAACACAGCCCCTCCCGAATGCGGAACAAAGCCGTCAGCACCCGCTGCAGTCGCGGCCGGGATCATATCAATAAGGGCTTCACCGCAACACAATATCATGGATCACCCTTTCAAAAATGCATTACGATCGACAAGAAAGCGATCAGAGAGTGATAAACTGGCTGCGCCCAGCGATCGGGCATCGCTACCAATTGTGCCTTCCCGAACTTCGGGCACCTCGACACCGGGCACAGCAAAGTCGCCCAGCAAAAGGCGTACCCGCTCTACCAATTCGGCACGGACCTTCGTAGGTACCGAGCCGTCAATCAAAACAGTTCGAAAATCAATCAGGCAATTGGCCGAAACAATCGCCTGCGCCAGACCTTTCGCCGCATTCTCGAGCCAGTTGTTCAAAAGCTCGGGCGAGAAATTCCACGCATCGGCATGGCTCCAACTTGCCTGCCTGTCGTGCCCGTCACCCTCAAGCATCGCCTCCAGTGTCGCCAATGAGGCCGCGTCAACAAGCTGCTGGCGTTCCCCGCCCTCCTGTCTTGCAATCGGCATTGAACCAAGCGCCGCTGCGTTGCCGCTTTCGCCAGTATACAGCCTGTTGTCCAGAACAAGGCCACCCCCAACGAAATAGCCGATATAGAAATACAGGAAATCCCTTGGCTTGTCCTGCGTACCAAAGACAAGTTCCGCACCGCAGGCCGCAGAAGCGTCGTTGCACAAATACACGGGAACATCACTGGACGCGCCAAGCTCTGCTGCGACATCGAAGTCGCGCCAACTATCGAGACCGCTACCTGCCTGCGTCATCGCCCGATCCCATTCCCAAAGACGAAATGGCATAGCAACACCCAAACCTGCAACTCGGCCCCGCTCGGCCTCAGACATATCGCTCAGCCAAGCGGCGGTTGTCTCATTTGCAAAACGCATGACCGCATCGGGCTGCGGGTGAGTGTACACATCCTGATCACGCCGCTTCACCTCTCCCTCGAAGTCCACAAGAACCACTTCTGCGCTCCTGCGCCCGATCTTGAGCCCGAAAAAGAAGGCACCATCCGCATTCAGGCCCATCGGAACCGAAGGTTGCCCGACTTTGCCGCGCACCCGTGCGCCCTTTTTCAACAAACTGTCAGCTTCCAGCGCCCGCATGATGACAGAAACCGTCTGCGCAGAAAGTCCGGTCATACGGCTGATTTCTGCCTTCGACATCGGGCCGACCTCCCGCACCAGCGAGAGCACCAGGCGTTCATTATAGGCCCGCATCCCACTCTGGTTTGATCCACGCGAAGCACGATCCGTTGGGGCAGCCTCATGCTCATGTGCATTTTGCGATTCTTGAAGCATGGATACCCCTGCAAGTGTCGAAGACAACTTTGGCGTCAATCTGCTCGATTCTGGAGTCCCCGTCAATAACTAAATCAATCTGATTTATTAATTAAGGGCAATACACTTTGCCCCACACCTGCGATGGAACCGCCAACAAACAAGGATACAAGCGACGTTTGCCACAAAGAATTGCGAATAACAAAAGTGCGCAAAGGGACGCTTTTACAAACGAATGATACCAGACCAACAATCTCTCGGAACTCTCCTCTGCTGTCATTCGGCAGACGCCCTCAATGCAAGTGCTGACCGCGACCGTCGTCAAACTTCACAATACAGGCAAACACCACATGTCGTCCGCTGGCACGGCTATAACTAGGGTGAAGCGGTCGACCGGCGTTGGAAATCGAAAGCCGCATCGCTGCTCTTCAGCACCCTCACTTCGCCTGCACTTTCTCCGCCATGCCCAGCATCATCTGGCGCGGCATCATCGGAATCAGTCAGTTCACCATGAACTCCTGCCCCGGCTCATTGACCGTCACCAATGTCGTATTGCCCATATCCATCCACCCTTTCTATCTTGTCCAACTGATGTACTCTTGCCCCATGTAGCAACACCTTACAGGCCCACGCGCCCTAGAAAGCAGTCCTTACATGATCATTCACCGCGCCGGATCTCGCCCGTCCACCACGCCAAGTACCGATTACTTCACCGGTGCCGTGTCCATGGAACCGCTAATAAGCGCGCCCGACCCCGCCCGCCTGCGTGGCATTTCCGTAACATTCGAACCCAGCGCGCGCACCGCTTGGCACACACATCCTCTGGGCCAGACCCTGATCGTCACCGCAGGTGTCGGCCTTGTGCAAAAGGTTGGTGAACCTGTCCAGACCATTCGCCCCGGTGATGTTGTCTGGTTCGCACCAAACGAAAAACACTGGCACGGGGCCGGACCGGATCTGGCCATGACGCACATCGCGCTGCAAGAAGAATTGGACGGCTCGACCGTTACATGGTTAGAGCACGTCACAGACGCGGAATACAGCGCCTAGAACATACTCAGCAAAGCGCCTGCCATTCGACAGCTTAATTACCGATCTGACCCAAAAGTTGCGTCAGCATGATCTCGATCTGATCCTGCGGCACAGCCGAAATGCGCTTCTCCAGACCCAGCAGCACAATACCATGCACAGATGAAAACAACGCCCGAACCATCAAATCACGCGCACGGGCGTCCATGTCGGGGAAAAGTCGCGCCAAAGGTGCCGCAATCAGCGCAAACACCGCGCCCAATTCTTGCAGGTACCAATCCGGCACCGCCCCATCCACCGACATTTCAAGATCAAACAGGGCGCGCCACAAAAAAGTGTGTTCTACGGCAAAACGAAGGTAGGCGTGCGACATCGTAATCATCTGGGCGTTGGGCCCATCATCGGTCTGCGCGGCCACCTGCGCACTGACGAAGCTCCCGAGACGGCGAAAGGTGCGCGCATTCACCGCCATCACCAGCGCATCCAGATCGTCGAAGACATTATAAATCGCCCCGACAGAGCAACCTGCAACCTGTGCCAGCTTGCGCGCTTTCAACGTCGCCAGCCCGCCCGTCTCGATCTGCGCTTCGGCCGCATCAATCAGCGCCTCGCGCAGCTTTTTCTTGCGCTCTTCTACTTTGCCAGCCATTAACACACCTCGCCTTGAACCACGTTCAATAAATAACGCCACGTCGAGAGTCCATCAACTTAAATGTGAACCAACACGTTCAGCACACGTGCCGCCGGATCACGGACAAAGAACCGCCGCACACCCCAGGGTTCCTCAGTCACCGGATACACTACCTCGGCCCCGATACGTAAAACCCGCGCATGGACCTCATCCAGATCATCCACCTCGATTGATAAATCGGGCACAGGTGCACCGGACCCGCCCTCGCGTGCCAGCGAAAGTTGTACAGATGCCGCACAACCACTGCCCAAGGTTAATACCCATCCGAAATCCATCAATAGATCGAGATCGAACACCTCGCGATAAAATGCGGCTACTTTAGCCGGATCATCCACCGACAGATCGGCCACAATGCGTTTTACCGTTACCCGCTTTTCAGACATATCCGCGCCACCAAAGCCAGACAACGAAGGCAACCAACACGACCAACAGATTGAAAGCAATCGCTCCGGCAAGTGACAAAACGCGACCTTTCTTGCGGTCTGCCACATCAATTGCTTTCAGATGCGCCTTCACGTCCTCAAAAGCGCGCGAAACCGCTGTTTTATCCATCTGTCGTGCCAGTTTCGGATGCCCTGCCAGCGCTTGCGCCTCAACCAGAACACGGGCCTTAATTTGAACACGCCTGGGCAACCTGCGTCCGGCCTTGGCAAGCATCACCTCGAGGCCTTGCCGTTTGACGCCAAACTTTAGCGTCAACAACTCTTGTATGGCCTCAACCTTGCTTGCGATATCCTTGGCATCCATCATGTCGCCATCTAATCGTACTGGCACCGCGCCCGCAATGGCGCTACCTCTTTAGGCATGTTGAATTACACCACACACGGCACACCGCAGCCTGACCACCCGCCCCTGATCATCGCCCACGGCCTCTACGGCTCGGGCCGCAACTGGGGCGTAATTGCAAAACGCCTGTCCGACACCCGTCACGTCATCACACCCGACATGCGCAACCACGGAACGAGCCCGCGCGCCGACACGCAAAGCTATCCGGATATGGCCCGTGACCTCGCCGACCTCATCGCCGAAATCGGTGGCCCCGTGGACCTTTGTGGGCACTCCATGGGTGGCAAAGCGGCGATGGCTCTCGCCCTCATACATCCCGATCTGATTCGCCGCTTGGTCATCGCGGATATCGCCCCAGTCACCTACCCTCACACCCAACAAGGCATGATCGACGCCATGCGCACGGTCGATCTGGCTGCCCTCACCCGCCGCTCGGACGCCGAATCCCAACTCTCTGCCGCAGGCATAGAACCCGCCCTGCAAAGTTTCTTTACCCAATCCCTCGACATCCCCAACAAGGCTTGGCGCCTGAACCTCGATGCCCTCGAAACCGAAATGGACAAAATCATCGGCTGGCCCGAAGACCTACATGGCCCTTTTGACGGGCCCGCCTTCTTTCTCTCGGGCGGGGCAAGCGACTACGTCCGCCCCGAACACCGCGCCAAGATCAAATCCCTTTTCCCCAAAGCACGCTTTGCTAAAATCCCCGGCGCAGCCCATTGGCTGCACGCCGAAAAACCCCGCGAATTCGAAGCAGCCGTGCGCACTTTTCTCGACGTGCAAACCCACACAACCTCTTTTTGACTATGAATCTCACGGTAAGCAGCATTAACGCAGCGGACCAGAGTCCCGACCCCCCTTGCACCCGCACGTGCTATCCCTATAACGCGATAAATTTGCATATATTTGGGGGCCTCCGATGCCAAAGCGTACCGACATCCAATCGATTATGATCATTGGTGCAGGCCCTATTGTAATCGGACAGGCTTGCGAGTTCGACTACTCCGGTGCTCAGGCCTGCAAGGCACTTAAAGAGGAAGGCTACCGCGTCATTCTCGTCAACTCCAACCCTGCGACGATCATGACCGATCCGGGGCTGGCCGATGCAACTTACATCGAACCGATCACCCCGGAAATTGTCGCCAAGATCATCGAAAAAGAACGCCCCGATGCGCTCCTGCCCACCATGGGCGGCCAGACGGGCCTCAACACTTCACTTGCCCTCGAAGAAATGGGTATCCTCGACAAATTCAACGTCGAGATGATCGGGGCCAAGCGCGAAGCCATTGAAATGGCCGAAGACCGCAAACTCTTTCGCGAAGCCATGGACCGTCTGGGCATCGAAAACCCGAAGGCCACGATCTGCACCGCACCACTTGATGCCAACGGCAAGAAAGACCTCGCCGCAGGTGTCGCCCTCGCCTTGCAAGACCTCGAAGAAATCGGCCTGCCCGCGATCATCCGCCCTGCCTTCACCATGGGTGGCACGGGCGGCGGCGTGGCCTACAACCGCGAAGACTACGAATTCTTCTGCCGCTCAGGCATGGACGCCTCTCCAATGGGCCAGATCCTGATCGACGAAAGCCTGCTGGGCTGGAAAGAGTTTGAAATGGAGGTTGTGCGCGACACCGCAGACAACGCCATCATCGTCTGCGCCATTGAAAACGTGGACCCGATGGGCGTGCACACCGGCGATTCCATTACCGTCGCACCCGCCCTTACGCTCACTGACAAAGAATACCAGATCATGCGCAACCACTCGATTGCGGTTTTGCGCGAAATCGGTGTGGAAACCGGCGGTTCCAACGTACAATGGGCCGTGAACCCTGCCGATGGCCGCATGGTCGTGATTGAAATGAACCCGCGCGTCTCACGTTCCTCCGCTTTGGCCTCCAAAGCCACCGGTTTTCCCATCGCCAAAATCGCAGCCAAACTTGCGGTCGGCTTTACGCTGGACGAGCTCGACAATGACATTACCGGCGTCACACCCGCATCCTTTGAACCGACAATCGACTACGTCGTCACAAAAATCCCGAAATTCGCTTTCGAAAAATTCCCCGGCTCTGAACCTTACCTGACCACCGCAATGAAGTCCGTCGGAGAGGCCATGTCAATCGGCCGCACCATTCACGAATCCATGCAAAAGGCGCTCGCCTCCATGGAATCCGGTCTCACCGGTTTCGATGAAATCGACATTGATGGTTTTAATGCCGACGTCCCGTCAGACGCGCCTGAGAACAAAGCTGCTGTCATCAAAGCGATCAGCAAGCAAACCCCCGACCGTATCCTCAACATCGCCCAAGCGATGCGACACGGCATGGCCAACGATGACATCCACGCCCATACGATGTACGACCCGTGGTTTCTTGACCGCATCCGCGAAATCATCGAGGCCGAAGAGGGCGTGCGCACCGCAGGTCTGCCCACCGACGAGACAGGTCTGAGGCACCTCAAAATGATGGGCTTCACAGATGCCCGCCTTGCCAAACTCACAGGCCAGACCGAATCGCAAATCCGCAGCACACGCACCCAATTGGGCGTGG
This sequence comes from uncultured Sulfitobacter sp., assembly GCA_947501805.1. Taxonomy (GTDB): domain Bacteria; phylum Pseudomonadota; class Alphaproteobacteria; order Rhodobacterales; family Rhodobacteraceae; genus Sulfitobacter. The sequence continues at coordinate 177,602 of CANMXJ010000002.1, read as the reverse complement.
TCGCCGTCTTTAAGCGTATCGACACCTGCGCGGCAGAGTTCGAAGCGCAAACCCCCTATATGTATTCAACCTACGAAGCTCCCATGATGGGCGACGTCGAATGCGAGGCCCGCCCGTCGAATCGCAAAAAAGTCGTCATCCTCGGTGGCGGTCCCAACCGCATCGGTCAAGGCATCGAATTTGATTACTGCTGCTGCCATGCCTGCTATGCACTTACCGACGCGGGCTATGAAACCATCATGGTCAACTGCAACCCCGAAACCGTTTCAACCGATTACGACACCTCCGACCGGTTGTATTTCGAGCCGCTGACCTTTGAACACGTCATGGAAATCATGCGCGTTGAACAGGAAAACGGCACGCTGCACGGCGTCATTGTACAGTTCGGCGGCCAAACCCCGTTGAAGCTCGCCAATGCTTTACAAGAGGCTGGCATCCCGATCCTTGGCACGACACCAGATGCGATCGACCTCGCCGAAGACCGTGAACGTTTCCAACAGCTTGTCCAGCAGCTTGGCCTCAAACAACCCCACAACGGCATCGCATCAACGGATGATGAGGCATTGAAAATCGCCGAAGAGATCGGCTTCCCGCTTGTCATCCGCCCTTCCTATGTCCTTGGGGGTCGCGCCATGGAAATCGTGCGCGACATGGCCAGTCTTGAACGCTATATTTCCTCCGCTGTTGTCGTCTCCGGCGACAGCCCCGTGCTCCTTGACAGCTACCTCTCCGGTGCTGTCGAACTCGACGTAGACGCGCTCTGCGACGGCAAGGACGTCCACGTTGCAGGCATCATGCAGCACATCGAAGAGGCCGGTGTACACTCCGGCGACAGCGCCTGCTCTCTCCCGCCTTACTCACTTGACCAAGAGATTATCGACGAAGTCATCAAACAGACCAAAGCTCTGGCCCTCGCCCTGAACGTCGTTGGCCTGATGAACATCCAGTTCGCGGTCAAAGACGGTGACGTCTACCTGATCGAAGTGAACCCCCGTGCCTCGCGCACTGTGCCCTTTGTTGCCAAAGCCACCGACAGTGCCATAGCTTCGATCGCTGCTCGCATCATGGCGGGTGAACCGCTCAGCAACTTCCCGCTGCGCGCGCCCTACCCCGAACAATCCGCCTATTCCGACACCCTCCCGCTGGGCGACCCAATGACGCTGGCCGACCCAAACATGCCATGGTTTTCGGTCAAAGAGGCTGTTTTGCCTTTCGCCCGCTTCCCCGGCGTCGACACCCTGCTTGGCCCCGAAATGCGCTCAACCGGCGAAGTCATGGGCTGGGACCGCGACTTCCCGCGCGCCTTCCTCAAGGCGCAGATGGGCGCAGGCACAATGCTGCCCCGCACTGGTTGCGCCTTCCTGTCCATCAAGGACATGGACAAAACCGACGACATGCTTGCCGCTACAAATATCCTCCTCGAACAAGGTTTCACCATCGTCGCGACCCGCGGCACCGCAACTTGGCTAGCCTCGCACAACATTCCTTGCGAAACGGTAAACAAAGTCTACGAAGGCCGTCCCGACATCACCGACATGATGAAGGACGGCACCGTGCATCTGGTCCTCAACACCACCGAAGGCGCACAGGCCGTCGAGGACAGCAAGTCCATCCGCTCCATCGCGCTCTTCGACAAGATCCCCTATTACACGACAGCGGCAGGGGCTTACGCGGCGGCGCTGGCGATCAAGGCGCAGGCCGAGGATGAGATTGGGGTGAAGTCACTACAGGGGTAAAACTCTGTTCAGGCTTCACCCGGCAAACGCTCCAGTGGAGCATTTGTACCTTTAACGGCCAGAAATTCGGAAAGTTATATCAATCGTTGAAGCTATATCTCAGTCTGGATGGGGTTTTAGACAATTAGACCAGGAGCACGCAGTGACACTCGCTGATATATTCAAATCCTTAGATACTTCTCTTTCTCGAATTGAAGCAATCCTTGGCCAGTAATGTGATCCTGATAGGCTCCCTCACTCCTCCACAACCTCACCCGTATCCAACCGTCGCACCACGCCATCCCCGTATCAGCCCGCGATCTACCAGCTCCCTTTCGCCGAGCCGGGGCCGGTCGATCTGGATAAAAATATCCACCTCATCCGGCCCCTCAATCAGCGCTGCCGGCCGTCCGTGCATCCACGCCGACAGCACGTCGTTCATCCCTTCCTGATAGCCCTTCCCCATCTTGCGCAAGAACCACACCACATCCGCCTCGATCCGCAAGGTCAGGCGTACCTTTTCCGACCGCCCCTTCGCCGTGGCGATATCCTGCCATGCGCGCGGAATGCACCTGGCCTCCAACTCCTCATGATGCCGATCCCATTCGGTCTAACGCATCAGATCACAGAATTAATTAAGATATTCTCTCTGGATTGTGCCCCGTGCCATCATGCACGCTCCTTTTTTGTGTTCCCCATGGCGAGTGGTGAAAAATATCGTTAAAAGTTTATCAGACCAGCGTATCCATGCGTAGTGCACGTCCGGTGTACAGCCTGTGACAATTGACCCATTGGAAACCTTTGCCGGGTCTCTCTGGGGCACTCTCGAACAAGACCTTGTAAAAATTGAAGGAAACAAGATGTACACACCCGCCATCACCGGCACTGGCGTCTTCACCCCACAAGACGTGATCACCAATGCCGAACTTGTTAAGACCTTCAACGCCTACGTAGATCTCTACAATGCCAAAAATGCGACAGAGATTGCGGCTGGTCATCTCCCGGCCAAGGCCCATTCCTCCGAGGATTTCATCTTTAAGGCAAGCGGCATCAACCAGCGTTATGTGATTGATAAAACCGGCATCCTCGACCCCGAGGTCATGCACCCGTTGCTGCGCCAACGCAGCGACGATGAACCAAGCCTGATGGCCGAAATGGCGCTGGATGCCGCGCAAAAGGCGCTGACTGCCGCAGGCAAGACTGCCGCTGATGTAGACGCCGTTATCTGCGCAGCCTCCAACCTTGAACGCGCCTATCCCGCCGTCGCCATCGAAATTCAAAACCTGTTACAAATCAACGGCTTCGCCTTTGATATGAACGTCGCCTGCTCGTCTGCCACCTTTGGGATTCAGGCCGCCGCCGACATGGTCCGCAGCGGGTCTATACGCAGCGCTCTTGTGGTTAACCCCGAAATTTGCTCCGCCCACCTCGAATGGCGCGACCGCGATTGCCATTTCATCTTCGGGGATGTCGCCACCGCCACGCTGATTGAACGCGCCGAAGACGCTACCGGCCCCTATTTCGAAATCAAATCCACTCGCTGCGCCACCGAATTTTCCAACAATATCCGCAACAACAACGGATTCCTGCGCCGTTCCCGCCCTGATGGTGTGGCCGACCGGCGTGATATGCAATTCATGCAAAACGGACGCAAAGTGTTCAAAGAAGTGCTGCCTATGGTCTCCCAACACATCGCTGAGCACATGGCGGACAACAATGTGCAAGCCATCGATCTAAAACGTATCTGGCTGCATCAAGCCAACAAGTCGATGAACGATTTCATTGGTAAGAAGGTACTTGGCCGTTCGCCAGAACCGGGTGAACAACCCAACATCCTGCAAGACTACGCCAACACGTCCTCGGCAGGATCCATCATCGCATTCTCAAAGTATTCCAGTGACTTACAGGATCGAGACACCGGATTGATCTGTTCCTTCGGCGCAGGCTATTCCGTCGGCTCGGTCATCCTGCAAAAACACGGATAACTCTGTATTACTCCGCTTTTTTCGAAACCCGCTTATGGACCTCAGCGGCGGTTTCAACCCGCTCTGAATACCGGTCCACCAGATAATCCGCCCGTCCGCGCACCATCCATGTGAACTTTACCAGTTCTTCCATCACATCTACAATACGGGCGTAGAACGGTCCGTCCGGAAGACGTCCCTTGCCATCAAATTCCAACCAAGCCTTTGGAATCGATGATTGATTAGGGATCGTCACCATCCGCATCCAACGCCCCAGAATACGCATCTGGTTGACTGCATTAAACGACTGCGACCCGCCCGAGACCTGCATCACCGCAAGCGTTTTACCTTGAGTCGGTCGAATACCGCCCTGCAAAGACAGCGGTAGCCAGTCAATCTGACATTTCATAATACCAGTCATTGCGCCGTGGCGTTCGGGGCTGGACCAAACCATCCCTTCGGACCAAACTGCCAGATCACGCAATTCAACCACCTTGGGATGATCAGGGTCGACACTGTCAGGCAGTGGAAGGCCCGTCGGATCAAACATCCGCGTCTCACACCCCAGATGTTCAAGAATGCGGGCTGCCTCCTCTGCCCCTTTGCGCGAATAGCTGGCAGCGCGGAGTGAACCATAAAGCAATAAAATCCGTGGCTTATGCCCCGGATCATTCACCGCCTTCAAACTGTCCACATCAATGGCAGGCAATTCCTCCGCACGTAGCGAAGGCAGCGCTTCAGTCACTTTCTTCCTCAAGGTTCAGCTTCATATCCACCAAGACCTGTTGCAGCATTGTGGTCTCACGCAGCAGACGTTTGGCCTCGTTCACGCTGATCCTACCATCAGCCATGGATTCCTGATATTCGGCCATCAGCATGGCAAACCGCTGTGCCAGCAAAATCACGTCGGAGTTCACACCGCCACTGCGTTCCGAATTGCGTCCCTGATTTTGAAAGTTCAGCCCGATGCCGCGCAACTCGGACAAGGCGGCCGTGACATGCGGATAGCTTGCCACCGCTTCCAACTGCGCCACAGCGTCAATCGGCATAAAGCGGTCCGCGTGTTCATCATTGTCGGAATAATAGCGCCCAAGCGTGGCTTTCGATTTACCGGTCACTTCGCAAGCCGGTTCGATTCCCACATCTTTTACCAATGCTTCGGTGTGTTTCTTTAGATAGCTGCCAATCATGGCCATGTCGTTTACCCCAAAACCGTTCAATGATTCCCCGCGACGCACATTAGGGGAAAGACCTGTGTCTTTTCCCATTAATCGGTCGGGCCGTAAATGTCATTTACTAATCATCCCGCCACGTTGGCAGGACGTAAAGAGTACCACCGTTGCAAGAGGGTGGAGATTTCCGGTTCGTACGCTCCCCTGTCAGACCTTGCGTCGCACAAAAGGTCGGGCAGCGGGTGGCGTACGAGCTTTCTTGCAGTTGCACATCTTGATCGCGCCACATGACATCGCGTAACAGGCGGATATGGCAAAACTTTACTTTCACTACTCGACGATGAATGCAGGCAAATCCACTGTATTGCTCCAGGCGGCGCACAACTATGTGGAGCGGGGCATGTCCCCCTATTTGTTGACAGCGCAATTTGACCGCCGTGCCGGTGACGGGCGCATCGCGTCGCGCATCGGTATAGGTGAAACTGCGGATACCTACGCGCCCGGCGAAAACCTGTTTGCCAAACTGGAAGCGCGTCTGGCCAAAGGACCCTGCGCCTGTGTTTTTGTGGATGAAGCGCAATTCCTGGAAGCGGATCAAGTTTGGCAACTGGCCCGCGCGGTTGATGATCTACACGTGCCCATCATGTGCTTTGGGCTAAGGGTCGATTTTCGGGGCAAGCTCTTTCCCGGCTCTGCCACCTTGCTGGCTTTGGCTGATGAGATGCGAGAGGTTCGCACGATTTGTCATTGCGGCAAAAAAGCAACCATGGTGGTACGCATGGACGCCGAGGGCAACACACTGAAAGACGGCGCACAGGTCCAGATCGGCGGTAACGAAAGCTATGTCTCTTTGTGCAGGGTACATTGGCGCGAAGCCGTCGGCGACCGCTAATGCATCCGCCCGCCGTTTGGCACTTTTTGATCCGGTGACAGCAACACAATTGCGCCGTCAGGATCAGCAACTCCCAGAACAAGCACTTCTGACATGAACGGGCCGATCTGGCGCGGTGGAAAGTTCACAACTGCCATGACCTGCCGTCCCACCAGAGTCTCCGGATCATAATGAACCGTGATCTGGGCCGAGGTTTTGCGCTCACCAATCTCGGCTCCGAAATCAACCCAAAGCTTGATCGCAGGCTTTCTGGCCTCCGGAAAAGGTTCTGCGCGGACCACTGTACCAACGCGGATATCGACTTTCATAAAATCGTCAAAGGTAATCTCAGCCACGGGCAAGCTCCCGTGAACGCTCCGCGGCCGCTTTGACGGCACGCCTCAATAAAGTGGGAAACCCATCTGTCTCATTCATCAGCACTTCCAGCGCTGCTTGGGTTGTGCCGTTTGGCGAAGTCACGTTGACCCTCAATTGCGCAGGCGTTTCATCTGTCTGCATTGCCAATGCCCCGGCACCAGCAACTGTCGCTTTGGCCAACTGCATGGCGAGTTCAACAGACAGACCTTCCGCTTCTCCCGCAGCGGCCATCGCCTCGATCATGTGGAATACATAGGCCGGACCAGAACCACTCACGCCTGTCACGGCATCAATCTGGGCTTCATCACTAAGGCGCACCACCTGGCCGACCGCACTCAGCAACACGTCGGCTTCGTCAAGTCCCGCATCCCCTGCAATCTTGTTGGCTACAATCGCGGTAATGCCCTGGGAGATCGCAGCGGGTGTGTTCGGCATGGCCCGCACCACAGGAGTTTGCACACCCAAAGTCTGCTCGAAATATTCAATAGTTGTACCCGCAGCTACGCTGACAAAAAGCGTTGAACCGTTTCCCATGGCCTGCAATGTCGGCAAAGCTTCTGCCATCATCTGTGGTTTGACAGCAACCAGAACAATGGCAGGTTGATCAGGTAGATCAGCATTCAAATGCACGCCCTGCGCTTGTAACCAGTCGGACGGAAACGGGTCAGTGACCCAGACCGATGCGGGTGGCAATCCGCGCGCCAGCCAGCCTGCCAGCATCGCAGATCCCATCTTGCCACAACCCAGCAAAACAAGGCCATCTTTCGCGATCCGTGTATCTTTCATAACTTTTCCCCGATTTTGTTGGGGAAAGTGTTACGCCCGCCCGTAGGCCTCTGCAATGGCGACCTGAAGCGCTTCTTTCGGGGATTGATCCCCCCAAACCTGCAATTGCAGAGCAGGGTAATAGCGCTCTGCCGACATCACAGCAGCACCGATCATGGTATCGATCTGCTCTGCACTGGCATCAACACCACCCGCACAAACAAGTCCGTAACGATACACCATCAGCTTTTGCTCGGCCCAATAGGTGAATGCGCCCGCCCAACATTGGTCGTTTACATGGTTCAAAAGCTCGAACAATCCGGCCATTTTGTTTTTGGGAGGATCCATTTCGAACGTGCAAATCAGACGCAAGGTTTCATCAAACGCGGACCACGCCAGCGTGATGGAATACGTCCGCCATTGTCCTTCGACGGCCATCGCGATCTGTTCGTCGGATATCCGGTCAAAGTCCCAATCGTGATAGGCGGCGATATTTTCGACAATATCAATCGGATGTGGTTCTTCTTCGTAGTACTGCTCGGTCAGGGCCATTTTGACACCTCTATTATTTTTTCCAACATTAGCGGGAAGCCCACAACTGTTGGATGCCTGCACAACAGGCCGTTGATTGTGCAACGGCCTATACAAGATATGGTGGGGGTAAACCGCCCGTGCTGGCAACCCCTTTTGTTGGGGATAACCACAATTGAGCGGGGATAACTGCAATATCTTGGGGGTATATCAGAAATATGCCCAAGTTATAGCACATGGCGGGCAGGTCAGCCCATTACCAAGAGCGGAGAAAGAAGGGCTTCCCGACCGCAGCCGGAATGCCTCCAAATTAATCAGATGTTTAAGAAGTACGCGCTTACTTGGCGTCCATTGCGTCCAGCCGCGCTTTCAACGCTTCGTTCTCTTCACGCGCTTTTTGCGCCATCGCACGTACCGCGTCGAATTCCTCGCGGGTCACAAAATCGCGATCTGCCAGCCAGCGGTCCATCATGCCCTTCAGGGCATTCTCGGCCTCGCCTTTGGCCCCCTGCGCCACGCCCATTGCGTTGGTCATCATCTGGGACATATCGTCAAAAAACTTGTTACGGGTCTGCATATCGGCCTCCGGGCTTTGCTTGGACACTATATGGGGGCAGATGCGCCTGTCGGCAAGGTTGACATCCCACGTCATCCCGTCTCAATCACGCGCATGAACGCAATGATACCCTTTCCCGATATTTCACCCGAGATATTCTCGATCACGCTGTTTGGCATGGAGTTTGCCCTGCGCTGGTATGCGCTGGCCTATATCGTTGGCATTTTGCTCGGCTGGCGGTTGGTGATCCGCGCCGCCAAAACGCCGCATCTGTGGAAGAACAACCAACCTGTGATGGCCAAGAACAAGATCGAGGATTTGCTTTTCTGGGTAATCCTTGGCGTGATACTTGGCGGACGATTGGGGTATGTGCTGTTCTACCAAGCGGGTTATTACCTGTCGAACCCGTTGCGCATCCTGCAACTCTGGGAAGGCGGCATGTCGTTTCACGGTGGGGCCATTGGTGTCATTCTGGCCGCGTTTTTCTTTACCAAACGCTACAACATTCCTACCCTGTCCGCCGGAGACCTAGTTGCTCTTGGCCTAGCCCCCGGCCTTTTTCTGGGCCGCGTCGCGAATTTCATCAACGCAGAGCTATGGGGACGCCCAACCGATATGCCATGGGGCGTCGCCTTTCCTACGCAAGCCGCGCAATATTGCCCTGATGTTGCAGGCATCTGCGCACGCCATCCCTCGCAGCTTTATGAGGCACTCCTTGAAGGATTGCTTCTCGGCGGGCTGATGATCTGGATGGCGTGGAAACGCGGTGCCTTCAAATTCGAGGGGCTGCTGATGGGAACATTTTTGGCCGGATATGGTGCCGCGCGGTTCCTGGTTGAATTCTTCCGCCAGCCGGACGCGCAATTCATATCGGAGGGCAATCCGCTGGGCCTCGCGCTGCAATCAGGCGGTTATGGCCTGACAATGGGCCAGCTTTTGTGTATCCCGATGATGCTTGTCGGCACCTACTTTATCCTACGCGCCCGCCGTTCGGCATGAGTCTGCACGACCATATCGCCGCACGGATCGCTGCGCAGGGACCAATGCGCATTGACGAATATATGACCACCTGCCTTCTGCATCCGACTTGGGGCTATTACACCACCCGTGATCCACTGGGCGCTGCGGGGGATTTCATAACCGCGCCGGAAATCAGCCAGATGTTTGGCGAATTAATTGGGTTGAGCCTCGCGCAGAGCTGGTTGAACAATGGAGCCCCTACCCGTTTCACTCTGGCAGAACTTGGTCCCGGCCGCGGCACACTCATGGCAGATGCATTGCGCGCCTGTCGCGGCGTTGCGGGTTTTGTTGAAGCTGCCGAAGTCACGCTGGTTGATGCCTCTCCCACCTTGCGCGACATTCAGGCGCAGACCCTGTCTGATTATGCCGTATCATGGATCAACGATACCGAGGTTTTGCCTGACCAGCCTCTTTATCTGATTGCCAACGAATTTTTCGACGCGCTGCCGATCCGGCAGTTCCTGCGCGATGGTAGCGGTTGGCGCGAACGTCAGATTGGTATTGAAAACAATGCTCTGGTCTTTGGCTTGGGACCGATGCAACCGCAACCCGCCTTGTCGGCGCGGCTTGAGGACTCGCAACAGGGCGACCTGATCGAGGTTTGCGCCGCCGCCAGCCCTTTTCTGGATGCAATTAATCGACGCATCAGCACCCGTGGCGGAATGGCGCTGATCATTGATTATGGCGATTGGCATCTGACAGGAGACACGTTTCAGGCAATCCGCAGCCATGAAAAGGTCGACCCGCTGGAAGGCCCCGGACAGGCCGACTTGACCGCTCATGTGGATTTTGAGGCCCTCGTGCAGGCCGCTCCCGATTGCGAACACACTGCGCTTGTCCCGCAAGGTGTTTTCCTCGAACGCCTCGGGATCACCCGGCGTGCGCAAGCTCTTGCCGCAAAGATGACAGGTGCAACGCTCGAAAATCACGTCGCCGCGCATCGGCGGTTGACGCACCCGTCAGAAATGGGAAACCTGTTCAAAGTAATGGCGCTGCACCAACGCAGCAGCGCCGCACCTGCGGGATTCACACCATGACGCTGGAAATTCTCACCTCTGACAGCCTGTCCGCTCTGCGACACGGCTTTTTCACACGCCGTGGCGGAGCGTCTTCGGGTGTATTTGCGGGACTGAACTGCGGTCAGGGCAGCAGTGACCAAACCGAGATTGTCGCGATCAATCGGGCCCGTGTGGCCGAGGCCATGGGCGTGCAAGCAGATCATTTACTGAGCGTCTATCAAGTTCATTCAGCAGATGTCGTCACGGTAACGGAGCCATTCAGCGAAAAGCCCAAGGCAGACGGGATGGTCACAAATGTCCCCGGCATTGCTTTGTCTGTGCTTAGCGCGGATTGCCAGCCTGTGCTGTTTGCCGATCCGCAAGCAGGTGTAATCGGCGCGGCACATGCAGGCTGGCGTGGCGCGCTCGACGGCGTGTTGGATGCAACAGTCGATGCGATGGTGAACATCGGGGCAACGCGCGAGAACATCATAGGCGTGATCGGCCCGTGCATCAGTCAGAGCGCCTATGAAGTCGGGCCAGAGTTCTTTGACGACTTTATGGCCAATGATCAGGAGTTTGGCCGTTTTTTTGCCCAGGGCAACGGCGATCGGATGCAGTTTGACCTGCCCGGCTTTGGTCTGAGCCGCCTGCGCGGCGCTGGCATCGGTCTGGCAGAGTGGACACGTCACTGCACATTTTCGGACGCAGAGCGATTCTACTCCTATCGTCGCACGGTTCACGCGAAGGAAGCAGATTACGGGCGACTGATTTCAGCCATCACTCTCTGATTTGGGCGAAAATGGGGCAAGACCTGCCCCTAAACTGCCCGATTGTAGGAACGCGTAGCGGAAACAATCCGCCCGATTTTTCAAGATTGATGCGCCAAACCGTCAAATCTTCATAAAAACAAAGCTTTTCTGCAATTGGGGCGACCCGGCCATAAAACAGCAACAAAACCTCGGAACTTTTTGTGAAAAAACTGGGTGCCGACAAAAAGCCGCCCGATTGGCCCTGCATATTCATTCTCAAGCAAAGGGCGACAAAGCCCGCACCAAACAAACCGAGGATCAGAGCAATGAAAACCAACACGCGCTTCATCAAAGGCATCGTCGCAGCAGCCGCCAAAGAGGACACCGTTATGCCTTGGACACGCGGCGCACGACGCACCGCTTTCATCGCGAAACGCACAGCAGCCGAAGGCAAGCGCAAAGCGGCCTGACCCTGTAACCTGATCCACTTCCCATTTCCTCCCCCAAGGTGTTCTGAACGGTAGTGAGTTTCTGGGTAATAACATCGGCCCCGGCTGCGTTGATTCGCAGCCGGGGCCTTTTTGTTTGCTCCAAATGTGGCAAAAACAGACCGAATTGAGGAAACAGAACGGCAAAACCTGTGTAAATTGGCCCTAAATGTGGCGCTAATGTTGTTCAAACTTTGACAATGAGACCCCGTTCAGGTGATTAAGGTGTCATAGACGACGAAATGACCGCTTGTTATTTCCGTGCTTGTCGGTGGGGGCCGACACGGATGTGACCAACCTGAGAAAAGGTGATCGCATGACACTGACTGCTGCTATGGGCCAGCGCCCGACCACAACACCCTCCAGACTGCGTGGGTTCGGCCCGACCGGAGCCGCCGTAAATGGCCTGAACACTGTTCCCAAAATGCCGATGCGTAGCTTCGAGATTGCGGCACTGCGCGCCGATGGTTCTCTCTACATCGGACAGGACAAGGCACCTGCTATCCCTTTGTTTGAAAGTGCGTTTTCCGCATTTGCACGTGGCACCCTGATCGCTACACCGCAAGGTCAGATTGCGATCGAGGACTTGCAGCCGGGTGATATGGTCAACACGTCGACGGGTGAGGCGGCGAAACTGGTTTGGGTCGGCTCTAGCAGCTTTGTCCCCGCTGACGCAGGCCGCCGCATGCCGCTAATCCGCATTATGGCAGACACATTTGGACAGGGGCGACCAAGCTCGTTCCTCACTGTTGGCCCCGGTGCGCGCATTCTGCACACGCCCCATCACCTGCGCTCCGAAGCCGGTGAAAAGCGGATGCTGACGCCTGTGCGCGAATTTCTGGACGGCGTGAACGTGATCGAGGTGGTCCCTCCGACACCTGTGCGTCTGTTTCACATCGTTCTTGACCGTCATGCGGCTGTCAACGCTGGCGGGATCGAGATGGAGACGTTCCATCCCGGCGCAAATGCCACCAAGGCGGTATCACACTCTCTACGTGATCGCTTTCTCGGGATGTTTCCACAGATTGCGCATATTACGGATTTTGGCCCGCTTGCGCATCCACGCGCTCCCGAAACCGAAGCGGAATTTGATACCGTCTAAACAAGGTACATGCATCGGATGCCGACTTGATATTCACGGCGTCTGCTCGCGGCCTCTCCCTGGCTCTGCTCGTCAGGGGGAGGTTTCCAAGCGTTTTTCCAAGACATCAAACGGCACACCGGGTTCATCTTTGGCCCCGCGTATGACCAGACTGGTTTTGACGCTTTCCACGTTTGGTGTTGTAAGGAGCTCTCCAGTTAGGAAACTTTGAAACGACGACAGATCCGGTGCCACACATTTCAACACAAAATCAACTTCGCCGTTAAGCATGTGACACTCGCGCACCAATGGCCAGTCGCGGCATTTCTGCTCGAATGTACTCAGGTCGACTTCAGCCTGCGAATGCAGACCCACCATAGCAAATACCTGCACCTCGAACCCCAATTCGCGGGCGTTTACATCGGCATGGTAGCCACGGATATAGCCCTGCTCTTCCAGTGTGCGCACACGGCGCAGACAGGGCGGCGCAGAAATGCCGACACGTTTGGCCAATTCGACATTGGTCATGCGTCCATCTGCTTGCAACTCAGCCAAAATCTTCCGATCAATCGGGTCGAGCCGTGTTCCTGCCATTGAATGTCCCTTTCAATTTGCGATTCTTATAGCAGCGCCAATGTCACGCGCAATAATCTTTCGCAAGGGCGCAAGAATCTTTCCAGCATTCCAAAAATGATGTTTTATAACGCGCTTGTGGTCGCTTGGGTGAAGGGGGTTTAAGTACCTCTGTTGCGTCGCTATATCAGGCATGCTGCAAACTTTTTTCGGGGGTGCCAGATGGCCGAGACACGCAAGACCAAGGTTCTGATCATCGGCTCCGGCCCTGCCGGGTATACCGCCGGTATTTATGCAAGCCGCGCAATGGTTGAGCCCATATTGGTGCAGGGGATCGAGCCTGGCGGTCAGTTGACCACAACGACCGAAGTTGAAAACTGGCCAGGTGACACCGAAGTGCAGGGCCCTGACCTGATGGTTCGAATGGAGGCCCACGCCAAAGCAATGGGCACCGAGATCATCGGAGATATCATCACCGATCTCGACCTCAGCAGCCGTCCGTTTCACGCCAAAGGCGATAGCGGCACAACATATGTCGCAGATTCAGTGATCCTTGCCACAGGTGCGCGCGCCAAATGGCTGGGACTTGAGACTGAAGAAAAATTCAAAGGCTTTGGCGTGTCGGCCTGTGCCACTTGTGACGGTTTCTTTTATCGCGGCCAAGAGATTGTCGTGATCGGCGGCGGCAATACAGCCGTTGAAGAGGCGCTATTCCTGACCAACTTTGCTTCCAAAGTCACGCTGATCCATCGTCGCGACGAATTGCGGGCCGAAAAAATCCTGATCGACCGTTTGATGAAAAACCCCAAGATTGAGCCACTGTGGTTCCATGAACTTGCCGAAGTCTACGGCACAGACAGCCCGCTGGGCGTTGAAGGCATCAAGGTCAAGCATACCAAAACCGGTGAGATCACGGATATCCCCTGCAAAGGCGTGTTTGTCGCCATCGGGCATGCGCCCGCCAACGAGTTGGTTAAGGACACGCTTGAAACGCACATGGGCGGCTACGTCGTCACCAAGCCCGACAGCACTGAAACCTCCATTCCCGGTGTATTTGCAGCCGGCGATTTGACTGATCACAAGTATCGTCAGGCTGTCACATCTGCAGGAATGGGCTGCATGGCCGCGCTTGAGGCCGAGCGCTTTTTGGCCGAAGTCGATGATGATGCGGGCAAGGACACATCGCTGCCATTGGGATACGGTGTCGAGGTTGCTGAATAGGCCCAGCTTGACCTGAGTGCCCCTGCTGCCCGATGGTGCGAGGCAAAGGGGCGGCACATGAATGATCTTTGGCGCGGGAACTGGCCCACACGCTTGCGCATCGCAAGCGGACTGGTGCTGTTTATTTACGCTCTGCTGCATTTTCTGAACATCGGTCTTGGGCTGATTTCACCCGATTTGATGGACCGCGCCCAAGACTGGCGCCAGGTCGTAACGCGCAGTGTGATTGGCTCACTGATCCTTTATGGCGCATTCCTGATCCATCTCACCCTCGCGCTGGTGAAACTGGCCAAACGCGGCACTCTGCGCATGCCATTCTGGGAAGGCGCACAGATCATTCTTGGTCTCGTGATCCCGATCCTGCTGGTTGCCCATCTGATCCACACCCGAACCGCTCATGAAATCCACGGCGTCAATGACGAGATGGGGTATATCATGCTGCTGCTCTACAACACGGCGGACGGCTGGAAACAAAGCCTGCTTCTGCTTGTGGTCTGGGTACATGGGTGCACCGGTCTGCATTTCTGGCTGCGCGGGAAAACATGGTGGCACAGGTGGCTGCCGACGCTGATTGGTGCCGCGACACTTGTTCCAGCCTTCGCATTGACTGGTTTTCTCGTCGAGGGGCGGCGTGTGCGTGCTGCGTTTTCTGATCCGGACAAGCGCGATACGCTGATTGAAGCCTTCAACTTCCCCGATCAAGAGACCTTTGGCACATTGATCGATTTGACCACTCAATTGCGCTGGGTGTTTGGTGCCATCATGGCTGTGGTTGTGGTGGCATACATGGTGAAATATGTGCGTACACGGCAACGTTCTGTCACGATCAGCTATGCCAGTGGCCCTGTCATCACCGCGCCGCGGGGGCTAACCCTGCTCGAAATGTCGCGACTGCGTGGCATACCGCATGCCTCTTTGTGTGGCGGGCGCGGGCGCTGTACGACTTGCCGCGTTGTGGTCGTGGAAGGTGCTGATCTGCTACCACCACCGGATAACGCCGAAGCACAGAGCCTTGCCGCTGTGGGGGCAGAAACGAACACGCGGTTGGCCTGTCAGATTAAACCGCTCGATCCCACTACGGTTTTTCGCGTGTTCCAGCCAGATGGCAGGCGCAAACACCGCGATCATGCCAGCCATGGGGAGGAAAAAGAACTGGCCGTTCTGTTTCTTGATATGCGCGGTTTCACTGCACGCACCACGGGACAGTTGCCCTATGACGTGGTTTTCCTTCTGAACCGCTTTTTTGACGCGATTGTCCCCCCAATCAATGCGGAAGGGGGCAGCGTGGACAAATATCTGGGCGACGGTTTTCTTGCGTTGTTCGAGACCGCCGATGCCGAGAGCTCCGCCAAGGCAGCCCTGCGTGCCATTCAAGGGATCGCCCAAGCGTTGAAAACATTTAATCAAACGCTCGAATCCGAGGGACAAAACCCGGTTGCCATTGGCATCGGCGCACATCTAGGGGGTGTGGTCCTTGGAGAGATCGGCGCGGCAGGGCAAGCGCCACGTACGTTAATCGGCGACACCGTCAACACGGCCTCGCGGATCGAAGGGGTGACAAAGGATCACAAGGTTCAGGCATTTGTATCCGCCCCCCTGCTGCACGCCGCGGGCTTTGAGGTTCCTGCAAGCAAGATGGCTGCTCTTGAATTACGGGGACTGAGTGCACCACTTCTGGCATGGCCAATCAAAGACGCCAGTGATCTGGCGAAACAACTGGACGCCCGCTAGCGACCGAAAACAGGGTTGATTGGCAAAAAGCAGGCATTCCTGCATCTAAGCGGCAGTTTTTCGCAAATTCCCTGCTGGCACAACTAGACTCTTGCCATGGTTACACGGCATAGGGCGAGCAAT
The DNA here is from genome assembly GCA_947501805.1 of uncultured Sulfitobacter sp. Taxonomy (GTDB): domain Bacteria; phylum Pseudomonadota; class Alphaproteobacteria; order Rhodobacterales; family Rhodobacteraceae; genus Sulfitobacter. Next base: position 161,663 of record CANMXJ010000002.1, on the reverse strand, counting down.
TGGCCTAAGGCAATAAGACGAGATTTAGCATGACCACACTGAATAACCTTGCTCCGATCCCGGAGTTGTATGTCTCCTTTGATTCAGCACAAAAGATGAAGTTGGAAGCTGGGGACTTGATCAGCCACGATCTGACACCGCGTCAGCTTTGTGATCTGGAACTCCTTATGAATGGCGGCTTCAACCCGCTCAAAGGTTTCTTGTCCGAAGAAGACTACAAAGGTGTGGTCGACAACATGCGCTTGGCCGACGGTACACTTTGGCCGATGCCGATTACACTGGATGTCACCGAAGACTTTGCCGCATCACTGGAAATCGGTCAGGACATTGCCCTGCGCGACCAAGAAGGTGTGATCCTCGCTACGATGACCGTGACGGATCGCTACGAGCCGAACAAGGCACATGAGGCCGTTCAGGTCTTTGGTGCGGACGATGATGCGCATCCGGCTGTAAATTATCTGCACAATCAGGCGGGCAAGATTTATTTGGGTGGGCCAATTGTCGGCATCCAGCAGCCCGTACATTACGATTTTCGCGCCCGTCGCGACACGCCAAACGAACTGCGGGCCTATTTCCGCAAAGTCGGCTGGCGCAAGGTTGTCGCGTTTCAGACCCGCAACCCGCTGCACCGCGCGCATCAGGAATTGACATTCCGCGCCGCGCGGGAGGCACAGGCAAACCTGTTGATCCATCCGGTTGTTGGCATGACCAAACCGGGTGACGTTGATCATTTCACACGCGTACGCTGTTACGAAGCGGTGCTGGACCAGTATCCCGCAGCGACCACCTCAATGTCCTTACTGAACCTTGCCATGCGCATGGCAGGTCCGCGCGAGGCGGTCTGGCACGGGCTGATCCGCAAAAACCACGGCTGCACACACTTTATCGTTGGCCGCGATCATGCCGGCCCCGGCAAGAACTCGGCCGGTGAAGATTTCTATGGCCCCTATGACGCACAAGACTTATTCCGCGAACATCAGGAAGAAATGGGCATCGAAATGGTCGACTTCAAGCACATGGTTTATGTGCAAGAGCGCGCCCAATACGAGCCTGCGGACGAGATTGCCGATAAGGATAACGTCACGATCCTTAACATCTCGGGCACCGAACTGCGCCGCCGCTTGCAAGAAGGTCTCGAGATTCCCGAGTGGTTTTCGTTCCCGCAAGTGGTTGCCGAACTGCGCCGCACCCGCCCGCCGCGCAACAAACAGGGCTTTACCGTATTTTTCACCGGGTTTTCCGGCTCGGGCAAATCGACCATTGCCAATGCCTTGATGGTAAAGCTGATGGAGATGGGCGGACGCCCCGTAACGCTGCTGGATGGTGATATCGTGCGCAAAAACCTCAGCTCAGAGCTGGGTTTCTCCAAAGAGCACCGCGATCTGAACATTCGACGCATCGGTTATGTCGCCTCCGAAATCACCAAGAACGGCGGTATCGCAATCTGTGCACCGATTGCGCCTTATGCCACGACGCGCCGCGCCGTGCGCGAAGATGTCGAAGACTTTGGTGCCTTTGTTGAAGTGCATGTCGCCACCAGCATCGAAGAGTGCGAACGCCGGGACCGCAAGGGTCTTTACAAGCTCGCACGCGAAGGTAAAATCAAGGAATTCACCGGTATTTCAGACCCTTATGATGTGCCTGAAAACCCGGAACTGCGGGTCGAGACCGAGAATGTCGACGTCGACAACTGCGCGCATCAGGTCTTGCTCAAGCTGGAAAGCATGGGGCTGATTGCGGGCTGAGAAAGTTAATGGCCGTCCCGGCGCATTGTCGGGACGGCACATTCCTTCAGTCAATCCTCACCTTGCGCGTACGCTATTAGCGAAACAAAACTACGGCGATGTTCTTCGAAAACCTGCTCATAAGTCGCAAGCGGAAGACCAAATGTTTCGGCAAAAGCTCTTTCAGCCGAGCCTATGATGCCCACATTGCGCCAAAAATCGAAAAGTGATGCGGTGCCGTATCGCTGGGCAAGCACATGGGTCGCGAGGGTTGCAGCGTAATAGGCCCTATTTTCAGGCACCGCGTTATGATTACGTAATTCGAATAGAGTAACATCGTTTGCAGACGCGCGACGATGGAGGCCCAAAAAGTAACTTCTTGTCTGCGTTTTCGTTTTCCTACTGTATTGATCAGCAATCAACACCGCCGCACCTTCGACAAGCCAGTTTGGCCCCATATTGCTTTGGCTTTTTTTACGCTGGCGCTGGGGAACTACTTCATGAGCCAATTCTCGCTGCACAAGGTGCATCATCTCATGCACCATGACATGTTCGAACTCTTTCCGGATCAAATTTGCCCAAACTTTATTATGCGATCCACCAAGTGGCCAACAAAAGAAAATGGCGGTATTGAAAGCGACTCCGGTAACGCCGGTTTTCCGACCACAGCCCGTTTTTGCCCAATCACGCAAATGGCTCAAGCGCGGCGGTGTGGTGCTGTCGAGCGTTTTAGCTTGGGTCGATATTCCCTCCAATGAATTTGAAGCCGCGAATTCTACACGGCTTGTCAAACGTATGCTGTGCTTACTACGAAAAAATCCCATCGCACTTTGGGCTGACATTTTCACCAGACCACGCGGACCTATGCCCAATGTGTCATCTACGGCAATTTTCGGCACATCTAGGGCTGGGCGATAACGCCCAGCCGTCGCAGACAGCCTTGAGAGTTCGCGACACCAGCTTACAGCAGAATACCGGTCAACCGGTGGTAAATTTGAAATCAGGCCACGCAAAGGATGCGTCTGACGTAGCTGCGCAGCGGCCTTCCGGGTTTGCGGGCCAATCACACCGTCAATTGGGCCCGGATTGTATCCAAGGTCGGTTATCTGATGTTGAACGCAGCGCGAAAGATCTCTCGCTGGATCTGCTTGGGCGGTATTGAATACACTGCAGGCTACAGCAACCACTGTGGCCCAGCCTGTTGTTTTAAGTCGTGTATTCAAGTCGGCAGATGCCGGATCAATGCACCATCACCGGCGCATAGTCGTGTTCGCGTGCCAGTGAGAACGCCAGTTTGCGGTCGCCCACCAGCGCCAATTGCTGACCATCCGCACCGTGTACCGCATAGAGCAATTCAAGCCCTTCGGCTTGCGCGCGTACTTCGCGGGGCAAGTCCGTCACCGCGATTGATTTCACATAGACGGTCCGGTCTCTTGTCTGGGTGTTTGTATTCTGCATTTCGCTACCCTTTCTTAATCTTTATTGTCTGTACAACTGTCTCCGGTTTGGCGCGGGTCAAGTCCACGTGGAGCAACCCGTTTTCCATCTGCGCCTCGCCGACGTCCACACCATCCGCAAGCACAAAGCTGCGCTGGAATTGCCGGGCAGCGATCCCGCGGTGCAAGAACACTCGGGTCTCGATGTCTTCGGTCTGGCGGCCCCGGATCACCAATTGGCGATCTTCAACTGTAATTGCCAAGTCTTCCTCGGCAAAACCAGCAACGGCCAGCGTGATCCGATAGCTAAAATCGGAGGTCTGTTCGATATTGAACGGTGGATAGCCTTCGTTCCCGGTCTTGGCGGTGCGCTCCAGCACCCGCTCAAGTTGTTCAAATCCCAGCATGTGGGGATAAGAGGCAAGCGTCATCTTCGTCATGCGACACGTCCTTTTTAAAATAAGCGACAGTCAGGTCGGGCCCCGTTATGGCAGCCCGTGCATTGAATATGGGGGCAGTATTCACACAGCACAAGGGCTATGCGAGAACAGGGTGAACGCCTATATTGAAACTCTATCAGGCCATTGGAATCAGACGTTTATGAATGCCCCGACCGATCTATCGATGAAAAACGACGATGTGTTGCGTGTGGAACTGGAGGTTTTCCGACGCGAACACCGTGATCTGGACGAGGCGATTGCCGCACTGGGCGAACGCGCCACGGCAGACCAGCTAACCATGCAACGGCTGAAAAAACGCAAATTGCGCCTCAAGGATCTGATCGCGCAGATCGAAGACCGGCTCACGCCGGATATCATCGCCTGAAATCCGACATTGCCCGCAAAGCCCATAGGGTTATAGTGCGCGTTCCTCATTCTCTGCCAAAGGCCAGATTTCTATGACCACACCCGACGTTGGTATCATCATGGGTTCCCAATCCGACTGGGCCACGATGCGCGAGGCAGCTACGCTGCTGGATGAGCTGGGCATTTCATACGAGACCAAAATCGTCTCGGCACACCGCACACCTGATCGCCTTTGGGAATATGGCAAAACGGCAGTCGATCGCGGCTTACAGGTGATTATTGCAGGCGCTGGTGGGGCGGCACATCTGCCCGGCATGATGGCATCCAAAACCCGCGTGCCAGTGATCGGCGTACCTGTGCAAACCAAAGCCCTGTCAGGTGTAGATTCATTGTATTCGATTTTACAGATGCCAAAGGGATTTCCCGTGGCAACCATGGCAATCGGCGCGCCCGGAGCGGCCAACGCCGCATTGATGGCCGCAGGTATTTTGGCGCTGCGCGATGCCCCGCTTGCCAGCAAACTAGACGCCTGGCGCGAGGCTTTGTCCGCTTCGATCCCGGAGGAACCAATAGATGAATGAACCCCTCGCACCTGGCAGCACCATCGGCATTCTTGGTGGCGGGCAATTGGGGCGGATGTTGTCCGTCGCAGCCGCACGTCTGGGATTCAAAACGCACATTTTTGAACCCGGTGCAAATCCGCCTGCAGGGCATGTAGCGCACCTTGTGACAACCGCGGCTTACGAGGACGGCGATGCGTTACGCGCCTTTGCCAAGTCCTGCGATGTGGTGACGTTTGAATTCGAGAATGTTCCAACTGAAGCCCTTGATTTGATCGAATCCGAAGTCATCATCCGGCCGGGCCGCGAAGCCCTTCGTATTTCTCAAGACCGCATAACAGAAAAAGAATTCCTGCAAGACCTTGGATTGAACGTCGCGCCTTTTGCCGATGTTCCAGATTTGCAAGCGATGCAGGATGCCGTCGCAAGTATCGGGACGCCTTCCATTCTGAAAACCCGCCGTTTTGGCTATGATGGTAAGGGACAGGCGCGTCTGCACACTGCTGAGGACGCCACCAGCGCCTATGCTGACATGAACGGCGCGCCTGCAGTGCTGGAAGGTTTTGTCGATTTCTCACACGAGGTTTCCGTCATCGCGGCGCGCAGCCCGACGGGCGAAGTCGCCTGCTTTGATCCAGGTGAAAACGTGCATCGCGACGGCATCCTTCATACAACCACCGTGCCTGCAAAGCTGACATCTTCACAGCGCATGGACGCTGTTCTGATTGCTGCCAAGATACTGAATGCGCTTAACTATGTCGGTATTCTGGGTGTTGAGCTGTTTGTCACTCCGCAAGGGTTGATTGTGAACGAAATCGCACCGCGCGTTCATAACTCCGGTCACTGGACACAGAACGGCTGCACTGTCGATCAGTTCGAACAGCATATTCGCGCCATCACAGGCTGGCCGTTGGGTGATGGAACACGTTATGCGGATGTAGTGATGGAGAACCTGATCGGCGATGATATCGATCGTGTACCGGAACTGGCAAAAGAGCGTGATACCGCCCTGCATCTATACGGCAAAGCCGAGGTTAAAGCGGGCCGCAAGATGGGCCATGTCAATCGCATCACGCGCTAAAACGCTCGGCGATTTCCCCTGCCATGTAAGAAACACGCCCCTCTACAAAAGTCGCGGCAACACGGCGGGTTTTGGCGTCGAGAACGACAATATCTGCACGTTTGCCGACAATCAGATCACCCCGATCCGAGAACCCAAGAACTCCGGCCGGACCTGACGAGACCAGAGCCCATGCTTGCGCCAAGGTGCAGACGCCCGCATCCGCCAGCATGAGCGCAGCACGGCGCGGCGATGGATAATGGTAATCCGAGGCAAGCGCGTCACAATATCCCATCGCTACCAGATCAATCGCGGACAGGTTGCCATTGTGTGATCCGCCACGCACCACATTGGGCGACCCCATCAGCACAGCATCCCCTGCCCGATGCGCTGCTTCGGCCGCCTCAAGCGTTTCGGGAAATTCGGCCACGTGCACACCGCGGCCACGCCAGATCGCCCGCCCCTCGGCAGTTGCATCATCATGGCTGCCCATGCGCACGCCTGCCTGCGCCAATCGCGGACAAAGCACGTCCAAAGCGGCAGGCACCTGATCGGACAGATTGTGCAGTTCTATCATATAGTCATGGTGCTTTTGCGGACTACGGCGCGCCTTAAGCGCCTGTCCATTCAAGCGGCGCGGAATTTTGCCCTGATCCAAGCGGTCATGCGGCAGGTGGTCATTGAACACCAAATAATTTACGCCCCACGCTGCCAGTTGGGCAGGCAGATCGTCATATAACTCCAATAAGTGAGTCTCGAACCGCAATTGCGCATGCAGATCGGTCACCACAGTCGGGTTCGTGTCACGGATCGCGGTAAATACACGTGCGGCAAACTCGGGCCCGCGCATCCCCCCTTCCCAACTGACAAATTGCGCCAGAACAGCAGTGGTGATGCCATTTGCGGCAAGCTCCGCTTCGCACGCCACCAACCCTTCGTCCATCTGTTTCATCGCGCCACGTCGCTGCGCCATATGCCGCTCAAACCCGTCTCCATGTAGATCAACGATGCCGGGAAGCACCAGAAAACCGCTGAGATCTATAGGGCGACCCACCGGGGCATCTACGATCCTGCCGCCCTCAAAGGACAACGGCGCATCTGTTAAACCATCGTTGCGCAAGACCTTTGCACCGACAAAATCAAGGTTTGGCATCATCATCCTCCACACCGGGGATACAGCCACCGTCCGGACAGCCGATGGAATCAAGTACCCCATCAAACCACGTCATGCTCCGGTCGAAGTGTCCCGTCCGCAGAAACGACATGGTTTGCGCGATGACGCGCGGATTGTTCATCATGAATGTGTGTGTCACGGGCAGCACAATATGGTCCCTCATCCCTTCCAGCTTGGTTGACGCAACCGAGACTTTTCCATCATCCTCCCCCGGCAGAAGTGTTGAAAAGTAAGGGTTCAGAGACTGTGATCCCGCAACAATACCAAGTTCGAAAGTAGCTGGCGGCAAACTGCGTGGAAGCGACTCTGCGCCCGTTCCCATCTGTTGTCCTGCAGGGCCATTGATCCAGTCAAATGCAGGAATGTCGCCCAATTCATCAATCACTTCGCTGCCCTGATTGGGCGGGCCCAACATCACAACCCGTCCCACGCGCGCATTTCCGGATTCAGCGATCCATTGACGCACAAGAATGCCGCCCATGGAATGGGTCACAAAATCCACGCGTTTTGTACCACACGCGGCAACCGCATCCGGCACGGTCTGGCGGGTCAACACTTCAATCGGCGCTTCGGTCGACGGATAACTTGGGCGCACAATGCGAAAGCCCTCGTTTTCAAGCGCGGCTTCCATCAAGGCAAAAGAGGCTTCGGTGCGTGCAAGTCCATGTAGCAACACAACACACCGGTTTTGTGCCTGCGATTGGCAGGCTGTCAGCACCCCAAGGGCTGCGGGCAAGAGAATACGTAACATCATGCCGCATCAGATAGACTGATTTGCATCCCTGTGAAATGCTATGCGTTCAAAGGAATTGCGAAAGTCAGCTCATGCGCCCGAAAACGCCACGTTTGGCCGCCCGTGCCGTCATTATCCATGAAGAATGCCTGTTGATGGTCAACGCTTATCCTGATGGTCAAAGTGATCTGCTGTGCGCGCCGGGCGGCGGTGTCGAGGTTGGCACGTCGCTACCGGAAAACTTGCAACGCGAAGTGTTTGAAGAAACAGGATTGCGGATCGACGTTGGTATGCCATGTCTTGTCAACGAGTTCCACGATCCGGCAAGCAGATTTCATCAGGTCGATATCTACTTTCACTGCACCTTGCGAGGCACCGCGCACATTGATCCAGACTGGAAAGACGCAGAGCAAATCGTGTCAGAGTGGCATTGGCTGACCATAGACGAATTGAGAAAAGCGCCGCACAAACCGGACAGTTTGGCCGCCGTCGCGTTTAGTAAGAACACGGATCTTAAGTACGATCCGCTGGAGATGATCTTGCGCTGACGGACCAGCCGATTCCGCCAACCACCATCAGCGTCGCAAGAACAACAAGCGGGCTGATGGTTTCACCGAGTAAAACAGCCCCCAAAAGGATTGCAATGACGGGCACGCTCAACTGCACAATTCCAGCTGTTGCGCCTGCCAATTTCGGCAAAACCGTATACCAAAGCGCATACCCAAGTCCGGAAGTCAGGCCACCGCATAGAATACCAAGTGCAATGCCTGTTGCGCTAAAACGCAATCCGGTTCCGGCCAACAACACCAACAGAATCGGTACACAAAGTAGAAAATTCGCTGATGTCGCCGCCAAGGGGTCAACGGCGGTGCGCCCTATGATCGTATAGGCCGCCCAACCAAGGCCCGCAAAAACCATCAGCAGCGCGCCGGTAATATCCGCCCCGCCACCCGGCCCGGGCCAAAGTGCGATGAGCAGCCCTATGAAAGCAATACTCCCTCCTGCCAGCTGTCGCATTGACGGCACGTCGCTTTGCCAAGCGCCATAGGCAAACATTGTAATCTGCACGACACCAAACAAAATGAGGGCCCCCAAACCCGCATCAAGCGTCAGATAGGCAAGCGAAAAACCGATGAGATAAACCGAAAGGCTAACTGCACCGGGAATCCGGTTTGGCCGCAAAAGCGGCAACCCGCCACCACGCAAGGATATAATCATCCCCAAAACCAAAGCACCGGAAACCACACGTACCAACGCGAAACCGGATGGGTCAATGTGCCCCCCCTCAATTGCCATCCGTGTAAGAATGGAATTCGCGGCGAAAGCGATCATTGTAACAGTTGTAAGGAATAAAAGGCGCATGCCTTTCGGCTTAGCCGTTCGTCGGCATAACGCCAAGAGCAGCATGCAGCCTGCGTGTGATGGTTTGATGGCGTCATGGTTCAATGAAAGACAAACTCGTCTTCGTCAGCCATTCCGGCGAGCAATACCTCAATATCTGTCGTGTCAAAAAAAGTGCGTATCCGTTCGTCATACTTTCCCAAACTGTTCAGTTTTTGCATAACAAGAATTTCCAGACTTCCTTGCATCTCATTGTCCTTCAATGCAGCGACCAGCCCTTCCCTGATGATCTCGCGTTGATTATTCGTTTGTAAGACAAGTTCCTGACGTTTCCGCGCAGCGTCCATGGCGTTGACCATAGCATCACGCAACACCTGAACATCCATGTCATCTTTGCTTAGGAAATCGTGGTATCCGCCCCGCAATGCTTGCACCGCAGTGCTGCGTGCACCGTCACCAGTGATCATTATTTTGGCGGCATCCTTGTTCAAATCGCTTTGCAAAACACGATCAAGCGCCTTCATCCCATCCCCGACCGGCAAACGATAATCAATCAGGATTATGTCGTAGTTTTCGCGGGAAACCGCTGTATCCATAGCGGCAATGCTATCGACCTCGTCCATTTCTATGTTGAGCATTGTCTTATCGCTCAACCGCTTGATATTGCGACGGTCGAAACTGCTATCGTCTAGTAGCAATGCGCGGATATCACGCCGCACGGGTATGACACCGGGATTCGACGATGGCGTTTGATTGGCATGTAGCATAAGCCGCATCCTAGTCTGTTTATCTCATTCACAAGATTGCGCGGAACCACTTATCAAACCTTAACTGTCGACATCGATCTACAGAAAATTGGATGTTTCATCAGGTGTTAGAGAGAGTTCAGTGGCAACCGCACTTCAACAATACTGCCGCGGCCGTAGGGCGAGTTTCGCATCGTGGCAGTGCCACCATAAAGCGTGGCAATTTTGCGTACACTCGCAAGCCCCATGCCACTGCCCTCTACTTCATCGCGGGGCCGCAAAGTGTTCATCGCACCAAAAATCTTCTCTTGGTATTCCTCCGGAACACCCGGTCCATCATCAGCAACACCAAGCACAACGTCTGGCCCGTCCCTTGCTGCGCTCAGAATGATACGGCCAGATTCTTTATCGTGATGTTTCAACGCGTTACGGATGAGAGCATCAAACAGCATCAGAATGTCGCGGTCTCCCATGGCAACGCTGGCACAATCCAGACTGCGTACGACATCAAAGCCTGCAGGCAGGATAATCTCTTCCAGCACATGATCCAGAACTTCTGTCAGGTCATTATCACGGATACTTTGCATCCTGCCGATCCGCGAAAAAGCCAGCAGATCAACCAACATACGGTCCAAGCGCCCCGCATGACGGTTCATCAATTCAATGGAGTTCGCAACGGGCCCTTCCAAATGAAATCCCGCCTCTCGTAGGTCTTCGCTGATCCATTGCGGCAACTCCAGCAAGGCGCGCACTGAACTGCGTACATCGTGGCTGATCAGGTAAATGAGATCGTCGATATCCTGAGACGCGCCGTTCTGCGGTTCTGGCGGATCTGGACGGGTGGCGGTTTCGGGAATCATACTGGCTCACTACGCTCTGGGAATTGAACGCTACCATCCGAGCAGTTTCCGGTCTCTTAACGCGCATGTTGACGACCAAGATCGGGCCGAAACAGCATCCCCAAAACAAACAGGGCGCAGCCACTAAAGGCGCGCCCTGTCTATATTTATGATGGTTGGCACCGGATCAGACGTTCTTGATTAAATGAAGTCCTGCCGGGCAAGCCGATCCAGTTGGATCGTGCTTACATCATGCCGCCCATGCCGCCCATGTCCGGCATGCCACCGCCCATGCCGCCGCCTGCACCTTCTTTGGAAGGTTTGTCAGCAACCATGGCTTCGGTTGTGATCAGCAGGGATGCAACGGATGCTGCGTCCTGAAGTGCTGTGCGTACAACTTTGGCAGGATCGATCACGCCGAACTTGAACATGTCGCCATATTCTTCGGTCTGCGCGTTGAAGCCGAATGTCAGGTCGTCGCTCTCGCGGATTTTGCCCGCAACAACAGCGCCATCAACACCAGCGTTTTCAGCAATCTGACGCAGAGGTGCTTCCAGTGCTTTGCGCACGATGGAAATACCAACGTTCTGGTCATTGTTCTCGCCTGTCAGGCCTTCAAGCTTCTTGCCTGCCTGAACCAGAGCAACACCACCGCCCACAACGATACCTTCTTGTACCGCAGCACGTGTCGCGTTCAGTGCATCGTCAACGCGGTCTTTACGCTCTTTGACTTCCACTTCGGACATGCCGCCAACGCGGATCACAGCAACACCACCGGCGAGCTTTGCCACACGTTCTTGCAGCTTCTCACGGTCGTAATCAGATGTCGTTTCTTCGATCTGGTTACGGATCTGGGCAACGCGTGCCTCGATCTCGGCTTTCTCGCCGGCACCGTCCACAACAGTGGTTTCGTCCTTGGTGATGGACACTTTCTTGGCAGAACCCAGCATGTCCATTGTCACGGACTCAAGCTTCATACCCAGATCTTCGGAGATCACCTGACCACCTGTCAGGATCGCGAGATCCTGCAGCATCGCCTTGCGACGATCGCCAAAACCAGGTGCCTTCACGGCTGCAATCTTGAGACCACCGCGCAGTTTGTTCACAACCAGAGTTGCCAGTGCTTCGCCTTCAACATCTTCAGCAATGATCAGCAGCGGCTTCTGCGACTGGATGACCTGCTCGAGCAGCGGCACCATTGGCTGAAGGGAAGAGAGCTTCTTCTCGTGCAGCAGGATGATCGCGTCTTCCAGCTCAACAGTCATCTTGTCGGAGTTTGTCACGAAATATGGTGACAGGTAACCGCGGTCGAACTGCATACCTTCAACAACATCGGTTTCTGTTTCCAGACCTTTGTTCTCTTCGACGGTGATAACGCCCTCGTTGCCAACCTTCTGCATCGCATCCGCGATCTGACGGCCGATTTCTTTTTCGCCGTTTGCAGAGATTGTACCAACCTGCGCAACTTCGTCGCTGTCGGATACGTCACGCGCTGCGGCTTTGATCGCCTCAACAACGGTCAGCGTCGCCATGTCGATGCCGCGCTTGAGGTCCATCGGGTTCATGCCAGCTGCAACGGACTTCATGCCTTCGCGCACGATGGCTTGGGCCAGAACAGTTGCGGTAGTTGTACCGTCGCCTGCTTCGTCATTGGTACGGGAAGCAACTTCCTTGACCATCTGTGCGCCCATGTTCTCGAACTTGTCCTCAAGCTCGATCTCTTTGGCGACAGAAACACCGTCTTTGGTGATGCGTGGGGCACCGAACGATTTGTCCAGAACCACGTTACGACCCTTTGGGCCGAGAGTGACTTTTACCGCATCTGCCAGGATGTTCACACCCTTGAGCAATTTGTTGCGGGCATCGGTGTCAAATTTGACTTCCTTAGCTGCCATGTTTGTATTCTCCTAAAACTTCGTCAATTGATGTTGAAACGCGCGTCATGGATTTCCTGCGGATCAGGAAATAATCCCCATGATGTCGCTTTCCTTCATCATCAGCATCTCTTCACCATCAACGGTGACTTCCGTACCGGACCATTTGCCGAACAGGATTCTGTCGCCTGCTTTGACATCCATAGCGATCCGATCGCCATCTTCGTCACGTGCACCCGCACCTACGGCGACAACTTCGCCCTCGGCAGGTTTCTCTTTAGCGGAATCAGGAATGATCAATCCACCAGCGGTTTTTTCTTCGCTCTCTGTGCGCTTTACCAGCACCCGGTCGTGAAGCGGTGTTAATGCCATCTTTGTAGCTCCTTTAGGCTCAAAGGTTACTTCCAACCTGCCGCTCTTGGATGAGCGGATCAGGTGTTAGCACTCACCTTGGTATAGTGCCAACGAGGGGTAGCTAGGCATCTGGTTGAAAGGAGTCAAGCGCTTGATCTGCAAAATTACGCACTCCGCGGATGGCAGGTCGAAAAACTCAGGCTCCCAACACGCGAGCGGCGGCTGTCACAGCTTCGGCACCGACAGGCGTTAAGCCGTAGACGCCTTTCTCAACCTTCTCGAACCAGCCGTAATGATTGTCACGCATCACGGTTGTCGCCCGCTTCACGCCGGTTTCGCGAGCCACGTCAGCCCCCTTGCTGGCCCCGACTTCGAACAAATACACTGCAATCTTGAGCGCATCCTGACGATAGGCCGTCACCAGCCCCGCCCGTGTCTGCCCGCCATCATTAGGATCACCTTGGCGGCGCGCAAATTCGCGCAACAACGTGGCTTTTCGCTTGGCATTCTTGCGCGGCGCATACGGCCCCGGATCACAATGCACATTAACCAGCCCGTCTTCCAACCGCACCGTCAACAGCCCCAGTCCCAGACGCCGCGCCATCGCCGTGTTCGCCTTCACTGCTTTGTAGAACGGCTTTCCCGCTTTATGCGCCACCGCCATATAGACGTCATCACTCAATTTCAGGCGTTCTACACACTGATGAAACAACGCCAGCGAAAAACCGAGCTTCAACTCAACCACCAAAGGCGGCTCTTCGCCCCTGACCGCCACAACATCCGCAGCACCCACTTCCGATTTCACAATATACCCCTGATCCTCAAGGAAGGCCTTGATTGGCGGGTACAGGTCAGTTTCGCGCGGCTTACTCATGCCGGCAACCTGCCCTATTTGCGATCCCGCTCCAACCCACTAGGATACATCCATGACCCGAGATGAATTGAACGCATTCTGCGCCTCTCTCCCGCATGCGACCCACGTCGTGCAGTGGGGCAATTCGGATGTCTACAAAGTCGGTGACAAATTGTTTGCCGTGATCGGAATGGGGGGTGAGGGCAACGCGGTGACCTTCAAAGCCTCCGAAATGGCATTTGAGATTCTATCAGACAGCCCCGGCTTGCGCCCCGCGCCCTATATGGCATCGCGCGGCCTGAAGTGGATACAGAACTACGCCGAACCCGGCTTGTCAGACGACAGTCTACGCGATCATATCCGCGCATCATATGATATGGTTGTCGCAGGTCTGACACGCAAAAAGCGCACTGAATTAGGGCTCTGAAGCAAGATGGTGACAATCACCAAACGTCCTCCTATAAGGCGCGCAAATCCATTCCCTCGCATGCAAGGACACCTCCCATGACCACGCTCGTTTTTGGCCACAAATCCCCTGACACCGACAGTACCGGCAGCCCGATCATCTGGTCTTGGTACCTGAATGAAATCAAAGGCGTTCCGGCCAAACCTGTCTTGCTGGGCGAGCCGAATACCGAAGCGCTGTTTGTATTGGAGCACTGGAACCTGCCAAAACCGGAAATCATGACAGATCTGGCGGCAGACACCGCCGTCGTAATTGTTGACACAAACAATCCGGCCGAATTGCCAGCCAACATCAATGACGCCAACATCACCGGCATCATCGACCACCACCGCCTTGTTGCCGGCCTTGAAACCAAAGGCCCGATCGAGATCAACATCCAGCCACTGGCCTGTACCGCCACAATCATGTGGAAGATGATCGGAAAAGACTGGGCGCAAACCCCGCGCGAGATCAAAGGGGCTGCCCTGTCCTGCATTCTTTCGGATACACTGGAATTCCGCAGCCCAACCACGACGCAAGAAGATAAAGCGATCGCACACTCCATCGCGGAAGAACTGGGTGTCGATATCTCTGCCTACGCCGCTGATATGTTCGCTGCAAAATCCGATGTCTCTGCTTTCTCAGACGCTGAACTGCTGCGGATGGACAGTAAGGAATTTGATCTGAACGGCACCAATCTGCGAGTCTCCGTGCTGGAAACCACCTCCCCCGCGCCTTTGATGGCCCGAAAGGACGCCCTGATGGCTGCAATGCCCGCCGTGGCAAGCGAAGACGGCGCTGCCGAAGTGCTGCTGTTCATCGTGGACATCCTGAAGGAGGAAGCGACAATGCTGGTCCCGAACGATACTGTAAAAACCATCGCCGAAAACAGCTTTGGCGCATCTGTGAACGGCGATCACGTCGTTCTGCCCGGCATAATGAGCCGCAAGAAGCAGATCATTCCGAACCTGAAAATGTAAGTCACGCCCTCAACGGTGATAGATTTCAAAGGCTCTTCCGGCAAAGGGAGAGCCTTTTCGCATCCATCACTCGAACGGTTCCATCCCCGCGCGAAATCCCCTAAGCCTGCATCAAGCACTAATGGAGCAGGCCCATGACCCGGATTGTTGAAACTCTCGCTGAAATTTCACCAAACTACGATGCACTTTTCGTCGATCTTTGGGGGTGCGTGCACAACGGCGTAACTGCCTTTCCCGATGCCGTTGCCGCTCTGCAAACCTACCGTAAGTCGGGCGGGAAAGTGGTCCTTGTCACCAACTCCCCCCGCCCCCGCGCGGGCGTCGTCAAGCAGTTGAGCCATTTTGGCGTGCCGGATGATGCATGGGACACAATCGCGACGTCAGGCGATTCTGCGCGCGCGGCGATGTTCCTTGGCGCGGTCGGCAACAAAGTCTGGTTTATCGGCCAGCCGGGAGAGGAGAAATTCTTTCAACCGCTAAGCTTGCTTGATGACCCAATGGAAATCACCCAAGTCCCGCTTGATCAAGCCGAAGGCATCGTTTGCACAGGCCCCGTTGATCCAATGGCCGACCCTGCTGTCATGCGCCCACAGTTCCTCTATGCCAAACAGAAAGGTCTGAAGCTGCTCTGCGCGAATCCGGACATTGTGGTTGATCGCGGTGAGAAACGGGAATGGTGCGCAGGGGCGCTCGCAGCACTTTATACTGAAATGGGCGGCGAAAGCCTTTACTTCGGCAAACCGCATCCGCCGATCTACGATCTTGCCCGCCGTAGGCTTTCCGCCTTGGGTACTGATATCCCGAATGACCGCATTTTATGCATCGGTGATGGCGTGCTGACCGACATCGCAGGGGCTATGGGCGAAGATATTGATTCTCTTTTCATCTCGGGCGGACTGGCTGCATTAGAAACGAAAACTGGCACGCAACCCGATGCCGACGCACTAAGCGACTATCTTGAAAGGGAAAAATCCTCTCCAACCTTCACAATCGGGTTTCTTAGATAGCATATTTCCCCTTGATTTTCTGCGACTGCGAAGTAATTAAGTTACAACACAGATCAGAAAATCGGCATTTTATTACTTAGGGGTATGGCATGTTGGACAATCTTCCACGCGGCACAATCTGTATTGAAGACATCGAAATTGGCATGATGCGTTACCTGCGCAAGGTCGTCACCGATGAAGACATCGAGATGTTTGCCCAAATTTCGACCGACCATAACCCTGTCCATCTTGATGATGACTACGCCCGCGACACGATCTTTGAAGGCCGCATCGCCCATGGCATGCTGACCGCCGGTCTGATTTCTGCTGTTATCGGCGAACAGCTTCCAGGCCATGGCACAGTATATATGGGCCAGTCCCTGAAATTTCTCGCGCCCGTGCGCCCGGGTGATATGGTTTACGCCGAGGTCAAGGTGACGGATATCGAGTTTTCCAAGCGCCGCGTAAAGATGGATTGCCATTGTTCCGTTGACGGCAAGAAAGTTCTGGTTGGCGAAGCCACCGTGTTGGCCCCTTCCCGCAAATTCGACTAGGAGCAATCTGCGCTTAGGTTCTTGTCTCTGGCCGCTTCCAAGGCTACGCAAGGCAGATGCGGATTATCCGGGATTACCAGTTTGTAAGCGATGCAGATCGCGGTGCCAGCGCCGCGATTGGCAATTTTGATGGCGTGCATCAGGGACACTTGTCAGTCATTGATATCGCCCGACATGCAGTGCATGACGCCCCTTTGGGGATTGTTACGTTTGAACCGCATCCCCGCGAATTTTTTGCCCCCGATGCCCCCCCATTCCGGCTTATGTCCCCTGCTGCACGGGCACATCAGTTACAAAAGGTAGGCGTAGAGCGTCTTTATGAATTGGCATTTAACACCGGTTTGGCATCGCTCACCCCCGAGGAATTCGCCCGCGACGTGATCAAGGACGGGCTTGGCCTGCGTCATGTTGTTGTGGGTGCAGATTTCTGTTTTGGCAAAGGACGCTCCGGCAAGGCAGAGGATCTGGCCCGCTACGGCGCGGAATTCGGCTTTGGAGTGACTATCGCGCCTTTGATGGCAAAAGGCACAAAAACCGTATCTTCCACTGCAATCCGCACCGCTTTGAGTGAAGGCAATCCGCGCCACGCTGCTGAATTGCTCGGTCACTGGCATCGCATCGACGGGCCTGTCATCAGCGGCGAACAGCGGGGCCGCGAATTGGGCTATCCAACCGCAAATATGTCCATAGACGGGCTGCACCAACCTGCTTTTGGCGTTTATGCCGTGCTTGTCGATATCCTCGATGGACCACATGCAGGACGATACCATGGTGTTTCCAGCCTTGGTGTGCGTCCCATGTTTGGCGAAAACAAGGCAAACATCGAAACCTTTATCTTTGATTTCAAAGGGGATTTATACGGCACCCCCCTTTCTGTTGCCTTGGTCGAGCATCTGCGCGGCGAAGAGAATTTCGACAGTCTCGATACATTGATCACACAGATGGATGCTGACAGCCTGCAAGCCCGTGCCATTCTGGCCGAACTATGAGTGATCCGATTGAGCGCAAAGGGCTGGCCCCGAAATTCTGGGAGAAAAAGCCGCTCTCGAAAATGTCACCAACCGAATGGGAATCCCTCTGCGATGGTTGTGGAAAATGCTGTCTGAATAAACTTGAGGACGAGGATAGTGGCGAAGTTGCTTTGACACGTGTCGCCTGCCGTTTACTGGACGATGCAACGTGCCGCTGCGTGCACTACGAGAACCGTCATTCCTTTGTACCGGACTGTATTGTTCTTAAGCCTGACAATCTTGATACCCACGCCTACTGGATGCCGCTGACCTGCGCCTATCGGCTGTTATGGCAGGGCAAACCGCTCCCTGAATGGCATCCGCTCATCACCGGAACCCCCGACAGCGTGCACGCGGCTGGCATTTCCGTCAAAGGCACAACGGTTTCAGAATTCGACACCCCTTTCGAGGAATGGGAAGACCACATCATAGAGGAGCCAACCTGATGTTTTTTGCCTCTGACAATGCAGGTCCGGTGCATCCAAAAGTCATGCAACGCATGATTGCTGCGAATGATGGACACCAGATGCCCTATGGCAACGACTCAATCATGGATGAGGTCCGCATAAGAATCCGAGAAGTGTTCGAGGCACCACAAGCAGAAGTCTATCTGGTCGCAACCGGCACGGCGGCAAATGCACTTGCTCTGGCATGTTACACGCAGCCTTGGCAGACGGTATTCTGCTCGAAAGTTTCGCATATTCAAGAAGATGAGTGCAACGCGCCGGAGTTCTATACCAGTGGTGCCAAGCTGGCCTTGGTGGGCGAAGGCGACAAAATGACCCCCGCGTCACTTGAGACTGCGATCATCGGACAAGCCGTCGGCAACGTGCATGGCGCACAGCCCGGACCGGTCTCCATCACACAGGTCACGGAACGCGGCGAGCTTCACACACTTGATGAGCTACGCGCGCTGACTGACGTGGTCAGGCGTCACAACCTCCCCGTTCATCTGGACGGTGCAAGATTTGCAAACGCAGCAGCCGCATTGGGTTGCACAGCAGCCGAGATGTCCTGGAAACTGGGCATTGATGTTGTCAGTTTTGGCGGCACAAAGAACGGGTGTATGGGTGTTGAAGCCGTTGTCTTCTTTGATCCCGCAAAAGCGTGGGAATTCGAACTTCGTCGCAAACGGGGCGCACATCTGTTTTCAAAGCACAGATACCTATCTGCTCAGATGGCGGGATACCTCGAAGACGACACATGGCTTGCGATTGCCCGTGAGGCGAATGCAAACGCGGATTATCTTGCGGACGGTCTGCGCAAAGCAGATGCGAAGTTTGTGCATAAACCGCAGGCTAATATGATCTTTGCGCGCTGGCCAAGAGCCGTACATCAGAGAATGCACGACGCCGGTGCGCGTTACTATTTGTGGGATGGCCCGCTGGAAGGCCCAGCAGAAGAATTGGTCGCGGCCCGTCTCGTGTGCGATTGGTCCATTAGCCGCGACCAGATTGATGTATTCCTGAGGCATTTCTGACAGCCCCCAGTTTCTCGTATTGCGCCGACTAGCTCTGATCCAACAAGTTTCTCACAACAGAAGCCACTTCAACGGGGTGGGTGATCGGTGCCATATGCCCTGCTCCTTCAATCACCGATTGAGTTGCATTGAGCATTCGCGCCGCGAGACCGTCATTGACGGCTACAATACCGGGGTGGGCATGTTCCCCTCGCAAAATCAACGTCGGAACGCTACAGGAATCAAGTGCACCGGGGCTTAGCAGATTGCTTGTATCCGCAAACAGGAACTTATCCTGTCCGGGGACAACATGTATCGCACGCGTCATCGCTGCACGTGTGCGTTCGGGCATCGCATCCCACTTTGTCCCGCCATCGCTCCACATGCGGTTAAAAAGCCGTGCTGCAGCTTCCCGTTCTCCTGCGCGCAACAGATCAAGATAGGGTCGGGCGTGCGCATTATGCTGCGTCATGGCCTCAGGGGCGTCTTGCATCGCCACGGCAAAAAAAACCGGCTCGATAACTGTCAGACTCCGAATTTTTTCGGGATGCCTGACCGCGAGGCGCAACGCCGCAGCGGCCCCAAAAGAATGGCCAATCACATCCATCGGTGTCTCATCCATTGCAGACAGAGTGGCCGCATAGACGGTATCACCAAAATCACTGACCTCATCCCAGTCAACACTGCGCCCATGGCTTGGCATGTCCGGCGCGATCAGAGTGAGATCAGGCAGTGCCTTGGCAAAACCTGCCCAAGCACCACCAAAAGCCATCGTGCAATGCAGCGCCAGCATACGACGCGGCCCATTTCCCAAAGTCATAATATTGGGTTCAAAATCCGGCTGCGCCCTCATAGCGTGCCTGACAAATAGGCATCTATATCCTCAATACGATCCTGCCCCCAGAAACGCTGGTCATCGACAATGTAGAATGGCGCACCAAACACGCCGCTTTCCACAGCCTCTTCAAGATTGCGCGCGTAGGTTTCAGCCCCTTCCAACAACCCGCTGTCAGCCAATGATGCCTCAAAACCCGCCTCGACCAAGCAAGCACGAATAACGTCATCCTGCGCGATATCCTTTTCATCCGCCCAGACAGAGCGGAAAATGGCGTGCGCCAGCTTGCCCAAATCACCCCCACCCGCATTTTGCGCCGCAATAAAGGCGTAAGCTGCGGGGGCACCATTCGTCGGCCAATGGGCGGGCTTGAGATTAAGATCCAATCCCAACTTCTTGGCCTGACGCGGCAATTCCTGCGCGCGATATTCGATCCGGCTGGGATGCCGGTCCTTGGGCAATGTCCCTCCCGTACGCGCAAACCCTGCGACAATATCAAAGGGTTTATAGGTGATAGTCGCGCCATGCTTGGCCGCCACCTCCTCCAGCCGTTGCCCAGCAAGGTAGCAATAAGGTGATAGTGTTGCGAAAAAGTAGTCGATCTGGGTCATTTGGACCTCCCTAAGGTTTGCCGTACGTTAGCCCCGTGTTAAGCGAGGTTCAACGAAGCGATTCTGCCAAATCCCGCTGCCACGGAGCCCCTATGTCACGTACCTCTGAGCCGAAACTCATCTCTGGTAATGCCAACATGCCACTCGCCAAGGCAATTGCACGGCGCATGTCATTACATCGAGGGGTCAATGTCGGATTGGTTGAGACACGGGTCGAACGGTTCAACGACGGTGAGATTTTCGTCGAGGTCTTTGAAAACGTCCGTGGTGAAGACATGTTCATCATCCAGTCCACGTCGAACCCCGCCAATGATAATTTGATGGAATTGCTGATCATGGCGGACGCTCTACGCCGGTCCTCTGCTGCACGTGTCACCGCTGTGCTGCCTTACTTCGGCTATGCCCGTCAGGATCGTCGCACCAAGGCCCGCACGCCAATTACAGCCAAGATGGTCGCAAATATGCTGGTCGGAACCGGCATCGAAAGGGTTCTCACGATGGACCTGCACGCCGCACAGATCCAGGGCTTCTTCGATATTCCGGTAGATAACCTCTACGCTTCCCCTGTTTTTGCGCTCGACATCAAACACGCGTTCAAAGACCGGATGGACGAGCTGATGGTTGTCTCGCCTGACGTTGGCGGTGTGGCGCGGGCACGTGAATTGGCCAAACGCATCAACTCACCTTTGGCCATTGTGGATAAACGCCGCGAAAAGCCCGGCGAGATCGCAGAAATGACAGTAATCGGCGATGTAACGGGGAAAACCTGCCTGATTGTGGATGATATTTGCGACACAGCTGGCACGTTATGTAAGGCCGCCGAGGTCTTGATCGAGAACGGTGCAAAGGAAGTGCATTCCTACATCACACACGGAGTCATGTCCGGCCCTGCGGTAGAGCGAGTGACAAATTCGGTGATGAAGTCGCTGGTGATAACAGATTCGATTGCGCCAACTGCCGAGATCAAGAAAGCCGAGAACATCCGTGTGGTACCAACCGCACCGATCTTTGCTCAGGCGATTCTGAACATCTGGAACGGCACAAGCGTGTCCTCGCTGTTTGAGGCGGATACACTGGGTCCGATCTATGACGGGATGTATGACGCGGAGTAAGGTGGGAACTAGCGGGCGGCTTTGCGGAACAAAGCGCCAATTCGCTGCACCTGCACCAATGTCTATTCAAGGTAAATGAAAATCGGGTGCCATGCTCTTTGTGGCAGACAAATCCAACATTGGCATTCAGGAGCCGCGCGCTGCAGCTAGTAAGTTGGCACATGTGGACGAATTGTTGGCCACAACGCTGCCCGACCAACCTTATCTTGATCAGCACATTCTCGGGTGAATGCTGCGAAGGGCAGAGTGTAAACAGCCGCGACTATTGCAAGCTTGGCCGCTGAACTAGGCGGTAAGACAGGGACTTCCTTCCTCATCCGCGATCAGCTTGCGGAGCGAGCCTATCTGGATCGACCCCATGAACACTGTCCGTCCGACCGCGAAAGCGGGCGTTCCAAAAAAGCCGAAGACATCTGCAATGGCTGCTGTCAGCCGCAGGCGGCGATCGATGGCATCCGATTGCATGTCTTCGAGCAATTTATCAGCATCGAGATCGAGGCTTTCCGCAATGGCCGCGATGAAGCGTTCATCAGTCACGGCAGGTGTTCGGATCAGACGCGCGTGCATATCGCGATATCTGCCCTGAAGGTCCGCCGCCAGCACTGCACGGCTTGCAACTGTCGAAGCCACGCCAAGAAGCGGGAGCTGATGCCGGATAATGTGAAAAGTATCCGGGTCGCTCGCCTTAAGATCGGTCAGACGATCATCCATCACGCGACAGATCGGACAGGCGAAATCGGAGAACATCGCAACCGGAACGGTGTTGATGGGCTCTTCACCGAAAAAAGCTGCACAAGGATTTTCCCTGACAAACTGTTCCAGTTCGTCATCAGCGTCGGTTTCCGGTTCACCTGAGTCGAGACCCGCAAAAATCGCCGCGCCTGGTGTAGATGCACCAGCCCCTTGCAGTCGCCGGAAGGGTGGCAGATCAGGTATGTCCTCGAACGTAAAGTCCGGCAGTCTCAGTGATGCCAGATACGGAACGCCTTTCACCCATCCTGCAACAGCGAGGGCACCGCCAGCCAGCAATGCCCGCCGCTTCCAGTCAGTAGTCTTTGCCATCAAATTGCGATCCGAGCTAGCATCACAATGGCCATCCCGATCATCATCAGGTTTTCCGTCAGGCTGACGAAACCGAGAGGCACGTTTGATCCGCCGCCCACACAGGCGCATTTTAACTCTCGTTTGTCGATGTAAACGGCCTTGAAGACGCTGATCGCGCCGACCGTGGCGATAAAGAGCGCCGCAGGGGCCGCAAGCGGGGTCAGCAACATCCCTGTCATCAGAATGCCTGCCCCGGTCTCGACCCAGGGGTAGACATAGGCATAGGGCACCCACTTCCGCGCCAGTAAATCGTAGTTGAGAAACATCGTCGTAAAGCTCTCGATATCGCGGAGCTTTTGCATCCCCAACAGGATCATCGAAACCGAAATGAACCAGCCCAGCGTTTGCCATGTGATCGCGCCGAGGAAGCCGATAGACAGCGCGAGCGCCGTCGCGGCGGCCACGGCAAAGAGATAGAGGACCGGTTTGTAGGTCTTGGCTTTTGGGTCGTAATCGGTAAGTGCTTCGCGCAGGGCATCGTAGCCGCCCACCCTCTCGCCTTCTATCCAGACTTGTGGCGTGGTGGAGACATCGTGCGCTTCCTTGAACGCATCAACTTCAGTCCGTTCGCGGAACAATCGGTCATCTACCCCATAGCCGTGGCGGTCCAATAGCCAACGTGCCTTTTGTCCCGACGGACACAAATGGTTTGGCAGGGCCATGCGATAAAGAACGGCTGTTTTTCCAGTCGCAGATACCGCAGGGTCGGCCGCTACGTCGGCAACGTCACGTGTATTCTTTGACACGATGGGTCTCCTGATGTGTATTGTCCAAAACCACTGAAGCGTTGTCCCGATCTTCTGTTATGAGCATTACATATACCCATATGGGGTATAATAACGAATTGTCAGCTTATGAATACAAAAAGAAGGAGCGCCGCTCGTGAAAGCCAACAAAGACAAGACACTGGTCCGGCTTTCTAGGCTGGAAGGACAGGTGCGAGGTGTTGCAGGTATGGTCGAGGCGGACCGCTACTGTATGGATATTCTGGCGCAGACTGCAGCGATAAGATCCGCCATCTTAGGCGTTGAAAAGCTGATCCTCGAAAACCATGCTGAACATTGTGTCGAGACAGCTATTCAAAGCGGCGACCCCGAGGAACAGAGAGCCAAATTTGACGAACTGATCGGGCTTTTGCAAAAGGCGTCTAAGTAACTGTGAGGTCGAGGGCTTGTCCACGCCAGAGCATAACGACCAAAGCAAGTGCCAGCACCACGTCAATACCTAGACAGAACGGTCCACAGAACATCTCTCATGCGACCTTAAACCAAGCCATTTTACCCGACCTCTGGTGCGACAGCATGTGGCAATGGATCAGCCATTGGCCGGGATTGTCGGCGACGAAGGCACCTTCGGCGGTTTCATCCGCCCCGATCAGCACAGTGTCCTGCACGTCGCCCCACCTTTCACTAGCAATGTTTCGCGTTGTGGGTTTGACAGGTCGGCGGCCGCAAGTGTTCCCCAAGCGGGCAAAGGGCGCACATCAATCCGCCGTGAAGCTAAAATGTCACCCGAATATAAGCATCCAGCAATTTCCACCTATTTTTCATTACCGGGATCAAGCAGCAGACCAGCGTGCGCCTTTCCGTCCACGCGGCTGTCGATCACGACATCCCCCCTTTTAGCTGGTCCGAGGACGAGCGTTTCACTTCCAAGTAACGTGACAGGTTGGCCATCCAACCCAATCGACCGCGCCGATAGGTGCGGCAACGACAAGGGTGTGATCCTGTATGTGGCTGTTTGATGATCTGCAACCGCACGCGCTTGCCTGGCTGGAGATCCAATTCAGGATAGGCAGCGCGATTCACCGTGACAGTGTTTCTCCTTGCGTCCACCGTGCGAGGCCGCGTGCAGGTTGTCCCATCTGTCCTTGATAATGTCTGCATCGCTATCCAGCAGCCAATCATCAAGAACAAGCACTGGCTCACGAATCGCAGCACTCGCTTCCCCGAGCCAAGGTTCGCAATCCTCCACGATCAATGAACCCGCGAGGCCATGTGCCACTTGTTCCGTGCTGCGGTTGTGTGAGTGATTGCGGTCGCGCGCATTGGATCATCAAAGCGCATTTCAATGGCTTCGTCCGCTGCGCCCGTCGCTTCATTGGGAGGCGTGGTTTGCTCGGCTTTTGAGTGTGCAAAAGCTCCGATTGTGGTTGCGACCAGTACGAGAAGCGCAAAAGGCATCTGTCTCATTGCCTGTTTTCTATCTCATTGTGATGGACGCGGACTTCCTCCGGCCAAGTCGATTTGATGTAGCTCAGCACGGCAATGATCTCTTCATCGCTCAGAACACCCTCGTAGATCGGCATATTGGAGGCGTAGTCGGGATCATTGATCAACGCACCGACACCGTATTTGGTTAACCGAAACAGCGTGTCACCGTCATGGTGCCAAGTGTGCCCGGTCTCATCATGTGGTGGGGCCGGAAGCCGCCCGTCCTCATCCGGAGACCGCCAGTTGGCCTGGCCTTCCAGATCGGCACCGTGACAGGAGGCACAGCTTGCTTCATAAACACTGGCACCGAGCGCGACGGTTGCGGGATCGGCATCACGCAAGACAACGCCATCGATCTCCACAGAAACATTGGTAAAGGCGTAGAAAGCGGCCCCAATCAGGGCCGCTCCACCAACGGCTATCAGAGCGACCCGTTTCACAGACCAGCCTGATAGAAGACCTCGCCATCACCCGCATCGCCCCCAAAGGCAATCACGTCATAGCGTGCGGTTGGATCATTCCCCATTCCGGGAGAGCCGTCGGGCATACCAGGGACAGCAATTCCGGTGATGTCAGGACGTTCTTCCAGCAGCCTCGCGAGCGCTTCGAACGGAACGTGGCCTTCAACGACGTAGCCGTGAACCCTCGCGGTATGACAAGCCCACAAATTGCCGGGAATATCTGCATCCAACTTCGTGGTGGTCACATCTGCTATGTTGGTAACTTCGATGTCGTAGCCTTCTTGGCGGGCCAGTGCGACCCATGCGCCGCAACAGCCACAGGTCGGGCTTTTGGTGACATGCATGGTGCCGTGATGCGACATGGCCCCATGGCTGTCGGCATGGGCCATGCCAGTCCAGCCAAAGGACGCCATTCCAAGTGCGAGTGCGGCGGCAGGTGGGAAGGCCAGAAGTGTTTTGATGGGTTTCATAAGATTATCCTCTTGAAAGGGTGCGCCCAAGGGTCTGGGCATCGGGCAATGCCCGCTTTGATGTGATTTCTGGTATGCGCTGCGCTACAGAAAGGCGCTGCCGGCATCACACCGCGCGGGGAGGATCGAGAGGGCCAGACGGTTCGAAACCGGTCAAAAGTACGCCGGATGTGCAGAATACATCGTCGCCCACTACAGGCGCGGTGTCACTCAATATCAAAGACGGAAGAAGAGCCAATAGAGCATGACAAGACTGGGAACGCTCCGTGCTGTCCTGACAGCACAAGGGTTGCTCATCTGCCTTCGCGTCAACAGTCGCGTGTTCTTGGTCTGGCACTGGCATATGTCCAGCATCCATCGCGCTGGAGAGCGACGTGGACAACATCAATACTACGACCAGAAGGATACGGACCAAACACATGCGGTATACCTATATGGGGTATAGGTAACTTGGCAAGTCGCAGGTCCGTTACTTGCTGTCTTGGCAATTCAATGTCCGTGGGCATCTTTCCCCCGTGCCATCATCAAGTGATGTTCGCGGTGATGATCCTGGCTCGCCATCAGCCCGAAAAACCCAAGACCTTTGATCCGGGCGACAACAGCTGGAATATCACTGGTCACGCGCAGCTCTATTCCATCACTTGTTTCTGTTGTGACCACCGTCCAGCGATCATCGCGGGCAAGCTGTGCGGCGTGGGCAGGAACCATGCGCCGAAGCGTGGCGATGGTTCCTGCATCGCCGGTGGCGATTGCACCGATCCCGTCCGGCAGGTCAGTTTCTTTGACCACAGTGTCCATGACCAAGCGGTTCATATCGACCAAATGAGCCCGCAACTCAGCCAAATCAACCTGCACCCAATCGGTGTTTGGGTCTGCTTCCAACACGCGCACGACTTCGGAAAGAGCCGCAAATGCCCCTTGGCCGGGTTCGGATAATGTAGCATCGGTCATCGCTTGTTCCTGCCCGTGCGCAGTATGATCCATGTCATCACTGTGCCCTGTGTGATCAGTCTGCGCGAAGGCGAATGCAACGCCGCCAACCAAAGTCATTGCTGTTAAAAAAATCTTCGCTCGCATGTTCGCCTGCCTTTCAATGTACAATTACAGACTATCCGAGGCGCTTTTTCATCCATATGATTTCTATCATGTCTGTATGGCTTAATATTTTCGACACCGCGCCCATCCGTAAGGTAGCGAAGGGTGCAGCCGTGTTTCGTCAGGAACACCCTGTGCAGTTCATGTATCTCGTTCGATCCGGTGCCATAGCACTGGAACGTCCGATGAAAGATGGCGTCCCGCTGACACTGCATATCGCGACCGCCAATATGGCTTTGGCCGAAGCATCCTTGTTTGCCGATAATTATCATTGCGACGCGGTTGCACGTTCAGACGCCAAAGTCGCTAGCCTGCCGCGTGCCAAGTTTCTGGCTTTCATCGGAGACCACCCAGATGCAGCCTTGAGTCTGATTGAGATACACGCAAAAAAAGTGCAGGCGCAACGGGCGCGGATCGAAATCCTGCGATTGCGGCGTGTGGCTGATCGGCTGAACGCTTGGCTGGATTTTCACGGCGAACCGGTCAAAGGGGAATGGATAAATGTTGCCGAGCAGATCGGTGTATCTGCTCCGGCACTTTATCGGGAGCTGGCAAAGAGACGCAGCTGAAACGGTCGTGATCGCCTATAACAGAACCGGTTGAGTTTTGACACTTCCTGCTTTGCGGAGAAGATCGGAAACGGCCCCATGGCTCTCTAGATTGTGTATCTTGGTGATGATCTGCCTCTGCACCATGCCATTCTTCCTAGAGAAAACGCCTGAGTTTCGCTTTGTCGTCCTCGAAAGCGGAACCGTATTATTCTTTAAGCCATGGTTCCTCAGCGAAGGCCCAGCAACAAGAACGGCGATTCCAGAGACTCCGAACAAAGCAGCCCCCGCAGAGAAACAGAGCAAACTCCTGCCGACGATCATTGCAATATCCGCCACATCTTGAGGATTGTGGGAATAGCGATTCATGCCGCTTGTTCGCAGCGGCCTTTCGCACCTCCGGTTAGGCCCAAGAATGCCCCCATCGTTTAGCACGGACAAAGTTCTCAAGCAAAACTTTGGTGGTTTTAGCAGGTACTTTGTCCGACTGGAAAACCGGACATTCATACAAGCTGCATCATCCGACAGTTTCGGCTTAGAAGCAGCCATTGCCCTCCTGAGAACTCCCCTAAACCACGTCCCAATCATCCAGCTCTGACATCTCTCCAATCGCCATCCACGCGATACGAATGCGGGCAATGCGGGTGTCGCCCCATGTGCGGAACACCATATCAAAGCCCGTTTTAGTCACGGATTCCGCTTCTATGTCGGCGCGCATGATCGTGCTGGCGTCCAGATCCCAGAGGGAGGGGGAAAGTTGCACCGTCGGGGGAGATTTGTACTTCTCGGAGAACTTGATGTGACGGCGGCGTTCACGCTGACCGCGACCTGTCCACATCTCGCCGCCATCCTCGTAGTCCGAGAACAAAATAACATCACCGCTGTCGATACCAACGGTATGGCTTCTGAGTTTTTTCATACGTGTTCAGGCCTGGATGTTGAAAACGGAACAAGCGATAGATAGCGGAACTCGGAACGAGCTTGAAGGGGCTACGTCACTTGAAACGCACCGGTTTATGCGGTCAGCGATTGATCGAGACCCCACGATCTCTTGCGAACTTACGGCAGTATTGCGTCCAATCCCGAAACTCCTGAGAAAAGAAAACCTTCGCGCCCTTTTCCTCCCATTTTTCAGTTTTCCCATCAACCTTTTGCCAAATGGCATCGATGGATAGGTCGCGCCCCTCAGCCTGTGATTGAATAACGGCAGCCTCGGCCCACTGGATTGCAGCGTACATCATCTTGTCCGCACTTTCGTCCGTCTTCACCCATTGCGCGGCGTTCTGATATAGTGACGCGCAATCAGCCATACTTTCACTGTAGGGTTGGGCCGCGACAACAGTCGGGAACAGAAACGCAGCGGCAGATAACATTTTTCGCATGGGAAACCCTCAAACCTCTTCAAACGAAGCCGCAGGTTAGTTCAAAAGCGAGGCAGGATTATGCCGAAAGGGCGGTAAATTTCCGGACGCTTCAATACGAAAAAGGCCCCGCAAGCGCGGAGCCTTTTCCAATCCAGCAACGATAGAAAGCTTACTGCTTTGCAGTCAGACCCATGTGGTCGCCCATGGCAACCATATCAGCCAACAGCTTTGCTGCGTCATCCACAGGCCCCGGCTCGTTCTCAAAGGTCTCTTTTGCCTTTGAGTACATAGTCTTGGCTTCTTCCATCATCTCATCGAGGTGCTCTTGGGTCATGTCACCCTTGGCCACGGCGCGTTCAGCCAGAACTGATACGCCGGTTGCGGTGATCTCGGCAAAGCCGCCAGTCACAACAAACTCCGAAGTGCCTTCCGGGCCTTCGACCGTCAGCAAACCGGGGCGCAGCGTTGTGATGGTGGGGGAATGCCCCTCCATCGCTGTCATGTCGCCGTCAGCACCGGGGATCTGAACGGATGTGACCTGCAGTGAGGCCAACCGCCGCTCGGGTGATACCAGATCGAATTGCATCGTGTCTGCCATTGCTCAGGCTCCCTTAGGCTGCGTCTGCTGCCATTTTTTCGGCTTTCGCCTTCACGTCCTCAATGCCGCCAACCATGTAGAAGGCACCTTCTGGAAGGTGGTCATACTCGCCGGCAACAACCGCTTTGAACGAAGAAATCGTGTCTTCCAAAGGCACCTGAACACCGTCAGAGCCTGTGAACACTTTCGCCACGTCGAACGGCTGGGACAGGAAACGCTCGATCTTGCGCGCGCGGGCCACGGCCAGTTTGTCGTCTTCGGAAAGTTCGTCCATACCCAGAATTGCGATGATGTCCTGCAAGGATTTGTAGCGCTGCAACGTCTGCTGCACGTCTGTCGCAACTTTGTAGTGCTCTTCACCGATGATCTGCGGGTCCAGCAGGCGGGATGTGGAGCCAAGCGGATCCACAGCCGGGTAGATGCCTTTTTCCGAGATCGCACGATCCAGAACCGTTGTCGCGTCGAGGTGCGCAAAGGATGTCGCTGGAGCCGGGTCAGTCAAGTCATCCGCAGGGACGTATACGGCCTGAACCGATGTAATCGAACCGTTTTTCGTGGATGAAATACGCTCCTGCATCGCGCCCATGTCGGTTGCCAGTGTTGGCTGGTAGCCAACCGCAGACGGGATACGACCCAAGAGAGCGGAAACTTCGGAACCGGCTTGGGTAAAGCGGAAGATATTGTCGACGAAGAACAGAACGTCTGAACCGGATTCGTCGCGGAACTGCTCGGCCAGTGTCAGGCCGGACAGGGCAACACGCATACGTGCACCGGGAGGTTCGTTCATCTGACCGTAGACCAGTGCAATCTTGGAGTCGACGAGGTTATCAGGAACGATAACACCGGATTCGATCATCTCGTGGTAAAGGTCGTTACCCTCACGCGTACGCTCACCCACACCCGCGAATACGGACACGCCTGAGTGTACTTTTGCGATGTTGTTGATCAGTTCCATGATCAGAACGGTTTTGCCAACGCCAGCACCGCCGAACAGACCAATTTTACCACCCTTTGTGTAGGGGGCCAGCAGGTCGATAACCTTGATGCCTGTCGTCAGAATTTCGGTCTCGGTGGACTGCTCGGCGAATGCCGGCGCGTCACCGTGGATGCCGCGTGTCTCTTGTGTTTCAACGGGGCCTTTTTCGTCAACGGGGTCGCCGGTGACGTTTAGGATGCGGCCCAATGTAGCCTTGCCGACTGGCACCTGAATGGGTGCGCCTGTGTCGGTCACTTTCGCGCCGCGCACGAGGCCTTCGGTCGCGTCCATCGCAATGGTCCGTACCGTGTTCTCGCCAAGGTGCTGGGCCACTTCGAGGACCAGCTTGTTGCCGTTGTTGTCTGTGTTCAGAGCGTTCAGAATCTCTGGCAGGTTATCTTCGAACTGCACGTCAACGACGGCGCCGATGACCTGAGTAATTTTGCCGACTGCATGTGCCATGTCGTTTCTCCGGTTTGGTTTACAGCGCCTCGGCGCCGGAAATGATTTCGATCAGCTCGTTTGTGATGACGGCCTGACGGGAACGGTTGTATTGGATGGTCAGACTGTCGATCATGTCACCCGCGTTGCGTGTGGCGTTGTCCATCGCTGACATACGTGCGCCCTGCTCGGACGCTGCATTCTCTAGAAGACCAGAGAAAATCGCTGTAGCGACACCGCGGGGCAACAAATCCGCAAGGATTGCTTCTTCTGAAGGTTCATAATCGAACAATGTTGTAGCACCCGTGTCGTCACCCGCATCCTCAAACTTCGCAGGGATTATCTGCTGGGCTTGTGGGATTTGGCTAACCACGTTGACAAAGGTCGCATAAAACAGCGTTGCTACGTCAAACTCGCCTGCATCAAAACGACCCAGAACATCTTTGGCGATGCCCTGTGCGTCTGCATAGCTAAGGCGCTTGACCTCAGTCATGTCAACGTGACCAATCAGCTGATCCGCATATTCACGCTTGAGCTGGTCACGGCCTTTTTTGCCAACAGTAAGGATTTTCACCTCTTTTCCGGCTGACAGAAGTTCCTGCGCGTGGACCTTGGCTTTTTTTACGATGTTGGTGTTGAAACCACCGCAAAGACCGCGCTCTGACGTCATAACAACCAAAAGGTGCACTTTGTCGGACCCCGTACCGCTCAGCAGTTTGGGCGCGGAATCTGATCCGCCAACAGACGCCGCCAAACCCGCCATCACAGCGTTGAAACGCTCTGCATAAGGGCGGGAGGCTTCGGCAGCTTCCTGCGCGCGGCGAAGTTTCGCCGCGGCAACCATTTGCATGGCTTTCGTGATCTTGCGCGTCGATTTAACGCTCGCGATCCGGTTTTTAAGGACTTTGAGATTTGCCATTGGCTTCTCTCTCCTTAAGCGAAGTCAGCGGCGTAAGAATCGAGCGCTGCTTTGATTTTGTCTTCCAGCTCGTCTTTCACCTTGCGATCATTGTCGGTGATGTCCTTGAGCAAGTCGGCATGCTTGCCACGCAAATGCGCCAGCAGACCCTGCTCCCAGCGACCAACGTCGGACACGGGCAGCTTGTCGAGGTAGCCATTTGTTCCTGCGTAAATGACGCAGACGATTTCGGCATTGGACAAAGGCGCATACTGTGGCTGCTTCATCAACTCGGTCAGGCGGGCACCTCGGTTCAGCAACTGCTGTGTGGAGGCGTCCAGATCGGAACCGAACTGCGCAAAGGCAGCCATCTCGCGGTACTGAGCCAGTGACAGCTTCACCGGACCCGCGACAGAAGACATCGCTTTGGTCTGGGCAGATGAACCAACACGGGAAACGGACAGACCTGTGTTCACAGCTGGACGAATACCTTGGTAGAACAATTCTGTTTCCAGGAAGATCTGACCGTCGGTGATCGAAATCACGTTTGTCGGAATAAATGCGGAAACGTCACCACCTTGGGTTTCGATGATTGGCAGAGCTGTAAGTGAGCCGTTGCCTGCATCATCACCCAGCTTCGCGGAACGCTCAAGCAGACGGGAGTGCAGATAGAAAACGTCACCAGGATAGGCTTCGCGGCCCGGTGGGCGACGCAGAAGAAGAGACATCTGGCGATAGGACACAGCCTGCTTGGACAAATCATCATAGATGATCAAAGCGTGACGGCCGTTGTCGCGGAAGTGCTCGGCCATGGCTGTCGCGGAGTAAGGTGCGAGGAACTGCATCGGTGCAGGCTCGGACGCTGTAGAGGCCACAACGATAGAGTATTCAATCGCGCCGCTCTCTTCGAGCTTTTTGACCAACTGCGCCACGGTGGAACGCTTCTGGCCAATCGCGACATACACACAGTACATCTTTTTGCTTTCGTCGTCGCCAGCGGCGGCGTTGACCTGTGCTTGGTTCAGGATCGCATCCAGAGCAACGGCTGTTTTACCGGTCTGACGGTCACCAATAATCAATTCGCGCTGGCCACGGCCAATCGGGATCATCGCGTCAACAGACTTGAGGCCAGTCGCCATCGGCTCGTGTACCGATTTACGCGGGATAATGCCCGGCGCTTTGACTTCGGCCAGACCGCGCTTTTTCGCGCCGATCGGGCCCTTGCCGTCAATGGGATTTCCCAGACCGTCAACAACGCGGCCCAGCAGTTCGTCACCGATTGGCACGTCCACAATGGAGTTGGTGCGCTTTACAGTGTCGCCTTCTTTGATGTCACGGTCGTTACCAAAGATAACAACACCGACGTTGTCGGCTTCGAGGTTCAGGGCCATGCCCTGAATACCGCCGGGGAATTCAACCATTTCGCCGGCCTGAACATTGTCCAGCCCGTACACACGCGCAATACCGTCACCGACGGAAAGCACGCGGCCAACTTCGGCCACTTCTGCTTCTTGACCGAAATTCTTGATTTGGTCCTTCAGGATCGCGGAGATTTCCGCTGCTTGGATAGACATTTATCCGACCTCTTTCATGACATTCTGGAGGGAATTGAGCTTCGAGCGGATCGACGTGTCGATCATCTTGGAGCCCACTTTGACAATAAGACCGCCGATGAGCGAGTCATCAACGGTCGTTTGAAGCGTTACGGTTTTGCCGGTGGTCGCCTTCAGCGACTTGGCAAGGCTGTCTGATTGCGCCTTGGTCAATGCCTTGGCCGATGTAACCTCTGCAGTGACTTCGCCTTTGTCTTCGGCGATCGCTTCACGCAGGGATTTCACAAGCTGCGGCAACACAAACAGACGGCGCTTTGAGGCCATCAATGCCAACGTGTTGCCCATCACTGGAGACAATTTCATTTTCTTGGAAAGCGCTGAGATCGCAGCACCCTGTTCGTCGCGGGTGTAGATCGGCGAATGAATCAGATTGCGAAAATCTTCACTGTCGTTCAGGGCACCCGTCAAGGCATCCAGATCGGTTTCAATGGCTTTGACCTTTTTGCCTTCTTTGGCGAGGTCATAAACAGCCGATGCATAGCGTTGCGCAATGCCGGTGGAAATCGAAGCGGTTTCGGACACGTCCATCCTCTCATTCAGTCAGGCCGGACATACGCAAATTGGTCGCGTCACCGGTTTGTTGGCGCGGCTTGAATTAGGCTCAAGACGTCTAGATCAGGGGCGATGTAGCAGAGCGTTTCAAAGGCCGCAACACTGTAACGTGCGACGATGTGCCCGTCGGAAAATAAATTTACCTTTATCAATGGTCTAGTTTTCAAGACGGCAAATAAGGCGGCAATCCGCTTTCGGGGAAACAAT
Organism: uncultured Sulfitobacter sp.; assembly: GCA_947501805.1. Taxonomy (GTDB): domain Bacteria; phylum Pseudomonadota; class Alphaproteobacteria; order Rhodobacterales; family Rhodobacteraceae; genus Sulfitobacter. Next base: position 127,631 of record CANMXJ010000002.1, on the reverse strand, counting down.
AATACGAATCTTGCCCCACTGTCGCCGCCTTTCGCCCTACTGGTGCCAATATCTTCCGGCAAAACAGGTCAAATTAATTCAAACAGCCCCGATGTAAGTGGCTGATACTTGAGGAAATGCAGCATGTTGGCCATTGGTTTTCTTTCCCTTCTCTCTGTCGGGTTCGTCGCTATGTCGATGGGTGGCGACGATGATGCCCCTGAAATCGAACAGGAGGGTCTCAATCAGGATGATGTCGAGATCCAACAAGGTGATGTGGGAATCGAATTCTTTCCAAGTGATGACTATGATCAAGACCAGTTGGATGCGATCGACGAGTTTGTCGAAAGCGTCGAGGACAATCCGCAGCAAGATATCGGAGATGTGGTGGATGACCTGCATGATCTGCTGGATGATCTCGAAATCGACACATCCCTGAACAGCAACGACGAAGCGGCTGAAGCCGAGAACGCGGCAGAAACGCAGGATGCCCCCGATGTTGCACGCCCCCCTGTTGGCGAAGAATTCCGCGACCCCTTGAAAGTTGCCGAGGCACTTGAAGCCCAGCGCATTCTTGACGAAATCGCAGCCGAAGAAGCGCGCCAGCCTGTTAATCTGGTGACAGTCAGCAACAATAGCGGTTCCGAAGTGCCCGATGACGTCGTTCTTGCGGAACGCGCGAGCAATGCTGATCCAAACGACCCGGCGTTCACTGTGACGGCACCGGAAACGGTGAACGAGATCGAAGTCCGCTATGACGCCGAACACACGTTCGATATCAACTACAATGCGCAGACCACAAGCGTAACAGCAGGTTTGAACAGCGATATCGAAGGGGCTCCCGGATATATCACGTCGAATCAGACCACTCAATCCGACGCCGAAGGGAATGCTTTCAACCTGATAAGTGTCAGCCAGACTTTTGAGGGTAGCACGGATATCACCCTCGACGTTGAAGACGCGCACATTGGCACGCATATCGCCAAGATTGATCTGACGAATCCTGCAGACACGCTGCATCTGGAATTCGGTGAAGAAGTAGACGGCGACATCCATCTGTTGTTCTACGAGAACGAAGACGGGGAAGAAGGGGACAGCAGCACGACCAAACGAGCGTTTGTCATCCAAACAAGTGCCGGTGGCCCCGCCATTACATCTGAAGAATTTGCGCAGCTCCTTGCGACAGACAATGGTCAGATGACGGGTATTCACATCATTGCCGAGGTCTACTTGGGTGAAGATTCGATAGCGATCGAAACTGATGTTGATGAGGGTGAGCCCTACGAAATGGCCGTCAATAATTTCATCAACGATAATCCGCAGATCACATCGAACATTTCATGGACAAGTGTCGAAACGCAAGATGACCGCCCCGAAGAAGGAACCGCGCAGAACGGCGGGCAAACCCAAAGTGGTGGCAGTCCCGATGCAGATATCGAAGATCTGTTCGGAGATATCGGCCTAAACCCTGGCTTCTTTGGGTTCTGAGACTTCGATTATGCGACCCGGCATCACAGCACCCCAATAGGGGTGCTGTTCATTTCTTTGACGGCGCTTTTGAAACGCAAGAACCTCTTGACCCAGTTTATGCCAGTTCGTTAGCGTAGTTTACCTTTTGGTTTTGAAACATAGGGAAACTCTTGCCCCAATTTGATACGGGCACTTGCGTAGGCAATTTGTTCAGTTCGAATCGACATGAGGAAAACAACCTTATCAGCGTTTATCAGTGTCGGCTCTTTGTAGTTCAGACATTCCACCAGATCATGCGAAAGCAGTTAATGCCGCAGGCCCTGTAAAAATTGCAAGTCGAGCGAATGTGGAATCAGTCGACACGTACGCGGGCGCGGCCCACTGCGGGTTCGCCCAATCCATCCAACACACTAATTCTTCTGCGCGAGCGGGCGACTGTCCCTTTTGGCGGATAGACCAGCTTCGTCGCCTCCACCATAAACGCGCCCCCTGCCATCATGGTCGGCATGTGACGCCCGATGCGTTCAAAAAAGCCTGCCGATTTCATCCATAGGCGCTGCTGCGATGGGAATTGATAAAGTGCACCCACATGGCGTTCCGGCAAAAACTGGTGCTTCTTCAATTGCATGTCCAATTGCCCCGGCGAATAGGGCCGCCCGTAGCCGAATGGCGTTGCATCACGTCGTGCCCAAAGGCCCGCACGGTTTGGCACGATAAACAGCGCCTTGCCCCCCGGCCCCAAAACACGCCAACATTCTTCCAGCAGATCCGAAGGCCGTTCGGACGTTTCAAGTCCATGCAAGAAAACCAACTTGTCGACATGCCCCGTTTCAATCGGCCAGAGCGTTTCTTCGGTAAGGACCGACGTGTTTTTCATGCCCGCAGGCCACGGCATCACACCTTGCGGTCCCGGCATCAGCGTAATGACCCGCCGCGCGTCTTTCAGATAGGGACGCAGTAAAGGGGCGGCAAACCCAAAACCGACAACGGTCTGGTTCTTGGCCTCCGGCCAAAGTTCCAACAACCGACCGCGCAAAGATTTCTGCGCCGCACGGCCCAGCGCGCTTCGATAATAGAAATTACGCAAGTCTTGCACATCAAGGTGCATTGCAGCCCAGCCTTTGCGGTGTCACTCTGAGCGCACCATATCAACACCACAGGATTGCGCCATGCCCTTTGATCTGATCACAATCCCCTGCCTGACCGACAACTACGCATACTTGTTGCGCGACCACGCCAGCGGTGAAGTCGCCGTAATTGATGTGCCGGAGGCGGAACCGATCAACGCTGAACTGAAGGCACGCGGATGGACCCTATCGCAAGTCTGGCTGACACATCACCACTGGGATCATATTGACGGATTAGCCAATCTCTTGGCCGAGCATCCCGCAAAAGTGGTGGGGGCCAAAGCCGACGCGCACCGCCTGCCCGATCTTGATCTGGCCGTATCTGATGGTGAGCATTTTTCCCTCGGCGCGCTGGATGCGGTCGCATTCGACGTTTCGGGGCATACAGTTGGCCACATCGCCATCTATGTGCCCGCGGCTCAGGCTTGTTTTACGGCTGACAGTCTCATGGCGCTTGGTTGCGGACGATTGTTCGAGGGGACACCGGATCAGATGTGGGACAGCCTGCAAAAGCTCATGGCTTTGCCCGCTGACACGACCATCTGCTCCGGCCATGAGTACACCGCGTCAAATGCCAAGTTCGCCCTGACGGTTGATCCCGACAATGCGGCGCTTATATCAAGAAGCAATGACATAGATAACGCCCGTGCCAGGAACCTTCCAACCGTTCCCTCTTCACTTGCAACCGAGCTTGAAACCAATCCCTTCCTGCGTCCCGATGATCCGGGAATTCGTGCAACTTTGGGGATGCAAACCGCCACTGATGCAGAAGTCTTTGCCGAAATACGCAAACGCAAAGACAACTTCTGATGGCAAATAATGTAACAAAACAGGGTGATCACGCAAATTGTGAGCAAATTTTTCAAGAAAATGCTTGAAGACGCGCTGCGATCAACCAAACTCTAAGAGATAAGAGGCCATGATCGGACCGGGGCGCTGTTATAACACAGCACCTTCACCGACCCCAAAGGACAAGGAGCACACTTGTGCCTTCATTTTCGACGACACTTGAGCAGGCAATTCACTCTGCATTGGCGCTGGCCAATGCACGGCGACATGAATTCGCAACGCTGGAGCATCTGCTGCTGGCGTTGATAGACGAACCCGATGCGGTGCAGGTAATGAAAGCCTGCTCTGTCGACATTGATGAGTTGCGCGATACTCTGGTCGAGTTTGTTGACGAAGACCTCAGCAATCTGGTGACCGATGTGGACGGCTCTGAAGCGGTCCCGACAGCGGCTTTCCAGCGCGTGATCCAGCGCGCGGCGATCCATGTACAATCTTCCGGGCGTACCGAAGTAACTGGCGCAAATGTGCTGGTCGCCATTTTCGCCGAACGCGAGAGCAACGCAGCCTACTTCCTGCAAGAGCAGGAAATGACACGTTATGATGCAGTTAATTACATCGCCCACGGCGTCGCCAAAGACCCTGCATACGGCGAGGCACGCCCGATTGCCGGCGCACCCGAACATGACGAAGAAACCCAAGGAGTGACCGAAGGCGAAAAGAAAGAAACTGCGCTGGAGAAATACTGCGTCGATCTAAACGCCAAATCACGCGAAGGGGACATTGATCCGCTGATCGGCCGCGACAGCGAGGTTGAACGCTGCATTCAGGTATTGTGCCGTCGGCGCAAAAATAACCCGTTGCTGGTGGGCGACCCCGGTGTTGGCAAGACCGCCATCGCCGAAGGTTTGGCGCGCAAGATCGTTGCGGGTGAAACGCCTGAAGTTCTGGCCGAAACCACAATTTATTCCCTCGATATGGGCGCATTGCTGGCCGGAACCCGTTACCGCGGTGATTTTGAGGAACGCCTCAAGGCTGTTGTGACAGAGCTGGAAGATCACGATGATGCAGTGCTGTTCATCGACGAAATCCACACTGTTATTGGTGCTGGCGCGACATCGGGTGGTGCCATGGATGCATCCAATCTGCTGAAACCTGCCTTGGCGGGTGGCAAATTACGCACGATGGGCTCCACAACCTACAAGGAATTCCGTCAACACTTTGAAAAGGACCGCGCCCTTGCCCGTCGTTTCCAAAAAATCGACGTGAACGAACCTTCTGTCGAAGATGCTGTGAAAATCCTTAAGGGGCTAAAGCCTTATTTTGAGGAACATCACTCGGTCAAGTACACATCTGACGCAATCAAAACGTCCGTTGAACTGGCAGCGCGTTACATCAACGACCGCAAACTGCCTGATTCTGCGATTGACGTGATCGACGAAGCAGGTGCCGCGCAACATCTGGTTATCGCCTCAAAACGCCGCAAAACAATCGGCACCAAAGAGGTCGAGGCCGTGGTGGCCAAAATTGCGCGTATTCCGCCGAAGACCGTCAGCAAAGACGATGTTGTTGTGTTGAAAGACCTTGAAGCTTCATTGAAACGGGTCGTCTTTGGACAAGACAAGGCGATCGAGGCGCTTTCGTCGGCGATCAAACTGTCGCGTGCCGGTCTGCGCGAACCTGAAAAACCAATTGGCAACTACCTTTTCGCTGGCCCAACCGGTGTTGGTAAAACAGAAGTCGCCAAGCAGTTGGCAGATACTCTGGGTGTGGAACTGCTGCGTTTCGACATGTCCGAGTACATGGAAAAACACGCGGTTTCGCGTCTCATTGGTGCGCCTCCCGGCTATGTTGGCTTTGATCAGGGCGGCATGTTGACGGATGGCGTCGATCAGCATCCGCATTGTGTGCTGCTTCTGGATGAAATGGAAAAGGCGCATCCGGATGTCTATAATATTCTGTTGCAGGTGATGGATCACGGTAAGCTCACCGATCACAATGGTCGGACAGTCGATTTCCGCAATGTCGTCGTGATCATGACGACAAACGCCGGTGCTGCAGATCAGGCAAAAGAAGCCATCGGCTTTGGTCGCGACCGTCGCACAGGTGAAGATACCGCAGCGATCGAACGCACCTTTACGCCGGAATTCCGCAACCGTCTGGATGCAGTCATCAGCTTTGGTGCATTGCCCAAGGATGTGATCCTGCGCGTAGTCGAGAAGTTCGTTCTCCAGCTTGAAGCACAGCTGATGGATCGCAATGTGACGTTTGAGTTGTCCAAGAAAGCCGCCGAATGGCTGGCGGATAAAGGCTATGACGACAAAATGGGCGCACGTCCCTTGGGCCGCGTGATTCAGGAACACATCAAGAAACCACTGGCCGAAGAACTCCTTTTCGGGAAGCTGGCCAAGGGTGGTGTCGTCAAAGTTGGTGTCAAGAAAGGCGAGCTTGAGTTGACCATTCTCGATCACGAGAAACGGCAACTTTCCGGTGACAAGCCGCCACTGCTGACGGCAGAATGATCCAGAAGGGTCTTTGGGCCTTGACCTTACCCTTCGCCAGCATCGCTCTGGCGGAGGACCTTTCATTGCAGTTCCCGGTAGACTGCACTTTGGGTGACGGCTGCTATATTCAGCAGTACATGGACCGCGACCCAAGCGACGGATTTAGCGACTATCAATGCAGCAAGCTTAGCTACGACGGCCACAAAGGCACCGATTTTGCATTGCCCACGCGCAAACACATGGAAGCCGGCGTCAAGGTCTTTGCAGCAGCTGACGGACGCGTGCGCGGATTTCGCGAAGGCATGCCAGATACTGGTTACAACAAGGAAACTGCTGCCGCGATAGAGGGTAAGGAATGCGGGAACGGCGTTGTTCTGGTCCATCCCGGCGGTTGGGAAACGCAATATTGCCACCTTAAGCAAGGTAGTATCGCGATCCGAAATGATCAAACAGTGAATGCTGGTGATGTTTTGGGAGAAATTGGCCAGTCAGGCCGCGCCGAATTCCCGCATCTGCACCTGTCCGTTCGACAGGGAGGCAAACCGGTAGACCCGTTTGATCCCGACGGAATAGTCACATGTAATTCACCCGGCGACAGCACACTTTGGGCCCACCCCCCCGCTTTTTCACCCGGCGGCCTTATTGATTTGGGTTTCAGCGCCGGTTTGCCAAGCTATGAAGACGTGAAGGCGGGAAGTGCCGCAGTTGATGTGCTGCGCACCGACGCGTCGGCCATTGTCATTTACGGTTTTACCTATGGCACGCAGAAGGATGACGTCATCCGTCTGCAAATCTCCGGCCCTGATGGAAAGATCCTTAGTAAAGACTCCGCGTTGGAGCGTCGTCACGCCCAAGCTTACCGCGCGGTAGGCAAAAAACGCCGTGGAGATACGCCTTGGGCACGCGGGATCTATCTGGGAACAGCAACGCTTTTGCGGGACGGTAAAGTGATTGATACAAAAGAAACTCAACTTGAAGTAAAATAGGTGCCTTCTGTCCCGAGAAGATTTCTATTTTTCGGTGAATTTCAACTCGATCCGGCGGTTCTGTGCACGCGCCTCGCTGCTGTTGCCCAGTGCCACAGGTTGATATTGCCCGAAACCGTTTGCCGCCAAACGGTCCGGCGGAATACCTAAAAAGTTAATCATGTACTTGACCACCGAAAGGGCGCGTCCCTGACTTAACTCCCAATTATCCGAGAACGCGCCTGCTCCGGACAGCGGCACGTTGTCTGTATGCCCGTCGACCCGGATGACCCAGTCGATCTCTTGTGGAATGTCATCTGCCACCGAACGCAAAATGTCGGCAACCTTGGCAATTTCCCCACGCCCTTCTTGGGACAGAACAGCGCCCCCCGGTGGAAACAAAACTTCCGAAGAGAACACAAACCGGTCCCCTTCAATCCGCACACCCTCCTGAGCACCCAAAACCTCCCGCAGACGGCCAAAAAATTCCGAGCGGTACTGTTCAAGATCCTTGGTTTTCTCCTGCAACGCAGCGGCCTCTGCTTCCAATCGTGCACGCTCGGCAGCTTCGAACTTAGCGAGGCGGCTTTGCTCGGCAGCAACCCGTGCAAGTGCGGTGTTCAAGTCAGATCCAAGCGATTGCAGCTCGACGGATTTTGCCGCATCGCGCGCAACAGCGTCATCAAGCAGCGCCTGTAAATTTCCAAGCTGCGTGCGCAAAACTGCAACTTGTTGATTCAAAAGCTCTGTTTGGCGCTGAGCTGCGGCACTTGTCGCTTCCTCTTCACTGAGTGCAGCGCGCGCTGCTGCCAGCAACGCCGACTGTTTTGCAACGTCCGAACTCCGATCCCGCACCGCATTCTCGGCCGCAAGGCGGGCAGCTACCGCCGCAACCAATTGCGCGCGCAGCGTGTCACTGTCCGTTTCAAGCCCTTCTACGGTTTGTTCTTGCGCAGCGATTTTGCCCCTGAGCTCGACAATCTCCTGCTGCGCCATTGCAAGATCGGTCTGCGTTTCAGCCGCAACAAGAGCTGCCGCGTCTGCGTCTTGCAAGCGGATCAATGCCTCTGCCAACCGCGCATCCAGATCACCCGTTGCCGCGCGCGCAGCTGCCAATAGCGTTAAAGTATCCTCAGCTTCCTTGCGCTGCGTCTCCAGCGCCAATGTCATTGCTGTCAACTCAGCATCTGCATTCTCAAGTCGGCTGCGCAAGGCCTCGGCCGCTGCAGCCTCGGCAAGCCGTGCGCTTTCTTCAACACTCAATGCCTCTGCACTTTGGGCCACTTTATCCTGCAGATCGGACACTTGCGCCTCGGCATCTGCATTTCGGACACGTAAATCAGCGACCAATGCATCCAATGCCTCACGACGGGCGGCTGCAAGGCGCGCCAACTCTGCCTGCGCATCCACTTCACTACGGGCAGTACTCAGGGCAAGGTTCAACGCCTCCTGATCGCTCAACAACTGTGCTTCCCGGCCTTCAAGCTCCGCAATCGTGGTCACATCCCGGTCGCGGTCAGCCAGCAAACCTGCAACCTGGGCTTCGAACTGCGTGATCTGCCCATCAGCGGCCTGCAATTCCACCGCTTGCCTGTCCCGCTCCGCTGTCAATGACGCAATCAGTGACTCCTGCCGTGACACCTGATCCTGTGCGGATGTCAGCGAAGCCGATAACGCTCCCAATCGCTCCTCAAGTTGTGCGTTTGCGGTTTCTTCAAGTCCCAATGCCTGCGCAAGGGCCGCGACCTCACCTGAAAGCACATTGAGTTCTGTTTCCTGTCCCGTGATTCGTTCCGTCAAGACAAATTGCACCACCATAAAGATGGTTAAGACAAACATCAGAACCAGCAACAATCCCGTCATCGCATCTACAAAACCGGGCCAGATCGAGCTTTGAAAACGCGAACCAGTCCTGCGAGAAAGGGCCATTTAGCGCTCCCCTCCACCCGGCTTGTCAGGTGTCCGCACACGTCGTTGCGATGTGGCAGGGCGCGGTGCAGAAATCGCTTTTGCCAGAGACGCAATGTCGTGGCGCAATTCCGCCATTGTCTCTTGGCGTCCAGCTGAAATTTCTTCTAGAATACGCAACATCTGGACGTCGATCGAACGCAGGCGCATGCGGCTTTCTGCGTCTATTCCATCACCCTGCGGCTCTTGTGCCTCAAGTGCTAAAATCATGCGTTCTTGCCCACTTGCGATCCGTTCAAGCGCAGTTGTCGATCCATGATCAACCTGCATCCGCTCCGTCATGCGATCTACGGCATCCGCCAGTTTGCCAAGTTTCTCGTCCACTTCGGTGCGGCTGGCGTCGGAATCTGCGAACATTGTGCGCAAACTCTCCATCTGCTCGGCCATATGGTCAACCACACCTGCCATGGCATTTTGCTCCCCTGTCGCCTCTTCTCCGGCGCTGAAACCGACGCGGGTAATCGAGCTGAGCCAGTCTTCCAGTTCTTGATAAAAGCGGTTCTGGCCATGTCCGGCAAAAAGCTCCAACAGGCCGACGACAAGTGACCCCGCCAAGCCCAACAGGGACGAGCCAAAGGCCACACCCATGCCGCCCAGTTGTGCTTCCAGTCCGGTCATCAGCTTGGAAAACACGTCAACACCGTCTTCGCCCTCGGACGGAGCAAGGCTGCGGATCGTGTCCACAACGGCCGGAACTGTTGTGGCAAGGCCGTAGAATGTGCCTAGAAGGCCGAGAAAAATCAACATGTTGACGATGTAGCGGGTGATCTCTCGCGCTTCGTCAATCCGGGTAGAAACCGAATCCAGAATGGAACGCGTCGAGGTCGCAGAAACCTGCATACGGGCACCGCGTGTGCGCAGCAAAGCCGCCAGCGGGGCCAAAAGCTGAGGCGCCATTGTTTCAGGGTCAGGCTTGTCAGAGGCGAAGTTTTCGATCCAGCGCACTGACCCGATCAACTGGTAAACCTGATAAAAACACGCAAGGACGCCGATAAAGAAGACCAACAGGATAACGCCGTTGAGGTACAGGTTGGGTGCAAAAATCGGATAAACCGACGGCAAAGCAATAAATGCGCCAAACCCTGACAGCCCCAAGACGATGAACATCAGGGACACCTGACGCACCGGTTGGGAAAACTGTAGCTTCGTTGTGCGCTCTGTTTGCGCCATTAGGTCGTTACTCCTGACCCGTTTACTGCTCTTGGGTCAGATTACACTGAAACCTGCCTGTTTTGCCAAGGTTTTATGATGCGAGCATCTTTACCCGTTGATGTAGCCAATCAAGGTCTGCGTCCTTTAGCCCGACGTCACGCAGATGGTCCGCGGTGTTGTACAGATACTCGGTGTTCGGGCCACGCCCACCAACCGCCTTCGCGATGATCTGTGCTTGCTCTTCCAGAGACAATCCTCCGCAATATTGTTCGTGACTTTCATCAATCACATAAACAACCGCCTCGACTACACGCCCGTCGCTTAAGGACACACTAAGGTTCTTTTCCAGATAGGCCGATGAAATGAGTTCGCGCTCGCGCAGATATTCAAGGGTCGCGTCTTCCACCCCGGGGTTCACACGCAAGGCCATCCCGGAACATGCTCCTTGCGGTTGCTCATCCAGTGCCAGAACCAGACCGGGATCCTGCACCGTGCCGCGATGGTGGATCGACCGCATGCAGAACGACCGTCCATACCCCGGCAAGCTGCCGATGACGCTTTCCGCCACTTCAAAGCCCGGGTTCCACAGAAGCGATCCGTATCCGAACACCCACATTGCCATCACACTGGTCCTTTGTTGCCCACTTGCGTAAACCGCATCTGACGCGTGAGTTAAAGAGGAATTGCAGGTGGGCTGGCTGGTGAAGATACTTGTTGTGCTGACGCTTCTTTGGTGCGGTTTGTGGTGGTTTGCATCAACTCTTATCGAACGTGGGGTTGCGGGCTGGTTGTCGGATATGCGTGCGCAAGGCTGGCAAGTCGAAGTTGATTCCATTGCAGTCGACGGGTTTCCCTTTTCCTTCAAGACGACATTGGGGGCGCTGACACTTTCTGATCCAAAGACCGGACGTGGTACGCAAGCCAAAGATATCCGGCTAAGTGCCCCCGTCTATTGGCCCGGTGATATCACATTATCCTTACCTCAAACTCCGATTGCGCTCAGCGGTGCCAATGGGCTTTCCTTGTTCATGCGCGCGCGCGAGGGAGAGATCACCTTGCGCTTGCATCCCAAAATGGCACTGGGGTTAAGAGAATTCAACGCAACCAGCGGCCCATGGCAAATCAACATGGTGTCTGGCAATCTGGCCTCGGGAAAATCATTTGATGTTGAGTTCAAGCAAGACAGCACACAAGCATACAGCTACGGGTTTTCCATCAACGCTGACGAGTTGGTTCCCGGTGATACGCTGCGCGCGATGTTTGATCTCCCCGCGGAATGGCCAAGCGCTTTCGAAGTCTTTACCGGTGAGGGAGACATTACATTTGATCAACCACTTGACCGTTTTGCCCTAGAAAACCGCCCATTGCCCAGCGTTGTGGCTTTTCGCAGACTGGACGCAATCTGGGGTTCATTAAGAGTGAGCGGGCAAGGTCACCTAAGCATCAGCACGAACGGAATACCGGAAGGCGACTTGTCTCTTTCAATTGACAACTGGCAACAAGCACTTGAATTCGCAGGAAAAGGTGGACTTCTCAAGTCAGATCAACGAAAACAGATTGGGCTCGTTCTTGGTGCATTGGCAAATCGGGGGGACAACCCCGACAATCTGGAACTAAGGCTCTTGTTTAAGGACGGCGCAATGCTTCTAAGTGGAATCCCGCTTGGTCCGGCACCGCGTCTTTTCGTACGTTAACTACTTGCAATAGCTGCCCGAACGATATCGCGCTGTGTCAAAATGAAAATGATCGCGATGAAACCGGTTGGCTTTGGGGCCAAGCACCGTGCCAAACGGCCCGCATGCCCCCTTGTGCATCTGTCGCATGGCTTTTGAAAAACGGCTGGCATTCCAGCCGTTGAGCACTGTCACATCGGTGCCATCCACCAAACGAAACCCCGAAATATCAATGGCGCGTCCTTTGCCGTGTTCCGACAATTTTGCGCCTTTCTGGTTATTTCGGGGCCGGCAGGCATAATGCGCGGCAACTTTCAACGACTGCAGCCCCCCGCCTTTTTTGGCAAGCGCGGGCTTGGCCGCTGAGTTCAGCCAGGTCTTCAGGGCATCCGCAGTTTTGCAATCCATCACCGATTTCTGGCTTAACCCAACACCGGAAACAGAGCGTACACGCACCGCATCTTCGATAACGCAGCCACGGATTTTGCCAGTAACGCGGCCCACAGGTTCGCCCTGAATCGCGACATCACCGCAAACCGCACCTTTCTTGAGCAATTGCTGACGCGCACGCCCTTCACGGTTGACTTTCTGTGTCCGAAACAACGGGCGCAGAGATGAAAACAGGCCGCCACGTTTTTTGGCATCCTGTTGTTCAGCGTTTTGATCCGGCTGGGCGATAGCGCCGGATTGTTCAAGTGTCGCAGGTTTTTCTACCTTTTCCGAAGCGCGTGGAACCGGGCGCAATGACGCGGATGGATCAGCTGCCAATGCCATTTGACCCAAAGAAATCATGAAGCTGAATACCGCCGCCCTGATCATTTATGTCGCTCGCCTCCGCGGCCAAAGTTCGGCGCATCCGTATCTTGCCCCGCTTCGATAATGCCGCGGCGGATGGCACGGGTGCGCGTGAAATACGCGTGCAGATGGTCACCGTCCCCTTGCCGGATGGCGCGCTGCAACGCAAAGAGCTCTTCTGTGAAGCGACCGAGTATCTCGAGCGTAGCGTCCTTGTTGGACAGAAATACATCGCGCCACATGGTCGGATCCGAGGCCGCAATACGCGTGAAGTCGCGAAAACCGGCAGCAGAATACTGGATCACTTCACTGTCGGTCACACGGCCCAAATCATCCGCCACCCCGACCATCGTGTAAGCAATCAAATGCGGCGCGTGACTGGTGACAGCCAGCACCAGATCGTGATGCTCTGCATCCATCTCGTCGACATATGAACCGAGCCCTTCCCACAAAGTTCGCAATCTGGCCGTTGCCTGCGGGTCGGTTCCCGCGACTGGCACCAATAGGCACCAGCGGTTGTCGAACAGTTCGGCAAAGCCGGATCGCGGGCCGGAATGCTCGGTACCCGCAAGCGGATGCCCCGGAACAAAGTGAACCTTATCAGGTAGATGTGGGGCAACCTGTGCAATGACGTCCCCTTTGACAGAGCCGACATCAGTCACTGTTGCACCCGGTTTTAGCGCACCTGCAATTTCTGCTGCTACAGCCCCCATAACGCCAACAGGGACACACAGGACAACCAGATCAGCGCCTTCAACCGCCTCTGTGATGCTGTCACATACGCGATCACAAAGACCGATCTCGCGCGCGATATCTCGGGTATCCGACGATCTGGCAAAGCCGGTGACTTCACCTGCAAGCCCTTTGCGTTTCATCGCCCAAAACATAGAGGATGCAATTAGGCCCAAACCAATCAAAGCGACTCGGTCATAGATTTGTGACATCAGCGGCCTCCTCGGGAAACTGGCCTTCCTTGAATTGACGAATGGTATGCACAACGCGACGACAGGATGCCTCATCCCCCACAGTAATGCGTAAGGACGTGGGCAGCTTGTAACCTGCCACCAGGCGCACAATCAGCCCGCGAGACTTGAGGTAGGCATCACATTCCTCTGCTTCTTCCTGAGAAGTTAGGCGCGCCAACACAAAGTTGGCACAGGACACGTCCGAGGGGATGCCCATTTCGGCCAGCGCATCCGCCATCCATGTGCGCCAGCGCGCATTTTCGCTCCGGCAGTGGTCGATATACGCCGTATCGCGGACCGCTGCTTCGGCTGCATTCAGAGACGCCTGACTAATGTTAAACGGCCCGCGAACCCGGTTGAGCACATCAATAATGGCCTGTGGACCGTACCCCCATCCGACACGCAGCCCGCCAAGTCCGTAAATCTTTGAGAATGTCCGCGTCATAACCACGTTTTCACGCGCATCGACGAGGGACGCCCCGCCATCATAGCCTTCTACATACTCGGCATAGGCACCATCCAGAACAAGGATCACCTGCGCGGGCAATCCGGCTGCCAGACGTGCCACCTCAGAGCTACCGATCATTGTCCCCGTTGGGTTGTTCGGATTGGCAAGAAACACCAGACGCGTTTTTTTTGTGCAGGCCGCAAGGATCGCATCAACATCAGTGACACGTTCGCGTTCCTTGACCTCGACAGGGGTTGCCCCGGCGGCCAACGCACTGATCCGGTACATGCCAAAACCATGTTCGGTGTGGATCACTTCACTGCCCGGCCCCGCATAGGCCTGACAGAGAAACGCAATGATCTCGTCCGAGCCAGCGCCGCAGATGATACGTTCCGCATCAATGCTATAAACTTCGGCAATTGCGCTGCGCAAAGGTGCATGATCAGAAGACGGGTAGCGGTGCAAACTGAAGGCGGCCCGCCGAAAGGCTTCGATCGCCGCGTCACTTGGCCCCAACGGATTTTCATTAGAGGACAGTTTCACCACATTTTCGATGCCGGCCAAGTGTGATGCACCACCCTGATAAAGGGTGATATCCATGATGCCTGGTTGCGGTTCGATATGGGTCATATCTCATTCCTGTCTGTGTTGGGCTTGTTCTAGCGGTGCCGCACAATCGCTACCAGTACCAAAAGCAAAAGGCTGCGGCGGTTTCCCGTCGCAGCCTTTGGAATCAGCTTGGAAGTTTTGGCGAAGATTAGTTCTTCGCGTAGAATTCCACGACGAGGTTCGGTTCCATCACAACTGGATACGGCACATCGCCCAGCGCAGGTGTGCGCGTGAAAGTGGCTGTCATTTTGGAGTGGTCCGCCTCGATGTAGTCAGGCACGTCGCGCTCTGCCAGTTGTGTGGCCTCAAGCAAGGCAACCATCTGCTTGGAACGGTCACGCACTTCAATCACGTCACCTTCTTTGACGCGGTAGGAAGGAATGTTAACCTTCTTGCCGTTCACTTTGACGTGGCCGTGGTTCACGAACTGGCGTGCGGCAAATACGGTTGCAACGAACTTGGCACGGTACACAACCGCGTCCAGACGACGCTCCAGCAGACCGATCAGGTTTTCACCTGTATCGCCTTTGACACGCTCGGCTTCGCCATAGATGCGGCGGAACTGCTTTTCTGTCAGGTCGCCGTAGTAACCCTTAAGCTTCTGCTTGGCGCGCAACTGGATACCGAAGTCGGAAATCTTGCCCTTGCGGCGCTGACCGTGCTGGCCGGGGCCATATTCGCGGCGGTTTACTGGTGACTTTGGACGGCCCCAGATGTTTTCGCCCATGCGGCGGTCAATTTTGTGTTTGGCAGCGGTGCGTTTTGTCACGGCTGTTCTCCTTCATGTGGCCCGAATGGGCGGTAAAGGGCGTTGTCCTTTGGGTTTCCCCCGACAGGCATCCCCTTGCGGGGGCCACCAACACCAATGAAGCCGCGCTTATACGGCGGATGGTGGAGGAGTCAATCGGCCTTTTTCTATCAAGACACGGGTTGTACCCTATCCACGCACCTTAGTTTGTTAGACACAATTCCCGGACACCGTGAAACCACCGTCAGAACGTGGATTGACTACTAAGTTGGCTGGCTTTCCTGTCTTGCAATACGCCGAATGATTTTGAACCTCTTCTTTCGAATATGCGGAACCAAATTTGGCTTTGAATTTTCCGTCAGCCAGATAGTCAAAAGTAGCCGCACCGCCGGGAACAGGTGTATTTCCATTTGTAGGTCCACATGCTGACACGACGGTCGATAGAATTAACCCACTGATAAAAAGTCGCATTTTTCGTCCTCTACAAAATAACTTCCAATAATTTCTGAATACGCAGTGCAACATGAAGCTGCAATCTTTCGCGCAATGCAATCGGCGCTTTTGCAACTCTTGACCAACCCAAAAACTCCGTCACGCAAAACCACCAAGTACCCCGGCAAACTTGCGGCCTTACTTCTTCAAATTCTCTGAAACTTATTCGGACATTTTCGTTTTGGCTGCTACAACCGCCACCTGTGCGTTAAACATCAATCAATGCTGCAAGTGCAATTAACAACTCACTCAACTGGCAGAGCAGCCATTGCTTGCTGAATTCACAGGACGTTCGATCGACGTTTTCACGTCTGCACGAACCCTTCCGATGTGGCAGATACTCCCAATCCCATGATCACAAAGGTAGACACTGAATTACCTACTGTTTTCCCTCCAAACCCACGTTCGTCATACCGTTTGGGCCGGGGATTTTCATCTCGAAGGTCTCGGTGACAGAGGTATAATCATAATATCCCAGACGGGCCAAAGGCCGGATACCCGGAATGTCCAGCTTGCCTTCGGGTGTGATCACCTCGTCCTTTACGTGAATACGGGCGACTTCCCCGTAAACAACATCCACCCAGCCATGATTGGAACTGCCCCGCAAACGATGTGTGCTGAGGTATTTACATTCAAACTGCGCCGGGCTTTCTGCGACACGCGGGCCGGGTGCATCGACACAGGGGATTGCAGTCACGCCAGCATGGACGAATTCATCAACAGCTGCATCCACCTCCATCGCGGACAGATTGACAGCTTCGCGCAGATCATAAGTAGCCATGTTCCAGACAAACCAACCGGTTTCTTCGGCGTTGGTGACAGTATGTTTTCGCTGGCCCGATGAATACTGGTTGGCCGCGAACATCACCATAGGTGGATCAAACGTCAGGTTCTGCCACTGTGAATACGGTGCGAGGTTAGGCACACCGTCAGGGCTGATTGTGCTCAGCCAACCGATCGGACGGGGAACGGTGCATGACTTAAAGGGTGAAAAAGGTAACGGACAATCGTCTGATCTAGGATCATATTCCAAGTGCGTACTCCGATCTGCAAGTAAAGTGCGAAAAAGTGTTTGTTGCCGCAGAGTTCCATGACGTCCCGCTTTGATCAAGGTCTTTGGCGGCCTTACCGGTTATCTTGGCGCATCGCGCGCACAACTTCTTCTGCATCGACGGCACTTAAATCTTTAGCGCCATCGCTGCACATTCATTGCGCTGCGGACAGGTCACCAGATGGTCGTTGATCAAACCGCAAGCCTCCATCCACGCATAGACAATCGTGGGGCCGACAAACTTGAAGCCTTCTTTCTTCAAATCCCTAGAAATTTGTTCAGACAGCGCCGTTTTGGGCGGCACATCGGCCTGCGTGGGCCAAGTGTTGAGCAACGGCACACCATCCACATAGCGCCACATGAAGGTGTCAAACCCCTCGCGTTGTTCAATCTTTTGCCATGCGCGAGCATTGTTGATTGTCGCCTCGATCTTGCCTCGATGGCGAATGATCCCTTCATTATCAAGCAATCGCAGTACGTCCTCCTCGCCCCACCCGGCAATCACATTCGGATCAAACCCCTCAAAAGCGGCGCGGAAATTGTCGCGCTTCTTAAGGATCGTGATCCAGCTCAGCCCGGCCTGAAATCCGTCCAGTATCAGCTTTTCCCACAAGGCGCGGCTGTTGTATTCCGGCACACCCCATTCGGTGTCGTGATAATCCTTGTAAATCTGTTCTGGTCCTGCCCATTCGCAACGCTTCATTCACATCCCCCTGCCCCAAGACGGGCCGCTAAAACTCTTGCAAAATCCAACCTTTAACAGGCCGTTATCACTTTGACGGGCATGGTGTTTATTGCAACCAAGAAAGTAGATACCCGTGGTCAGCCGTTTCAAACGCCGTCTTGCCGACATTCCACCTGGCAGCGAAAGCCCGCTGGATTATGCCGTGGCCCAACGCGACAAAAACACGTTGGATATGGTGCGCGATGCGATCACGCACAAGCAGACGTTGTTGGCCTATCAACCCGTCATGCGTGCCAGCAGCCACACCAAGGTCGCGTTTTACGAAGGGCTGATTCGTATTTTGGATGCGACAGGACGCGTTATCCCCGCCAAGGATTTCATGCCTGCCATTGAAGCTACCGAATTAGGCCGCGAAATTGATGTGCTGGCTCTGCGAATGGGGTTGCAGGCGCTGCGTCAGAATCCAGGCTTGCGCTTGTCTATCAACATGTCTGCACGCTCTATCGGGTATTCCGCATGGCACAAAATGATGCAGCGGCATTTGAAACAAGACGCCACATTGGGTGAACGTCTGATCCTTGAAATAACGGAAAGCTCTGCCATGCTGGTGCCCGAACTGGTCGTGGACTTCATGGATGAACTGCAACCCCACGGCGTCTGCTTTGCGTTGGATGATTTTGGTGCAGGCTATACCGCAATCCGGTACTTCAAGGATTTCTACTTTGATATCCTTAAAATCGACGGTCAGTTTGTGAACGGCATTGCGCGCAATCCTGATAATCGGGCGATTACAGCCGCCCTTCTCTCTATCGCAGGTCATTTTGATATGCTGACCGTTGCCGAATTTGTCGAAACCGCTGAAGACGCGGCTCTACTTACAGAAATGGGAGTAGATTGCCTTCAGGGTTTCTACTTTAGTGCGCCGACTACACAACCGGCCTGGCTCCGGCGGAAACACGCTCAGGCAGGTTGAATCGCCAACACGAGCCAAAGATCACTATTTTCCCCATAATGCATAACAGCTATTCAATCGGCTTTGTTGCCGCAAAGTAATGCATCATGTATTACCTCGGTTAGAAGGTGGGGGAGTCGAACTGTGCGAAGGACGCACAGGCGGCATGATTTCCTCTGCCAGTTGAAAGAGGAATTCAACCCTATGACCAACGTCGTTATCGCATCCGCAGCACGTACAGCCGTCGGCAGTTTTGGAGGGGCCTTTGCCAATACTCCCGCGCATGACTTGGGTGCCGCCGTCCTGAAAGAACTCGTCGCGCGTGCCGGCGTAGATGCGGCAGACGTATCCGAGACCATTCTAGGTCAGGTCTTGACAGCTGGCCAAGGCCAGAATCCAGCCCGCCAAGCCCATATCAATGCGGGTTTTCCACAGGAAAGCTCTGCCTGGTCGATCAATCAGGTTTGCGGTTCCGGTCTGCGCGCAGTTGCTTTGGCCGCACAGCATATCCAGTTGGGTGATGCCGCAATCGTTGCGGCCGGTGGTCAGGAGAACATGACCATGTCACCCCACGCCCAAGCCATGCGCGCGGGTCAGAAAATGGGCGACCTGAAATTGATCGACACCATGATCAAGGACGGCCTTTGGGATGCCTTCAACGGATATCATATGGGTCAAACTGCAGAGAACGTCGCAGACAAATGGCAGATCACCCGCGAACAGCAGGACGAATTTGCTGTCGCCTCGCAAAACAAAGCTGAAGCTGCACAAAAGGCAGGCAAATTCGCTGATGAAATCACCGCCTTCACGGTACCGGGCCGCAAGGGTGATACAATTGTCGATGCTGATGAATACATCCGTCACGGTGCAACCATGGAAGCTATGCAAAAACTGCGCCCGGCTTTCGCCAAAGACGGTTCAGTTACCGCGGCGAATGCCTCCGGTCTGAACGATGGTGCAGCTGGTGCCTTGCTGATGTCGGCTGAAGAGGCTGAAAAGCGCGGCATCGAGCCGCTGGCGCGCATTGCGTCCTATGCGACTGCCGGTCTTGATCCGTCAATCATGGGTGTCGGCCCGATCTATGCCTCCCGCAAAGCACTGGAAAAAGCAGGCTGGAAGGCCGAAGACCTTGATCTGGTAGAAGCAAATGAAGCCTTTGCCGCACAAGCCTGTGCCGTGAACAAGGATATGGGTTGGGATCCCTCCATCGTCAACGTGAATGGCGGTGCCATCGCCATCGGTCACCCAATCGGTGCTTCTGGTGCGCGCATCCTAAACACGCTGCTCTTTGAAATGCAGCGTCGCGGTGCCAAGAAAGGTTTGGCGACGTTGTGCATTGGTGGCGGCATGGGTGTTGCCATGTGCCTTGAGCGCCCCTAAACAAAACGGGTGCGTAATTTAATTGCGCACCTAAACCGAATTTCGAATTAAAATTACCTCACAGATAGGAGATACTATGTCCCGCGTCGCACTTGTTACCGGAGGCAGCCGAGGCATCGGTGCCGCCATTTCTAAAGAACTCAAAGAAGCAGGCTATACCGTTGCCGCAACTTACGCAGGCAACGACGAAGCTGCAGCAGCGTTCACCGCTGAAACAGGCATCAAGACGTACAAATGGAATGTTGCCGATTACGAGTCGTCTAAAGCAGGCATTGCGCAAGTCGAAGCGGACCTTGGCCCGGTTGAAGTGGTTATTGCAAACGCGGGCATCACACGTGACGCCCCTTTCCATAAAATGACACCTGATCAGTGGAAAGAAGTGATCGACACAAACCTGACCGGCGTGTTCAACACCATCCACCCGATCTGGCCCGGCATGCGCGAGCGCAAGTTTGGCCGAATCGTCGTAATCTCGTCCATCAACGGTCAAAAGGGTCAGTTTGCACAAGTGAACTATGCCGCAACCAAAGCGGGCGATCTGGGTATCGTCAAATCACTGGCTCAAGAAGGCGCACGCGCCAACATCACGGCCAACGCGATCTGCCCGGGCTACATTGGCACCGACATGGTGATGGCAGTTCCCGAAAAAGTGCGTGAGAGCATCATTGCACAAATCCCTGCAGGTCGTCTGGGTGAGCCCGAAGAAATCGCGCGTATTGTCAAATTCCTTGTATCTGATGACGCAGGTTTCATTAACGGTTCCACAGTTTCTGCCAACGGTGCACAGTTCTTCGTTTAAAACCAAAAGCCACATCTCAGGTGGCTAAAAAGGCAAAGGCCGGTTCAGATGGACCGGCCTTTGCCATGTGGTAAAAGGGGCACCGTGTTCTAGCGCGGCGAACGGGCGAACAGCCAAGACCACATAGCCGCAGCTGCATCACTGCGCGCCAGATGTGCCCTTTCCATTGCAGTGCGGGCGTCCGGGTTTGTCGTTGCTTCAATCATGGGTCGACTCCTTTTGATAGGGTACGTGCGGTTTCTGTTTTCTGCATCCTGTATGCGCATTGCTACCAAGACTGACAAACGAGACTTTTCATTCCTTCGCATTAGATTTACTTAACTGAAAATGTCTGATCGCTTGCCCCCTCTTACCGCTTTACGTGCTTTTGACGCTGCTGCGCGTCATATGTCATTTGCCGCTGCCGCAGACGAGTTAGGAGTCACCCCGGCGGCCCTCAGCTTTCAAATCAAATCGCTGGAGGAACACTTGGGCACGCCTGTCTTCAGACGGCTTAATCGCGCTGTTGAGCTGACAGAAGCCGGTCGCACATTGGCCCCCGGTGCAGCGGATGGATTTCAGACCCTGACAAAAGCTTGGCGCAGCACGCGGCGGCTGAACGATACCAGCACGCTGACGGTTACAGCGGGCCCCGCATTCACGTCAAAATGGTTGGCACCGCGTCTGTTTGATTTCGCACAGGCCCATCCAGATATCGAATTGCGCTTTTCCGCCAGTCTGCGGATTATTGATTTTGATCTGGACGAAGTCGATGTCGCAATCCGTTTTGGTCTTGGCCACGACAAACAAGTCTACTCGGACCCTCTGACACGGGAATGGATGACCCCCATGATGACTCCCTCAATGGCCACTGAAATCAAATCGCCAGCCGATTTGGCAAAGACGACGTTGATCCATGACGATTCGATTGCTTTCTTCAAGACACCTGCAGACTGGGCCGCATGGTGCAGGGCTGCGAACATCGACATAGATACCACCCATGGCCCTCGTTTCAGTCAGGCCGATCACGCGATTGATGCAGCTGTTTCAGGCGCAGGGGTCGTGTTGGCGCGCGTCTCCCTTGCAACGCAAGCGTTGGAAACCGGACAGTTGGTGGCCCCTTTTGAGGTCGGCTTGGTCTGTGATGCACATTTCCGTTTTATCTGCCCCCAAGGTGGCGAGATCCGGCCAAACATCGCCGCGTTCCATCGCTGGATCAAAGACAAAATGAGGGCATCCGAAGTGTTCGAGCAAAATCGCATTTTTGTAGACAGCAAGGATGTCGAACCGTGACCCGTCAGCGCGCCACGGCAGTCGGGTTTGTCGCAGTCCTGCTGTGGTCATTGCTTGCTTTGTTCACCGTAGGCTCTGCACCAACGCCCCCTTTCCTGTTAAACACGCTATGTTTTGCAATTGGGGGGACTCTGGGCCTTATCTGGGCCGTGCTCTCGGGGACTATTGCCAGCCTGCGTGCCGTCCCGATCAAAGTATATGTCTTTGGCACGCTTGGTCTTTTTGGCTATCACGCGCTTTACTTCTCGGCGCTACGCCTTGCCCCGCCAGCAGAAGCCGGGTTGATCGCATACCTCTGGCCTTTGCTGATCGTGATTTTTTCTGGTCTTCTACCCGGAGAAAGCCATGGCAAAGGTCACATCTTCGGCGCACTTCTTGGATTTGCTGGGGCGGCATTGATCATCATGGGCGGTGGCGAAGGTTTCTCTACACAATATGCAGCGGGTTATGGCCTCGCATTGCTTTGCGCCCTGACGTGGTCGGGCTACTCGGTTTTTTCCAGACTGCTAGGAAAGGCTCCAACCGCAACAGTTGCAGTTTTCTGCCTGGCCACAGCCGTATTGTCCTTGCCCGTGCATCTGGTTTTTGAGCAAACTATTTGGCCAGATAGCACACTTGGATGGGCCGCCATTGCAGGTCTCGGCATTGGTCCTGTCGGCCTAGCCTTTTTTGTTTGGGATATCGGTGTGAAACACGGCGACATTCAATTGCTCGGCACCAGCTCTTATGCGGCACCCGTGATGTCGACCTTCGTTTTGGTTTTGTTCGGAGTTGCGGCCCCAAGCGCAACTTTGCTTTGGGCCGCGATCTTGATCACTGGCGGTGCCTTTATTGCAGCGCGCGCCAGTTTTGGTTCGTCGAACTAGCGACTATGACGAAAGTCGCGAGATTTCTTCTTTGAGACGCAGTTTTTCTTTTTTCATCGTAGCAACTTGAAGGTCATCAACACCGGGTGCGCGTTGGGCTGTTTCCACGGCCTCGCTCATTTCACTATGTTTCCGCTTCAGGGTCTCCAGACGTGCGTCAAAAGCCATTTAGTCCTCCATGATGAAAGTTTAGGGTTTCAGTGAATCATAGTTTGGCGCATCTGTCACGCCGCTCTGCAGCATAGTCGGACATCTGGTAAACATTCGCTTAACGTCACCTAGAAAACCAGCGGTGCTCCGTCATGCAGCACCGATTTGATCAACTCTGAATAACTGCTGCTGTCATCCGCGTTGTGTATACCGTCATGCAAAATCAACGGCGCGCACATTCGAAACGCAGCACGTCCATTCTTGCGGGCCCGCAGAATCATTCGTTCGGGATTACGGCCCGCACGCCCCGCCAATGGCAAGACTTCGACGGACCCCATACCTCCTGGAAGTGCCGCCAGAATATCCGGCAGGCGTTCCATGCGATGAATAAAATGTGCCTGCCCCTTCGGCGCAAGACGTTTTGCGGCCATCTTGACCCATGTTTCCAGAGGTGTTTGCACCCCATGCGCAGCCTCTCTTGCAGGATCACCAGATGCAACAGAAGCTGCCCTGTCGTAATAAGGTGGATTGGCAAGAACGTGGTCAAATTGTCGCTGGCGCAGATCTTTGGGAAGCGCTGCCAAGTCGGCTTCGACCACATGAAGTCTCTCCCCACCGTTACGGCGAGCCAGTGCCGCATAGTGCGACTCACGCTCCACGGCAGTCAGAGAAAGCTCGGGAACACGCGCCGCAAGACACAGAATCGCAGCTCCTACACCGCAACCCAATTCCAGCACCCGCTGGCCTTTTATCGCTTGAACAGAAGCACTTAGCAGGACGGCATCAACCCCGGCCCGATAGCCACGGCGCGGTTGATAAAGATGCAAAAGACCGCCCAGAAACGCGTCATGGGTCAGATCCGTATCTTCCGCCATGCTCACAGCCCCAAGGGAATCTCGTTATCCTTCATGACGCGCACCGCCGCCTCATGATTGTCAGGATGTACCATCAATCGACGCGGGAAAATTCCAATGCCACCTTCGAGGACGCTCATGTTTACGTCCATCTCGAAGCAGTCTATATCCTCTCCCCGAAGAAGGGCTTGGGCAAAGGCGATAATCGTCATGTCAGTTGTGCGTAAAAGTTCCTTCATATCAGTGGTGTGGGCCAGTTTGGCCAAATTGTCGAGCCTCGGATGGGGCGATAAATAGGGTCTGCTGGATGAATTCCGAGAATATCGCGAAACCGCATGAACGGCTTGCCGACCATCTGGCGGAAGATTTAGTTGCTGTTGGCACGTTGATCCGCGAGCGAATGGCATCCAAACACGCGCCCCGCATTCCCGAAGTCACCGCGCATCTGGTCGAAGCGGGCGGCAAGCGTTTGCGCCCGATGCTTACCCTCGCCGCTGCACGTCTGTGCGGCTATGACGGGCCTTATCACATCCATCTGGCTGCCACGGTCGAGTTTATTCACACCGCGACCCTGCTACATGATGATGTTGTTGATGAAAGCGAGCAACGGCGCGGCCGCCCGACCGCAAACCTGTTGTGGGACAACCAGTCTTCTGTGCTGGTGGGGGACTACTTGTTTGCACGGTCTTTTCAATTGATGACCGAACCAGGCTCCATGCGTGTGATGCGTATCCTGTCCAATGCAGCTGCGACAATTGCAGAGGGCGAAGTTTTACAACTGACCGCTGCACGCAATTTGGCGACAACCGAAGAGGTCTATTTTCAGGTTGTGGGCGGCAAGACAGCAGCCCTGTTTTCTGCCGCAACTGAGGTGGGCGGAGTTATTGCAGAAGCGCCGGATACGCTTGTCCGGGCCCTGTTTGATTATGGTGATGCCTTGGGCGTGGCCTTTCAGGTGGTCGACGATCTGCTGGATTATCAGGGACAGGCAGACACCACTGGCAAGAACATCGGCGATGATTTTCGCGAACGCAAGCTGACCTTGCCTGTGATCAAAGCGGTGGCAAAAGCAGACGATTCAGAACGCGCTTTTTGGGTCCGCACGATTGAGAAAGGACGTCAGGAAGACGGCGATCTGGATCACGCGGTGGCATTGCTTCACAAGCATGGAACACTGGCTGAAACACAGGAAAATGCGCTGTCATGGGCCGCCAAAGCAAAAGCGGCGCTTGCCCCGCTGCCAGAGCACGACATCAAAAACATGTTGTCTGATTTGGCCGATTATGTGGTCAGCCGCATCAGCTAGAGCCCGTCATCCGCGTTGCGTGGACCCACCAGTTCGGATGGCCCTTACGTATTTCCTGTGCCGCTACACGGGCTTGATCTTTGGTGCGAAACCATCCCCAGCAGGTGCTGCCGGAACCGGACATTTCTGATACGGCAGAATGGCTTTGCAGAGCTTCAAGCACCTCGCCGATGATTGGTGCAATCTGTCCCTCACGGGCGACCTTGGTCATGTCATTGCGTTGACCCATGAGCCAGGTTTCAAACGCATCAACATCAGTGTTTTCCACCAACCTGTCCATCACCGGATTATCTACGGGATAGAGTTGATCGTGCAGCCGGAACACGTCCTGCGTTGGCACAGATACACCCGGATTGACCAGCACCAGCCACCCATCAGGCACCCCTTGTGCCCGCTCCAGATCATCCCCGATGCCACGCATCAACATCGGGTGCGGAGCGGTCAGGCAGACGGGGACATCTGCGCCGAGTGGTAAGGCTTCCTGCGCGCTCAACGGGGCGACCTGCCAGAGCTTTGCCAGAATGCGAATCGCGGCGGCTGCGTCCGAACTGCCGCCTCCAATGCCCCCGCCATGCGGAAGATGTTTCTCAAGGTGAAGTGCGGCTCCTGCCGTAACGCCGCGCAATTCTCGCAACCGGCTGGCAGCCTTCAGCACAAGATTGGATCCATCCGCCGGTACCCCGTCAGCAAACGGCCCCGAAACGGACAAGGTCAGGTTATCCGCCTCTGTTGCGTGCAGGGTGTCACCGATGTCAGCAAAAACCACCAAACTGTCGAGCAAATGGTAGCCGTCCTCGCGCAGCCCCGTCAGGTGAAGCGCAAGGTTAATTTTCGCAGGTGCGAAGCCTTTCTGTGGCGTCACCGCGTCACTTGTGCCCAAATTGCCCGGTACTATCAAAAACCGCCACCTCTAGATGTCAGTTGCGACTTTCAAAGGCGGCGCGCCTTCCTCTTCCAGCACTCGATCAAGGCCCACCTCAATCTTGCGCCGGATGCGTTCGGGATCAGCCTCGCCTCCGGCGTCTTCCGGATCAATAAAGGACAGTGCCCGGCTCCATTGGAACTCGGCTTCGCGTTGACGCCCCACGGCCCAATAAACATCACCCAGATGATCGTTCACCACTGGATCAACAGCCAAGAGCTCGACGGCCCGCTCCATTTGCTCGACCGCTTCTTCATAGCGGCCAAGCCGGTAAAAGACCCAGCCAAGTGAGTCGACAATATACCCACTATCGGGACTGGCCGCGACAGCGCGCTCAATCATGTCTAGCGCCTCTTCCAGATTGCGGTTCTGTTCCACCATGGAATAGCCAAGATAATTCAACACCTGTGGCTGCTCCGGATTGAGCGCCAAAGCGGCCCGGAAATCCGCTTCCATTTCGGCGTCCATGCCAGAGCGTTCATGTGCGATGCCGCGCGAGTAGTAGAGCACCCAGCGCACGGGCGCAGTTTCAGGCGCGCGTTCAATGGCGCGGTCATAGGCCGCAATTGCACCCGTGTAATCGTCCTGCCCCCGTAGCACATCACCCAACGTGGAATGTACAACAGCCAGATCGCCGTGACTGCGCGCCAGTTGTTCCAACACCTCAACAGCCTGATCTGCCTTGCCCGACCGTCGCAGGGCATCAGCACGGCCCAATTCAGCAACGTGAAAGGCCGGATCATCCGCCGGAACGTCCCGGTATTCTTCTATCGCTAACTGGTTTTGGCCGAGGTTTTCCAACAAACCCGCCGTCAACAACAACGCATCCACATGATCGGGCCGCAGATAGCGCGCAATGCGTGAATAAAGCAGGACATAATAATCTCCTGCCGATTCCGATTTCAGAACCGCAGCAAAGGTAAAGAAAACTTCGGCAATACCTGTTTGCGCATCACGTACATGGGTGAAAGGGATGTCCTCTTTTGCCTCAAGCGCCGCGATCATCTGGTCCAGTTCGGGATCTGTTGTACCCGCGAAACTGGTCCGCAAAACCGTCAACGCGTCTTTGTAACGGTTCAGTTGCGCCAGCACTTCGGCGTGGGCCATTACACCGCGTCGGGTCTGACCGGCAGCCCCCGCGCCTGCATCACCAAAGATCGCTTCAGCGCCTTCAAAATCACCAACGCTCGCCAGGGCCAAAGCCTTGTGGTAAAGAACAAACCCCCGCATTCCGGCTTCGGTGGCAAGCGCGTCAAACGACTCCATGGCCGACGTCACATCGCCCGCGCCAACATGCGACCATGCCTTGACCAAGCCATCAACCCAAGGGCCGATCCCGTCGGTATCCCCTTCGCGCGACAGCAAGGCAGCAAAATCCTGCGATCTCGCCAAATCGGCCGTGATGACCAAGCGCGCGACCTGCGATTTCTGTTTCTTTTGCTCCAACACGCGCGCAAGTGGTGCGGCTTTGTCAATTTGACCAAGTGACAACATGGACAAGATCGTATTTTCGATCAATTCAGCATTGCTACTATCTCGCGCCAAAGCCTGCGTATAATAGCGCGCTGCTTCGCGATAATCACTGTTTACCGCTGCATTGCGGCCCGCCAGATAACCGCCTGCAGCGGATTGCGCACTCACCTGCGAGACCAGCGCAGCACTCAACATCAAAGCTGCCACACCCGTAAGGACATTTCTGAACATTTTTCACTGCCTCTTTGTCTTTGAAACAGAGGCTAGCAGGTCTGCATCCAAGCGCAATGGGATCACCGGCCCATGACGTATCTGTGAGAGGGATTTGGCCGGTATGGCATGAAAAAGGCGGAGAATACCTCCGCCTTTGATCCACTTCGTATGCAGTCAAACGACTACATGTTCGGATAGTTCGGCCCGTCCCCGCCTTGTGGCGTGGTCCAGACGATGTTCTGACTGGGGTCTTTGATGTCGCATGTTTTGCAATGCACGCAGTTCTGGAAGTTGATCTGGAACTTGGTCTCCGCACCCTCTCCAACAAATTCGTAGACACCTGCAGGACAATAACGTGCCGAGGGGCCAGCATATTTCGCAAGGTTCACTTCGACAGGCACGGAGGGATCAATCAGCGTCAGATGCGCAGGCTGGCTTTCCTCGTGGTTTGTGAACGAAAACGCTACATTGGTCAGACGGTCAAAGCTGAGCTTGCCGTCAGGTTTGGGATACTCGATCACTTTGTGCTTGGACGCAGGTTCCGTGACTTCAGCATCAGATTTGCCGTGGCCCATTGTACCGAGCAGTGAGAAACCCAGCGTGTTGCACCACATGTCAAAACCACCGATCGCCAGCGACGCTGTCAGGCCATACTTGGACCACAACGGCTTGACGTTGCGTACTTTTTTCAAGTCTTTGCCAATGGCACCGTCACGCACATCCGCCTCGTACTCGGGTAATTCATCACCGGAACGTCCCGCCTGAATGGCCGCATGAGCCGCCTCTGCTGCCGCTTTGCCCGACAGCATAGCGTTGTGATTGCCTTTGATGCGAGGTAGATTAACCATGCCAACAGAACAGCCCAACAGCGCCACACCGGGTGCTACCATTTTCGGCATTGATTGATAACCGCCCTCGGTGATCGCACGGGCACCGTATGCCACACGTTTACCGCCTTTCAGCAGCTCGGCCACCATCGGGTGATGTTTGAACTGCTGGAATTCCATGTACGGGAACACATGCGGGTTCTTGTAGCCAAGGTGCACCACAAACCCAACATAAACCTGATTGTTATCAAGGTGATATATAAAGGAACCACCGCCCGCTTTCTTTTCCAGCGGCCAACCCATTGTGTGGGTCACAGAACCTTCTTTATGCTTGGCCGGATCAATTTCCCAGATTTCCTTCATGCCAAGGCCGTATTTTTGCGGCTCTTTGCCCTTGGCCAGATCGAATTTCGCAATCACCTGCTTGGACAGGCTGCCGCGCACGCCCTCGGACAGGAATACATATTTACCGTGCAACTCCATGCCCGGTTCGTATCCGTCGCCGTGGCTGCCATCCGCATTCTTGCCAAACTCGCCCGCAACCACGCCTTTGACCTCACCCTTGTCGCCATAGACGATCTCGGAACAGGCCATGCCGGGGAAAATTTCGACACCCAGTTCTTCGGCCTGTTCAGCCATCCAGCGACAGACATTGCCCATCGACACGATGTAATTGCCGTGGTTGTTCATCAGCGGTGGCATCGGGAAATTGGGGATGCGCACTTGGCCTGCTTCCCCCAGCATATAGAAATTGTCCTCGACCACCGGCACGGTGATAGGCGCACCCTTTGCTTTCCAATCGGGGATTAATGCATCAATTCCGCAGGGATCAAGAACCGCACCTGACAGGATATGTGCGCCCACCTCAGAGCCCTTTTCCAAGACCACGACGTTGCAGTCAGCATCAAGCTGTTTCAGACGGATCGCAGCAGACAGGCCAGCGGGGCCTGCGCCCACGATGACGACATCATATTCCATTGCTTCGCGTTCAATATCGGCCATGACAGGGCATTCCTTTGGGCAAAAACGGTTTGGATTTGGCTAAACCACGTTGGAACGCAATGCAATCCAAACGGCGCGTAAAATCGCTGTGACAAATAGCCAGTTCTGTCAGACGGCGGGCGAATCTCCCATCAGATAACGTGGTCCTGTACCTTTTTGCGCCGCCCTGTCCGCCGGATTATACAGCGCGCAGGCCTCAAGGCTCAGACATCCACAACCGATACAGCCGTCCAGATTATCTCGCAGCTTGGTCAATGTGGCGATCCGCGCGTCCAGTGCGGCGCGGAAACTCTCGCTGATCCGCGCCCAATCGGCCTTGGTTGGGGTACGGCCACCCGGCAACCTGTCCAGCTTGTCCTTGATCTGAGGCAGTGTGAAACCGAACTGTTGCGCAATCATGATGAAGCTCAAACGACGCAAATCCGCCCGCTCAAACCGCCGCTGCCCCCCGCTATTACGCCACGGCTTAATCAGCCCTTGCGCCTCGTAGTAGCGGATCGCCGAAACCGCCAGTCCGGTGCGCGCCGCCAAAGCGCCAATCGAGAGTCCGTCATTTACTTTCATATCACCTCGGAAAATACCTTGACCTAAAGTTAGGTTTATAAATTACGATAAGTTATGTGAACTCGCAAGGAAAAGGAACATCATCATGCCCACACAACTGGAACATGCAAACTTCACCGTCTCCGACCCACACGCCACCGCTGCATGGATGGAAAAACTGTTTGGCTGGGGCATTCGATGGCACGGTGATGCCATTGCCGGCGGTACAACCGTGCATGTCGGCACTGAAAACACCTATCTCGCCCTGTATTCGCCAAACAAGAAAATCGCGGACACGACATCCAGTTACACCACCATTGGCGGTTTGAACCACGTAGCCTTGGTTGTGGACGATCTCGACACGACTGAGGCCGCGATTAAGGCTCACGGCTTTGAAACGGTGAATCACGCCGACTACGAACCCGGACGCCGCTTCTACTTTCATGACACGGACGGGATCGAATATGAGGTTGTCCAATACGATTAGCGGCCCCGCTCCGCCGAAGGCATAGGATGCCTCTTGCAATTGCTTGTCACTTTAGGTCAGGTAATCTGCGACCTTAACTTATTAAACGGCTGCACACCGCCAGCGATGGTGTGCGGCCCACATGACGTGGACAAACGCCCATGGAAAAGATTCCAATGACCCGTGCGGGGCACACTGCCCTTGAGACCGAGTTGAAACAGTTGAAGACCGTGGAACGCCCGGCGATCATCAAAGCGATAGCCGAGGCACGCGAACATGGCGATTTGTCCGAAAACGCCGAATACCATTCTGCCAAGGAAAAACAGTCCTTTATCGAGGGACGTATCAAAGAACTCGAAGGCGCGATTTCGCTTGCTGATGTGATTGATCCGGCAAAATTGTCCGGCGCGATCAAATTTGGCGCGCTTGTAACGCTGGTGGACGAGGATACGGACGAAGAAAAGACCTATCAAATCGTTGGTGAATACGAGGCCAAGATTGAAAACGGCCTGCTCAACATCAAGTCACCGATCGCGCGTGCTCTGATTGGCAAAGAAGAAGGCGACAGCGTTGCAGTCCGCACGCCGGGGGGCGATAAGTCCTATGAAGTTCTCAAGATCGTTTATGCCTGAACAGGAGCGCGAACGTGGCTGAGCCAGAACAAAAGGCCCAAGAGCCCCAAACCGCAACCGTCAAGGTAACGGGGGTTTCCGCGCGTCCGACGTCGCTTGGTATCTACGACAAGCCCAAGCACGAAGCGATCACATCAATCGAAATCGGGGCGCTGATCGTCAGCGGTGTGTGGCTGTTGGGGGCTGCGTTTTTCTTTCTGATCCTGCGCGAGGAAGGTGCCTCGGAAGACGGGGCCAAGAGCTTGCGCTTTTTGATGACGATGCTTGCGGTGTTTATGCCCGTCGCAATGATTTGGGTCGCGGCCACAGCGGCCAAAGCCAGCCGCGTCATGCGCGAGGAAAGCCAGCGCTTGCAGGCTGCCATTGATGCGATCCGCCAAGCTTACCTTTCCCAACAACAGGGCAATCACCTGCGTTCGGAACCGTCTGTGAACAGAAAGCTGGATGAAATTGCCGCCGCCGCGCGCAAGACGGAAACCGCATTGGCCACGTTTCAGTCCCGCCGCGAAGAAGGGCAACGCGCGCCTGCTTCAAAAGCTCCAGAAACCCTGAGTGATGATCAGCCCGCGCTCGCCCTCGGCACGCAAGCCATTGATATGGCACCGCTCTTGTCCAATGAGGATTTCATCCGCGCGTTGAATTTTCCGGAAACTGCCGAAGACGAGGCCGGCTTTGCCGCGCTGAGGCGCGCCCTCAAGGACCGCTCGACCTCTCAATTGGTTCAGGCCGCCCAAGACGTGCTGACCCTGATGAGTCAGGATGGTATCTACATGGATGATCTGCGTCCGGACCGTGCGCGCCCCGAAATCTGGCGCCACTTTGCCCAAGGCGCACGCGGGCGTCCCATCGCCCCTCTGGGCGGTATCCGTGACCGTTCATCCTTAGCGCTGACCAACGCTCGCATGAAGCAAGACCCGATTTTTCGCGACGCGGCGCACCACTTCCTGCGCCGCTTTGACAAAACATTCGCGGAATTCGAACAAAATGCAACGGACGGCGAAATCTCGGCCATGGCAGATACTCGTACCGCCCGCGCATTTATGCTGCTGGGACGTTGCGCAGGCACATTCGACTAAATCCCAAAACTGCCAAACGGGATAAAGCGCACCAGATCTCCGGGTGAAACCTCACCGGCGGGTTCCGCCAATTCCACCAAGCCCTCGGCCCAGGACAGGCCGCTAATCCGGCCCGACCCTTCTGAAGCAAAGACTTCCGCCTGACCATCCCTCACTCGCGCGCGCAAGTATTCACGCCTGCCCGCTTTTTTTCGCTTGGTGAAAGCGGCAGGCACATCAAAGCCTTGTGGTGCCACCCAGTCAGCCCCCGCCAACAAGCCCATCGCAGGCCCTGCAAAAACCAGCGTACACACCATTGCGGCGACCGGATTTCCCGGAACGCCAAAAACCGGCTTACCGTGCCACATACCCAGCGCCAGCGGCCGCCCCGGCTTGATGGCAATACGCCAGAGTTCCATTGCTCCCGCTTCACTTAACAAGGCAGAGACATGATCTTCGTCCCCTGCGGATGCCCCACCACTTGTTATGATAGCATCAACCTGCGCACTTGCCGCGTCCAGCCGCGCCCGCAACTTGCCTCGATCATCTGGCGCGCGCCCCAGATCAACGGGAATATGGCCAAGTTGCGCAACCATCGCCAACAACATCGGGCGGTTTGCATCGTAGATCTGCCCGTCTTCTGCGGAGTCCCCCGCTTCGACCAATTCGTCCCCCGTCGAAAGGACACCAACCCTAAGCTGTTTGCGCACATCAATCTGTGCTGCCCCTGTTGCTGCCAGAAGTGCCAAATCCGCCGACGCGATCCTCCGCTTTGCCTCCAGAATGGTCTGTCCTTGGGCTACATCCTCGCCCGCCTTACGGGTGTTTGACCCTTGCCTCACGGGGCCCGCAAACCGAACACGCCCGTCCGCAACAACGACATCCTCTTGAAGCACAACCGTATCCACGCCCTGCGGCAAAGCGGCCCCGGTCAAGACGCGTATCGCATGATCCGCAGGTAATATACCCGGCGCATCCCCCGCCGCCGCGCGGCCCGAAGACAGCGGCAAATCAACGGTACCCGCATCCCGTCCACCGGCAAATCCATACCCATCCACAGCTGTATTGGGCAGCGGCGGGTTGGCGCGCTTTGCCGTTACATCCCTTGCCAATATCCGCCCCATAGCCTGTTGAAGGCCAACGGTTTCAATTCCCGCCACTGGCACCAGGCGGTCCCGAAGGCGCTGCAATGCTTCCGCCACAGGTGTCCAGTGCACACCCGGCGGGAGGGCAAAGCAGTCGTTACGCAAGGGGGGAGCCGTCAACTTGTCCTCAAACCCCAGACCAAAGATCCAGCCTTCTTCGGGTGACACAACATCGAGTATCTCGATTAACGCCGCATGCGGCATTGCCGCTACTTGTTTCGAAACTTCAGATACTTGCCATGCGTCTTTAATCTTATTTTCAGGAGCAGACCCAACGGTCAAGGAAGGCCAGATTTCGACAAAAGAAATCGCTTTATCCAAGGGTTGAAATGGCCAGACGGCAACGTCAAACTTCCGCCTCAGCCGCGCCAGAACAGGCAGTCCAGTGAAAATTTGCCCACCTACCGCGCCCGCGCCACCCATTTGCCAGCAAGTAAACGCTCCTTTGGCCAGTGTTTCGCTTTGCCGCTTTTGCGCAAAGGGGTTGGTGTACGCATCCAGATTACGCGCAAGTGATTCAACATCGCGCCTTAACCCATTGAACCAGAACGGTCCTTTTCCATTCCCAAGACGTTGATTAATCTCGCCTGCAAGGTCGAACCGATTGTTGGACGCGGGCGTGTCTTGAATTCGATCCTCGAACCAATCCCACAGAACTAAGGGGTCACAGGACCCTGTAAGCGCAGCCGCGAACCCCGCTGGATAGCCAAACGGAAAATCAAAACCCGCCAGCACACGCCGTCCGGCGGCTTGCTCTGATGTCAACAGCGCGTCCAGCCACTCTTCTGCAACGGTCCGGTTGCGAAGATAGACTGGTTCTTGAGCAAGGCCATCGCGGTTAACCCCCGCCCAGATCGCATCCTTGCGCGGGCTTGGCCCCGTATCGTTTCCCCCGGACCAATCGACCATAACGATTGTATCAAATCTCTTCACAACCCAACCTCATTCAGAATGAAATCAGCAACTTCTGACGTATTGTTCAAGTCAAAAACTGGACGATCCAATTGCAGCGGGACATCACTTGCCACAGCTTGAACAGTCGGATCATTGGGCGCGATCAACGGATTACCTGTCGAGGCCCGATGCGCTTCGACCTTGGGGTGGCCATCACGTTTGTACCCTTCGATCAACACCAGATCGACAGGTGCCAGTTTCGTTAACAATACGCCAAGTGTCGGCTCCTCTTCGGTTCGCAGCTCGTGCATCAGGGCAAAGCGGTTGCGCGACGCAAGCAAGACTTCGCTTGCTCCCGCGGCGCGATGGCGAAAACTGTCTTTGCCGGGATGATCCACGTCGAAATTGTGGTGGGCGTGCTTAACGGTCGAGACTGAAAAACCGCGCCCAGTTATCTCTGCCACCAGTCGCTCCATAAGGCCGGTCTTACCAGCGTTCTTCCATCCAACGATGCCGTAAAGTCTCATATCATCCCCTCTGCCCGCGCCAAATCCTCCGGAGTGTTGACGTTAAAGAACGCCTCCTCTTGCGGAAACAGGGCTTCGCGTCCCCCATGTTGTTGCGTCCACTGGACAACCTTGCGTACACCGCTTTGCAATGCTGCACGCAAATCCTCGCGCAAAGCAACTGGCCACAACCCAAAAGTCGGATGCCGTGCCGTGCCGCGTTTTGCATCAGGTGTTGCCGCAAGGACCAAAGGGTGGGTCATCCTCTCGCTGCGCAGCAACAATTGCGGGACAAGATCGCAAGGGAAGAAAGGCGTATCAGCGGCGGCAGTTACGATGGTTTCTGCGCCCTGTGTTGCGGCCCAATCAAGACCTGCCAACACACCCGCCAGAGGACCCGCGAATCCTTCGACCGTGTCTGACAACACCGGCAGTTTCAGAAATGCAAAACGCGCCGGGTCGCCGTTTGCGTTCAACGCCAATCCAGCCACTTGCGGCTCAAGGCGCTCGATCACATGCGCCAGCAACGTCGTGTCACCCAGAGGCAGCAACCCTTTGTCCCCGCCGCCCATACGCGTCGCCTGCCCGCCTGCGAGTATCACCCCCAAAGGTTGTCGCATTACCCCGCTCCTTTGCGGCCAGCACGTTTTGGCTCGTCTCTTATGGCAGCAGGGTCAATATCCCGGATCAGGCGATCTTCACCGCTAAGACACATGAAACGCCGCCCTTTCATTCGCCCGATTAGGGTAAGGCCAACCTCGCGGGCAATTTCCACACCCCAAGCGGTAAAACCCGAGCGGGACGCCAGCACAGGGATGCCCATCATCGCCGTCTTAATCACCATCTCGGAGGTCAGCCGTCCCGTTGTATAAAGGATTTTGTCTTCCGCAGCGATCTGTTCAGAAAGCATCCATCCCGCTATCTTGTCGACAGCATTGTGTCGGCCGACATCCTCCATATAGACCAGCGGCCGATCCCCTTTGCACAGGACAGTGCCATGGATTGCACCGGCTTCCAGATACAACGATGGCGTCCGGTTGATCTTGGCCGACAACGCATAAAGCCATGAACTACGCACAGAGGTCGTGGCCAGCGCGACGTCTCCCAAACCCTCCATCATGTCACCAAAGACGGTGCCAACTGCGCAACCACTGGTCCGGGTCTTGCGCCGCATTTTGTCTTCGTAGTCGGTGGCACGGGCGGTGCGCACAACCACGGTTTCCAACTCTTCATCATAATCAACACGGGTTATTTCATCATCTGGACGCAGCATATGTTGATTGCGCAAAAAGCCGATCGCGAGATATTCGGGATAATCCCCGATGGTCATGGCCGTTACAATCTCCTGCGCGTTCAGGAATATGGTCAACGGGCGCTCCTCAACAACGCGGATGGTCGTTGCGACGCCATTTTCATCGAGACCTTCCACGGCTCGGGTCAACCGCATTGCCTGCGGATCGGGGGCGATCAGATATTCCGCCACATCAGGGTCTTGTGCCAATTGTATCCACCTCGGGTTGCCGCTACCACTTGGACATAATCTAGGGACTTCCCATGACCACCACCACACTGAAATCTGCCTACGTGAGAGGCGTTATCGCCGGATCGCCGTTTATTTTGGTGATTATCCCGTTTGCCTCGCTGTTTGGCCTCCTGGCTGCCGAAGCAGGGTTGAACGTGATCGAAGCCCTGGTGTTTTCTTTGGTCGTAATCGCTGGGGCTGCTCAATTCACGGCTTTGCAGTTAATGCAGGAAGAAG
The DNA here is from genome assembly GCA_947501805.1 of uncultured Sulfitobacter sp. Taxonomy (GTDB): domain Bacteria; phylum Pseudomonadota; class Alphaproteobacteria; order Rhodobacterales; family Rhodobacteraceae; genus Sulfitobacter. The sequence continues at coordinate 91,198 of CANMXJ010000002.1, read as the reverse complement.
CCCCCACAATTGTCGTCCTTGCATCCGCCTTGGCCGTGAATTTGCGCATGGCGATGTATTCGGCATCGCTCACGCCGTTCATCGGTTCTGCCCCCCTTTGGCAGCGCGCATTTGCAGCATATCTGACGGTGGATCAATCCTATGTCGTGGCCGTGGCGAAGTATGAAAAAGAACCACAAATGACGGTACCGCAGCGCATGGGATATTTCTTTGGTGCGGTCACACCAATTGTCCCTTTGTGGTACATTTTTACTGTTGTGGGTGCCCTTCTGGGGGCTCAAGTACCTGACAGTTGGGCTTTGGATTTTGCAATCCCTATCACCTTTCTCGCCATGATCGCACCGATGTTTCGCACCTTGGCGCATGTGGTTGCCGCCTTTGTTGCCGTGGTGGTCAGCCTGCTGGCAGCAGGGGTCCCGTATTCGTTGGGCCTGATCATTGCTGGTGTGGCGGGTATGATTGCCGGTGCCGCTACTGAAAAGCGGCTCGAACAACGCGCCGGAACCGCGCCATGATCGACAAGACAACACTCTGGATCGTGATCATCGGATTGGGACTTGGCAGCTTTTTCCTGCGATTTGTCTTTACAGGACTTGTCGGTGATCGCGCCATGCCGCCGTGGTTGTTGCGCCATCTGCGCTACACGGCCGTGGCCGTTCTCCCCGCGCTTGTTGCTCCGCAAGTCTTGTGGCCCACAGCAACCGGCGGTGAAACAGACCCATCGCGTCTGGCCGCTGCAGCGGCAGCACTAGCCGTTGGTTTGATTACAAAGAACGTTATTGGTGCCATGCTGGCGGGTGGCTGCACGCTTTATGGAATGCTGTATTTACTCGGCTAGCAGTGGGCCTGCGCGCGCACCATCCACAGCAGCGCCATTGTCATCTTCGAACAATTTAGTCGTAGTTACATTTGGCAGCGTGGCGATCTGTTTCATCAGTTTTACTGGGAATATCGTGGTGTCTATCCCCTGAAACCCATCAATTTGTCTCAGGATAGAAATTGTCGAATTCGTACAGAATCCGCCTGGCACCGACCCGTTCGTCTGTACAAGTCGCAAGGCAGCTTCGGCCTGCGCAGCCGTCACAGGAATTTCCTGAGACACGACATGGAATGCCACCCGAGCATGCGCTGATTTATAGGCCGCCAGCCAACCTGGTGTTATTCCATAAAGAACATCACCGCGTTCCACCACACGTTTATCTCTGAACGATCCGGCAGGATCAAAAATCACCCGCTGGGAACCATTCACCATCAAGGATGTATGCCCGCCGTTGCCAGAGCGATTGTTGACCATCGTAAAGATGGTCAGCGACGGCGCAGAGGGCGATCGGTACGCGGCTGCGGCAACTGCTTCAATCGGGCTATCAGGGCTTTGGTCAACAGAACAGGCCGCCAAAAAAGCGACCGCAGCCAGAGCGGCAAAGAGGCGTTTCACAGGCTGCACTCCAAAAAAGGCAGGGAAATCAACAGATCAGCGGAAGAAGATTGCCAATGCAACCAAAATCGCGATGATCACGATCACGGATTTGGTCGTAAACGACATGAACCCGTCAAAGGTTTTTTCCTGCACATCGGTGTTCATCGTGCCATGTTCATGTTCGGCCATTTGTCTTTTCCTTGAAATAGAATGTTTGCGGCTGACTAACGTATTTGTCCGGCGCTGTCACGCAGGCAAAATGCGTTATCTACCTAAGTTTTCGTTGGTGCGGCCTGCGTTTTTTCCAGATCCTCTACCAGTCGGAAGCCGATCCTGTTGGGGGCTTTCCCCTCAACCGCTTTGGGCAAAGCGCGCAGCATCACGTTCAACTGACTGACATGTTGTACCAGTTGGGTCCGCCCACCTGCCGGATCGCTACCATAAAACGTCACAATATCCGGATCGAAGTACCCCATGCCCTCAATACGCAGAACACCCGCATCACCACCTGTAAAACCCATTGCAACTTCGTGTTCGTTATCAAGCTGCTCTTCAAAGTTTTTCAGGTAAAGCACCGTTCGCTCATAGGCCCATTGAGCCGGGCTTTTCTGCGTCACAGGCTTTTCGGCCATCGACTTTGGCATCTTGGCCGCTTTGGGAATGTCAGGGTCGGTATGTGCTTCATACATGCGCGGCAATGCCGAGGCTTCGACCGCTTCGGCCGCCGTATTGATCTTGTTATCCATCACGTGTCACCCTTTGCCCGTGTACACCCAAGCACCATCCGTCCCCCGCAAACTGCGAGTCGCGATACCTGTTTGGTGAAGGTGGCTTAAATGCGCAACCGCTTCAACCAGTGCCAGCCCGTATTCGGCTTCTCCTATCGCTCTTTTGAACAAAGGTGAGAAACATTCAGAGGCTGATTTCGGTTCGGAAATATACTCTGCCAACCTTTTCAAAGCACTATGATGGTTTTCAATCAATTGCTCCATCCGTTTGGGCAAGCCCGTAAACGGGAGCTTGTGACCGCCCAACACCAGATGATCAGGGCGGGCCAACAAGGCCAATCTCTCGCAGGCCTCAAGCCATTCACCGATCGGATCGGCCATCGGCTCGGTTGGGTAAACACCAACATTGGGGCTGATCGAGGGTAATATCTGATCCCCTGCAATCACCAGATTATCGTCACGGCTCCAGAACGTCGCATGTTCCGGTGCATGACCGTTGCCCATGTGAATGTCCCATGTGCGTCCCCCCATCCGGATCGTGTCATCCTGTTGGATGCGGGTATACCCCAGCGGCAACGGCGCGACGATGTCGGCAAAGTTAAAAGGACGGTCCGAACTCCGCTTTTCCAGCAGAGCCTTGTCCATCCCGCAGAGGCGATAAAATGCGAGCGTTTCAGCGGGCGCAACAGCTTGTTCATCCAGCGTCAACATCCGCGCCGTCAGCCATGCAGTACGGGTTGTGACAAGTTCCGCCCCGTGTTCAGTCTGAAACCAACCTGCTAGACCCACGTGATCGGGATGATGGTGTGTGACCACAACACGTCCAACAGGCTTGCCACCCAGAGGTCCGGCCAAGACCTCGTTCCAGATTGCCTTCGATTTCTTTGATGAAAACCCGGTGTCGATGATTGTCCAGTGGTCCCCCTCGTCCAGTGCATAGACATTTACGTGGTCAAGTTTCATCGGCAACGGCAAACGCAGCCACAAAACACCGGGGGCCACTTCAACGGCTTCGCTTCCATGTGCAGGCGGTGTGTCCCACGGGTAGCGCAGGCCAACAGGTGCAACATCAACCATCAGGACGCCAGTTCTTCAGCGGTGATCGCAAACAGATCAGCGTCCCCTGCCTGCGCATGGGCTAACAGCCCCATGTGTTCTGGCAGCATGCGCTGGATATAGAAGCGCGCAAGTTTTTCACGTGGTCCACCAAGGTCCGCCACTGCCGCCTTGAGGTGCATATGCGCGCCGATAATGCGAGCAAAGGCGCGCAAATAGGGCACCGCACCGGCAAAGCGCGTGCGCAATTCATCTTGTGACACCAGCCATTCTGTTGCCTCACGCATGCTTTCGCAGGCCTGCCAAACAGAATCGGCCATGTTTGGAAAATGTGGGCGCGCTATTTCGATGTCCGCTTCCATTTCGTCAAACAGCAGCGCCGCCGCTTCGCCCCCGTCCATCATTTTGCGGGCGACAAGGTCCATGGCCTGAATACCATTAGTCCCCTCATAAATCGCAGTCACACGCACATCGCGGCTGAATTGTGCCGCGCCCGTTTCCTCTACAAAGCCCATGCCGCCGTGCACTTGCAAGGCAGTTTCGCACACAGCAATACCCGTATCCGTGCCAAAGGCCTTGGCAATCGGTGTCAGCAACGCAGCCCGTGCGGCCCATGCCGGATCGCCGGTTGCATGGCTCATGTCCAACGCATAGGCGCAACTGATCGCAATAGACCGGGCGGCGAAAATATCCGCCTTCATGCCAGCCAGCATGCGGTGCACGTCTGCATGATCAATGATGCTGCCTTTGCCATCCGCACCCGCACGCCCTTGTTTGCGATCTCTCGCATATGCCAGCGCATGTTGGTAGGCAGCTTCGGCCACACCGATGCCCTGCCCGCCAACGCCAAGCCGCGCGTTGTTCATCATTGTGAACATCGCGGCCATGCCACCCTGCTCGGGTCCAACCAGCCAGCCGGTTGCATTGTCATACTGCATCACGGCAGTGGGTGATCCATGCAGGCCCATTTTGTGTTCAAGACTTACCGTGCTGACGCCGTTACGCGCGCCAAGCGTACCATCCTCGTTGGGAATGAATTTGGGCACCAGGAACAGACTGATGCCTTTTGTTCCAGCCGGCGCGCCCGGAAGGCGCGCCAGTACCAGGTGGCAGACGTTCTCTGCCACATCATGATCACCCCAACTGATATAGATTTTTTGCCCCGTGACCGCAAAGGTGCCATCCCCGTTGTCAACAGCCTTGGATTTCAACGCGCCCACATCTGACCCCGCCTGCGGCTCGGTCAAGTTCATCGTGCCTGTCCACTCGCCTGAAATCAGCTTGGGCAGATAAAGCGCCTTCAGCGCGTCCGATCCGTGATGTTCCAGCGCCTCGATCTGCCCCTGACTCATCAAGGGAGCCAGTTGCAGCGACAAACATGCGCCACTCATCATCTCATTCACACTGTAATTGAGGATCATGGGCAGCCCCATGCCGCCATACTCGGGATTGGCCGAAATACCGATCCATCCTCCTTCTGCGATGGCCTTGAAACCTTCCGCAAATCCGGGCGAGGTCCGCACAATACCGTTTTCAAGTCTGGCGGGATGCAGATCACCGGGCCGTTGGAGTGGTGCAATCACACCGTCACTCAGTTTGCCCGCTTCGCCAAGGATCGCCGCTGTAAGATCTGCTGTTGCGTCTTCAAAGCGCGCGGTCTTGCGAAGTGCACCGGTGTCTAGAAGATGATCAATCATAAAACTGAACTCGTTAACGGCAGCACGGTAAGTCATAGGTCGTCTCCTGAAAAGCATAGGCGTGGCTGGAAGGCCGGTCACAGCCCTGTTAAGGGCTTTTCTGGGGCTAGCATGAAACGGCATAGCGGCCCACTACAATCTAAACGCCGCGTCACGGAAAGCTGATGAACGTCCAGACACGAAGATTAACTGTGCAAAACAACGGTATTGCCGAAGCTGCACAACTGTTGGCAAAAGGCGCATTGGTGTCGTTTCCGACCGAAACTGTTTATGGGTTGGGCGCTGATGCCCGCAATGGTGCCGCAGTGGCGGCAATCTATCAGGCCAAGGGACGGCCGTCGTTTAACCCGCTGATTGTGCACCTCGCCTCTGCGGTCGACGCAAGGACCTATGTCGAATGGTCCGACACAGCCGAGATTCTGGCCACAGCGTTCTGGCCCGGCCCCCTCACACTGGTGCTGCCACTCAAGGAGGATCATGGATTGTCATCTCTGGTCACGGCTGGATTGGATACTGTTGCATTACGCGTACCCGCGCATCCGGCGGCGCAGGCATTGCTTGCAACCTTCAATGGTCCGGTTGCGGCCCCCTCGGCCAACCCATCGGGACGGATCAGCGCGACCACAGCCGATCACGTCATGGCTGGCCTGTCCGGACGTATCGCAGCCGTGCTGGATGACGGGCCATGCGCAGTGGGTCTGGAAAGCACGATTGTCGGGTTGGCGGGTGAAACACCTACCCTCCTACGCGCCGGTGGACTGCCCCAGGAAGCGATTGAAGCGGCCTTAGGTACCCCTTTGGCAACCACCAACGGTTTGGACATTACGGCTCCGGGGCAATTATCGTCGCATTATGCACCGGCAGCGCGGGTGCGACTTAACGCAACAAAAGCGCAACCGGGAGAAGTCCTGCTGGGTTTTGGCCCGATGACCTGTGATCTGAACCTATCGCCCGGTGCCGATCTGGTCGAAGCAGCGGCAAACCTGTTTGACCACCTGCACCGGCTTGATGCGATGGCCTGTCCGATTGCCGTCGCGCCGATCCCCGACCGAGGCCTTGGCCGTGCTATCAATGACCGTTTGAAACGGGCCGCCGCACCACGTTAGGCGCGCCCCGCGGACGCTGACAAAACCATTGGATCAATCCCAAGAAGCTTGAGCGCAGCTTCCCATTTTTGCTCATCCGGCAAATCAAACACAACCTCGCCAGTGGCATCCGCCGTCAACCAGCCGTTTCGCGCTATCTCGTCTTCAAGCTGTCCGGGACCCCAACCCGAATATCCAAGCGTCAGCAGTGCCTTATCCGGCCCTTTGCCCTGCGCGATATCCTCTAGCACATCCAGTGTTGCGGTCAGGGCAAAGCCCCCCTCGATCACGAGCGTATGCATGGCAGAGCGATATTCTTCGGAATGCAGCACAAATCCACGTCCCGTTTCGACGGGCCCGCCAAGATGCACGCCAAAAGTGCTGTTTGCAGGTCCAAAATCACGTGAAAGTTGATCCAACACATCTGATAGCCCAAGACCTTCTGCAGGCCGGTTGATGACCAACCCCATCGCGCCTTCCTCGGAATGGGACGTCAGAAAAACAACCGTATGGGCAAAACGAGGATCCCCCATACCGGGCATCGCAATCAGCAACTTACCAGTCAGTTCGAGTGGCATATCGTCCATCAAAATGGCAATCCTTTGCAGCGGTTGTCTCAAGGATGCCCCCGCTTTTGGCCGCGCACAAGGGGGCACCTCACGCACGACATGAAAGTGACGAAACATCGCTGATGCGAATGTGACTTGGCAGCTTGACGCCTTTGGCCCATTTAGGAGGTATGATCACACGTCTTCTTTCCGCTGCTGCTGTTTGCTGCGCGACCGGCCTGCCGCTGGGTGCGGAGAACACATTTGAAACGCCGATTACGGGCGAAATCCTGAATGGATGGCAGCAAACAGACGGCACGCATCTCGCGGCCTTACGTCTGACGCTTGCGCCGGGATGGAAGACCTACTGGCGCACGCCCGGCGACGCAGGCATCCCGCCGCACTTTGATTGGTCTGGCTCTGAAAACCTGCGCGGCGTTGGTATCACGTGGCCCACGCCAGAGGTGTTCAAGACGGCAGGCATGCGCACAATCGGCTATTCCGGCGAAGTTGTCTTGCCGATATCCCTTGCAATGCACCGCACAGGAGAGCCGATCGAACTGAGCGCGCATCTTGATATCGGGGTATGCAGCGATATTTGTGTACCCTACCAGATGACCTTAACGGCCGTGATTGACAGCAAGAGCACCAAACCAACACCCGCGATTGCCGCCGCCCTTGCCGCGCGCCCTTTTACGGCAAAAGAGGCGGGCCTTCGATCAGTGACCTGTGCGTTAAGCCCCACTGAGGACGGCTTACGGATCGAAGCACATATGGCGGTACCGTCTGCAGGCGGCACCGAAGTTGTGATCATTGAACCGGGTCAGCCGGGGCTTTGGTCAAGCGAAACTAACGTTGTCCGTACAGGCGGAATGTTGGTGGCTGTAGGCGAGATTATGGCAGGCAGCGCCGGTCCGTTGGCGTTGGACCGCTCCCGGATCAGGATAACTGTTTTGGGACAAAACCATGCGGTGGATATCAAGGGCTGCGCGCCCGGCTAAAATTTGACCAGTCCTAGCCGACCTTGGAGCGTCCGCGCATGGCAAAGGCCAAGCCGGCAATGATATACCCCAAAAGCGCCACCACACCTGCACCCAGAACAAACAACAAAAGACCTGCCGTTGTTGGGGTAACGTCTTGCAAGAGAGGAAACAGTCCAGCCGCAAACGGATGCAATTCGCCGAACCATGCGGCCCAGCCGAGCGTGATCGCACCCCAACCCAAAACTGCCGCCCAAAGTGCGACCAGCCCAAAACGGATCGCTCTGACGGGTGCCCGCAAGCCCCGCCGCATTGCTGCGATCTGGCGCGCGACATCATGTTGCGTGGCCACCAGTGCCGGCACCACCAAGAGCACCAAAACCATGCCGAATCCAAGGCCATAGACCAATGTGATCACCGTAGGTTTCAAGAACTGCGCCTGCTGACTTTGCTCGTAGAGCAATGGTGCCATGCCCAAGACGGTGGTCAAGGTGGTGAGCATCACAGGACGCAACCTGTCCGTCGCGCCATCAATAATCGACGGGATCAACCCCCTAGTTTCGGCATATTCATCAATTGTTGTCACCAACACGATGGAATCGTTAATAATAATCCCCGTCATGCCGAGCAATCCAACAACCGTGAACATACTTAACGGCACATCCCAAAGGTTGTGCCCATAGATCGTCCCAACGAGGCCAAACGGAATGATCGCCATCACCACAATCGGTCGGGTCCAACTGCCAAACACCCAAGCCAGTACAAAATAGATACCTGTCAAACACAGGATCAGCCCCGTCAGCGCGTCACTCAGGAAGGCATCTTCCTGTTCACTCAATCCAGCCAATCGGAACTCGACCTGACGTTCAGAGGCGATGCGCGGCAATATCTCTGTCTCAAGCGCAGCACCAATCGCGGTGGCACGTGCCGGATCATCCTCGGAAATATCTCCGGTGACAGAAATCAACCGAATGCCATTCTCGCGTCGCACAGTGCTGAAACCGGTGCGCCGTTGCACGCTCACAATATCTGCGAGTGGAACATAAACCCCGTCTGGGGTGCGCATTTGGGTGCGATCAAGGAAATCCGCGGTCAACTCCCCCGTTGGCAACTCAACACGGATCGTCGCAGAGCGTGGTCCATCGGGATAGGTCGCAGCTTCGATTCCTCCCAAACGATTGCGCAACACCCGCCCCAGCGTGTCGATGGTAAAGCCCAATGCCTGCCCCTGAGGCGTCAGATCAAGGATCAGTTCCTCCTTATCGTAGGCCAGATTGTCCTGCACCGCGCTGACTTCGGGAAACTGGCGCAGCGCTTCTTGCAAGTCCTCCGAAGCAGCCTTGAGCGTGTCTGTATCCGCACCATAAAACTGCACGTCCAGCGCATCACCGCCCGGACTGGAACGCCAACCGCGAAAGCTGACAGTTTCAACCAGCGGATGATTGACAACTTTGTCCTGAAGCTCGCCGACAAAGGCGAAGCTGGAATAGGGCCGCAAATCCGCGTCGATCAATTCAATTGATATGCCACCCAGCAAATCAGCGTCCTTGTTGTCTGCCCCTGCCAGTCCATAGCCCGAATTGCCGCCCGTCTGGGCAATGACGTAGTCCAATGGGTTCGTGCCATAGCGTTCTTCATATTCTGCGCCCAGCGCCTCTGTGGCGCGCTGCATCTCACGCATCATCGCAAGGGTATCGGCACGCGTTGCCCCTTCGGCCATCGCAAAATTACCTGTCACCGAGCCACGTTCAGGCGCATTAAAGAACCGCCATTGCACGTCCCCTTTGATGAACAGTGCGGCCTGTGAAGCCAGCACCGCAACCACCCCTGCCAACACGACATATCGTCCACGGATCACCCCTGCCATAAACGGGCGGAACAGGTTTTCACGCAGCCAGACAAAGCCACGGTTCACGATACGGCTGGGCATGTCGTACCAGCGTTCCTTGTCCGCAGAAGTCATCGCGTGGGCCATATGGTTGGGCAGGATCAGAAAACATTCTACAAGCGAGGCGGCCAACACCGCAATCACGGTAAACGGAATATCGCGGATCAAATCACCAAAACGTCCGCCCACAGCGATCAATCCAAAAAACGCGATCACCGTGGTCAATGTGGCTGCGAAAACCGGCATCGACATGCGGCGGGCGGCATTTTCGGCAGCTTGCATGGGGGACTCCCCCAACGTGCGAAACCGGTAATCGGTATGTTCGCCAACGACAATCGCGTCGTCTACCACGATCCCCAGCGTGATGATCAGACCGAAAAGCGAAATCATATTGAGGGTCAAACCGCCCAGATACATGAGCGCGATCGCTGCCCCCATCGCAACAGGAATACCCGCCGCGACCCAAAAGGCAGTACGCGCATTAAGAAACAGGAACAGCAGACAAATCACCAAACCCAGACCCATCAAACCATTGTCGATCAACAGATCAAGGCGGCCTGTAATGGCAGCAGACCGCGTCCGGATCAGCTCAAGCGTGACCGAGGCAGGCAAACTGGCGCGCAATTCCTCGGCAACACGTTCGACACTTTCCTGAATGCCAATGGCGTCCCCGCGATCAGACCGGTCAACACGAACAGAAACAGCCGGATTCGGCCCGACAAAGAACTGTCGTTCGCGGTCCACACCTTCCTGACGGATCAACGCCACGTCGCCGATGGTGAGCTTGGAGCCATCGGGATTGGAGCGCAGCACGATCCCCGCGATTTCCTGAACCGATCGTTTGGCGGTGCCTGTGCGCACACGCGCGTTTGCACCGGAAACATCCCCCGCCGGATCAGCATCGACTTCGGCAGCTATCGCAGCTGCAATCTGGGCCATTGTGACATCATAGGCGATCAGCTGGGCAGAAGGCACTTCAACAAGGGTTTGCGCGGCAGCAACACCCTGAATTGTCGTACGGGTTACACCGGCCGCAAACAGACGGGTTACAAACTCGTCAGCAAACCGCCCAAGCTGTTCTGGCGCAATCGGCCCGGTGATTACGACATCCGTAACGCGGTCCCGCCATGAACCGCGCCGCACATTCGGGTCTTCGGCATCTTCCGGCAAGGTGGTGATTGCATCCACCGCCGTTTGCACATCTGCCGTGGCACGCGCCATGTCCCAGCCGGGTTCGAATTCCAGTGAAACAGTGGCGCTTCCCTCACGCGAGGTCGAACTTGATCCCTCAATCCCTTCAAGTGACAACAACGCCGGTTCCAAAACCTGCACAATTGCAGCGTCAACATCATCTGCACCCGCCCCTGTCCAGACCGTTGAAACGCTCACGTTATCAAGGATCACATCAGGGAAAAACTGCGCCCGCATGTTGGGCGTTGCGACAAGTCCGGCGACCAACAGCACCAGCAACAACAGATTTGCGGCTGTCCGGTGACGCACGAAATATGACAAAACGCCACCAGCGGCGCGGGGCATTTGACGCGCCATGCGTTAGCCTCCCATCCGGCCTTCGATGCGCGCCACCATTTTGGCGGGCACCTTGGGTTCGGCAAGACGCGCAAGCACACGGGCTTTCGCCTCCTCGGGCATCCGCTTGTTGCCTTCGACAAAAGCCACCAGCTTGGCGCGGCGTTCCTCCGTCAGCTCCAGCATCTCGGGCTCTGTGGACAGGGCCGCATCAGGGGTCAACGGTTTGACTGCAATACCCGCACCCAGCAATGGTGAACGTGCATTCACCACTTGCCGACCCAGTATAGGCCCCCGAACAAGCACATCATCGCCCTGACGGCGCAACACGGTGACAGCAATCGTTTCCAATCGGTTCTCATCGTCCAGCACAAGCACTTCACCCTGTGCATCCACTGCAGAGGCAGGCAATTTCACCACATCTTTCAACAACGGTTCCTGCACCCGAACGGTCACAAAATCACCGGGTTTGAAACCCTTGGCATCTCCCAATGCCGCAAAAATCAGGCGGCCCGTGGCCCCCTCGCCTGCGGCAGCACTGGCGCGACTGATGCGCCCCTTTGCCTCAAGATCAACCCCCGCGACATCCAAAGTGGCAACCACATCAGCGCGGATCAGATTTCCATTTTCATCGAGCAAGCGCGCGTATTGTGCAGTGGACAGGCGGAAAGAAAGCTCCAGATCCTGCGGATCAATTAGCTCCGCCAACCGTTCATTGGCCGACACCAACCGTCCGACGACCACATTTGTCGCTGACAACGTCCCGTCAAAAGGAGCTTGCAAAGTAGTATCCGCTAGCCGTCTCTTGGCCTCTGCAAGCGCAATCTCGGCGCGTGCCAAGCCAGTTGCAGCTTGATCCAAACGCGCTTCGGCCTGTGCCAAAGCCTGACGTCGCGATACAACGGATTGTCGTGCAGCAGCAGCAGCCAGCTCAGCGGTTTCGGTCAAGGTTGCCGTGCCAACGCCCCGCTCCGCCAGATCACGCTGGCGCTCGAACGCGCGCATTCTCAGATCGGCCTGCTCCTGTGTCGCGACCAGCTCGGCCTGGGCCAGTTCAAGCGAGCGGGTCGCATCGCGCCCCTCCGCCTGCGCATCCGCCACATCGCTTGCGGCGCGGTCCACTGATGATTGCGCATCCGCCGGATCAAGCCGCACAAGCACTTGGCCCGCGGAAACAACGCCGCCATCTTCAAAACCTTCTGCCAATTCGATCACACGACCCCCACCAGCCGCACGCAATTCAAGCAGGCGACGGCTTTGTACCTCACCGAAGGTTTCCAAAACCGGCACAAGATCCTGAGCCACAGCAGTGGTGACGTTTACTGCAAAAACACGTTCACGCGCGGGCGGGGCTTTGGGATCGTCCGCCATTCGTTCACCAATAGCACCAGAGATCATACTTGCTGCAAAAACCAGTAGGCCCAGCGTTACCGCTGCCAAAAATAGGCCAATCATGCTTTGACGCAAAAACCGCATTGTGATCCGTTCCTGAGACGTCTTGTTCAATCAGTAATCTAGTGGACCGGCGCGAAATACCAAGTCACAAGTATTATACGCGCCAAACAGAAATTTCCGTCGCAGGAAACCGAACTTTATTTGCGACGCTTATGTTCGTCCAGCCGCGGCATAATCTCAACAAAATTGCAGGGATGGTGGCGGTAATCCAACTGTTTGACCAGAATTTCATCCCAAGCATCCTTGCACGCTCCCGGCGAGCCGGGCAGCGCAAACAGATAGGTGCCGTTTGCGACACCCCCAGTGGCACGGCTCTGCACAGCGGAAGTGCCAATTTTCTGCATCGAGACAATTGTGAAAACGGTGCCGAATGCGTCGATCTCTTTTTCATAAACATCGCGGTGCGCTTCGACCGTGACATCACGGCCCGTCAGGCCCGTACCGCCTGTCGAGATGATCACATCAATCGCATCGTTCGCGCACCACAGGCGCAATTGGTCTGCGATCAATTCACGCTCGTCGGGTATGATATGGCGTTGCGCCACCTGATGCCCCGCCGCTTCAATCCGGCCGACCAACACGTCGCCAGACCGGTCTTGAGACAAATCACGGGTGTCAGACACCGTCAGCACGGCGATGCGGACGGGAATGAAATCAGGGGTTTCGTCGATCTTGCTCATGTACGCTCCAATACTGCCAAACGGGCGGCGAGGACGACAAAAATGCCGCTCGACACCCAGCCAAGTTTGCGGCTGTGCGCCCCAAAACCGCGACCCAATTGCCCTGCAAATGCACCAACGCCACCGTTAACCACAAGCCCTCCAATGCCAATCACAACACCAAAGAGAATGAATTGCCCAAGGATGTTACCCGCCTCCGGCACCACAAACTGCGGGATAAAAGCGAGCACAAAAAAGATCACCTTGGGGTTGGTCAGGTTCACAATAAACCCTGTCCCAAACGCCCGCCAGACTGACAAACCCGGTCCCGTCGCGCTTTGTTGGGGGGCCGTACGCAGGACTTGAGCGGCAAGATACAGCAGATAAGCCACACCGATCCAGCGTATCACATCAAACGCCCAAGGGTGCGCGGCAATCAAGGCACCAAGACCAAGGCCCGCAAGGGTCACATGCACAAGACCGCCTGCGGCAACACCGGCACTTGCCATCACAGCGGCGCGCGGACCGGATCGCAATCCCTGCCCCAGACAGAACATCATATCTGGCCCGGGCGTCAAGTTCAGTACCAGCGCGGCAGGCACAAAGGCCAGAAGTGTAAGCGGATCAACCATTTCCCAACCGCGCTTTGAGGGCCAACAGATCAGTCCAGGCTTCGCGTTTGAATTCAGGCGAGCGAAGCAGATACGTCGGGTGGAACATGGGCAAGGCGGGCCGTCCGGCGACTTCTTCCCATTGGCCACGCAAACGGCTGATGCCACGCTTGCCCAGCAGTGCCTGACAGGACCAATTACCAAGAATGACAATAACTTCGGGGGCCGCCAATTCAATGTGCCGCATGAGGAACGGCTTCATCATCGCGATCTCTTCTGGTTTGGGGTCACGGCTTTGTGGCGGACGCCAAGGCAAGACATTGGTGATGTACACCGGTGCTTCGGCGTGGTTTCGCCCCATGTCAACCGCTCCCAACATCTTGTCGAGCAACTGGCCTGCACGTCCAACGAAAGGTTGTCCTTCGCGGTCCTCGTCACGGTCCGGCGCTTCACCAACAATCATGACCCGTGCACCGGGAACACCGTCGCAGAACACCAGATTACGCGCGCCCTTTTTCAGCGCGCAATGCTCGAACGCCACCATTGCCGCCCGCAATTCATCCAGATTCTGGGCGGCTGCCGCCCGTTCTTTGGCGACCGCAACAGGGTCTTCCTGAACACGTGGCGTATTGATCGGTACTGGAGGCGCAGCAGCGGCTTTCGGTTTTTCCACCACGGCGGGCACGTCATAGCGGTTGACCGGCGCATCCATGATCGCTTCGGTCGCACCAAGTTCGATCTGCCAGTCAAGAAGTGCCAAATGGCTATGAAAGTCCGCTGATTCCATCTGCCTAACTTATCCCGCCATGCGGACAATCTAAATGCCTCATCGCTAGGGCAACACAATCGTTTTGCAACGCCTTGCCGCAACGCACTCCTGCCCTCTATAAGACAGCAACAAATCCAAAGGCAGCGCCCAATGTCCTTCGCACATCGCCATCTGCTTGGCATAGAACATCTGTCCCAAACAGACATCACCACCATCCTTGATCTGGCGGACACATATGCCGATCTGAACCGCCAATCTCACAAACATGTGGACGCGCTCAAAGGGCTGACCCAGATCAACATGTTCTTTGAAAATTCTACCCGCACGCAGGCGAGTTTCGAGATTGCAGGCAAGCGGTTGGGCGCGGATGTGATGAACATGGCGATGCAAGCGTCCTCAATCAAAAAGGGGGAGACCCTGATTGACACGGCAATGACCCTGAACGCCATGCACCCCGATCTGTTGGTGGTGCGCCATCCGCAATCGGGTGCAGTGGATCTGCTTGCGCAAAAAGTGAACTGCGCGGTGCTGAACGCGGGTGACGGGCGACACGAGCATCCCACTCAAGCCTTGCTGGACGCGCTGACAATCCGCCGCGCCAAGGGACGTCTGCACCGGTTAAGCATCGCCATTTGCGGGGATATCGCCCATTCGCGCGTTGCACGCTCCAACATCATGTTGCTGGGCAAGATGGAAAACCGCATCCGCCTGATTGGCCCTCCGACGTTGATGCCATCCGCAATTGGCGAATTTGGCGTCGAGGTATTCGATAACATGGCCGAAGGATTGAAAGACGTCGACGTTGTCATGATGCTGCGTTTGCAAAAGGAACGCATGGACGGCGGATTTATCCCGTCAGAGCGGGAATATTACCATCGCTACGGGCTGGACGAAGAGAAGCTGGCACATGCCAAACCCGATGCCATTGTCATGCACCCCGGCCCGATGAATCGCGGTGTCGAGATTGACGGTACCTTGGCCGACGACATCAACCGCAGCGTCATTCAGGATCAAGTGGAAATGGGTGTTGCCGTGCGCATGGCGGTCATGGATCTGTTGGCGCAGAACTTGCACACCTCAGCGCCTGCTTTGGTTTAGGGGATAGGCATGATCGACATTCCAGCAGGCGAAACAGGCACAACACGAGTCTTTTCCCTTTCTATGGGGGCCGCCGAAGCGCGCGCCTTGCGCAAGAGTGCAGACAAACAACAGACCCTGCTTGGCCTTGATACGCTTAATCCTGATGGGGTCGAAGTGTTTCCGCTTACGGATCTGGATGATCTCGGGTTGTCGGGATACCTGCGCGAAGGGATCGACGCACAGGAAGCCGACCTGCAAAGGGACCGGGCCAAACTGGCCGCACTGGACGGCTGGGTCATGCTGATACATTCGTTAGCTTTCGGCGGCAATGCGGCAAAGATGACACCCGGTGCCGCACTGACCTTAATTGGCACCTATGCCCAAACAACTGCCAACACCCCGCCAATTGACCTGCAAGCAGAGGCTGCACAGCCCTATACAGGTGTGACTGAATCGCCAAAATCCCCCGTTCAGCGCAACCGCGCCAGCGGATCAGTGGTGGTCGTGGTGCTGGCTGTTATTGCTGCTGTGCTGCTTTGGTGGGCGCTCAGCTAACCCTCTCAACCCAAGGACCAAGTGTATGCAAGAACCCAAACCCGACCCGAAAATGTCTGGCCGCATTGCCATGATTGCACTGATTGTGGCCTTTGGTATTGTCGGCATGATGCTGTGGATCGGGTAATCTCCGACGAAATCAGCTGGGCGCCATCCCGCGCTGTATTTCTGCGCAGGGTGTTGGTCGCTGCCGTGATCACCTTTGTTTCCCTCGCGACTGTTGCGCTGGTGTTCTCGCTGTATTTCGGGCTACCAATCACATGGGGGTTTCTGGTTGCGTTGACCCTGACCACAGGGTTCGCAGTCGAAGACCTGATGCACTGGCGCAATGCAAAATCGGATCGCTGGAGGATCAGTGACGGACATTTGATCCATGACGGTGCCGAGGGTCGCGCACAAATCCCTCTGTCTAATATCGCAAACGTATGGACGCAATTCGGCAGCCGCGTAATCGTGAAACTCACATCAGGCCAACGCATTGCGATACGCTATCTTGCCTATCCTGTTTCCACCGCCGAACAGCTGAACGCAGCCAGAGTGCCGGATCTCATGCGAGACGCAAAATGAGGCTTGGTTTGATCCGCCGTTTCAGGCAAGACAGCACAACCCAGATCCAGACCAGAGGCCCGCAATGACGCTGCATTTCATCAATGCCAAGCTGATCGACCCCGAAGTGGGCAGCATCACCCAAGGCACGCTGAGTATTTCTGGCGGCAAGATTGTACAAATCAGCACAGATATGGCCCCCGTGCCCTCTGACGCAGAAGTCATTGACTGCCAAGGAAAATATCTGGCCCCCGGCATAGTCGATCTTGGGGTAAAGGTCTGCGAACCCGGCGAACGGCACAAGGAAAGCTACCGCTCTGCCGGACTGGCCGCCGCCGCGGGTGGTGTCACCACCATGATCACACGACCGGACACGGCCCCCGCGATTGACAGCCCCGAAGTGCTTGAATTTGTGACACGCCGCGCCAATGAGGCAGCACCCGTCAACGTGATCCCCATGGCCGCCTTGACCAAAGGGCGGGAGGGACGCGAAATGACGGAAATCGGTTTTCTTATGGATGCCGGTGCCGCTGCTTTCACCGATTGCGATCACGTGATCAAGAATACCAAGGTCTTCTCCCGTGCCCTCACCTATGCCCGCAGCCTTGGCGCGCTGGTCATTGCCCATCCGCAAGAACCAATCCTGAGTGCAGGGGCCGCGGCAACGTCTGGCAAGTTTGCCTCTCTACGCGGTCTGCCTGCTGTGTCGCCCATGGCTGAACGTATGGGGCTGGATCGCGACATCGCCTTGATTGAAATGACAGGCGCAAAATACCACGCCGACCAGATCACAACCGCCCGTGCTTTGCCCGCTTTGGCCCGCGCCAAGGCCAACGGGTTGGACATCACCGCAGGCGTGGGCATCCACCACCTGACGCTGAATGCGCTGGATGTGGCGGATTACCGGACGTTTTTCAAACTGAAGCCTCCGCTGCGCGATGAAGACGACAGACTTGCGGTTGCCGAAGCCGTCGCGACCGGCCTGATTGACATCATCTGCTCCATGCACACCCCGCAGGACGAAGAGTCCAAACGTCTCCCTTTTGAAGAGGCCGCATCCGGTGCTGTTGGTCTGGAAACCCTACTACCCGCCGCGCTGCGTCTGGTGCATGCCGAACTAATGGACCTGCCAACACTTTGGCGCGCCCTATCGTTCAATCCTGCCAATCGTCTGGGCCTTCCTGGGGGCCGCCTGGCCGCTGGCGCGCCAGCCGACCTGGTCTTGTTTGACGCCAATGCCCCGTTTGTCATGGACCGTGCAACACTGCGCTCCAAATCGCGCAACACACCGTTTGACGGGATGCGGATGCAAGGTAAGGTGCTGAAAACCTACGTTGCCGGAACCTGTGTATTTGAGGCCCCTTGATGCCACCCATTGATTCATCTCCGACCGTGCTGATCCTCTGGGCCGTGCTGGCCTATCTGATGGGATCGATCCCCTTTGGTATGGTTTTGGCGCAGGTCATGAACCTTGGCAATCTGCGTGAAATCGGATCCGGCAACATCGGCGCAACCAATGTGCTGCGCACCGGCAACAAAACAGCAGCGGCTTTGACGCTCCTGCTTGATGCAGCAAAAGGTGCTGTGGCGGTGCTGCTCGCTCAGCTTTTTGCGGGTGAGGCCGCTGCACAGATCGCGGCCTTCAGTGCGATGATCGGCCATTGTTTTCCGGTCTGGCTCAAGTTCAAAGGCGGCAAAGGTGTTGCGACTTTCCTTGGTATCATGCTTGCCTATGCTTGGCCCGTTGGCATCGGCTGCTGTATTGCGTGGCTGATCAGCGTTGCCCTTACACGTATATCGTCGATGGGCGCAGTTGCAGCGGCCTCGGCTTCAACGATCTTGCTTGTGTTCTTGGGATACGGCCATGCCCTGTTATTGGGGATTTTGCTGACCATCCTGCTTTATGTGCGCCACCACGAGAACATCCGGCGGATCAAGGCAGGCACCGAACCAAAGATCGGGAACAAGGGGTGATCTCACCCCCTGACGTTGTATGCCGCATAAAGGCGCTGCCGCAGGCTACAATAAAAGGGACTGCAAACGGCAAACGCTATGTTGCGACACGTAGCGATTTCAGCGCGGGCCGTGCCATAAAATTGGTGGTAGAAGAGCTGGGCGGCTCAGATTACATCAGCCTGAATCTGTATGATCTCGCGCAGGGACCGCAACTCTATCCCTGCGAAATGCCCGCCGCCAAGGTCATCGCATTTGTCCGCGCCTTCACCCCCCAAACCGGAGCTGCGCCATGAGTGATATCAACCTGCCCGTTATTCTGTTTGCAGCTTTCCTTGCCTCGGGCAGCCCCGGACCTGCGACACTTGCCATTGCGGGCACCTCGATGGGATCGGGGCGGCGCGCCGGACTGGCGCTTGCATCCGGCGTCACAACGGGATCGTTCATCTGGTCCGTGTCAGCCGCATTTGGCCTTGGTGCCGTGATGGCGGCAAATGTCTGGATGTTTGAAATCATCCGCTATATCGGGGCCGGATACCTTGCATGGCTCGCACTCAAATCCGCCCGATCTGCGTGGGCGGGCAGCAAACTGGTGGCCAAAGCGATGGCCCCGACAACGCCACTGCGCGCCTATGCCAAAGGGCTTGCCTTGCACCTGACAAACCCCAAGGCCGTGCTGTTCTTCGGGGCACTCTATGCGATTGGCATCCCGCCCGGCACATCGCCTGACGCGTTGATCACGGTCATTCTTGCCATAGGTTTCCAAAGCCTGATCATGTTCCACCTTTATGCCCTTATCTTTTCATCCAAACCCATGACTTCAGCCTACACCTCCGCCAAACGATGGTTCGAAGGGTTCTTTGCATTGGCGTTTGGCGCTATTGCGTTCAAGGTTCTGACCACGCGTATTGACTGATAGCCTGTGCATTCTCTGCACCCTTCCCAAAAAGGATCGCAGCGCGTCACACTCCTGCCATCTTAGGTTGAGATTTTCCTGGAAAGATCAGATCAAGAGGCGGGCATAATGAAGCAATTCTTTTCCATCTATGAGCAGTTTGTCCTGAAAGCCTTCAACTTTCAGGGCCGCGCAACGCCTTTGGAGTATTGGGGCGTTATTCTGCTTGTCTGGCTCATCATAATGTACACGCTGATGGGTGACATTGCTGAGGTCCATACCTTTTTGCTGGCCCGCGAAATTCCACCAATGAACCCGCTCTATTATGATTCCTTTATTGTCTTCGTCCTGACACTCATCCCGCGCCTGTCGCTGAATATGCGCCGCTTGCATGACCGTGACCGCACCGGTTTCTGGGTCATTATCCCTGCCATCGCCATTCTGTCAGGTATCGCGTTGTTCTCCGGTTTGGCTGGTGCCATGATGAATTCAAGCCTGACAGGTGTCAGCAACAATCCCGATGATCCAATGAACATCCTGCATCCGTTTATTCTGTTGTTGACCGCGCCCTATCTGTTCTGGGAAGAAATGTTCGCCATTGCAGCCGCATTCCAGAGCGCCGGGTCCGAGACCATTGCAACACTGATCAGCGAAATCTACGCCCAGAACGGAGGAGCGGATATCCGCCGCAGCAGTTCGAACGTGAGTGTCGGCATTGCAGGCAACACCGGCCATACATGGGGTTTTGTGTTTGTCGTAATAGCCTTGGTTGTAACGCCTGTCGTCACGACAGTATGGCATCTGATCCTGAATGTGCTGCCCACCGCACCCGTCGACAACATCTACGGCCCTGCCCAGATCGCGCAGCTTCAATACAAGAAAAAGAAAGACAACACACACAATCCGATGGCCGGATATGCCTGTCTGTTTGAAGAAACCGAAGAAGAAAAAGCGCGTAAAAGAGAAAAAGGCGCGGCAGAAGTCAAAGAGCTTTACCGCCAGCGGGTCTTGGGCAACCAATAATTACCCTCCCGCGACGATGGCAAGAAAAGGTGCCTAGCTTGAAACCCGTCTTTTAGTAGCTGTATTCGGCATAAATCCGGCTCAGATCGCCACCCCACTTGCCATGGTAGTCTTCCAGCAACTCGTCCGCTGGCACCTTGCCGGTCTCGATGCTCTCTTTCAACGCGTTCAGGAAGTGGGTTTCATCCGGCACCATGCCACCCGCACCAGGCATTGCACGCGCTTTCAGTCCCGCTTCGGAGAGAGCAACGGCTTCGCGTGCAATCTCGTGCATATTGATGCCCGAGACCTTGGCCTGCAACCCGTCCACAGAGGCTGCAACGCGCAACGCATCGTGTTGCGCAGGCGTCCAGTCCTTGACCAGATCCCAAGCACCATCCAGCGCGGTTTGATCATACATCAGGCCAACCCAGAACGCAGGCAAAGCACAAAGACGCCGCCACGGACCACCGTCTGCGCCGCGCATTTCGATAAACTTTTTCATCCGCGCTTCGGGAAATGCGGTCGTCAGATGATCCGCCCAATCACTGAGAGTTGGCGTTTCACCGGGTAAGGCCGGCAGTTTACCCTTCAGAAAATCGCGGAATGACATGCCCAGCGCGTTCACATATTTGCCGTCGCGATAGACAAAATACATCGGCACATCGAGGGCGTATTCGACCCAGCGCTCAAAGCCGAAGCCCTCTTCAAAGATGAACGGCAGCGTGCCCGTGCGTGCCGCATCCAGATTGCGCCAAACCATAGAGCGCAGTGATTTATATCCGTTGGGTTTCCCCTCGAAAAACGGGGAGTTGGCAAAAAGCGCAGTGGCCACCGATTGCAGTGCAATGGCGACACGCATCTTTTGAACCATGTCGGCTTCTGATCCAAAATCGAGGTTTACCTGCACCGTACAGGTCCGCCGCATCATCACGCGACCCATAGTGCCAACCCGGCCCATGTAATCGTTCATGAGGTTATAACGCCCTTTGGGCATCAAATCCATTTTCTCATGCGTCCAGACAGGGGCCGCACCAAGACCGATCCAGCCAACTCCGATCTCGTCTGCAACATCCTGAACTTCGCGAAGATGCGTGTTCACTTCATCGCAGGTCTCGTGAATCGTCTCGACGGGTGCGCCGGACAATTCCAGTTGACCACCCGGTTCAAGCGACACATTCGCGCCGTCTTTTTCCAACCCGATCAGCTTGCCGCCTTCCTCAACCGGTGTCCAGTTGTGGCGGTCGCGCAGACCTTCCAGCATCACGCGGATGGAGCGTTCACCCTCATAGGGCAGCGGCTTTAGCGTGTCTTTGCAATAGCCGAACTTTTCGTGCTCGGTGCCGATGCGCCAGTCGGCCTTGGGCTTGCAACCGTCCGCCAAATATTCAGCCAATTGTTCATGGCGCTCGATAGGGCCACCGCCAGATTGAGGAATAGACATGGGTTCGGGCTCCGGTTTTCGTGGCACAAGGGTGTTTAGGGATGGGGCGAATTGCGCAGGGTGTCAATGCAGCAAAGCAGCAGCCGGGCGCAGAGAGGCGCGCGTCCAGATCACAACAGCTTGATGGGGATTGCTGCGCAGGCTCGAAATCATCCGCTCTGTGCGCAGTCCTGGCAGGGTCGCAAAAGCATCAAACAACGCCTCAGCGCCAGCGGCATTTACCGGGATCAACAGTGGCGGTTCACCTGCTTGGGTCAATTTCCAATGGGCCGGAAACATCGCGCCCTCAAGTGTCAGGCTATCCATTTCGCGCAAAGCAACAGTGCCGCCGGTGAGCGGGCCGTAATAGGTCACTTGTCCCTCGTCCACATGTACAGCCCCTGCCCCGCCATCCG
This sequence comes from uncultured Sulfitobacter sp., assembly GCA_947501805.1. GTDB lineage: Bacteria > Pseudomonadota > Alphaproteobacteria > Rhodobacterales > Rhodobacteraceae > Sulfitobacter. The sequence continues at coordinate 68,908 of CANMXJ010000002.1, read as the reverse complement.
GCCCTCGAAAACGGCCCCGCTGAATGCCAAGCCATGTGAGGATCAGCCCCCCGCCAAGGAAAGCATAGCCCGGAACCGCAAGGAGAAAGCCAGGGCCCGAAATCAGGTAAAGACCACACAGTGCCACGCCAATGCCTGCGATCGCTTCACGCCAGCGCCATACCGCAGCGCGGGCTTCAGGGCGGAAAAAGGTCATGTCTGCTGCCAATCGCCCAAGGTTTGCTGCCACACCGTCATCGCAGCAACCGCGGCTGTATCTGCGCGCAGTATCCGCGGGCCAAGTACAACAGGGTGCGTGTGATCCAGTTTATTCAGGCGCATCCGTTCCTTTTCCGAAAACCCGCCCTCTGGCCCGATCAGGATCGCCCATGGGCCAGCAATTGTTGGCAGGCCAGACGTTTGTCCGGCCAAGGCTTCATCGCAAAACATGATGTGTCGGGCGTTATCCCAATGATCCAGCAGTTTGCCAAACTTGACTGCCTCGGCAACCTCGGGAACAAATGTCCCGCCACACTGCTCTGCCGCTTCCACGGCGTGAGCTTGCAAGCGATCCCGCTGTACGCGTCCTGCGTTGGTGAATTCTGTCATCACAGGCACGATTTTCGATGCACCCATTTCGGTTGCTTTTTCGACGATAAAATCGGTACGGGCCTTCTTGATCGGCGCGAACAATAACCACAGGTCCGGCGGCATCACCAAAGGCTGCGTCTCTTCGACACAGCGCAATACTCCGCCGCGCTTGCCTGCCTCGACGATTTCTGCCCGCCATTCACCATCGACACCGTTAAACAACAGGATCGAGCCGCCAATAGCCTGCCGCATCACACCAAAAAGGTAATGCGTCTGCCCTTTGTCCAAAGGAACCGATTGCCCAACCCCCAAAGGGTGCTCTACATAAAGTCTGATCTTCGCAGTCATAGGCCTGATATATGCAAGACCTGCCGCCTTCACCAGATGCACCTGTCGCGGATGCCGCAAAAGACAACTGGGTCGACCGTTATGCGCCACCCTTTGCGCGCCCCTATTTGCGGCTGTCGCGGGCGGACAGACCAATTGGCACATGGCTTTTGCTATTGCCCTGCTGGTGGGGGCTGGCCCTTGCGATCCTTTACGATCAAAGCCCGCGCTGGGGTGATTTGTGGATATTTGTCGGCTGCGGCATTGGTGCGTTTCTGATGCGCGGCGCAGGCTGTACTTGGAATGACATTACGGATCGCCATATTGACGGGCAGGTAGAACGGACCCGTTCACGGCCTATCCCCTCCGGTCAGGTGTCCGTCAAAGAAGCCGTAATGTGGATGCTGATTCAGGCGATGCTTGCTGCGCTCATCCTGTTCACATTCAATCGTGCAGCGATCGGGCTCGGCTTTCTTTCCTTGATTTTAGTCGCGATTTACCCTTTCGCCAAACGGTTTACATGGTGGCCGCAGGTGTTTCTGGGTCTTGCCTTTAACTGGGGCGCATTGCTTGTCTGGACCGCGCACACGGGCGTTCTGAACTCTCCCGCGATACTGCTCTATGCCGCTGGTATCGCTTGGACATTGTTCTACGATACGATCTACGCGCATCAGGATACTGAGGACGACGCATTGATCGGGGTTAAGTCCACGGCGCGCCTGTTTGGTGAGAAATCACCGCAATGGCTGCGCAGATTTATGATGACCACCGTTGGCCTGATGGGAATAGCGGTGATCTTTAGCGCAATGCCAAATGCGTCGATCCTTGCGCTGGTGATTGCCCTTGGCGGTCCTTGGGCAATGGGATGGCACATGGCATGGCAAATGCGCGGACTCGATATAAACAATTCTGGGAAAATGCATCAATTGTTTCTCGCGAACCGCGATACCGGCATAATCCCGCTGCTCTTTTTCGCAGTCGCCTTGCTCGTTTGATTGCACCCCGGTGCCACCGGGCGTATCAAGATAGAAAATAACTGGATGAATTCCGACACATGCGCCTGTCCTCTTTGCTGATCATCTTCATGACCTTTTTTGCGGCTGCTGTCGTCTCTCTCGTAGCGGCGAATTTCAGCGTGAAGCTGATCGAGGAAACTTCGGAAATCGGTGTGCGCGATGCGCTGGATGATGAAGGCATGACTTGGGCCGAAGTCGAAGCAGACGGCTTGCAGGTCACGCTGGCGGGCATCGCGCCAACCGAAGCCGTGCGGTTCAAGGCGCTGACCACTGCCGGCTCCATCGTCGACGCCGCCCGCGTGATCGACGAGATGGAGGTCGAAGCCCAAGCCGCCATAGCACCCCCGCGTTTTTCTGCAGAAGTGCTGCGCAATGACAGCGGGATTTCGATCATCGGCCTAATCCCGACCAGCACGGATCGCGAAAACGCAATCCAACGGTTTGGCACACTGACCGGTGGTGCCAATGTGGCAGATCTTTTGGAGCAGGCAAATTATCCGTCTCCCGAAGGCTGGGAGGAAGCGTTCTCCTTTGCCATCATCGCCATATCACAGTTGCCCAACGCCAAAGCATCCATTGAAGCAGGCCGCGTCAGCATTATCGCCAACGCAGGCAGCGCCGAAGAAAAAGCGGCGATGGAAAACAAGCTGAACCGGAGTGTACCACCAAGCGTGCAGCTGGTACTCGATATTGCCGCCCCACGTCCGGTGATCACGCCGTTCACGTTACGGTTCAAAAAGGATGCCAAAGGCGCGCAATTTGACGCCTGTTCGGCGGATACAGAGGGCGCACGCATCCGCATTCTGGCGGCCGCAAAACGCGCAGGCGTAGAAGGCACCATCCGCTGTACTGTCGGCCTTGGCGTGCCAAGCCCGACGTGGTCCCAAGCAGTCGAGCAATCTATTGATGCTATCAACAACCTAGGCGGCGGGTCTGTTACTTTTGCTGACGCCGATATCACGCTTCTGGCGTTGCCGGGCATTGATCAGACCCTGTTTGATCGGGTGATCGGCGAGCTTGAAAGCGGCCTGCCCGAGGTGTTTGCCCTGCGTGCAAAACTGCCCAAAGTCGAAGACCCGAACGAAGGCCCTGCCAGTTTCACAGCCACACTTAGCCCAGAAGGTCAGGTGCAATTGCGCGGTCGCGTCAGCGATGCGGGCTTGCGTGAACTTGCAGACAGCTATGCAAAAGCGCGTTTTGGCTCTGACAAGGTCTACACCGCAACCCGCATCGCCGAAAACCTGCCAAACAATTGGACCCCACGGGTCTTGACCGGATTGGAGGCACTTGCGGCACTTAACAATGGTACTGTAACCGTCACCCCGGATAGCCTGTCGGTTGTGGGCGACACGGGCAACCCTGACGCCAGCACAGAAATCGCATCCCTACTCGCCGGAAAACTTGGTGAAGGTGCCGATTTCGACATCGAAGTCGCATATATCAAACAACTCGACCCGATCCTGGGTCTGCCCACCCCCGAAGAATGCGAAGCGCAAATCGGTGACATCCTCGCGAGTGGCAAGATCAACTTTGAACCCGGCTCAGCCACCATCGACGCATCGGCGCTCGACATCATGGACCAGATCTCTGTCCTTTTGAAGAAATGTGGCGATATACCACTAGAGATCCAGGGCTACACGGACAGTCAGGGCCGCGAAGCCATGAATCAGGCACTTAGCCAAAGTCGTGCAGAATCAGTCCTGAACGAACTGCGCGCCCGTCGCGTCCTGACCGGCACCTTCACCGCCAAAGGATACGGCGAGGAACGCCCCATTGCTGACAACAGCACCGAAGAAGGCCGTGAGGCAAACCGCCGGATCGAATTCAAGTTGATCCGCTCTGAAACAGGGGAAACAACGCTGGAAACTACGGATCAATCAGGCGATACAGACAGCGAAACGATCCAGGAAGGCGCGTCAGATGAGCAGAACTGAATTTGTACTCGCAACAGCGATCATCCTGTTTGTGGCCTTCTGTCTGGGCTGGTTTGCCAATTGGCTGCTGCACCGCTTTACCCGAGTCGCAGCCGACGATGTGGCGCAGCTTGATAAGATGAGTCAGGAATTGCACGAGGCCGAAGAAACACGCGATCAGGCGATCACCTATCTGCAACAGCGCGAGGCAGAGTTGACCAATCAACTCGCCCAGACCGAAGCGGAACTTGGCGCAGCTATGGACGGTTTGCGCGATGCGCGCCATGAGGCAGAAGAACTGCGCGGCTATATTGAAAGCCAGTCAAAACCGGCAGGCGATGTCTTCTCAAGTCAACGCTGAGACTACCACCGCTTGAGCGCTTCTTCATCGACCTCGCGGGCATCAACCCAATCCGCACCCTTAGCTGTGATCTCGCGCTTCCAGAATGGTGCGCGGGATTTCAAATAATCCATCAGGAATTCGGCCCCTTCAAAAGCATCTTTTCGATGCCTTGCAGCCGTGGCAACCATCATGATCATCTCGCCGGGGGTAAGCCGTCCGTGACGGTGAATCACCAGCACATCACCCAGGGAAAACCGCTCTTGCGCTTGTGACGCAATTCCCTGCAATGCCGCCTCGGTCATGCCGGGGTAGTGCTCGATCTCCATCGCTTCCAACGGATCATCCGGCAAATCGCGCACGACCCCCGTGAAAGTAACAATTGCGCCCATATGTCTATGGCCCGCCGCGAAGCTCTCGCTTTCCTGCCCCAGATCAAACGGTGCCTCCTGAACCGATATCCGCACGCCCTAGCCGCCCGTCATCGGTGGGAAAAATGCAACCTCGCGCACCCCCGTCAAAGGAGCGTCGAAATCGGTCAACTTCTGATCTACGGCCACCCGCAGGGCTGACAGATCCGAAAACGCCATCTCGTAGCGTTCTTCCCGCTGCTTCAATTCCGCAACTAGGTCGGCCACTGTGGCTGCCTGCGTTTCTATCTCTTCCCGTGGCAAGCCAATGCGCTCGCGCACCCATGCAAAATACAAGATATCCATCAGCGCCCCTCTTTCAAATGTGGCAATGCCTTTATCAGATAATCCGCGCCAGTCACCGCTGTCAGGGCTGCGGCGATCCACAACAGCCACAAACCAACAAGGCCGGACCATTCCATGCCCGCCAGCTTCCATCCAAGTCCCAAAGTGTCTTCTTCCGTGCCATTCAGAATCGCCGAAATCATATCCTGATCCATCCCGAACACCGACATACCCAAGTAATGCTCAAACACACCCTGAGAAAACAAAACAGCAATTGCCGTCATCTGGAACGAGGTCTTCCACTTGGCAAGTTTTGTAACTTTCAACGTCCCGGCAACATCGCCCAGAAACTCTCGCAGACCTGAAACAAACACTTCGCGAAACAGGATTACAGTGGCAGGTAACACCAGCCACGGCGACCAGCTGGAGAAACCAATTATCACCATCAGGGCAATCACTACCATCGCTTTGTCAGCAATTGGATCCAACATCGCACCAAGTTTGGTTTCCTGTTTCCAAGCCCGTGCAAGATAGCCGTCAAACCAGTCTGTTGCAGCCGCCGCGACAAACAGAACCAGCGCAAACCAATCCGCATAAGGTCTTGTAAAGTATAAAAACATCACAGCAACCATCGGTGCAGCAAGCAAGCGCAGTAGCGTCAGGATATTGGGCAGGTTCCATTTCATAAGCGCACACTACATCGCGTTGCAACCATGTGAAAGCGCCAACGCTGCGCTCTTATTAAAGGCAAATTCCCGCCGCACTACTGGTGCCCCGCTGGCCCTGCAAAAAAGCCGATCTATCCGCGTTCGTGAAAGTAGCCATAGATGGTTTCCGCCAAGGCATCAGAAACGCCTTCTACCGCTTTCAGATCACTCAAATTGGCACGGCCCACTGCTTTGGCTGACCCGAAATGTGCAAGCAAAGCACGTTTGCGCCCGGCCCCGACGCCCGGCACATCATCCAGCGGCGTTGCCCCCACTGCTTTAGCGCGCTTGGCGCGATGCGTCCCAATGGCGAAACGGTGTGCTTCATCGCGCAGACGTTGCACGAAATATAGCACCGGATCATTATGCCGAAGCGCCATTGGGCGCTTGCCGACACGGTGGAATTCTTCTTTGCCAGCGTCGCGGTCAACCCCCTTGGCCACACCGATCATTGGAATATCTTCGACCCCGAATTCCTGCATGATCGAAGCCACAGCCGAGACTTGACCCGCACCACCATCAATCAACAACAGGTCGGGCCAGTGGCCCTCCTTGCGCTCTGGGTCTTCCTTGATCAATCGCTTGAACCGCCGCTGCAGGACCTCCTTCATCATACCAAAGTCATCCCCGGGGGTCAGATCATCGCCGCGGATGTTGAATTTCCGATATTGGTTTTTCATCATTCCGTCAGGCCCCGCCACGATCATCGCACCCACGGCATTGGTGCCCTGAATATGGGAGTTATCATACACTTCAATCCGCTCTGGCGGCTTCGGCAGGTCAAAAGCGTCGACCAGACCTTGCAATAGCTTGGTCTGGGTTGCCGTTTCCGCCAATTTGCGAGCAAGACTTTCACGGGCATTACGCAAGGCACCATCAACCAGTTCCGCCTTTTCCCCGCGTTTGGGCACTAACAATTCAACTTTGCGGCCGATTTTACCCGACAAGGCGTCTGCCATCAGATCGGGGTTCTCGATCTCATTGCTGAGGATCAACTGACGTGGCGGGTCCCGCTGGTCGTAAAACTGCCCGATAAACGCTTCCAGCACCTCGGCTGCGTCGACGTCGGCCCCAACGCGTGGGTAATAATCGTGGTTGCCCCAATTCTGGTTCGCCCGGATGAAAAACACTTGAACGCAGGCCTGCCCGCCCTCCAAATGGAGCCCGATAATATCGGCATCCTCGACACCTTTCGGATTTATCCCTTGGGCCGTCTGTACCTGCGTCAGGGCTTTGATACGGTCGCGCAATGCGGCCGCACGCTCAAATTCCATTTCCTCAGAGGCTGCATTCATCTCCTGTGCAAGACGCGCCTGAATATCAGTGGTTTTGCCAGACAGGAAACGCTGCGCATCTTTTACAGTTTGGCGATAGTCTTGCGCGCTGATCTTGCCCACACATGGAGCAGAGCAGCGTTTGATCTGATGCTGTAGACAGGGACGTGTGCGGCTTTCAAACATCGCGTTGGAACAATCGCGCAACAAAAAAACACGTTGCAGCTGGTTCAGCGTACGATTGACCGCACCTGCACTGGCAAATGGACCGTAGTAGTCCCCTTTTTCCTTTTTCGCCCCGCGATGTTTCTTGATTTGGGGGAACTCGTGTTCTGCAGTGACCAGAATGTTCGGAAAGCTTTTATCATCACGCAAAAGCACGTTGAACTTGGGTTTCAACTGCTTGATCAGGTTCTGTTCCAGCAGCAACGCTTCGGTTTCTGTTTTGGTCGTCAGGAACATCATGGAGGCGGTGTTGGCAATCATGCGCGCAATTCGCGCAGAATGTCCTGTGGGCCGCGCATAATTGCTAACCCGTGCACGCAAATTGCGCGCCTTGCCGACATACAGCACACGGCTTTCTGTGTCCAACATGCGGTATACGCCCGGCGACGTATCGATCGTTCTGAGGTAACTCTGGATCACCTCATGGCCGACTGGTGGGTTTTCAATCTCGTCCGTCATTGATGTGCTGATTCTCCTGCTCCGCTGCACTATGCCGTTTGTGGTAACAAGTGTTAACCTGTCCACGGAACTTGTGGATAACTCTGCGGGTAACTTGTGCCTGTTAGAGAATTATCGTTGTTTTTGGCAGGCTTCGTCAAAGTGCCTATTTTTTAGGCAAAAACTCAAGCTATTGTTTTCATTGACGTAATTTATTTTCATTTATCAACTACCTGAATCTAAATGAAATTTATCACAATCTTGTAACGCTTTCCGTTCGACGTGCAGAACTCTACCGAAACGGCGATCATTCAACCCCCTGTATGTCCGGTGTTTTCCACCCCAAATGCTGCCCGCCATCAACGCACAGTAGCTGCCCTGTGACCGCAGAAGCATCCATGAAGTACCCAAGTGCCGCAGTGATGTCAGAGGTATTGGCCCCTCTGCCCAGCACGGTATTCGCGCGTTGATTGGCAAAATGCTGCGCTGACTGACGGCTTCCCTGCAACGTAGGACCGGGCCCGATCGCATTGACCCGAATGACCGGCGCAAGGGCCTGCGCCGTGGTTTGCGTTAGTGTCCACAGTCCCATCTTGGCCAGCGTGTAGGTCATGAATTCGGGCGTCAGCTTGCGAACGCGTTGATCAATCATGTTTACGATCAAACCGGTTGCGACCGGCTCTCCTGCTTCATCCGTTTCTTCAGGCAATCCTTGCGCTGCCATGGCCTGCGTCAACACAAAGGGTGCGCGCAGATTGCTGCCCATATGCCTGTCCCAACTGGTCCGCGTGGCAGTTGAGATCGTGTCATATTCAAAGATGGAAGCATTGTTCACGAGACAGGTAATCGGTCTCCCAAGCGCCTCGACTGCACGATCAAACAAGGCTTGGGTGGCGTGCTCATCCAGCAGATCTGCCCGAAGCGCCACGCCCTTTTGCCCCAAAGCAACGATGTCTTTGACAACTTCCTCTGCACCTTCTGCAGAATGGGCGTAGTGAACGGCTACGTCGTACCCCCGCCCTGCCAGATACCGCGCCATCGCGGCCCCAAGACGGTGCCCCGCCCCCGTTACAAGTGCGCAGCCCATGGCACGCCCCCCTTAGTTCAGCACAACAATTATGTAGACTGCATATAGGGCGCTCAGCGCAATTCCCCAGCCCCGCGTGAGGTCCATTTTCATAAAGACAAACGGGATCAGCAACAGAGAAGCGCCCAACATAACCCAGAGGTCAAAGCGGAGGAATTCCGAGTCTACACCGATAGGTCCGACAAGGCTGGCAATGCCGATTATGGCCAGAAGATTGAACATGTTGGAACCGATAACACTGCCCAAAACAACATCAGCCTGACGGCGCAATGCAGCCATTACAGTGGTGGCAAGTTCAGGCAAGGACGTACCAATGGCGACCAAGGTCAAACCGATCACCGTATCGCTGATGCCATAGGCTTTGGCGATGATTGTAGCATTATCGACCAACAAACCCGCCCCAAGCGGCAATCCCACAAGGCCAAGCACCAGAAAAACAGCAATCTGCCACCCCGGCATATCTGGATCGGCCCCTTCAAGGTCTTCCAGATCATCCCCCTTGCAGGCCTGACGGTGCACATGCGCATCACGAAAGGCATCAGCTAGAACATAGGCCAAAGCGCCCAGCAAAACGAGACCTGCAAGCCAGTCAAATACCCCGCGAAATGCCAGCGCTATGAACAGAAGCGTGGCCGCGATCATGAAATTGTAGGTCTTCTTGGTGTCACATTCAGAGGTGTGCATCGTTGCCAGCAACGCGGGGATACCAAGCACAAGCAAGATATTGGCTGTATTGGAGCCGACGACATTACCAAGTGCCAGTCCGGGTGCATCTTCCAGCACCGCTTTGATGGATATCAACAGTTCCGGCGCAGAGGTCCCGAACGCAACAATCGTCAGGCTGACAATCAACGCAGGCACCCCTAGGCGCAGCGACAGGTTCACTGCACCTTTAACCAGCGCATCCCCCGCAAGCAGCAAAATCACAAGCCCAAGGCCCGACAGCACCCATGGCATCAACATCAGCCCTTACCTCCACAGGCGCAGGGCCCTTTGCCAATACGATAACGTCCGCACCGACTACATTTTGTTTGTTTCAAACGGCTTGATCCCAGCCAGTGCATTTTGCCGAACCATGCAAGCACACCCATAAATACCAGAAAAAGAAGAACAATCTTGGCAATCATGGATTAGAGCCCAAAGCGCGCAAAGGCAGCGCGTTCCTCGATACCCTGAACCGTATCCCGGACCACCTGCGCACCGAAGCGCGACAGCAATCCGCGCTTCGCATTATAGGCTCGAAATTTGACTTTGGCCCCGAAGCGTTCCATCATCATCGGCCGCAGATGGCCGATGCCATCAATCAGACCCAATTCAGTCGCGCGCTTTCCCAGCCAGACCTCGCCAGTAAACAAATCCTTGTCCTCGGGCAGCTTGCCCGCGCGCCGCGTAGAAATGTGGTCCTTGAAGTTCACATGAATATCGTCAAGCAACGTCTTGAGCCGCGCCACATCTTCGGGATTTTCAGGGCGGAACGGGTCAAGCATGCTTTTGGACTTGCCCGCCGTATAAACACGCCGTTCAACGCCATAAGTTTCAATCAGCTTATCCAGACCAAAAGATGCAGAGATCACCCCGATTGACCCCACCACAGAGGATGTATCAGCGTAAATTTCATCTGCGGCCGCTGCCAACCAGTACCCACCGGACGCGGCGACATCTTCGACAAAGGCGATAACGGGAATGTTCTTTTCCTCCGCCAACCGTCGGATACGGGCACCGATCAGAGAGGATTGCACAGGACTGCCGCCCGGCGAGTTTATCTCAAGCGCGACGGCGACAGGCTTGCCCTTGGCAAAAGCCTTTTCGATCAACGGCGCGAGCGTTGCATCGTTCAACGTGCCACGGCCCTGACCACCAATCATACCCGCAAGGCGGATCACGGCGACAGTCGGGTGGGATTTCAGGAAAGGGAGCCGGTTCTTCATGTGTCCCCATGTAGAGTGCGCGCTGCTTGCAAACAAGGCAGCATCCGCGATTATTGCCGGATGCGCCAACCCGTACGGAAAATCCACCCGATGACCAACAGGCAGATGCCCGTGAAGAGCCCGATGGCTAGCAAGCTTGTGATGATCGGCACATCTGCCGTGTCAAAGAATGCCCAACGAAAACCCGAGATCAGGTAAACGACGGGATTGAACATCGAGATGGTCTGCCAAACAGGCGGCAACATCGAAATGGAGTAGAAAGAGCCACCAAGAAAGACAAGCGGTGTCACAATAAGCAGAGGCACAATCTGCAATTGCTCGAAGTTACCGGCCCATATGCCAAGAATAAAACCAAACAGCGAAAAACTGATGGACGTCAGGACGAGGAAAGCAAGCATCGCAAGTGGATGTTCAATGCTGAAATCGACAAAGAAGAAAGCAGTGAACAGGATAATCGCTCCGATGATCAACGCCTTGGTTGCCGCAGCACCAACGTACCCGATCACAATCTCAAGGAAACTTATGGGTGCAGCAAGAAGTTCCGAAAATGTGCCGATAAACTTGGGAAAGTAGATGCCGAAAGACGCGTTTGAAATCGACTGCGTGATTACCGTTAGCATGATCAACCCGGGCACGATGAAGGCACCGTAACTGATCCCTTCAACCTCTTGGATGCGGCTACCGATCGCCGCACCAAAAACCACGAAATAGAGCGATGTCGAAATGACAGGAGCAAGAAAACTCTGCGCAATAGTGCGGAAAAATCGCGCCATTTCAAAGAAGAAGATGGAGCGGATCGCGGTCCAGTTCATGCTGCATCCTCCTTGCCGGGTTTGTTATCCCCGTCATGCACAAGGTTGACGAAAATCTCCTCAAGGCTCGATTGCCGAGTGACCAGATCGCGCAGGGTCAGCCCTTCCTTGGCAACACCGGCCAGCAGAGAAGTGATTCCCGTCCGCTCCGCCCGCGTGTCATAGGTGTAGATCAATGCCCGCTTACTATCACAAAGCCTCAGCGCATCCGATTGCAGTGCCGCTGGTACTTCGACTAGCGACTCGTCCAACTGCACCTCAAGTTCTTTCTGACCCATCCGCGCCATCAGCTTGTCTTTGTCCTCCACCAACATCAATTCGCCTTTGGCAATCACGCCCACACGGTCGGCAATTGCTTCGGCTTCCTCAATGTAATGGGTGGTCAGAATGATCGTCACGCCGGATGCTTTCAGACCCGCCACGATCTCCCACATGTCCTTGCGCAACTCTACGTCAACGCCTGCAGTGGGTTCGTCCAGAAACAACACGCGCGGGTCATGGGACAAGGCTTTGGCGATCAAAACACGGCGTTTCATACCACCCGACAATTCTCTGATTTGGTTGTCTTTCTTGTCCCAAAGTGACAGCTGGCGCAGCACTTGTTCAAGCGCGGCATCATCTCTGGGCTTGCCAAACAGACCGCGCGAAAATCGAACGGTATTGATGACCCGTTCAAACGGCTCAAGGTTGATTTCCTGCGGCACCAATCCGATCATCGCACGCGCCGCGCGATAATCAGACAAGATGTCATACCCACCAACTTTTACACTGCCCGAAGTCGCCGTTGTGATCCCGCAAACAGTGGAAATAAGCGTGGTCTTGCCCGCACCGTTCGGGCCTAACAAAGCAAGAATTTCGCCTTCGCGGATATCCAGCGAGACGCCTTTCAGCGCCTCAAATCCACCTTTGTAGGACTTCTTGAGGTCTTCAATCTCGACGATATTGGGCATGGTATTTCCTTCTCAGATCGGGAACCTAAACCGATTATCCGAAAGGAAACAGGTGTGATCAGTCTTTTGCGCGGCCAAACCAGCCTTTTTTCGCGGGCGCTTCTTCACCTTGGGCCTCTACATCATCTGCGGGGCCTTCAAGAGAGGTCTGCAGGTTCTCGAAAAACTGGTCAGCCATCTTTTTAGCAAATCCGTCGATGATCCGGCTACCAAGTTGGGCCAGCTTGCCGCCAACCTTGGCTTCGACGTCATAACTCAATTCAGTGCCACCGTCTTTTTCGAGCAGTCGCACCTCTGCGCCGCCCTTGGCAAAACCCGCCGCGCCCCCCTTGCCCGAACCGTCGATTTTTAGCGACGTGTCAGGTACCAGATCAGAAATTGTGACCTCGCCCTTAAACGTCGCCTTCACTGGCCCGACCTTTTGCACCACCGTCGCCTCAAAGCCTTCCTCAACCGATCCGCTCACCTCCTGCGCGCCCGGCACACAGTTTTTTAGCATTTCAGGGTCTAGCAAAGCGGCGTAAACAGCGGCAGGCGGGACGGCGATCTGGCGGGTGTCGGACATTTGCATCACGGGGGTTCCTTGGCTGGGGCTCTTGTCTAAATACCCCAGCATAGGTCCGCGCCGCAAGCGTTGTCAGGAAACCTGTACCACGACCTTGCCTGTCGCCTTGCGGGTCCGCAAAAGATCGAGCGCCTGATTGGCTTGATCCAAAGGCAGCACATTACTCACATGTGGCTTCAGCTTACCCGCGCCATACCAGTCAATCAATGTCCGGAAGCTGTCGGTCAAAACCGAGGGTTTAAAACGTGCGTACCCGCCCCAATAAAGGCCCATGACTGTCAGGTTCTTGACCAGCAAGATATTGGCAGGGATTTGCGGCACATCGCCAGACGCAAATCCAAGCGGCAGCAAACGTGCCTCGGGATTGCACGCACGCAGCGCGGCCTTGAACTGGTCCCCACCAATAGGGTCATAAACCACATCAGCGCCGCCCAGCTCTTTGACAATTTCACGTATATCATCCGTATCGGAGTCGATCAAATGGTCGGCCCCTGCAGCGCGACAGATTTCCAGCTTGGCCTTGCCCCGCGCACAGGCGATCACTTCGGCACCCATCAGTTTGCCCAATTCCACCGCCGTCAGGCCAACTCCGCCAGAGGCACCAAGAACCAGCAACCGCTCGCCCGGTTGCAGCTTTGCCTTGTAGTCAAGGGCCACGTGGCTGGTTCCATAGGCAATCAAGAACGCCGCAGCATCGATAGCACTCATCTGATCAGGAATTGGCACACAGATGTCCGCAGGAAAGGTGGCATATTCTGCTAGCCCCCCCGACCCAACGTACGCAGCGATACGCTGACCTTCCTTGATATCACGCACGCCATCGCCCACGCCTGTCACGGTTCCGGCCAGTTCCATCCCGATGGTGAACGGCAAAGACGGCTTTTCCTGATAAGTGCCCTTGATCATCAGCGTGTCAGCAAAGTTCAAACCACAGGCATCAATTTTAACCTGAACCTCACCCTTGGCAGGCACGGGTATTTCGAACTCGGTCATCGTCAGGGGGGCATCAATGGCCGTCACTTGCATGGCGCGCATGGGATGTTTCCTTTTTGGCATTTGAAGTGCAATTGGCCTGATCCGGAACATATTGACAAGCCATGGTGCAGACAAAACGGGCTGATCTAAGCATCAAAGCGCAACGTCACCTCTAAGCCCGGCGCGTTGTCCTCCAGCGTCAGGGTTCCATCATGCAAAGCCACAATGGCTGCAACCAGACTGAGGCCCAAACCGTGCCCCGCCGTGGCGCGGCTCCGGTCCAAACGGTAATGCCTTTCAAGAACCTTGTCGTGTTCCACTGCAGGGATACCGGGCCCCGTGTCAGCGACGCGCAACAGGATTTTCCCGTCAGCTTTGGCCAATGAAACCGTTACGTCGCTTCCTTCTGAGGTGTGGCGCAGTGCGTTCTCTACCAGATTAGACAACATTTGGCCGATCAGCGCCTGATCACCTTTGATCACTGCCGTATCGGTCTCCATCGTGAACGTCAGGATATGCCCGCTCGCCGCAGCCGACGGCTCAAACACTTCAACAACCGTACGGCAGATCTTGGCCAGATCGACAGTTTCAAATCGTGCTCTGGGCGATCCCGCTTCGACCTGCGCCAATTGTAACAGGGATCGAAAAACCTCGCCCATTCCCTCAACCTCCTGCTGCATCTTTGAGATCAGAACCGCTTCTTCACTGTCTTTGTCGATCTGCGCGTTCAAATCCTCCAAACACAGAGCTACGCGTTGAAGAGGTGTCTTGAGGTCATGCGCAATGTCCGAGGACACTCCGCGCAGCGCCCGCATCTGTGCTTCTTGCGCGCCTGCCATCTGGTTTACTTTTCCACCGATCTGCACGAGATCATCTGACCAGCGCGGGCCAATCTCAACCCGTGTTGCCAGATCACCGCTGGTCATTTGATCCAGCGCGGAGCCAACAACTTCGACATGCCGTTTGGAGCGACGCGCCAGAATCAAACCGCCGGACAAAGCAATCAGAACCGTGGGCAGCAAACTGATCCAGAGGATATTCACGAACACCGCTCGGAGCGCGACAATCTCGGCGCGGCTCCGCGCGATGGTGATCACACCGCCATAAAGCGCATCGGTGAGCGAAAGATAATTTCCCGTAAACTCAGCGCGTCCACGTTCCAGCGAAAAGATATGGAACCCCTCGTCATCCTGTGCAATGGCCCCGTTGCCGTAGATGCGCCCGTTCGGGGCGATGTAACTCAGGATCAAACGGTTTGGGTCAGCCTCTCTCGACTCGGCCTCGACCAGTATGGCAACGGCGCGGGCATTGGGTGCCGCGCGGAAACCAGCCAGATCCTGTCGCAGACTGGCACGGATGGATTGTTCGAAAGAGGATTGCGTGACCGCATAGCTGGCAGCCAGACCCAGCAGGCTAACCGTTGCAAACAGCGCCACCAGCAGAATCGCAAGACGCAAAGGCATCGAGCGCCAGAGTTGACGCAAGCGATACGTCATTCGGCAATCCGGTAGCCCGCACCACGCACAGTTTCGATCAACTCGCGTTCAAACGGTTTATCGACCTTGGCACGTAACCGGCTCACGTGGGTTTCAACAACATTTGTGCCGGGATCAAAGCTGATGTCCCAGACATTTTCCAATAACATTGTCCGGGTCTGCACCCGTCCTTTGCGGCGCAGCAAATGTTCGAGCAATGCAAACTCACGCGGCAGCAGGTCAATGGAAACGCCGCCTCTGGTCACTTGGCGGGTGATCAGGTTCATTTCCAGATCGGCAGCCCGCAGAATCGTTTCCGCATCCAACGCCTGCGGGCGACGTGCAAGTGCGTGAATACGCGCTGACAACTCACCGAAAGCAAAGGGCTTTGCCAAATAGTCATCCGCACCGGATTGCAGCCCCTCGATGCGATCCTCGACATCACTCAGCGCGGTCAGCATCAACGCGGGCGTCCTGTTCCCGCTCCCGCGCAGCGTTTTCAGCACGGTTAACCCGTCCACTTGCGGCAACATACGATCCAGAACCAAAACGTCGTATTTTCCGGATGTGGCAGCGATCAACCCGTCCTTGCCGTTCTCGATCAGGTCAACCACATGCCCTTCTTCGCGCAAACCGCGTGCGATGTAGCTGCCTGTGGTGGCATCATCTTCGACGACGAGTAGTTTCATTTTGCTCCGTCACTCTCTCATGGCGTGACATCTATATAGGCACAGATCGCCAACATGCGCCGATCCTCACAAATTTGTATACAGCGACCAATCCGCTTGTAACGCAAGGCTCACATATGGGCTGTGTAACCTTAACTAAAGAGGCACATAACATGCGTACACTTCTGAAAATTCCTGCCCGTACAGCAAGCGCAGCCCTGACAGCCGCGATGCTGTCCGCAACCGCCCTTACCTTTGCCCCGTCCACCGCACTGGCCGTTCCCGCAGGCGGCTACGCCGATCTGGTAGAAGAGGTCTCTCCAGCCGTGGTGTTTATCGAGGTCACGGCCAAAGCCCGCCCAGTATCCGGCAACTTGCCTGAAAACATCCCGCCCCAGCTACGTCGCCATTTCGAAAATATGGTACCGGGCCAAAATTTGCCACAACAGGGGCTCGGCTCCGGCTTTATCATTTCACCGGACGGTCAGGTCGTAACCAATCATCATGTTGTTGCTGGTGCCGAAACGGTTAAGGTCAAGTTGGCTGATGGTCGCAGCTTTGATGCAAAAGTCGTTGGCAGCGATCCACTGACCGATATTGCAGTGTTGAAAATCACGGCAGATGTGGCTCTGCCCACAGTGGATTTCGGCCCCTCGGATACCTTGCGGGTTGGGGATGAAGTTGTCGCGGTTGGTAATCCCTTCGGACTAGGCGGCACCGTGACGTCCGGTATTATCTCGGCTCTGTCCCGTGACATCCGGTCCGGTCCCTTTGACGACTTTATCCAGACGGATGCCGCGATCAATCGAGGTAACTCCGGCGGACCTTTGTTTAACAACGCAGGCAAGGTCGTTGGCGTGAACACCGCGATTATTTCTCCCGGTGGCGGGTCGGTTGGCATCGGCTTTGCAGTTCCCTCGGATCTGGTGCAAACCGTGGTTGCGGATTTAGTAGATGACGGTGTGATCGCCCGCGGCTGGCTTGGCGTGAATATCCGCCCAATGAGTCAGGAAGTTGCGACCGTGCTCGGATATGATGCACCCAAAGGGGCTGTGATCGAAGCGGTCAGCGAAAACAGTCCTGCCGCAAAAGCAGGTTTGCGCAAAGACGACATCGTTCTGTCCTTTGCCAGCACTCAGGTTAACGAGTTGCACGACCTGACGCGGGCTGTCGCTACGACAACACCAGAAACCAAGACAAGCCTCATCGTTCTGCGCAAAGGTGAAGAGGTTAGCCTGGAGGTGACAGTGGGAACCCGCACACCAGAAGCAGCCTAGTCGGCCAGCAGCAGGCAAGCTTCGCCCCCAATTGAAAGGCCCACCCCGCGTCCATGTACGGCGCGGGGTATTTGCATCAAAACGAATAAGTACCGCGGCACCCGAAAAGCAGCGGCCTAGGTCCAGAGATTTCCATACATTCACGCTGGACAGGGTGGTCATCTGTCCTATCTGCATTTGAGGTAAAACGGATCTATTTCCCTGACACCCTTATAACCCTCGGCAACATCAAAAACTGGCATTGCACAGACTTCCAAGTAAAAATCGCAGCTCCGGTCCGGTTTCGCTTGAGGAATCTCTGCGCATGCAACAGAAATAACCAACCCTCTACGGCCCTTGATCAGGAGTTCGCGTGTCCCTCTTCCTTATCGTCGCCTTGCCCTTTCTGGGCGCAATGCTGCCCGGCCTGATGAACAATGCCGGTCGACAAGCCTGCGCCGGAGTTACTTTCACTGTTACTCTGGCCGCTTTCATCGGCCTTCTGACGAATTTACCATCCGTATTGGCCGGTGAGGTTGTTACAACGGGAGTGAACTGGCTGCCTGCAATCGGGTTGAACGTAAACTTGATGCTGGACGCGCTTGGTTTCTTCTTTGCCATGCTAATTCTGGGCATTGGTCTTTTGATCATCGCTTATGCGCGGTTCTATCTCGCACGCGAAGACAATATGGGAGAATTCTTCACGTACCTGCTGCTTTTTCAAGGTGCAATGGTTGGCATAGTTCTGTCAGATAACATTTTGGTATTGCTAATTTTTTGGGAATTAACCTCTCTGTCCTCTTTCCTGCTGATCGGCTATTGGAAGCATCTGCCCGAAGGGCGACAAGGTGCGCGCATGGCATTAACTGTCACGGGCATGGGTGGTCTCGGGCTCATCGGTGGCATGCTTATTCTTGGCAACATCGCGGGCAGCTACGACCTTAGCGTCATCCTGCAAAACCGTGAAACCATTCAGGAAAGCCCGCTTTATCTGCCAGCATTACTTTTGATCCTTCTGGGTGCATTTACGAAATCCGCGCAGTTCCCGTTCCACTTTTGGTTACCACATGCCATGGCAGCACCAACACCCGTGTCGGCATATCTACATTCGGCAACTATGGTTAAGGCTGGTATCTTCCTGATGGCACGGCTTTGGCCTGTGCTGGCAGGGACACCGGAATGGTTCATGATCGTGACAACCGCGGGTCTGATCACCATGGTTCTTGGCGCAGTGATTGCGCTTTTCAAACATGATCTCAAAGCCTTACTGGCCTTTTCTACAGTAAGTCATCTGGGCCTGATCACCATGCTTTTGGGCACCGGCACCGCCTTTGGTGCCATGGCTGCAATGTTTCACATCCTGAATCATGCAACGTTCAAGGCTGCGCTGTTCATGTCTGCGGGGATCGTGGATCACGAGACTCACACGCGTGACATAAGGCGCCTCGGTGGCCTGCGGCGTTTGATGCCAATCACCTTCTGGATCGTGACGTTTGCTGCATTGTCGATGGCAGGCATCCCGTTTTTGAACGGTTTCTTGTCCAAAGAAATGATGCTGGAAGAGGCATACCGTACCGCGCTCTTTGGCCCATACTGGCTGGTTCCCGCACTGGCGGTCCTCGGCTCGCTCTTTTCTGCCGCATATTGCTTCCGCCTGATTTCTCACACCTTCCTAGGTCCAAAGCGCGACGACTATCCCGCGATGCCGCATGATCCGGGACCGGGACTTTGGCTGCCACCTGCCTTGCTGATCATTCCGGTCATCGTAATCGGCTGTGCGCCGTTTCTGGCCGAACCTTTTGTGAAACTGGTGACAGCAGCAGTTCTGGGCGATGCAGCACAAGTGCCAAAGGCGTATTTCAAGATTTGGCATGGCCTTGTCCCAGCGCTCTACATGTCGATTGCAGCCGTTATCGGTGGTCTGGTCCTGCTGACGATCTTCAAGCCTTTGCTCAAGATGTGGGATGCGGCACCACGCCCCGAAGCAAAGACCATATTCGAGGCCGTGATTGCAGCCGCCATTGCCGCTGCACGCGCCCTGATCCACGGACTCCACAACGGGGCATTTTCCCGTTACGCGGCAATTGCCGGGGTCACGATGATCGCTGTTGGCTATCACGCCTGGACAACAGGCACAGTTGGCCCTGCCACCCGCACAGCGCAACCCGCAGGTCCGGTAGAGATTGCAGGCTGGATCATGTTGGTGGCGGCGACCTGCGGCTTGGTATTGATGCACCGCAACCGCCTGTTGTCGTTGATCCTGATCGGGATTGTCGGACTGATGGTGTCGGTTGGTTTCGTATTCTTCAGCGCACCGGATCTTGCGATGACACAGATCACGGTTGAGGTTGTGACGATAATTCTGCTGCTACTGGCGTTGAACTTTCTGCCAAACCGTTCTCCCATTGAAAGTACGGTACTCCGAAGGGTTCGCGATGGCGCAATTGCCCTTGCGGCAGGGGGCGCGACCTTTGCGCTGTCATATCACTTCCTGCTGCGCGACGCGATTAGTACGCCGATCTCCGAATTTCACCTCGCCAACTCATACAAAGGCGGCGGCGGCACAAATGTCGTCAACGTAATCCTTGTCGATTTCCGTGGCTTCGATACCTTTGGAGAGATCATCGTTCTGGGCATCGCCGCCTTGCTGATCTATGCGCTGACCGAGACCCTTCTGAGTGGTCCTGTCAGGGCGCGTCTGCTGAACCGCAAGCCGGATCAACCCCGTGCTGGCAATATGCATCCAATGATGATGGTCGTCCTGACCCGCGTGTTGATGCCCCTTGTGATGCTGGTCGGTTTCTACATCTTCCTGCGTGGTCACAATGAGCCGGGTGGCGGTTTTATTGCCGGCCTGATCGTATCAATAGGTGTGGTGATGCAATATATGGCGAGCGGTTTCTCATGGACATCGGCACGGCTGCGCTACCCTTACCATGGCGTTATTGGCGCAGGCGTTCTGATTGCAGGCCTGACGGGCATCGGGTCATGGTTTTTTGGCAAGCCGTTCCTGACCTCGGATTTCACTTACGTACGCATCCCGCCGTTTGAAAAATTCGAACTGGCAACAGCCGCCCTGTTCGACCTTGGTGTCTTCCTTGCCGTTGTTGGTGCCGTGATGCTGTCGCTTGAAAGCTTCTCACGCCTCGCCCGGCGCGCCCATGTAAAGGACAGCGAGCATCCGATGGACATTGATCCTTCCCGCGAAGAAATCGACCCGGCAGACCCTGCCAGTCCAAAGCTGGAGGGCGCATAAGATGGGTCTTGAACTGCTTGTTGCCTCTGCCATCGGTATTTTGACAGCCGCGGGCATGTATCTGGTTCTGCGGCTGCGGACCTTTCCTGTAATTATGGGCATTTCATTGCTGACCTATGCGGTGAATGTGTTCCTGTTTGCCTCCGGCCGCCTGACCGTCAGTGCGCCACCGATCCTGACGGACGCCACGACCTATGCCGATCCGCTGCCGCAAGCCTTGGTGCTGACAGCGATTGTGATCTCGTTCGGGATGACAGCTGTGGTCGTAATGATCGCGCTTGGTGCCTACTTGGGGGCCAATGACGATGAGGTGAACGATCCTGTCACAGACCCAGATGACGCGGTGGAGAAAGCGACATGATGCATTGGATCATTGCACCCGTCGTGCTGCCCGCGATTTTGGCACCTTTCATAGTCCTGGCTGCACGCTATCACTTTGGCATCCAGCGTGTGGTTTCCGTTGCCGGCGTGGTCGCGATGATCGCGATCGCGGCAGGACTCGCATGGCAGGCCTCTGACGGGACGATCATGCTTTACCAGCTTGGGGATTGGGCCGCCCCTTTTGGCATCGTGGTTGTTGGCGATCGATTATCAACGCTGATGGTGCTCCTGACTGCGGTGCTTGCGCTGTTCGTGCTGCTCTATGCAATCGGCTCGAAATGGGACGAACGCGGTTGGCATTTTCACGCCCTGTTCCAGTTTCAGCTGATGGGCATCATGGGCGCATTCCTGACCGGGGACTTATTTAACCTGTTTGTGTTCTTCGAAGTTCTGCTGATTGCCTCTTACGGTCTGATGATCCACGCAGGCGGCAACGTGCGCCTGCGTGCAGGTGTACAATATGTCCTGTTCAATCTCATCGGCTCTACGCTGTTCCTGTTTGCACTTGGTGCGATCTATGCACAGACGGGCACACTTAACATGGCGGACCTTGCCCAGCGCGTTGCGCTGATTGATCCTGCGGACACCGTAGGCATACGGGTCGCGGCGGTCTTGCTGCTGATGGTCTTTGCGATCAAGGCCGCACTCGTCCCCCTGCACTTCTGGTTGCCATCAAGTTACGCCGAAGCCCCCGCCCCGGTCGCGGCGCTATTTGCAATCATGACCAAGGTGGGTGCCTACGCCATCATACGTGTCTATACGTTGATATTCTCGCCGGATGCGGCAGCAACGTCAGGCCTGTTTGATGTCTGGCTCTTGCCTGCTGCCCTTGTCTCGCTTGCCGTTGGGATGATGGGCGTGCTTGCAGCCAAAAAGCTCGACAGGTTGGTGGCTTTCTCTGTCATCGGCTCGATGGGTATGGTGATGGTGGCACTTTCGATGTTCACTCCGGCCAGCATTTCCGCTGCTCTCTATTACATCATTCATTCGACGTTTGCTGCGGCGGCCTTATTCCTGATTTCTGATCTAGTGCGATCCGGCAGGGCAAACTTGAAGCTGACGGCAATGGCACCGATCTCTGGCGCGGCGCTTACATCGGGCATGTTTTTTGTTGCAGCCATCGCCATGACTGGCCTGCCACCACTCTCCGGTTTCTTGGGAAAGCTGATGATCCTTCAGGCAGGGTTCGACACCAACATGGCCACATGGATTTGGGCTGTGATCTTGTGTTCGAGCTTGATCAGCATTGTCGGGTTTGCGCGCGCAGGCTCAACCCTGTTCTGGAAAGCCAAGAGCATCGAACCTGATGAAGAAACGGTGCCGGAACCCGCACCGGCTGCGTTATCCTATGTTGCGATTGGCGGTCTTCTCACGTTGCTTGTCGCGCACACGATCTTTGCGGGCGCTGCCTATTCCTACGCAGAACGCACTGCCGCGCAGCTTTTCGCACCCCTGCCCTATGTCTCGACCGTTCTGGACACCCCCGGCAAGCTTAGCACACCAAGCAAGGAGACATATTGATATGACACGTATCTTGCATTGGTTGTTCCCGCATCCCGTCCTGACACTGCTTTTGGCGGTGGTCTGGGTTATCTTGCAAAACGATCTGAGCGCCGGCATGGCCGTCTTTGGACTTATCCTTGGGATCATCATCACCAAGCTGACCGCCGTCTGGTGGCCTGAACGCCCAAATGGGATCAGGCTGGGTAAGATGATGACTTATGCGGCTATCGTATTGTGGGACATCGTCGTTGCGAACATCGAAGTTGCGTGGATTGTGCTGACCGTCCCCAACACCAAACTGCGCCCGGCCTGGGTTGTCATTCCGCTTGATTTACGTCAGCCCGAAGCAATCACGATCCTTGCAGGCACGATCACCCTGACGCCGGGCACCGTTTCCGCCGATTTGTCGGATGAAGGTCACAGCCTGTTGGTGCATGCGTTACATACCGAAGACCCCGACGCAGTGCGCGACGAGATCAAAGACCGGTACGAACGCCGCCTCAAGGAGATTTTCGCATGAGCACCGCAACAGATTTCATGGACATCGCTTTTGTCATCGCCTTTGTTGTGACAGCACTGGCGCAGGTATTGTCTATGGTCCGACTTGTCATCGGGCCAACGATCGGGGACCGCATACTGGCCTTGGATACGATGGTCGTAAATGCCATTGGCCTCATCGTTCTACTCGGCATTGCCCAAGGCACCCGCATATATTTCGAGGTGACATTAATCATCGCCATGTTGGGATTTGTCTCGACCGTTGCGTACGCACGGTTCGTTCTGCGGGGGGACATCATCGAATGACGTTTGAACTTTTCGGTACATATGCCACCGCAATTTGTCTGCTCTTGGGAGCAGGTTTCGTGCTGGTTGGTACCATCGGTCTGTTGAAATTCAACGATCCCATGACCCGCCTACATGCCCCGACCAAAGTGGGCACAATCGGGATCGGCATGTTTCTGTTGGCCTCGATGATCCACTCTTATGTCTATGGCGACGGGTCCCTGCACGAGTTACTGATCATGGCATTTCTGTTTGTCACGGCACCGATTTCGGCCAATTTCATGGCCAAGGTGAACATCCATAAGGGCGCATGCGATCTCCCGCCCAAACCGCCGCAGGACGAAACATGGTCCACACTGGATGTGCCCGTGGAAGATCTGGAATTGGCCGAAGACGCCAAGGTCTAAAGCAATTGGGTATCAAGGGCCGCGTGAGCGGATGCTGGATCACGCAGCCCCTGTTTGCTGATTGCGTTTAACGCGGTGTCATGCGGATGGCACCGTCAAGACGGATCACCTCGCCATTGAGCATCGGATTGTCGAGAATATGGCAAACCAGTTTGCCGTATTCCGCAGGATGACCCAAGCGCGACGGGAACGGCACTTGTTTGCCTAGCGAGTCCTGCACATCCTGCGGCAAGCCTTCCAACAACGGCGTTAGGAACAGGCCCGGAGCAATCGTGCAAACGCGCACCCCTTTGTCTGCCAGATCGCGCGCCATGGGCAGGGTCATGCCGACAATGCCACCTTTGGACGCTGCATAAGCCACCTGCCCGATCTGCCCTTCATAGGCCGCAACCGAGGCCGTGTTGATGATCACGCCGCGCGCGCCATCCGGTGCCATCGGGTCTTGCGCAACCATGCGCGATGCCGCCTCCGATGCGCAGATAAACGAGCCGACAAGATTAATCCCGATGACTTTTGCAAACATCGCAGGATCATGGGCTTCGCCCCGAGAAACTGTTTTAGACGCAGGGCCGATGCCCGCGCAGTTAACCAACACACGTGGCGCACCCATGTCAGCCACGACTGCGTCCATCGCCGTTTTGACACTTACGGCATCCGAGACGTCAACAGTATAGAAAGCACCACCAAGCTCCGCAGCCTTTGCGGCACCGGCCTCCTTGTTCAGATCAAATACAGCAACTTTGAGGCCGGCATTTTTCAAAGCCTCAGCCGTTGCAGCGCCCAAACCCGACGCACCTCCGGTGACGATCGCCACGTTTCCTAACCACATTTCCATTAATCGAACTCCTGTTCATTTCCTGTGCTAATTTAGACAGGGATCAGCCTTGCCATGCAAGCCTGTCAATAGAAGCCAAGATACTCTTGCTGCTCCCATTCGGATACACTTTGAAGGTGATGATCCCACTCCGCACGCCGGAAGTAGGGACCAGATCACAAAGCACCCAAACAGAATGCGACGACCAGGGCAGGATGCGAAATGTCTTGGGGTCTGGTGCCATCAGTATATCCCCTGCCGCCTGCAGCATCACTACCTACGGGCCAAACCGGAAAGGCAGTGCGGTGCGAGGTATCCTTGAGCAGCAGCGTGGAGGAAGCAGCCATGCTATCAGCCAAAAGCGCTGGAAGGGCAGAAGCCACGATTGTTTTACCGCGCAATACACCATGCTGCTCCGTAAACAAGACACGCAAAGTTTCCAGCCCTGCGACTTCCAACCGGGCCACGATCTCGGCGCAACGATCAATGGCACCGCCCGCGATCATACCGGCGCACGCAAAGGCACCGCTACTGGCCTGCTCTTTGAGAGTGTCCATCCGTCACACTCTTATCGCCAGATCAATCAATGGAATCCCAATCGAGGCAAGCGACACGCCGTTGCTCGCGGCGCAAGTCGTGTCGTTTGAAATCGGCCCATAGAAGATTTGAGGATAAAGCCCTCGCCACATCGGCAGTTTGTCTTCCTGCCCGTCCTTGATTGCCGCAATTGCAGCACGCAGTATGCGGCGGTATCTGATGATTGCACATCCGTTTTGCCAAGGTGCTCGCGGGTGCGGTCAAAGATTGGTCCGGGGCTTTCTACCGCCCATTGGTCATGCACATTGATGTTCATTCCCAAGCCTGTATAGGTCGCGGTCTGTTTTTCCTCCGCGCTGAAACCGTAGTTGTTGCGCATGTTTTTCCGCGGCGCATAATCCAGTAACCTATGCTCTTTAAGCCTTTGTTTTCTTGGTCGGCAGACCCGTTGGGGCCCATTCTGCGCAGCGTAGTATGCAAAATTAATGATCCATTGGCGATTTGTTAAGAACGCCCAAGGATAGTGAGCGCAAATTTCACGAAGAATAAAAAACTACGGGCGCGCCAATCAGGCCTTGGCACGGCAATTTTGGAAAAGCCCCGGAAAGGTTGTTTGGGAACCAGAATGTCCCTTTGATGCCGTTTCTTTACCGACGCTTAATGAATCACCTCTAGTTTTGCCGTAAACCGAGGAAAATGTATGTCCCAGAGCCTGACCGTATTAGACGATGTTGCCTATGCTGGTCTTTCTTCCTGGGATGCTGCACCTTTCTTGCAGAAAGTCACGGACATCGTTCCGAGCATTATCTACGTCTTTAATCAATCGACACAGTCCAATGAATATTCCAATCGGTCGCTTGGGTCCTCTCTGGGATATTCTGCTTCCGAGATACAAGAAATGGGTGCCGGGCTGATGCCCCGGCTTTGCCATCCTGATGATTGGTCAAAAGTTGCAGCACAATTCGAGAGTCTGAAAAGCCTTGCCGATGGTGAAGTACTACGTGTGGAATATCGTATGCGGCACAAGATGGGTTTCTGGGTGTGGTTGTTGTCCAATGACACCGTCTTTGATCGCGATAGTGCCGGACAGGTCATCCGTCATATCGGTGTCGCATCCGATATCACAGCGCAAAAGGCCGCTGAAGAACAAGCATTGGCAGGCCACCTTAAAGCGACAAACACCAACGAAGAGCTGCGCGCTTTTTCCTATGCGATGTCACACGACATGAAAGCACCGTCAAACACACTGAACCTGCTGTTGACAGAGTTGCTTGAAACACATCGGGGTGATTTTCAAGCCGACGCGGTTGATCTGGTCAACATGTCGCTTGCGACAGCCCGACGCATGGGAACACTTGTTGACGATGTATTGAACTATACCCGTGTGGTGGATCAGGACTTAATCCTCAAAGCGGTTCCACTCTCCCGGATCATTCGCGATATCGTGGAAGATAAGAAAGCATTGATCCAAAGCCAGAATGCATCTGTCGAGATTGGCGAGTTACCTGTTGTAAGAGCCGATGAAAATCAGATGCGTATCCTGTTCGCAAACCTAATCGAAAATGCCCTTAAATTTCATCCGCCCGGTGCCAAATCGCTGGTTTGGATTTCCTCAAAAGAGACGCCTGACGGAACAAGTGCTGCAATCGCAGTTGCCGATAATGGCATTGGCATACCAGCTCACAAGCATCAGGAAGTATTCACTGTGTTCAAGCGGCTAAATGCAGTTACTGACTACGCCGGGTCAGGTTTGGGTCTGGCAATCTGCCGCCGGATTGCGTCCAACCATGACAGCGAAATCGACCTGGTCTCACGTCCCGATCAGGGTGCGACGTTTACCATAGGATTAAAGATCGCATGAAAGACACAAATCCTTATCCAATCCACACACTGATGTTGATTGACGACAGCGAATTTGACCAGATGATCTATCGTCGCATCGCGCAAAGCTCGGGTCTGGTTGATAACTTACTGCAATATCTCGAGGCGGAAGATGCCCTTGGCTACATTCGTGATCCGGATACGCGCAACCCTGACCTGATCTTGTTGGACATCAACATGCCCAAAATGGACGGTTTCGAATTTCTCGAAGCGGCAACAAAAGAGTTCGGCGTTGATCTGTGTCCCATTGTTGTTATGCTGACAACCTCCCTCAATCCAAGAGACGCGATACGTGCAAAAAGCTTTGAAGTTGTGAGGGATTTCCTCAACAAACCACTAACCCGCGCCCAATTGGGTGCTTTAAGTGAGTTGATAACGACAGAGGGAAACCACCACTGATTTGATACCATCTGCCGACAGAACAGCACTGCAAACCTATTCCAGAACTGCAGTACCCGTGCTAGCCAAGGAGCATGAAGCACTTACACATCAGTGATACCCAGCGGCAGACAGTCTTGTCGCAGCTCATTAACATCCCTTGGCCAAGCGACGATGCTGCCCGTCCGGCAATGCTTCTGGAACGCTGTCCAGAAGCAGAACAGACCCCTCTGATCCTCGCTGACTCACTGGCGGAAATGGCGGGGGTCCACAGTGTCCATGTAAAAGACGAACGCGGACGCATGGGATTGGGCAGTTTCAAGGCTCTGGGTGCAGCATATGTGATTGCCCATGATGCCGAGACCGGCAGCGCAAAGGGCCAGACCTACGTTACGGCAAGTGCGGGAAACCACGGCCTTTCTGTTGCTGCCGGAGCAGCCGCATTCGGGGCAAAGGCCGTGATTTATCTTGCACAAACAGTGCCGGAGAGTTTTGCCCAACGGCTGCGTGATCAGGGTGCCGACGTCTGCCGTCATGGCGCGACCTACGAGCAAAGCATGCAAGGTGCCGCTGAGGCCGCGCAATCTAACGGTTGGGTTTTGCTGTCGGACAGCTCTTGGCCCGGCTATATTGAGCGCCCACACCGTCTGATGGAGGGTTATCTTGTTTTAATGCAAGAAGCCGTGCACCAAATCGCTGCACCTCCAACGCATATTTTTCTGCAAGCAGGTGTCGGCGGATTGGCTGCAGCCTGCGCCGCTTGTGCACGCGCCTCTTGGGGAAAAGACCCTCGAATTGTCGTTGTTGAACCCGAAGTTGCGCCGGCCCTTTTTGCATCCGTTGCCGAGGGACGTCCCCTTGAAACAACCGGCCCCGCTTCGGCGATGGGGCGGCTGGATTGCAAGGAACCGTCCCTGATCGCGCTCAAAGGGCTGGCCCGCGATGCTGATACCTTTATGACAATTTCAGAAAACGAAGGCAATGTAGGGAATAACGCTTGTATGAAAGCGGGCTTGGCATCGACACCATCCGGGGCCGCAGGCGTTGCCGGTCTTTTGGCTGCAGCCATGCAAAAAACCAGCTTTGCACTCGATTGCTCTTCGCGGGTATTGGTTATTCTCAGCGAGCAAGCAGACACATGATCAGCCCGAAACGTGGTTTCGAAAAGAAAGAATTTCAAAACCGCACACGCAGCGCGCAAACTCTGATGGCGCAATCGGGGCTTGATGCGATTTTGCTCAGCACCGAACCCGAGGTGAGATACTATACCGGATTTCTAACTCGATTTTGGGAAAGCCCGACGCGCCCGTGGTTTGTTGTAATTCCTGCATCAGGCGATCCTATTGCTGTTATTCCGTCGATCGGGGCGCACCTGATGCGGCAAACCTGGATCACCGATATCCGGACATGGCAATCGCCTGACTACGTTGATGATGGCGTAACGCTTTTGGCACAGACTCTGAATGACGTCACATCAGCACAGGGCAAGATCGGTGTTGCGAACCAAATGGAGAGCCATCTGCGCATGCCGTTGTCCGACTTCAACACATTGAAAAAGCATATCTCTCCACGGATGATCGAAGGGGATCACGCTATCACCCGTCGCCTTCGGTTGATAAAATCGGACGCCGAAATCGCGAAGATAAAAATGGCGACTGCTGTCGCAATCCGTGCATTTGACAGAGTGTCGGAAATCGCAACCGTTGGGACCTCCCTTGCCGCGATCTTTCGCAAATTTCAAATGCTCTGCCTTGAAGAAGGGGCGGATTGGGTTCCCTACCTAGCTGGGGCCGCAGGCCGGAATGGCTATGACGATGTGATTTCACCAGCAACAGATGTGCCTCTTGCGCGGGGCGATGTTCTAATGCTTGATACCGGTTTGACACGGGATGGTTATTTCTGCGACTTTGATCGCAATTTTAGCGTGGGGCCACCGTCAGGAGTGGTGCAAGAGGCTCATGCGTGCCTGATCCAAGCAACACAAACCGCCTTCAATCTCGCAAAGCCGGGTGTGCCCATCTCGGACTTGTTCCATGCGATGAACGATATGGTAGATCCGAATCGGAATGGATCAGACGCTGGCCGGTTGGGACATGGCTTGGGCATGCAGCTCACCGAGTGGCCTTCCATCATCGCGCAGGATCATAGTGTTTTGGAAGCCGGGATGGTGTTGACCCTTGAGCCTGGCGTTACTTTGCCAAACGGTAAGATAATGGTGCATGAAGAAGATATAGTGATCACAAAGACGGGTGCATCATTTCTGTCTGCCCCTCAATCTGCGGACATTCGGGTGTTGTCATGAAACTGTCATATGAATTGGACAAAGACCATCCGACCCAACTTGGCCTTGTTGTTTTACAATCGGATGAGACCCTAGAAAGGGACATGCGCTGGTTGTTGCCTCCGGATGTTGAACTGCTGGTCAGTCGGGTCCCTTCGGGTTCCGAATTGGACACAGACATGATCGCGGGCATGGAAGGCAAGTTGACCCAAGCCGCGCAGCTACTGCCACGGGGCGCTGCGCTTGCGGCAATCGGCTATGGCTGTACGTCGGCCAGCGCACAAATCGGGTCTGGGCAGGTTGCCAAATTGATCCGTAAAGGGGCAAAAACACAACATGTCACGGACCCCGCCGCAGCCCTTATTGCAGCATGCCACAGACTTGGCATCCGGCGGATTGGCTTGATCAGCCCCTATGTCGAGGAAATTTCCACGCGCCTGCGCGTCGTCTTGGCAGATGCCGGCATCTTTGTGCAGCGTTTTGGTAGCTTCAACGAATCGTTGGAATCAAATGTGGTCCGTATTTCACAAACCTCTCTTCGCACTGCCGTACTTCGGATCGCGCAAGATACGGCATGTGAGGCGCTCTTTTTGTCTTGCACGAATCTTCGCACGCTGGACGTGATCGACGATCTCGAAGAACAGACAGGCCTGCCGGTTCTTGCCAGCAATCAGGTATTGGCCTGGCATCTGTTCAAACTTGCAGGGATCACACCGCCGCCGTCCCTACCGGGACGGCTTTGGCGGATAGATGCGGCTTAACTTGGCGATAGCCCGCGCAAGCGCTCGGACCGGCGGCGCAGCAATTCAACGACGAACAGCAAAGCAATTGAAACCGCAATAAGGATTGTGGCAACCGCCAGGATGGTCGGGCTAATCTGTTCGCGCAGGCCCGTGAACATCTGCCAAGGCAGCGTCTTTTGACCGGCGGAGCCAACAAACAGAACAACAACAACCTCGTCAAATGACGTGATGAAGGCAAACAGGCCACCAGACACCACACCGGGCAAAATCAACGGCATTTGCACGCGGAAAAACGTGGTCACTGGACCGGCCCCCATATTTGCTGCCGCCCGTGTCAGTGATTTATCAAACCCGACAAGCGTTGCTGTGACCGTGATAATCACAAAAGGAATGCCCAAGGCTGCATGCGCCAGAACCACGCCAATATAGGTTCCAGTCAACGTGAATGGCAGTTCGATCTTGCCAAATGGTGTCGGGATGTAGGGGTTAGAATAGAAGAAATACATGCCCGTCGCAGAGATGATCAGTGGCACAATCATCGGCGATATCAAGGTAGCCATAATCGCACGGCGAAACGGCACGTGACTTTGGCTCAGGCCAATCGCCGCCAGCGTCCCCAAGGATACAGAAAGCAAGGTCGCGACCGGCGCGATTTTCAGGGAGTTGCGTAAGGCCAGCTGCCAATCGGAGTTCGTGAAGAAATCCTCATAATGCTTGGTCGAATAACCCGCCGGGTCAAACGACAACATTTCAGGGGTAAAGGTAAAGAAATCCTGCGCGTTGAATGAAAGCGGGATAATCACCATGATCGGCGCAATCAGAAAAAAGAATATCAGCCCGCAGATCACGCGAAAGGAATAGTACCAAGCACGCTGCCCGGTGGTTGCATATGGTGGAAGTCCGGACATTTCTTAGCCCCCCAATTTCACGTTATCGATGCCAACGATCTTGTCGTAAGCCCAATAGAGCGCCATGACGATCACCAGAAGAATGGTACCAAGTGCCGCTGCCAACCCCCAGTTCAGAGAACTTGAGATGTGGTAGGCAATCCGGTTGGATATGAAGACACCTTTGGTGCCACCTACCAGCTCGGGCGTGATGTAGTATCCGATCGCAAGAATGAACACGAGGATACACCCCGCGCCAATTCCCGGAACGGATTGTGGAAAATAGACGCGCCAGAAAGCTGTCCAGTTTGTCGCCCCCAATGACTTTGCAGCACGTAGATAGCTGGGCGGAATTGTCTTCATGACCGAATAAAGAGGCAAGATCATAAAGGGCAGCAGAATATGCGTCATCGCGATAATCGTACCAGTCTGGTTGTTGATCAATTGCAATCTGTTGTCGTCTGCCACGAGTCCGATCCAGACCAATAGGTCATTGATCACGCCTTGCTGTTGCAACAACACTTTCCAGGCAGAGGTCCGCACCAAAAGCGACGTCCAGAAAGGTAACAATACAAGGATCATCAGCAAGTTTGCCGTGCGGTCCTTGAGGTTCGCCAAAAGCCACGCGATAGGATAGCCCAGCAAAACGCACATGCCCATAATCGAGAGCGACATGATCATCGTGCGGACAAACAGAACGACATAGATCTTTTCGTTATCCGGCCGTTGTTCAATCCCTTCTGCGCCTTTCATCAGGTCGACAGAGTTCAAGAAGTATCCGTTAGTGTATTTGGGCGCATAGGTTTTGATCGTGCGCCACACGTCAGGGTCCAGCCAACTGTCATCTACCGCTGCAAACTGTGCGCTGATAGAAACCGGTTCAATGGCAGAAACATCCACCGCAATCGGCAACTCAGCGCCAGCGACCGCATCTTGATAAAGGGCCGCATAGACAAAATTCCAAGGCTGCTCTTCGCCCGGCACATCGCCTTCGGCCTCGACAAGCATTTTTGCCCAACCATCATAGGCGTCCGTGGTCACGGGCAGATTAGCACGGATCTCTGCGTCGGACATCCAACGCTCCCATTGCCCCGCATCACTGTACGCGGCATCGGCGGCGACGAAGGTGTCTTTGTACACATCGGTCTTGAACTTTGAGACCCGTCGGCCAGATTTGCGAAACATCGACGCAATGCCTGTTTTTTCGTAGTTCAGGCGGCTGCCCAGACGGGTGTGAGATTTGTATTCAACCGCAAGCGCCATATCAGTGTAAAGCGCGTCAAAAACCTCTTCTCCCGGTGCTTGATCGGCGGAGGGATCCCAGGTTTTCAGAGCTTGGGTTGTGCGGGGCAGTGTGTCTCCGACAATCTCGTTTTCAACCGAGCGGAACAACATGTCCGCAATTGGCATCACAAATGACACCAGAATAAAGATCAGCAAAGGAGCAATCAACGCCAGTGCACGCAGCTTTTGACGCCGCAGTGCACGGTTCAGAGATGCTTTGAGCGGACGACCGTCGGCCGCCATAACCAATTCAGACATGTGGTGTCCCTTGCTGTGATCGAATATCCGCTGATTAGATCAGCGCGTTATTTTGGGTCGTAATAAAAAACGGGGCGCAGCAAAAACTGCACCCCGATATCTAAGGCTTACTGTGACAGCCACGCTTGGAATTTTGCATCCATGTCATCACGATAATCCGCCCACCACTCGTAGTTATACAAGAAGGTGTTCTTGGCGTTGTTCGGGTCGGTTGGCATATGCGGTGCCATTTCGATGCCGAGTGTCGCGTGCTTGCCAACCAGCGGTGCAGAGGACAGGCGTGCAGGACCATAGGCAATATACTTGGCCTGATCCGCCAGACGCTGTGTGTCCGTTGCGAACATGATGTAATCCAACGCACGCGCTTGACGCTCTGGTGTCAGGCCCGTCGGGATGATCCACCCGTCAAGATCGAACATCTGCGCATCCCAAAGCATTGCAACCGGCTGCTTTTTCTCTTCGATCAGAGAAAACAGGCGACCGTTGTAAGTGGAACCCATAACAACTTCACCATCAGCCAAAAGCTGTGGCGTGTCGGCACCGGCAGACCACCAGATTGTATCGTCTTTGATGGTGTCGAGCTTGGCAAATGCTTTAGCCTGACCTTCATCTGTCGCCAGCATGTCGTAGATTTCGTCCTTCGGCACGCCGTCACACAGCAAAGCCCACTCCAGGTTCACAACCGGACGCTTTTCCAACGAGCGTTTGCCAGGATATGTTTCGGTGTCGAACAAAGCGCAAATATCGGTTGGAGGTGTGTCGCCAACCAGATCGGTGCGATAGCCCACTGTTGTGGAATACACGATCTGCGGAATGAAGCAGTCGGAAACCAGCAAGTCGCCAAAGTCGGCAGAGGCTTTGGAACCGTCATCGCCATCAGCCAATTGCGTGTCCGCGTCGATTTCCATTGCCAGACCTTCGTCGCACAGACGGATCGCGTCAGCGGCAACAACATCCACCACATCCCATGTGACGTTGCCTGCTTCGTTCATCGCACGCAGCTTGGCCACAGCTTCGGCCGAGGATTCGTCATTGATGATGTTGACGCCGGTTTTCGCCATATAGGGGTCATGGTAGGCGGCCTGCTGCGATGCGGAATAGGCACCGCCCCAGCTGACGATTGTCATTTCGTTGGCCATGTGCCCGTCCGCAAACGCCATTGAGGCGGTAAGCGTCAGGCACGAAGTGGCCATCAGTTTCATTGTCGTTTTCATGAAGTATCTCCCGTAGTTTTTGCCCGGTTTGGTATTCCAAGAACGCAACCCGGGCGGCCGCATCCTCTAACTTGTTAAGCGTCGAGCGCCCGACAATCCTCTGCCAACCACCCTATCTCGATCATATCACCGGGTGTGAGGCGTTGCTGATCTGGGGCGTTGCGTGTCTTGATAATAAATTCATCAGTTCCGGCAACCCGAAGACGGGTGCGGAAAATATCGCCCATATAAATGAACTCAAGCACTTCCGCCTTGAGTGTGTGGGCATCATCATGCAGCCGTTCACGATTGAACTCCACCCGTTCAGGACGAATGGAAACCTTGGTACGATCTCCCACTGCACTGACGTTGACCGGCACGGCATCAATGATGTCGCCACTGTCCAGCTTGACGATACAGGTATTTCCCTTGATCTGCTCAACCACACCTTCCAGCGTGTTGTTCTCACCGATAAACTGCGCAACAAAGCTGTTTTCCGGCTTTTCGTACAATTCATCCGGTGGGGCGAGTTGCTGAATGCGGCCATCATCAAATACCGCAACCCGGTCTGACATGGTCAAAGCTTCGGTTTGGTCGTGAGTCACATAAACGGTTGTAATACCCAGCTCATGCGCCAGATTTGTGATCTCGAACTGCAGTGTTTCGCGCAACTGCTTGTCCAGCGCACCAAGCGGTTCGTCCATCAGCACAAGTTCGGGTTCAAACACAAGGGCGCGCGCCAGAGCGATACGCTGCTGCTGACCACCAGACAACTGCGCAGGACGGCGGCCTGCAAAACTGCCCATCTGCACCATGTCCAGCGCGCGTTTCACCTTTTCCTCACGCTCGGATTTGCCGATTTTACGCACTTCCAAAGGAAACGACAGGTTTTCGGCAACACTCATGTGTGGGAACAATGCGTAGTTTTGGAACACCATCCCAATGCCGCGCTTGTGTGGAGGAATGTTGTTGATCGACACCCCGTCCAGCAAAATATCGCCATGCGTTGCAGTTTCAAAACCCGCGAGCATCATCAGACAAGTTGTCTTGCCCGAACCGGAGGGTCCGAGCATCGTCAGAAACTCGCCCTTTGGCATGGAAAGGTTCAAATCTTTTACAACGAGGTTAATCCCATCGTAACTTTTTTGCACACGCTCAAATGCGACGAAGGCACCGTCGGCTGAAGTCATTGTGTTATATCCCCGTTATGTCCTGTCTTCATTTCAAGTGATGAGCAGGTTTATTTTTCATGGGTAACCTAGTCGAGTCATTCGGGATTCTACAACGGGAAATTACGCAGCTCGCCGCCAAAAAGTAACATTCTGATTTTTATGGCGAATTTCGGCACAACAATACTCCAGAAACTTTAAGCTTAAACGGAATGAACTGCCCGCGTTTATCCCAAAGGACGATGCTTGTCACAACTGTGGATATCATGTCATATTCAGCAAATAGAATTTGTCTGGGAGGGCAGCATGCAAATCAGCAGAAGAAACATTCTTGCCGGACTGGGCAGCACGGCACTTGTCGGCACTCCGTCATTTTGCCTTGCGCGGGCCAGCATCTCCTTGGGATCGCGTGAAGTTATCAGCGTCAGCGATGGCAACCTCGTTCTGCCCGGCGCGATGTTTTTCGACAGTTTACCCCAAGAACCACTGAATGCGATCCTGTCACAGCACGGCTTGTCCGCAGACCAACTTGCCCCGCCCTGCAATCTGACCCTTCTGCGCGACGGTGACAGGACGATTTTGTTTGATGCAGGTTCCGGCCCCGGTTTCATGCCCAGCGCAGGTACGATGCTGGACAGCTTGGACGCATTGGAAATCAGCCCCGATGAAGTGACCCACTTGGTCTTTACGCACGCACATCCAGACCATTTGTGGGGAATATTGGACGACTTCGACGATCCTGTATTCCCGGATGCACAATTGATGATCGGGCAAGCGGAATGGGACTACTGGACGGACCCTGATACCGTGAACACAATTGGCGAGGCACGTGCTTCTTTTGCTGTTGGAGCGGCGCGCAGACTGGAGGCGATTGCAGAACAGATGACCTTCATTAACGGCGGGCAGGAAATCTTGCCTGGCGTTCTGGCCCATGACACGCCCGGCCACACCCCCGGGCACATGTCTTTTGAAATCCGCGATGGCAGCAACGCTGTATTGGTCGGTGGCGATGCCATCGGCAATCATCACGTGGCGTTTGCCCGCCCCGATTGGCCCAGTGGTGCCGATCAAGACACAGAATTGGGTGCCACCACCCGTTTACGTCTACTCGATCAATTGGCCACAGACGACATGGTTTTGCTGGGCTTCCATCTACCGCATGGTGGTCTGGGCCGTGTTGAACGCAGTGGCGGTAGTTACCGGTTTATTGCGGAGGATTTATGATGCGTTGGCTGATCCCTTTCCTGTTTGCCACCACGGCTTTTGCGAGCGAGGACATCGCGGATAAGTATCCGAACTCGCTGCTTTACAACAAACCTGTCGAATTCATACCCGGCGTCTTCTCGGCCATCGGGGCCACCGCACCGCCGACGTATGAGAACGCAGGTCACAACAACAACCTCAGCTTTATTGTGACAGGTGACGGCGTTGTTGTCGTAAACGGTGGCGCCGCCTATGGATTGGCCAAGGCACTGCACGATGAAATCAAGGTGATCACCGATCAGCCCGTAAAACTGGTGTTCAACGAAAACGGCCAAGGGCATGCGGTGCTGGGAAACAACTATTGGGCCGAGCAAGGCGTGCCAATTGTCGCCCACGTAGAAGCGGCTGAAGAAGTGGCAGAATATGGCGGTTCAATCCTTGAGGGCATGCAACGCTACAACCGTGATCAGGCCGAAGGAACCAAGTTACAGGGGCCGACCGAAACTTTCGAAGATGAATACATCGTCGAAATGGGCGATTTTCGTATTGAGGCGCTGTACCTTGGCCCCGCGCATTCCCCCGGTGACATCGTGATCTGGCTGCCTAAACAGAGCCTTGTGATCGCGGGAGACATGGCATTCCATGAACGCATGCTGCCGATTTTCGAACATACTTACACTGCCGACTGGCTGGAGACCTGGGACAATGAATTCGAAGCCCTTGGCGCGACATACGTCATCCCCGGCCATGGACACCCAACAAATATGGCGCAAGTCCGCCGTTATACCAAAGGCTATCTGGAACATTTACGCAGCCAGATCGCGGCACATCTGGAAGCTGGTGGCGGACTGGCCGAAGCCTATTACGTGGATCAATCAGCGTACAAGAACCTTGATACCTTCGAAGAACTGGCAACCAAGAATGCTGGTCGCGTCTTTGAACAGATGGAGTTCGAATAGCTTACGCTGTTTTGGCGGCCCCATTGAACTGCAAAAATCGGTGCGTCGCCATCGCGCCAATCCACATGCAAAAAACCGCAAGCCATGCAGTCATGGAAAAGATCGCGCCACCCGACATGCCGGCACCCACGGCGCACCCGCCCGCCAGCATGCTGCCAAATCCCATCAGAAACGCCCCGATCAGATAGCGTTCCATCGGCGTGTCTGGCCCGAACCGCTCGATATGCCACTCTCCGGCGAGCAATGCCGTCAATCCGGCACCCACGAACACGCCCGGCACAAGACCAACACCAAATCCCAATGGCAATTCGGTTGCGTTAACCAACCCCATCAAAGTGTCGGTGGATGGTCCTGTAAACGTAACCGAAGAAATCGCAACCACCTCGAAAGAGGTCTGCGCAATCAAGTAGGTCAGTAACCAGCCAAGCGCCACCGCGGCACCGACAAAGACTGCGGCGACCATTCTAGACTTATCCGTTTGGGTGCGATGTGAGAGGATAAACGCCAAAATCAGGGCGAGTGCGGCCAATCCGGCAGCCATTTCCGAAGACATGCCAAGGCGTGCCAGAATGCTGCGGGCGGCCCCGCCATCAACCACCCAAAGACCCGCTATTGCCTCTCTGGTCGGGGACAACGCACCGCGCAGCGAGGCCTGTGCCACCAACGTCAGAACCAGACCCGTCAGGATAGCGCGCAAATTTCCTGTTGCAGAAAGCACCAGCAAACGGCTGGCACAACCGCGTGCGAGGATCATGCCGGCACCGAACATCAGTCCACCAATGACAGCCCCGGACATGCTGCCAACCGCCGCAAGTTGCCGGGCTTCGCTCACATCCAGAAAGCCACCTGAAATCGCGACCTGAACCAAGAGCACAGCAGAGGTAAACGCAATCAACCAGATCGAAAGCCGCGAACCAAACCCGAGGTGTGACACCTCAACCGTCGCCGCACGCAGGCAAAACCGCGAATGTTGCGCAGCGGCACCAAACACCAGTCCAACCAACGCTCCGGCCATCATCAAAACGGCACCATCGCCAAACCGGTCAATGAGACTTTCAAGCATTGCCAGACCTCTTGTTTCTGACGCGGTTTAGCACTGCCTGAGCATTGTCTGCTTTGACCCAGCGCAAACTACATGGATCAACCCACTGAAAAAGCGGTGATCAGAAACGACTGCTCACTCCATCGCGTCCTGAACAATCTCGTCCAGCAGCGCTTGCACTTCCTGCATCTCACCTGCCGGATACTGCCGATACCCAATCATCACCTGACCCGCTTGATCCGCAACAAAAATGCCGTATGGGCAATGCGCAATATTCATCGGGTCCGCTTCCATTACCTTGCGGGACAGCTGCGCAGAGCAGAACAGAAAAATGTCGGCCTCTACAAACAACTCTTCTGTGCTGCCAACGTCCGCGCCAGTCCGGTTCAGCATTTCACCGGTATGACTGACATAATCAATTACCAGCCCTCGCCCGATGATCGCACTTTCCACAGCAAATGCCGCATCCTCGAAACTACCCTCAAATGGATAGGTAACGGACTGATCCGCTGCCATTGCGGATCCTGAAACCAGCGCAATAGCCCCTGCAAAAAAGAAATTCTTCATCTTCTGTCCTCACCCTTTGATTCATTATGATAAAAGCAGAACAGCGCCGCCCGGTCCTTGATCTATATCAGGTCCGGGCGGCGTTATCTTAACCAAACATGTCGGATGTAATGCCCGTGTACCAACCCTCGGATTCTTCGTAGGTCGCTTGGCGTAGATCCGCACTTTCCCCGGTCGCCGAGATAAAGCCGTCCACTTTGGCGATCTTTTCCTCAGTGGCT
The DNA here is from genome assembly GCA_947501805.1 of uncultured Sulfitobacter sp. GTDB lineage: Bacteria > Pseudomonadota > Alphaproteobacteria > Rhodobacterales > Rhodobacteraceae > Sulfitobacter. The sequence goes on along the minus strand of CANMXJ010000002.1, from coordinate 29,940 downwards.
TCGTAGGTTGCGCCGACTTTAACACCGTCATTGGTGTCAATCAGCGACCAGCAAGTATTGGAGAACTTTGCAGGGAACACCTTTGAATCGGTCAGCGCACCGCGCACCGCATTCGCACACACCTTGGCCTGCGAGTTAGCAGAGAAACCGGATTTCGGCATGTCACCCTGATTGGATGCATCGCCCAGAACATAGACGTCGGCGTCTGCCTTACTGCTCATATCGGCAGCATTCACAGGGGCCCAATTGCCCTCGGTCACACCTGCCATTTCGGCAATCCGGCCCGCTTTCATAGCGGGGATAACGTTGCACACATCCACGTCGGTGACCTCGCCGTCAATGGTCAGGGTCATGGCATTCGGGTCAACCGATACGTTGCCGCCGCCGAAGTCTTCACCGATCCAGTCGATCATCCCCTCGTAGTGGTTCGCCCAGCCCTCCTGAAACAACGCCTGTTTAGAGAACTTTCCTTTTGGATCTGCTACGATAATCTTGGCCGTCGGATTTGACGCCTTGAGCGCATGGGCAACCATCGAAACCCGCTCGTAGGGGCCGGGAGGGCAGCGGAACGGGTTTGGTGGCGCGACCATCGCAAACGTCCCCCCTTCTGGCATCCCGGCGATCTGCGCCTTGAGCAATTCGGTCTGCGATCCGCCTTTATAGGCATGCGGCATAGCATTCTGGGCGGACAAATCCCAACCATCAACAGCACCCTCAACAAAGTCGATTCCGGGGCTGAGAACCAGTTTATCATATGGCAACGTGCCACCTCCTGCGAGGCTGACCGTCTTGGCATCGCGGTCCACGTCCACGGCCCAATCATGTACAACGTTGATGCCGTATTTGGCAGCCAGCGTACCGTAGTTATGGCCCAGATCGTCAATTTCCTTGAATCCACCCAAATAGAGGTTCGAGAAAAAACATGTGAAATAGGTGCGCGACGGTTCGATCAGGGTGACGTCAATCGCACCCTTGCTATCCTTGGCGATATAACGAGCTGCGGTTGCCCCGCCTGCCCCGCCGCCGATCACCACAACACGGGGTTTTCCATGGCTCTCTGCCAAGACCGCCGGTGCATTAAGGACCGCCGCAGCGGCAGCGCCCGTGCCCAAAAACATACGTCTGTTCAATGTCATTTGTCTTTCCTCCCAGAAAATAACCCCGTTATTCGAGGTCTTTGAAATAGGCAGCCAGTGCTGCAATCTCTTCATCGTTCAACCGCCCGGCCATCATCTGCATTACAGGATGGGGGCGCAACTTGCGTTTGTACGCATACATGGCGATCACAAAATCCTCAGTCGGCCAAAGTGTGATCGATGGAATGCCATCGGCACTGCCATCAGATTGGTGGCATGTCAGACATTCACTGGCAAGGTATTCACCAAATTCGGGATCCCCTTCCAGCGCCAGAATAGCCGGGTCAACATCGTGGTCCGTTCCGCGCGCTGTTGGTTCTGCCTCCGGAATATCCGCCGGATTGTCCGAGAAATCACGCATATATGCCAAAAGGTTAGCGCGATCCTGCGCATCCTTGACACCCCGAAAGCTCATCCTCGTCTTCGAGACAAGGGCACGCGGGTTTTCCAGATAGGCATCCAGTGTTTCAGCCGTCCAGATTAGACCATCCTTGCCCGCCCTTTGCATGGATTTTGAATAGCGGTAGCCATCATGAGCGGCCGCTTTTCGACCAAAAATACCATTCAAATGAGGTCCGATGCGGTCGCGCGCATTGTCGCCGATTTCATGGCATCCGGTACACTGACCAAACACCTTTTCGCCCGCTTCTGCATCACCGAACTGATCACCAAATACCGCTCCGGCCGCCAGAACAGCGGCCAGAGCAGCAGGGAGAAGAACGCGCAATCTCATTCTTTCGGGAAACTGCCGAGATAGGCGGTAATCGCCGCCAGATCGGCGTCTTTCTTGAGGCCAGCAAAACTCATCTTGGTGCCTTTCATAAAGGCTTTGGGCTTGGCCAGGAACTCCTGCAAAGACGCTTCATCCCAGACCAGACCGTCTTCTGCCATGGCCATAAGTGGCTTTGAATATTTGAACCCTTCAACCTGCCCTGCAGCACTGCCGACAATACCCGTTAGGATTGGCCCCGAACGGTTCTTGGCATTCTCGCCTATCTGGTGACAGGCTTTGCATTTTTTGAAAACCTTCTCGCCGGCCTTGATTAACTCGGGATCAATGGCAGCGACCTCTTCCACTTTTGCCTCCTTGGCTGGAGCGTCTTCAGTCGCGGCGACCTGAACTTCTTCCGTTTCGGTACTACTGGCCTCTTCTTGAGGTGTCACATCCAGAACCATTGCGCGCATGGTCACGCTGACATCGGTCTTACAATTCTCCATGCAGGGCTCACCGACCCAAAGCGCGTGTTCGCTCTCGAGCCGGTTATCAAGGATAAAGCCATCCGCGTTGGGCATTTCAAAATCGGCAAAAGTTTCGTCCGACAGCACAAATTCCTCATCCACCAAATCGTTCGAATAGAGGATGTAAGCGACAATTGCATAGACCTCATCCGGCGCGAGCGACTGCGCATCACCAAACGGCATGGACCGGTTCACATAATCCCAAGTTGTTGAAAGGTAGGGCCAATAGCTGCCCACAGTCTTGAGGGGATCTTCGTCCGCCAGCGTATCTGCACCACCGGCAAGCTTGGGCCAGTTGTCGACGCCTTCGGCAAAGTCGCCATGGCACACCGCGCATTTGTCCGCAAAGACTTCTTCGCCTGTCAAAACATCGCCCGAACCTGCAGGCAGGCCCGTCCCGTCAGGGCGCACATCCAAGTCCCACGCTGCGATTTCCTCAGGCAAAGCCACCCGACCCAAGCCGAAATTTTCGGCCAAAGCGGGGCTGCCAAGCAGCACAAGTGCAGTGCTTATCTTAAGAAACTTCAACATTTTCCGCCTCCCCGTTGGGACGCACCCACCATGTCTGGATGCAATTGTTGTGATAGATAGAGTTCAAGCCGCGCACCTCGCGCAATTGCGTTTTGGTTGGCTGCACATATCCGGTTTCGTCTATTGCACGGCTTTGCAGGAACATCTCCTCGCCGTCCCAATCCGTGTCGAGATAGAAGCGTGTCAGCGCCATCTTCTCGCCCGGCTTGGCCAAGCGGGCTGTTTCCCATGTCATGCCACCGTCCTTGGACACATCAACTCGGGTGATCGCGCCTCGACCAGACCACGCCAGACCAGTAATGACCAACGGCCCTTTGCCATGGGTAATTGGCGCTTGCGGACTGGGTGAGGTGACAACGGATTTTGCGTCCATCTCCCATGTCCATTTTCGCGCAATCCCGTTTTCAAGGACATCGGTGTACTTGGAGGTTTCTTCACGGCTTTCGACCGGGCCGTCCATGACCTCGATCCGGCGGATCCATTTGACCCACATGTTGCCTTCCCAACCGGGCACAACGAGGCGTACTGGGTACCCGTGCTCTTTACGCAAAGCCTCGCCATTTGCCTTGAACGCGATGAGCACATCATCCAAAGCTTTTTCCATCGGAATCGAACGGCCATTAGACGACGCGTCCGCACCTTCAACGTAAATCCATTTGTCCTTTAGCTCGCCTGCAGCATCCAGCCCGGCTTCCTCCAGCAGAGTGCGCAGAGGCACGCCGGTGTATTCCATGTTGTGAATCATACCGTGGGTGAATTGTGCCCCGTTCAACTGCGCGCCTGCCCATTCCATGCCAGTATTCGCGGCACATTCGCAGAAATAAACGTGATTTTCACGCGGGAAACGTTCCAGATCAGCATAGGAGAACACCAATGGGCGATCTACCAAGCCATTGATCATCAAGCGGTAATCTTCCTTGCGCAATTCGATCGCACCCGAATGGTGGCGCTCAAATGCACAACCCTGCGGTGTGATCGTACCGTCAAGCGCATGGATCGGCGTAAAGTTGATCGAACTGATCGTATCGGCTGTCAGCCACTCCACATTGCGCCGGATCACATCATCCTCGAAGCTGATGGGCAGTCCGTAAGGTGATACGTCCACACCGTCGCCCAGACCGGATGCCCAAGGCTGAACCTCGGTGATCAATGGATCAGGCGTGTTCGCCGTCGCCGCTGTGGCTGCGGCCAGACCGGCACCAGACGCGGCTGCCCCCTTGAGGAATGCCCGGCGTGAAGTGGATGGGTTCGATTTGCTCATGGTATTGCCTTTCTGCTGCGGGCCATCAGGCCCCCACAACTGTCACGCTGTTGTTTGGGGCAAGTTTGACGGTACCCTGTTTGCGAATATGGCTTTCCACCACATCCCAAATCTCCGGCCCTTCAGTGCCTTCATTAACACTTGCCCAGCCCGCGACCTGATAGGTCTTGGCAGGATCAATTTTCTCGCCCGTTTTTAGCAGCGTCATTTCTGTAATCCGCTCGCCCTGCGGCTTGGTGATGTCGATGCGGTAGCCAAGGCCACCGGTGCGCACCATGTCACCACCCTGTTGATAATAAGGGTCGGGGTTGAACAGGTTGTCGGCCACGTCTTCTAACACCACATGCAGGAACTCGCCCGTCATTTCATTGCGGTAGGCTTTGCCATAGGACATCGACGTGACGTTCCACAAATCTTCCCGGGTGATGTCCTGACCGGGTAGAATGGATGGCCCCCAACGCACTCCGGGGCTCAGCGCAATGTCCGCTTCCCGCTCCGACAGCAGCGCATCGCAAATAAGGTCATCCCACGTTCCGTTGAAATTGCCACGACGGTAGAGCAAGCTATCGGTCTGACCGATGACCTCGCTCAGCGCTTCTTCGTAGGGTTCACGCACGGTATTGATAACAGCCGCGACATCCTTGTCCGGTTCAATCACATCCGATAGAATCGGGATCAGCTTGTGACGGAAACCCATCATACGACCGTTTTGAATATCCAGATCAACGCGGCTGACGAATTTCCCGTTGGAACCTGAGGCAACAATAATCGTGTCGCCTACTATCACCGGTTCGGGCAACGCGTCATGGGTGTGGCCCGACAGGATCACGTCGATCCCCGTCACGATACCGGCCATCTTCTTGTCTACGTCAAAACCGTTATGGCTCAGCACGACAACACATTCCGCGCCCTCGGCGCGCGCCTGATCAACCATTTCCTGCATGTTCTCGTCACGAATACCAAAAGCGTATTCCGGAAACATCCAGCCAGGGTTGGCGATGGGCATGTACGGGAAGGCTTGGCCAATGACGGCGATCTTAACGCCCCCTCGCTCAAAGAATTTGTAGGGTGGAAACAGCTCAGCGGGTTCGTCCCATTCGGCATCAAAGATGTTCTGACCCAAGGCGGCAAACGGCAGCCCTTCGACAATCTCGTTTACGCGATCCGACCCCAGCGTGAATTCCCAATGAAAAGTCATTGCGTCAGGTTTCAACGCGTTCATCACGTCAACCATGTCCTGACCTTGGGTGTGGTGGCAGGTGTAGCTGCCATGCCATGTATCACCACCATCCAGCAAAAGCGCATCCGGGCGATCAGAACGGATCTGGTTGATTACCGTCGCCACACGGTCCAGACCGCCAACGCGCCCGTATCCTTTGGCAAGCGCTTCAAAATCCCCCGACGAAAGCGCGTAATGCGCGTAAGACCCGTCATCAATGCCGTACATCTTGCGAAAGTCAGCACCCGTTACATGCGGTACCAGCCCCTTGTTGCTGCCAACGCCGATGTTGATGGACGGCTCGCGAAAGTAGATCGGCTTGAGCTGTGCATGGATATCCGTGATGTGGATCAGGGACACATTCCCGAACGTGTCGAATTGCAATAATTGATCCTGTGTGACCGCTTGCTGTGCGGCAAGCCTGCCCCACTGTCCGAAACCGGAAGCACCGTAGATTGCACTTGCTGCCATTGAGGTCTGAAGAAAGTCACGACGGGAGATCATATGCGCAATCCTGAATGTATGAAGGGAAAGAAAAACCCGCATGCGTTAGCATGCGGGCCTCAACGATTAGTTACGGACGGACGGACCTTCGACGGACAGACCGTTACCGCGTGACGCGACATAAAGCTCAAGCGCGATGAACTCGTCACTGCCCGGTTTGAACGTCTCGGCACGTGTGTCACGCACACATCCTTTGAAACGCGCATGCACCGAATTCAGCTTGGTGTTCTTCAGGCGATAAGTAGGGAAACCGTTAATCTGCCCCTGACTTAAGTGATCCGCACGGATCATATTGCCGTAGTTGTCCTCGTGACAGGACGCGCAGGCAAGTTCCAACTGTCCTGTACGTGTGTAATACAGTTCTTTGCCAGCTTCCCACGTTGACTGGGCGGGACCGTCAATCGCAACATTCACGGGCAAGCCGCGTGATACGGACGCAAGCAGGGCCGTCATATTCGTCATGTCACCGCCGGTGTACTTCCACGGCTCGGCACCCATCCGGTTTTCACGACAATCGTTCACTTGCATTTCCAGCGTGCGCACTTCGCCAGCCGCTTCGTTGTACTTCGGATAGACGGGGCGCACGCCAGCCATGGAGTCGGAATCGTTATGGCAGCTTGCACAGGACTTGCCCTCGGACCCTTCAGCTGTGTTCCAGAGGTCTTCGCCCTTTTCCACAAAAATCATCCCGGGATTGTCGAAATCATCCATTTGCATGGCGCGTGTTTCCGTGCCGCGAAACAACCAGCCTGACATGATCTCGTCCACTGCGTCCGCCATGTGCGCAGGTGCCGCTGTCCGTGTGACCAGTGTGATTTCCTCGTTTAGGATCAGCGTATCATCCACCGGATCCGCCATAACCATCGTGGTGCTCAATGTGCTCACCAGAACGGCGCTCATGAACTTTTTCATATATGTCCCTCCCAAGACAGAACGATCACCCAATGGCGATTTTCTTGCTTTCTTCGTAGATCGACCCGTCGTCGTCATACCACGTAAACTTGAACTCGCCCGCTTCGGGAACCAGCGCCTCGAACTCCAGGTAGGGGTTGGTCGAAATCGCGGGCTCCAACGTAACATCGATCACGTTTTCACCGTTAAAATCGCATGTGAAACGGTTGATGATAGAACGCGGGATCGCGTTGCCGTCATCGTCCTTGCGCTGACCTGATTCCATCTTGTGGCTGATCAGCGTCTTGATTGTGATCGTATCGCCAGCAGCGGCCTTTTTAGGCACTTTAACGCGGGGTTTTACACCTTTTGCCATGATAATAACTCCTGATTAGCCGCCGCAGCCGCCGATTGTGACTTTCACTGCCGAAGACGCTTTTACAAACGAACCGTCTTCCAGCTTGGCGATGGCAACAACATCCTGTGTACCGGCAAGACGGATACGTGTGGACGCCGCGCGTGATGCCGCGAGTTTGCCGAATTTGAACTTGGCAACACCGGGTGTCGGGTTACCCATGGCGAGAACCAGAATTTCAACCGCTGTATCCGAGGATACTTCGATTGGCACAGTGTTCCCGTTTTCGGCAATTTCCGGTGCCGTCAGCTTGATATCACCGGTGCCAACTTCAGCACCTCCCGTGAAGGCCGCAATGGCGTCGTCGCCAGCAGCAGCCGAAACGCGGATCGGCAAACCAGCGACCAAAAGCGCGCCAGCCCCCATCAAAATTGCATTACGTCTTGTCAGTTCCATGTGTGAACCTCCGGGTTATTCTTTGAGGGTGGCGAGATAGGCCACCACATCTTCGATTTGTTGTGCAGTCAACAACGGACCGAATGTCTCGTCCGCCGCCTTACCTGTGTAAGCGTTGCCGGGGCGGAAAAAGCCCTCGGTTTTGTAAAAGGATGGCATCAAGCTGTCCTCGAACATCATTTTTGCGTTGGCAACAATGCCACGCAGCTCTGCCTCGCTCCAGCGATCCCCGGCACCGTCAAGCATGGGGCCGATTTCACCGTGAAACGGGATGTCCGAAAGGTCTGTAACCTGATGGCAGGCCACGCAGTTGCCCAGCGATTTGCTGCCAACAATTTCGCGCCCCATCACCGGATCACCCGCAACACCGGTGAGCGAGGATTCCACGCTCCCCTCGTTAAAGGCGACCGCCGTCGGCGCAATTTCTTCGGCGCTAAGCGCGAAGGCTGACGCAGTTAAGGCCAGTACTGCAAGATATGTGCGTTTCATGCGTCCTCCCAAACACAATCTGGATTTGGCATACCGTAGAACACATACCCGCAATCGATCAAGAACAAATTCGGTAAATTGAATTTGATCTGCATCAATCAAACGATCCGTTGCTGCGTTCTTGGATGCGGCGAGCATGATATCGTTGGAAATCTTCTTCTGAATCAGGTCCATACCGCTTTTCATTGACCCATGTAAACATGTCCAACGTCGTACCGGCACCAAAGGCCCCCGGCATCAGCGCAACCGCCGCGGACTGCGCCGTCGCGCCTTCCTCAACCTCTTCGGGCAAAAACAGAATCGACGGTGTGAACAACAGACCCCACTTTTGCGCTGCTTGCTTTTCCGTCAAGGTTTCGCCGTCAAAGTCGGTGATTTCAGTGTCGCCATACAGATTTACCTGAACCACAAAGAAATTGTCGCGGATGTAATCGGCGACCTCGTCACGGGAAAAAACCTCCTCGTGCATCTTGGTGCAATAGATACAACCGCGCTGTTCGATCATCAGAACAAGGCGTTTGCCCTCCTCATTGGCCTCGGCCAAGTCTTCGGTCAAATCCTTGAACGTATCACGCATCCAATCGGCTTTATGCAGCCCGTCATCCCCCAACTCGGCGGCAAAAGCGGGCATCGCAATCAAACTCAACAGCATCAACAGACGTTTCATCAGATGGTCTCCTTAGATGTTCTGAAAGACGGGAAAGGTTTGCAGCATCCACTGCGCGATGTAATTTACACTGTCTGTGGCGATCAGCGCTGCAAAAAGGATCATTAAAAGCCCCATAGCTTTTTCGACCTTGGGCAAGTGACGGCGAAAACGCGATGCAAACCTAAGAAACGGCCCGATAAACAAAGAAGCGATCACAAAAGGCGCGGTCATCGCAACCCCGAAGACCAGCAGAAGGACCAGACCGCGCAGTGCCGTCGCCTCGGTACTCGCCGTGAAAACAACCGCCGTCAGCACGCCTCCGACACAGGGGGTCCAGCCCGCGGCAAAAGCAAAACCGACAACATAGGCCCCCATGACGGACATGTTCTGGGTGTTGCCCGCATCCATCTGGAAAGCACGGTTCAAAAAACCGATCCGGAAGACGCCAAGGAAATGCAGTCCCATTACCAATACCACCAAAGCGGCGAACAGCCGGAACTCTGTCTGTGCACTGCGAAAAGTCTGACTCAAACCGTAGGCCGCCGCCCCAAGCAACACAAAAACAGTGATGATCCCGAGCGAAAACATGACAGACGCCAAAAAAGCGCGTTTGCGAACGCCCGGTGCCAAATCGCCATCAGCGCTGATTTCGGACATTGACGCGCCCGCCATATAACTCAGGTAGAAGGGCACGATTGGAAGCACGCAGGGCGAAAAGAACACGATCAGACCGCCTGCAAATGCTCCTAACAAGGTGACGTCAAACATCGCAAAATGCCCCGGCGCTTGTGTGAAGGATATATTCAAGATATTATATGTTTAACCGTGCCGTCAATTGGAACCGCAATGAAACGCTTTTTGCTGGCCTTGTCTTTCGCCTTGATCTCGCTTCCTGCTGTGGCGGCCGAACTGGTCATGGTTGAACAACATGGCTGCCACTGGTGTGAAAAATGGAACGCCGAAATCTCGCAGATCTACCCCAAAACGGATGAGGGGAAACGTGCCCCCTTGCGCCGCGTTGATTTGCGCGCTTTGCCGGATGATATCGCTTTCACCTCCCGCCCGGTGTTCACGCCGACCTTTGTACTGGTTGATAACGGTAAGGAACTGGGACGTATCGAGGGCTATGCAGGCGACGAATTCTTCTGGTTTTTGCTGAAGAAACTACTGGACGCCCACCCTCCCGAAACCAAGAGTTAACGCGCGACACCTCACTCGAAAAATCATCACAAATTGCTTTTTACCCAAGCAAACAGTATGACAACCCAAGATTTGCGAGAGCCAAAGAGCAATAAATGTCACTTCCCGTCCTGACCAAAGACATGTCCGAAGCCGAAATCGAACGCATGATGGAAAGCGCCTGCACCGCGTCAAACTTTCTTAAGGCAATCAGCCATGAAGGACGTTTGATGATCCTGTGCCATCTGGCCACAGGTGAGAAAACCGTGACCGAACTGGAAGAGCTTTTGTCGGCCCGCCAAGCCGCCGTATCGCAGCAATTGTCGCGTTTGCGCACCGAAGGTCTTGTCGCGCCACGCCGCGAAGGCAAGGCGATCTATTACAGTCTTACCGATAGACGGGCCATCAAGATACTAGATGTTGTCTATGATCTATTCTGCAAAGACGGATAATTTTGGCCCCTCGGCCAACACAGGGAACAAAGGATGCTGAACAGTATTTCAGACGCGACTTTGCTGGCCCTGATCGGGGCCATTGGGGGAATTATGTTGGGATTGGCCGCAAGATTGGGGCGGTTCTGCACGCTAGGCGCGATCGAGGACTTCCTCTATCAGGACAACGACACACGACTGCGCATGTGGGGCTTGGCAATTGGTTTTTCCGGCTTCGGAACCTTTACTCTGGTCGGACTAGGTGCACTTGATCCGGCTCAGACGATCTACCATTTGTCGCCTTGGTCGCCTGTATTTGGCGTGATTGGCGGTCTCCTCTTTGGCTATGGTATGGCGCTTGCCGGCAATTGCGGGTTTGGGGCCTTGGCGCGCTTTGGTGGCGGCGATCTCCGATCGTTTGTGATCATCCTCGTCATGGGGATCAGCGCCTATATGGCTCTGTCCGGTCCTTTCGCATCGGTACGACTCATCGCGCTGTCAATGACGGAAATCGACACGCAGGCCCGAAGCTATCCGCAGATATTGAGCGGCATAACCGGCTTTTCAGACATCACATTGGGACTGGTTATCAGTGTTGCCCTGATGGCGCTGGCCCTCTGGTCGCGCGGCTTTCTTGCCAATCCAAAGGCAATTCTCTGGGCTGGCATCGTCGGGCTCGCTATCATCAGCGGCTGGGCAGGCACCCAATGGGTCGCCAATAACGGTTTCAGCGCATCAACAGTGAACAGCCACACCTTTACTTCTCCTTTAGGAGAAACACTGCTGTTTCTGATGACATCAAGCGGCGGCGGCCTGAGCTTTGGCGTCGGGTCTGTCTTTGGTGTGCTGATCGGGGCCTTCGTCGGGAGCCTCATCAAAGGGCATTTCCGCTGGGAAGCCTGCGAAGACCCCCGAGAGCTGAAACGGCAAGTTCTGGGCGCGATCCTCATGGGATTCGGTGCCGTTCTGGCCATCGGGTGCACCATCGGTCAGGGCATATCGGCGTTCTCGCTGCTGACATTGAACGCACCCATCGTGTTCGCATCCATTTTTGCTGGTGCGGCATTTGGATTGCGCCAATTGATCACGGGCGTTTCTTTCGCAAGACTTTGACTTATACCGACAAGGCAACAAGGGTTGCGCGGTACATTTTTGGAATGGAACACACCGCATGACCCGAAATGACGCTTTGCGCCAAGCAACAGAGTATTTCGACAGCGGCCAGCTGCAATCGGAACTTGCTGATCTGGTTGCCTATCGCAGCGAAAGCCAGAACCCTGAATACGCACCCGTTCTGCGACAATATCTGGTGCAAGCAATCCAGCCGCGCCTTGAAAACATGGGCTTTGACTGCACCATCCACGACAATCCCAGCAAAGAAATCATCGGCGGCCCGTTTCTGATGGGTACCCGCGTCGAAGACCCCGCTCTACCAACCGTTTTGACATATGGTCACGGTGACGTCATCCTAGGTCAGGACGATCAATGGCGCGACGGTTTGACCCCGTTCGAGTTGGCCGAAGAGGGTGATCGCCTTTATGGCCGCGGATCAGCCGACAACAAAGTGCAGCACCTAATCAACATTGCCGCGCTGGAAACAGTGCTAAAAGCGCGTGGCAAGCTCGGCTTCAATGTAAAAATCGTATTGGAGACAAGCGAGGAAATCGGGTCCCCCGGTCTGGCTCAAATGATGGATCTACACCGTGAGACTCTTCGCGCTGACGTATTGATCGCCTCGGATGGGCCAAGACTAAGCGCGCAGAGACCCACCATATTCATGGGGTCACGTGGCAGCTTGAGCTTTGACCTGCTGGTTGACTTGCGCAAAGGCGCGCACCATTCGGGCAATTGGGGCGGACTTCTGGCCGATCCGGCAATCCTGCTGTCCCATGCGCTTGCCAGCATCACGGACGCACGTGGTCAGTTGCAAATCCCGCAATGGCGGCCCACCAGTCTGACCCCCGACATCAGCGCGGCGCTACGTGATCTGCCCGTTGGCACAAACGAAGAGCCGTCCATAGACACGGCATGGGGCGAAGAAACCCTGACACCCGCCGAGCGCGCGTATGGCTGGAACAGTTTTTCCATTCTGGCGATGAAGTCGGGCATCCCCGAAGCACCCGTCAATGCCATCGCCCCAGGTGCATGGGCCCGCTGTCAGTTGCGTTTTGTTGTTGGCACTGACACGCAAGAGGTACTGCCAGCGCTGCGCCGCCATCTGGATGCGCACGGGCTTGCACAGGTGCAAATCCTGCCATTGGAAAAGGGGATATTTGCCGCAACACGGCTGGAACCGAAACATCCCTGGGTCACCTATGTGCGCGCGTCCCTGAAAAACACAACCGGACGGGACCCGCATGTTCTTCCCAATCTGGCAGGATCATTGCCCAACGATTGCTTTGCCGATGTGTTGGGCCTGCCGACAATCTGGATTCCGCACAGTTATCTCGGGTGCAATCAACACGCCCCCGATGAACATGTGCTGAAACCGCTGTGCCGCGAAGCAATGCAGATAATGGCGGGCTTGTTCTGGGATATCGGCACGACCACGCCAAAGCTGTGAACCATTTGCCCTTTATAACATAGTGGGTCCATCGAGCCACCTGTGACGGTCCAGAGTTAAGCCATGAAAAAAGGGGCATCAATCACGCCAACAAGGGGCATCAGAAACGCGCCAGTGTCTGCATCCAATGCAGCCGCGTAAAGGTCATCCGTTGCGCGCATCGCGGCGTTTATCCCGTCCTGCGTCCCGTCATAGAACGACATCACAGCTTTCGCCGCAACATCGGCATCAGTCATGCCTTTGATAACGGCATAATAGGCTCCAACGTCAGTCTTGTTCTCTAGATACTGCTGATCCACGGCCGTTTGCGCCGTCGGGACAGTCGGGTTTTTTGCCCCATTGATGATTGCAAGAATGAAGTTGCCCGGCGTGATATCGGGATTGCTCTGCAGCTCACCCACCCAATACTCAAAACCCTCCTGATCTGCAGCGCGTCCCAGAACATTGCCATAAACCGATGTTACAAATGCGGGAATATCCGTCAGATTACCACTTCCGTCCAATACCGCTTCGTAGGTCTTGCGGGTTTCGTCCTGAACAAAAAAGCTCTTGGCCATTTCGCTCAGGGAGTACCCCTTAGAAATCTCAGTACCCCAGTAGTTCAGCCCAACGGCGTCAGGGGCGCGATTGAAATACGCAATATATAGTTCGATGACGCTTTTCATGTCATCGCCCGTCAGACCAGCAGAACCGTCAACAATAGACAGATTGAACTGGCCGGCATTTATTCCGTCATCAAAACTGAGAAATTCGATGTTTGCCAAAGTATCTGTACCGTTTCCATCAGCCCGCCGGTCCACAAGCGTCGTACCCCCTTCACTCAGGGACAGGGTATAGCTGCGCTGGTTGCCCGAATATTGCGCGGTGTCTATCCCATCACTTCCATCAATGATGTCATCACCTGCCCCGCCGACAAACAGGTTGTCACTGCCATCCCCGACAAGAATATCTGCATCAGAGGAACCACCGGATCCATCGCCGCCCCCGGCATCAGGAAGCACGCCAAATATAATATTTTGCGCCAACAACGCAGACCCGCTTTCGTTGTGAAAAACATAGGCCGATGCATCACCGGGCAGATTAATTTCACTGACGTTCGAGAAGGGGTTTGAAACAAGAGCCAGAACATCAGCCGCGGAAGTGAACCCAAATGCCGGATCAATAACAATTTTTTCGTTCACAAAGTCGAAATCGTTCAATCGGCTTTGCCCGTCACCCTGCCCAAAATAATACCTGTCCGCACCAGCACCGCCAAAGAGCTTGTTGGCACCCGGACCGCCCCGCAAATGGTCCGCACCACCAAGCCCGACCAGATCATCGTCACCCCCCAATCCGTTAATGACATCTCCGAGGGCCGAGCCGAAAATGGTCTCCCCCATCTCTGTTGCCAACGCGAAAGGGCTACCTTGTTTGCTAAAACCGTCAATCTCGTATCCGATGTCCGCAAGGATCGCTTTGTCCAGATCGGTTGGCAGCGTACGTACACCCAAACGGTTAAATGTATCCATAACCGCAGGACCACCATCCAACCCCTCTGCGATGTGATTGTATACCGGCTCCAGTGCGATGCCGACACCGTTTGTAACCGCCTTTGCGTTGGGTCCGACAAAAACACCGTTTTCGATCAGTTTTTCGTAAGTAGAGGATGGACCGATCCCCAAGACATGTCCAATTTCATGCAGAGCCGTTGAAATAAAATCGCTTTTCCCGGCTTCCGGTTCATCAAGCCGAAATCCCCAATCAACCTCACGATCAAAATAGATTTTGCCAGTGAAGGGTTCAAAGTCGGTCGTCGCGCCTTGATCACGGAAATTATCTGCAAATCGCATACGATTGATATCGCCATCCGCGTTGTAGCCATCCGGCCCGCCCCGCGCCAAGGCATTCATTCCGCTCAGATCCCGCGACCCGACAAAGATCAGCAGATCGTCGATATCATTCGTTAAGGTAACTGTTACCAAGTCACCGGTTTCGGGGTTCGTGATCTGGAAAGGCTGGCCCGCACGAAAGTCGGGAAACTCGTCCTTGATCAAATTTTCCCAGATGGACGCCGCCACTTCAAGGCCTGCACGTGCTTGAGGCGTGAAAAAGCCCATCGTGTCAAACCGATAGTCAAATTCAATATTAAAGCTCATGGGGCATCTCAGTACTTTCCGATTGTCATCCCGAAGAAGGTTACTTGTTCAGTTTGAAAAGGACAGTCCTGTTGTCGCGTAGAAACAAATGTGACCGGGCTCGCCCGACTTTATTGGGCGCTTAATTACGCGCCCAGTGCCTGATCGCATTAGCATCGCATGCGCGATAGGTTAGACAGCAGTCGAGCCTCCTGTGGCTTGGTGACATTGAGGATGCTTGAACTGCTCAGAATGCTGAACGCGTCTGCACCTGCTTGCGCCTGCCCTCGCGAAACGGTTCGGATCGCGCGCACTCAGCCAGTTGCAGCAGCAGGGCTTCGGATAGGTATAGTATTTTGGAATAGCCACATCGCTTCGATATACTAGGTTTTCGCACCTGAATCAGAGAAACTTGCAAACGCAGGCTGCCTGAATGGCAGGAGAGTTTCGTATATGAAAGCGAGAGACAGGCAAAACTTGAACATGACCAGCAAGGACATTTTCATCGCGTTCAGAAACAGCAGTGCGCGCAACCCAGTGCGAGATTACGCCTGCGCGACAGGGCGCATCGGACTGATCGCCATACACAGCGTCCCCACCTGCCTGTCGTGTTTCGACGATGGCAAAGTAAATGGCTTATGAGAGACGGTGTGCCGCTTTCAATGACAATCACGCAATGGGGATTTCTGTGTCAGTTGGCCACTACAGAAATTCCACGCGCACTCACGAAATCGACTTTGTTACGGTTTCTGAACGCTGGCGCGGTCGAGCAGAACACACCTTCATTCAGAAACGCCAATCAGATTCAACGTTGGTGCTGGATTTCTGCCCGAAAAAAACGCGCCTGCGGACAATTGCTCGGTAAATGCACGCAGAATTTCCAAACAGCCATTTGTCTAGATTTCAAAGAAGTATCGCTCGCCTGTGTTCTAATCCCACTCATCCAATGGAGGAAAAAATGAAATTCACAAAATTGATCAAGGCTGCCGCTGCGGCGGTCGCGCTCGCCGTTCCCGGCGCGGCTTTTGCCGAATGGGCCCCAAACGGTCCGGTCACGCTTCAAATAGGTTTTGGCGCAGGTGGATCCACCGATACGCTTGGCCGTGCGATTGCGGCAGCTTTAGAAGAAAGCACTGGCTGGGATGTAATTGTTGAAAACAAACCCGGTGGTGGTGGCGTCGCCATGTTGTCTTCTTTGGTGAATGAAGAGCCCGACGGCCTGAAAATCGGCATGGGCGTTACGGTTGCAACGATCATGAACTTGGCAATGCGCGGCGACAAACTGCCCTTCAAGATCGACAGTTTTGACTATCTTGCCACAGTTGTACTGGCCCCCGTTTCTGTGGTTGCGCCAACCGCAGCACCCTATGACACCTTTGCAGAGTTCATTGCTTTCAGCAAAGAACAGGGCGGCTCTTTGATGGGGTTTGACGGCGGACCACAGCGCCTGATCATGCAATCCATCAACAACAGTACAGGTAGCCAGGTTGAGCTTGTTTCCAACCAAAGCGGTGCTGAGATCATCAAAGGGCTGCTTGGAGGACAACTGGATGCGGGGTTTAGCGCAGGTGCCCATATCCAGTATCTCGATTCAGGCGATCTGAAAATGCTGGCTGTTGTGACACAAGCCCGCCACCCCTATTCGCCAGACACCCAAACGCTTGTGGAACAGGGTTACCCGTTCTCTGTTGAGCCGTATTTTTACCTTGCGGCCCCCGCTGGTCTGGACGCTGAAGCCAAGGATGCACTAGCCAAAGCAATTGATGACGCTATCCAGTCCGAGGCGTTAGATCAGTTGATTGGAAACGTGATGCAAACAGAAGCCAGTAATCTGGGTCCAGACGGTACAGAGGCAAAACTGAATGCAGGTCTGGATGATGCCTTTGCCTTGATCGAGGCGGCCAAGTAATCGAACTGGCGCAATAACCGTACCAAAAAGCGCTCCCGGAAAAACCGGTATCACCATACACAACGCGAAATCAAAGATTTCAGCGTGTAAGGTGATACCCAACGGTTTTGGCATTCCAGGAAGGGCTATCGGTTCCGGGTCTTGTCATGGATAGGAAGAAGAATGACCGCTGAACGTATCTTTACAGCATTTCTTGTTTTTCTTGGCCTGATTTTTTTGTTCGTTGTCATGCCCCAGCAAGTAGAAAGCGTTGATTACGGTCGAGTAATTCCCTCAACGGTTCCTAGGATTGCATTATGGGTCATAGTCCTCGCTGGTATCGCGCAGTTTTTTACGAGCAATGACCGGATCGAACTTCACTTTGCCAATAGCATGCGGACCAGCACATTCATCGTCATGTTCATCGCGGCAGTTTGGTTGATGGAAAAATTCGGCTTCGAATACTTCGCACCCGTCTTCGCCCTATCCGTCATGATCTTTATGGGAGAGCGCCGCTGGTACTGGCTCTTGTTTGCCGCGGGGGTCATGCCTCTGGTTATTTGGTTCCTTGTTGAAAACGTGCTTAACCGCGTTCTGCCGTAAAGAGATTATCAATGGATTTTGCAACGATCATTGCGGGACTGACGGACGCGCTGACACCGCTCAATCTGATGTTCGTTTTTGCAGGCGTTTTTGTGGGTCAGTTTGTCGGCGCGATGCCGGGCATTGGTCCGGTCATGGCAATGGCGATCGCAATCCCCTTTACCTTCGCGCTTAATCCCTTGCCTGCCATCGGGTTTCTGGTTGGTGTAAACAAAGGCGGCCTGATAGGGGGCGCAATCCCCGCAATCCTGCTCAATACACCGGGAACACCTGACGCGGCGGCGACTGCAATTGACGGCTATCCCCTGACCAAAAAGGGCAAACCGCTCAAAGCCATGAAAATGGCGCTTTATTCGTCCGTCACAGGCGACACCTTTAGCGACATTGTTCTCATTACCGTTGCAGCACCGCTGGCAATTCTGGCCTTGCAACTGGGCCCGGTAGAGATCTTCGCGCTGATGGTTTTTGCATTTTCGCTTATTTCCGGTCTAATCGGAGATTCAATTACCAGAGGGGTCATTGCGACGGCATTCGGCCTGCTGGTTGCAACGGTCGGTCTTGACCCTGAACACTCAACGCCGCGGTTCTTGTTCGGCATGTTCCAACTGTACGATGGATTTCCCATCGCCTCTGTTGCAATCGGGTCGTTGGCCGTTTCAGAAATCACGCTGCGCATCGCACGTATGCGTGGGAACATGCGGCCTGCTGTTGCTATCCCTAAGGACCAAACCAAAGATCAAAAATCGGTGAGCCTTGCGGAATACTGGGCCTGTCGCTTTGTTCTGCTAAGAGGATCCATCATCGGCACATTCATCGGTGCCGTTCCGGGCATGGGATCCACGGCGGCCGCCTTTATGAGCTACGCCTCAACCAAACAATCCGCAAAAGACCCGTCTTCGTTTGGCAAAGGCGAATTGCGCGGCATCGCGGCCACTGAATCTGCCAACAGTTCCGTGGCGGGTGCGGACTTCATACCGCTGCTTACCTTGGGACTGCCCGGCAGTGCATCAGCCGCCATTATGATCAGTGCATTCCTGATCCAGGGTATTCAGCCAGGACCATTGTTGTTCGAACAGCAGGGTCAGTTGGTTTATGGCATTTTCGGTGCCATGATCATGGCCAACGCCTGCAATCTGGTGTGCGGGCTCTTTGGTCTTCGGCTATGGTCCAAACTGATCACCGCGCCGGAATCCGTGATTTTCTCGATTGCTCTCGTGCTCTGTGTCACGGGTGTCTATCTGGCGACAGGCGGCGCGTTTGGCGTCTTTGTCATGATCCTGTTCGCGGTGATTGGCGTTATCATGACAGTGCTGCGATACCCGTTGGTTGTCTTTATCATCGCCTTCTTTCTCGGGCCTCGATTTGAGCTTTCGCTGGGGCAAACCGCCACCATTCTGCGCGGGGACGTGTGGAACCTTGCCAACCATCCGGTTGCTGTCATTCTGTTGCTGATGTCGGTTTTCTCGATCTACTGGTTGGGGATCAAGAAGAAGCAAAGAGCAGCGTCATAATAATGACTGACAGCCAGAATTTCAGGAGCTGAAATGCCAAAGAAAATACTCTTTATCATGTGCGATCAACTGCGGTTTGATTACTTGGGGTGCACCGGCCATCCCAGCATCAAGACGCCAAATATTGATGCCTTGGCGGCGCGGGGCGTGCGGTTTGACAAGACATATGTGCAATCCCCCATCTGTGGTCCCAGCCGGATGAGTTTTTACACGGGCCGCTATGTGCGCAGTCACGGGTCCACATGGAACAGCTACCCCTTGCGGGTGGGTGAGATGACGCTTGGGGATCACTTGAAGCCTTTGGGCGTGCGTACCGTTCTGTGCGGCAAAACGCATATGCGGGCGGACCTTGAAGGGATGGAACGCTTGGGCATCGACATGTCCAGCGACATTGGTGCGCTGGTTGCGGAATGCGGTTTTGAGGTCTGGGATCGCAGTGACGGTGTGGTGCCGGAAGGTGCAGCCATGAATCCGTCAAAATACAAAGACCACCTGAAGGCCCAAGGATATGAGGGGCATAATCCTTGGCATTCGGCAGCGAACTCGGGCAAGAGCGATGACGGTGAAATCCTGTCCGGTTGGCTTTTGAAACATAGCAGTGAGCCTGCAGCAGTTGCCGAAGAAGACTCCGAGACACCCTACACCACAACCCGCGCAATCGAGTTTATGGAGCAGGCCAAAGACGACAGTTGGTGCCTGCATTTGAGTTACATCAAACCGCATTGGCCTTACATTGTTCCGGCCCCCTACCACGACATGTATGGCGAAAAAGACATCCTTCCGGTCAAACGGTCCGAGGTTGAGTTGGAAGACCCTCATCCATTGATGGCGGGGTATTACGGATACCGTTATTCGCAAGCTTTTAGCCGCGATGATGTGCGCAAGGCCGTTATTCCTGCCTACATGGGGCTGATCACCCAGATCGACGACCAGATCGGGCGCCTTATGACCTATCTCAGGGAAAGCGGCCAAGCCGAGGAAACACTAATCGTGTTCACGTCCGATCACGGGGACTACCTCGGTGATCACTGGATGGGTGAAAAAGACCTGTTCCATGATCAATCCGCACGCATCCCGTTGATCATTGTTGATCCCAGCGAAAATGCGGATGCGACACGTGGTCAGGTCATCACAGATCTTACCGAGGCGATTGATCTTGCGCCAACGTTTGTTGAATATTTTGGCGACAAAGCGCCAGACCACATTCTGGAGGGTCACTCCTTGCTGCCGAGGATCTATGGGCGCACAGCCACAGCCCGCGAATATGTTATTTCAGAATACGACTATTCCACACGTGCGCATCTTCGACACCTCAGCCCGAATGCCAAATCCTGCCTTTTAACGATGGTATTTGACGGGCGCTGGAAGATGGTCTGGGTCGAGGGGCATCGCCCCATGTTGTATGATCTTGAGGCAGACCCTGACGAGTTTATTGATCTGGGTGCAGATGAAAACCATGCGTCCGAAATCACGCGGCTGTCGGCTGCGATGTTCGATTGGGCCCGTCGACAGCACAACCGAGTCACGCTGTCAGACAAGAAAATCGACGAAAAAATGTGCCACGATGATGCTGTCGAAGGGGTTTATCTTGGCTTTTGGGACGAGGAAGAACTCGCCGCCTGGAAAGCGCAAAACGAGCCACCGTCTGAATAAGAAACCTGTATCCAACGCGCACTACACGCGTTGGATGTTGGTGCATCTGTATCGGTATCAGGTAACAGCGCGACGTTCCTTGAATTCCGGGCGATCCCACTCCTTGGTTTCCATCACCTCGCGAATATGCGCTACAGCGTCCCACATATCGACGTAGCGTACATAGGGCGCAGCAAAGCCGAACCGTAGAATATCAGGGGCGCGGAAGTCGCCAACGACGCCGCGTGCAATAACTGCCTGCATGATTGCATAGCCATTCTCATGGGTCAGCGACACCTGAGAGCCACGCGCTTCTGCCTCTTTCGGACTGGCAAGCTCAAACCCCATACCGCCAAGCTCCTGCTCAACTAATGCAATGAACAAATCACCCAGTGCCATGTTCTTTTGGCGCAGAACGTTCATGTCCACATCTTTGAATACCTCAAGCGCGGTTTCCAACGCCAGCGTGGCCAGTTGTGACGCCGTTCCCGTCAGCATCTGTTCGATGCCCGCATGGGGTTTGTAGTCTTGGGTAAAGCTGAAAGGTTCGGCATGTCCGTGCCAGCCGCGCAAGGGCTGGTTCATCTCCGCGAGATGACGCTTGGCCACAAACACAAAGGCCGGCGCACCCGGTCCACCGTTCAGATATTTGTAGCCGCACCCAACGGCGAAATCCGCATTACATGCATTCAGTTGGACAGGATATGTTCCGGCAGAATGCGCCAAATCCCAGATCACCAACCCGCCAAGGGCTTGCGCCTGCTTGGTGATCCCGGCCATGTCATACACCCGACCGGACTTGTAATGAATATGGGTCAGTTGAACGAGCGCGAGGTTTTGACCCGCGTCTTCAATGGCCTTCTCAACATCTTCAGGCAGGACACAGCGCAACTCGCAGCCCATCATCTCGGCCACTTCGGCGTTGATATAGACGTCCGTGGGGAAGTTACCGATTTCCGAAATGATGATCTTGCGATCTTTACGCATGCGCAGCGCACCAACCAGAAGCTTGTACAAGTTTACCGAGATTGAGTCGCATACGATCACCTCGTCTGCTTCGGCACCAATCAAACGGGCAATCGCAGCACCTGCACGCTGCGGCGCAGGATACCAATCAGCGTCGTTCCAACTGCGGATCAACCCTTGGCCCCATTCCTTTTTCACGGCGCGTTCCAACCGCTCCATCACTCCATGCGGCAATGCGCCAAGGGAATTGCCATCCAGATAGATATCATCCTTGGGCAGTTCGAACCGGTCCCGAAGGTGCGCAATGGGATCAGCGCCATCCATTTTTTCAGTATCGGCGCGGGTGATTTTTTCTACAGTAGCGTTCAATGTTCTATTCCTGATGCTCGGTGTTTTTCGGTAACGTCATACAATCTTCGATGAATGCCACACGTTCTTGATAGTCATGTAGTTGTCGAGGCCCTCGGAGCCACCTTCGCGACCATAGCCACTGGATTTTACCCCGCCAAATGGTGTTTCGGGCATGGAAGCCTCAAGCGTGTTGATCGACAGATTACCGACTTCAACCTCGTCAATCATCCGGTCGATGTAATCCGCGCGATTGGTAAAGGCGTAACCGGCAAGACCGTAAGGCACTGAATTGGCGCGAGTGATAGCATCGTCAAGGGATGTTACAGGGTTGACGACGGCAATTGGTCCAAAGGGTTCTTCCTGCATAATGCGGGCGTCGTCAGGGACGTTGACCAACACGGTTGGCTCAAAGAAATATCCCGTATCGCCAAGACGTGCGCCACCCGTTGCAACAGTTGCGCCTTTGGCACGCGCGTCTTCGACAAGCGCGGTCAATGCGGGCACGCGGCGGTCATTTGCCAGTGGTCCCATTTCGACACCATCGTCCATGCCATTGCCCACAACTGTCTGAGCCGCCCGCTCCACAAATGTGTCTGTGAATTCATCAAAGATCGTTTCATTGACAAAAAACCGCGTGGGCGATGTACAGACCTGACCTGCGTTGCGCATTTTGCGAATGGCACCAGAAGTGGCCGCCGCAGTGACGTCAGTGTCTTCACACACAATGACAGGCGCATGGCCGCCAAGTTCCATCAGCACGGATGTCATATTCTCGGATGCAAGTGTTGTCAGATGGCGGCCAACGGGTGTCGACCCTGTGAAAGCCACAAGCCGCACAGGGTCTTGAGGGATCAGATGGCCGGAGATTTCGGCAGGATCGCCGAACACAAGGTTCAGCACACCCGCAGGCAGTCCGGCATCCTCAAAGGCCCGCGCAATGTGGAGCGCTCCGGCAGGCGTTTCTTCAGCGGCCTTAAGGATGATCGAGCAGCCAGAAGCCAGCGCCCCTGCAATCTTGCGCGCAGGCTGGCTCATCGGGAAATTCCACGGGGAGAAAGCCGCGACCACACCGATGGGCTGGTGATGAACAGAGAATTTATGACCGCGTGCAGCGGGAATAATTCGGCCATAAGTGCGCATAGCTTCGCCTGCATCCCATTCAAAGAATTCAGCGCCGCGGATCACTTCCAAACGGGCCTGTGCAAGCGGCTTGCCATGCTCCAGGGTGATCGACTGCGCAATCTCTTCCTGGCGCTCCCGCATGAGAGCAGCAGCCCTCAGAATGGTATCGCCACGCTCGCGCGGGGAGGTCGCACTCCAGATGCGAAATCCTTTTTCAGCAGCTTCCAGTGCATCATCAAGGTCACTTATCCCAGCGCAGGGCAAACGTCCGAGTTCTTCCTCTGTCGCGGGGTTAACCACGGGCATATCCCGGCGTGCGCTGCGCCATTCACCAGCAATAAAAAGTTTTAGCTCAGGATACATAACTCTCGCACTCCTTGGTTTATCCGCTCCAGATCATGCAATGCTGGACACTATTTCAAGTGAATTGAGTGGATACTGGTATCAATTTCACGAATACCAAGCATCATCTTTCTTTTGCGACGTCGTGCAAAGCGTCTTTGAAGGCATGTCCGGCAGGAGAAAGACTGTTGTCGCTTCGGTAGGTCAGGCCGATGGGACTTTGGCCAAACGGGACATCCCAATCAAGGGCCGTCAAATAACCATTCTCGACATCTTGCTGGACCACTTCAGCAGGCAATAACCCGATCCAGTCGCTTGACTGCAAGAGCGCCCTATTGGCCAGATAGGAAACCGACTCGATGGCAAAAGGCGGCGCATATTGACCCTGGCTGATAAAAAACTGGTCAATCTGGCGGCGCAGGGTTGTTTCGGGCGGGGGCAATATCCAGCCAAACGGTTTGATTTGATCAAAGGGCAGCGCTTTGATTTGCGCCAACGGATGATCATTGCCAACAACGGCCGTAACACGATCATCAAAAAGCTTTTCCTGTTTCAGTTTATCCCGATGCCGGTGCGACGGAAGCCGCCCCACGACCAGATCAATTTCACCGGATAGCAGCGCAGGCATCAGAATTTCATTGGTTCCCTCGTTAATCTTGATCGCAATCTTGGGGCGGTCGCGCAGCACAGTTGCAATTGCGGCAGGCAGGAGTTTGGTCGAGGCAGCAAGCAACGTGCCGACAACAACCCGCCCGCTGTTGCCCTCGTTCAGATCATCCAATTCCTGCGCCGCGCTGGACACCTGCGCAAAGATCAACTTGCCATGCCGGATCAGCGTGTCGCCAAAGACGGTAGGCACAACGCCGCGATTGGTGCGTGTGAATAGTTTCACCTCAAAGTCAATTTCGAGGTCTTGTATCATCTTGGTCGCAGCAGGTTGCGATATGCCCAATTCGCGGGCTGCATTCTGAATATTGCCATGACTACCGACCGCAACCAACAGCCGCAATTGGCGCAACTTTAGCCGTGTCAACGCACGGTCCACGATGCGGGAATGTTTGGCGATCATAGCGTGATCACTGCATTAAGCGCGTCCAGCTTGCTGATCACACTCATCGCGGCGAGGGCTGAACTGCGGGGGTTGTCAGGCAACGATTGCCCGCTGATCCGGAAGGCAAACGATCCAAAATCGCCCTTGGCCTCAACCTCGTGAATGTTTGCACCGACATCCGCGTCTGCGATCAGACGGACTGTCGTTTTGTCAAACCCGATGCCAGCAAGCGCAACGGCTGCGGCAACATTTGCGTTCTTCGGATAGGCAAGGGCTGCTTCGCGGGCGCTTCCCTCAAAATGGGTTTGTGCACCGGCCTTTAGCCCAGCAAGATCAATCTTTTTCTCCGCAGCTGAACCGCGCCATCCGGCAGGAGGTTTGCGGCCAACATATGTAACCTGTTCCAACGTCCCGATATCGGCCGCTTGCAAACAATCCAGAGCCCCAATCGCGCCGCTTGCGAGGTGCAGTTTCGCACCACTCTTGCGGGCTGCTTCCTCTAGCGTTTGAAAGACTTCTTGATCTGCCAAAGCCCCCAAGGAGACGGTAATCATGTCGATCCCACGCGCTAAAATAGCAGGACCATGTGCCGCAAGGGCCGCGTGCCCGGCGCAATCAATCACCAGATCAAGGTCATCGGGAAAATCCTGAACCGACCCCACATAGAGACCTGGGTTTTCCGTAACGCGGCTTGGACGCACCAGAATTGCGTCAATGCTATGGGGTCGGCTTTCCAGCGCGTTTTGCACATAGCTTGCAATCGCACCCTTGCCGATCAAACCTACTTTCATCTCGCAATCCTCCTTTTGCCCCCGATCTAAACGAAATTGAGGGAGTTTGGGTATAGGAATTTTTGATATCTAATTTTTCTGTTTCATGTTGGCAAGATCGCTCCGATACGGCCTTCTGAGGCAGAACACAGGTTTTTCAGAACAGGTCCGACCCATGAAATATACTAAACATGACGCCAAAGCCTATGCGCGTGAGAATATGACCGGCATTTGGGCCGCGGCCCTGAACCCTTTTAACGAAGACCTATCTTTGGATGAAGCCGGGTTGCGGTCCAACATCCGTCACTGGATCGACGATCTGAAAATCCAAGGCCTGTTTGTGGCGGGCAAGCAGGGCGAGTTTTTCTCGATGAGCGTGGCAGAGCGCAAGCGTAACATTGAAATCGCGGTGGATGAATGTGCGGGCAAGGCTGGTGTTATCGTTTCAGTGTCCGATCAGAACATGGATACTGCACTCGAACTGGCCCACTTTGCGCAGGACTGTGGTGCGGATTACATCGTGGTTCATGCGCCTGTGCTAAGTTTTGTGCATGATCGCGGCGAAGTTTTATATCAATATTACAAGACCTTTTGCGACCAGTTGGATATCGGTATCGCCATGTGGAGTCACCCTGACAGCGGCTATCTGATGCAGCCCGAAGAATGCGCCCGCATCGCCGAACTTCCCAACATCGTTGCCATCAAATATTCCGTCCCGCGTGAGATGTATGTGAAACTACACCACATGATTGGCGACAAAATTCAGGTCTCTACCTCGCTTGAGGATGACTGGCTGGATAACATCGAAGAGCTTGGCTGGCGGCTGTATCTCTGCTCGTCGCCACCCTATCAGTTGCAAACAGCCAAAGACATGCGGATGCACGAATACACCCAGCTTGCGTTCGAAGGTAAGTTTGAGGAAGCCCGCAAAGTGCGCGATAGCCTTGAACCTGTGCGCGATGCTATGAAAAAATCGAAACCTGCAGACAAGCCAACCGCATTTGGCAAGTACTGGCAAGAACTCTTGGGTCAAAGAGGTGGCCGCGTGCGCAGGCCTATGCTGGAATTAACTGACGCAGAGAAAGTAGAAATTCGCAGCGCTTTTGAAGGATGCGGCTTGAAGCTGTGACCGACGAGCAGTTCTAAATTTCTTTGCTTTTAATGCTAAAATCACAGAAGTTATCGGGAACGGGAGAAAACCATGTCCAGACTAAAGGCCTTCAATTTCAAAAACTGGATTGATGAACATCGCCACCTTTTGAAACCACCCGTTGGAAACCAGCAAATCTGGGAAGATGCCGATCTCATGGTGACGGTTGTGGGTGGCCCGAACAAGCGCACCGATTACCATGATGATCCGGTCGAAGAGTTCTTTTACCAGCTTGAAGGCAACATGGTTCTCAAGATCTATGACGGTGAAGAATTCTACGACGTGCCGATCCGCGAAGGCGAGATTTTCTTATTGCCACCCCATGTGCGCCACTCTCCACAACGCCCCGAAGAAGGGTCAATCGGCCTTGTTGTTGAACCCAAGCGCCAGACGGGCGAATTGGACGCGGTTGAATGGTACTGCTTTGAATGCGGCTCCCTTGTGCATCGCGCAGAAATGCAGTTGACGTCGATCGTTGACGACTTGCCGCCTGTTTATAACAAGTTCTATGCGTCGGAAGAGGACAGAACTTGCCCGAATTGCAAGGCGCTCCACCCCGGCAAAGAACCACCAGAGGGTTGGGTGAAAATCTAGCCCTCTCAGGGCGACTCCTACGTCGGATTGCGATCCGACGTTTCGGTACACCACCAGAGTGCCTTCGCCTACCGGTCCGCCTCGCGCGGTTTCCAGCGGCCCGAAGCTGGCGCAATAGCCATCACCGAGCCGGACCTATACCCTGCTACACGTTGTCGCCTCTCACCAGCGCGCGAATACGGGAAAACGGTGACTATCAGTTACGCAGCGATCTCGGACAAGGTTAGCTCAAGCGATTTGGTTTTGAAGACCGACATCACCGCAAGACCCCTTACGAGGTGCCATCCGGCATATGGGTCTTTGACTTCCAACTGGTTGTTTCATCCACAAGCCTCTCAGTTGAGGGAAAAAACTTTAGATTCAGGCCAATTCAAAAAGAGACCAGCACCGTTTGATACATCGTATCATACTACCCATCCTTACCAGACCACCTTACGACATTGCTTCACCGATAGTATTCCGTGAGATTTCAGCATTGTTCATGTATGGCAAATGCAATGAAGGGGCCATATTAGCAATTAACGCCGTCATCATGTTAAAAATTAGAAATTATAAGGCTGTGGAACGTCACGAAGCTTTGACTCTTTCAGCGTCCAAAACCTCAAGAAATGGGAAAATCACGTCATTAAATTCTGACCCAAACGTCAAGCATATCTGACCCAGAACTGAAAGCGGTCCTTCGTTTAAGCTGCGGCGAAGGTGCCGAGAGAGCCCCAAAAATTGCCTTGGAAACGGTATTCGGACGAGGCCGCGATGAAAGACGTGGCCAAGGCTTAATCGTCCAATTACACAGCGCTTGGACATGCAATTGCAGCCAAAGACATAATGTCGCTCAGAGCAAACCGCGCGACCTTTGATCAGTACCCATAGCTTTGATGCAGGCAGATTACTGTCCTGCGCCAATCTCTGTTGCGATGGTGTTTTCCGTCCCGCCACAAGTCGGGTGGCCAAAACCAGAGGCGCTGGCACCATCGGTGATGTCATACAAGATGCCGTCATCGCCATTTGCGCTAACACCGCCGGGAATGATTGCGAGGCCTAATGCGTCACGTGTGCGCCATGCAATGTTGTGATCAGCACAAGACGTATCACCGCTGACACCAATCGCACCAAGCAGCACGCCTTCCGCATCATAAAGCGCCAGACCGCCGCCAAAAACATTTACGCCGCCGGGTTGTTGCCCGACCAGTGGATCATTTTCCATGCCATAGTTTTCGGCACCGCCGTAAGCGATCTGTGGGTTCACAGGGTTGGAAAATTGCAGACCAAACAGGCTGCCGCCGGGCTGTGTCGCCGAGTAAAGGTTAGCCGTTGAGAGTGCCAGACCAGGCAGGCTGAACGCGTTGGCGGTATTGGCCTTTTGCGCCGAGATCACCCGGCTGCCCGGCCATTGGTCACCACGATTGTCGCCTGTCATGGCAACAGCGCAGACGGTGCCGTCACGATCCACGATGCTGGCCCACATGTTCAGCTCCAGACCGCCATTGACGGTTTCTGAGGTGGCGGCGGTGCTGGCCTTCAGCGCTGCAGTCAGGGCAGCATGATCCGGCAGGGCGTCACAGCCTGCAGCGGCGGCCTGCGTTGCCAAGAGGCCAAGCCCAAACGCGGCGGCGGTGGTTTTTAGATTGGCAAGTGTCATTCTCATTTCCTTTCGTTGATGAGAATGTTCTAGATTATTCCGATATTGGTGATAATTATGAAAAGATGATAATTACCTTTACGATTTTGCAATAATGAACTGGCGTGGTGTCGATGAAGCCGTAGCTGTCGCTGAAACGGGCAGTTTCACTGCTGCGGCGGAAAGGCTGAATACAACAGTCGCCAGTGTCAGCCGGCGCATCTCCGAGCTTGAAGACCGGCTTGGCGTCAAACTGTTCACCAGAACAACGCGGCATGTCGCGCTGAACCCGGACGGAGAGACCTATCTGGCACATTGCCGAGAAGCGTTAAGACTGCTCAACGCTGCCGAAGATGAACTGACCGACCGACAAGCTGGATTAACCGGTCAAATCCGTATGACTGCGGCGGTGGAGTTTGGCGAACGTGTGATCGCGCCTGCAATTGCCACCTTTCAGCTGCTTCATCCAAAGGTGTCGGTTGATCTCGATCTATCGAATGACAGGTTTGATTTGATTGAAGGGAAATACGATCTGGCGGTACGTTTGGGTGAATTTCCGGATTCATCTCTGAT
This sequence comes from uncultured Sulfitobacter sp., assembly GCA_947501805.1. Classification (GTDB taxonomy): domain Bacteria; phylum Pseudomonadota; class Alphaproteobacteria; order Rhodobacterales; family Rhodobacteraceae; genus Sulfitobacter. The sequence continues at coordinate 752 of CANMXJ010000002.1, read as the reverse complement.
CGCGCGCAAGATTGGTGAACGTTGCCTTCTGGCCTGTGCCTCGCCTGATTATCTAAAGCGCTGCGGACACCCAAATGAGCCGTCGGATCTGCGAAACCACAATTGCCTGCGAGGTTCGGCCCGCCAATGGCGGTTTGGGCACAATGGCACCGCGAAACATCAGCAGATCAGCGGCAAATCGCGCTGTAACAGCGGTGTCGCTATCACTAGCATGGTCCTGAGGGGTTTGGGGATCGCTCAATTGCCTGACTACTACGTTGAGCAGCACCTTGACGACGGAACGTTGGTCCCCGTTTTGTCGGCTTTTCAGCCCGAACCGGAAGGCATCTGGATTGTGCGACCCGACAACCGCTTTGTTCCCAGACGGGTTCGCAAGCTCATTGAAGTTTTGACGCAAGAAATGCGGCCCACATAGGCATTTTCAGCGATGAGCGTTCGACAAAGACCATAGCCGTTTCAACTTGTCCGTCGTCAGGGATTTTGGGACAGATGGCCGCGAGATCTAAGAGAGGGTCTGGCACATCTGTTTGGTTTGATTATGCGGCGGATTTGCGGTGAAGCAAGCGTCGCGTTTCGATGGTCTTCTGTTTGATCCTTTCCCGTTGTCTCAGAATGGTTTCACCGCGTCCGAAGTAGACGTCAGCGGGCGTGAGGTTTTGTAGGCTCTCATGATAGCGCCGGTGGTTGTAATGCTCGACGAAGGCATCGATCTGTTCCCTGAGATCGCCGGGCAGGTAGTAGTTTTCCAGCAG
>CANMXJ010000001.1 GCA_947501805.1 uncultured Sulfitobacter sp. | reverse complement strand
CGTTTCAGTCCCATAGTCAGTCTCCTTTGTTGCAGTAAATGCTATCAAAGGAGCGGCATCAAACCGCGACAGGTCCAGGGTTGATCGGGATCAATTATTCTTGGGCTGTCTGTGGCTATACTGACGCCAGCCAAACAGGAGAGCCAGATGAAACGGATTTTCGCAACATTCACCGCGCTTTGCATGATGCAGGGCGCAGCGCAGGCGCAAGACACCGAGGCGGGCGCGGAGTTGTATGATCTGCACTGCGCGGTGTGCCACGGGGCAGAGGCGCGCGGCAACGGGCCACTGGCCCCGGCATTGCTGCTGCAACCCCCCGGCCTGCGTGATCTGACAGAGCGTCACGGCGCATTCCCGACATTGCGCGTGGTGTCCCGCATCGACGGACGCGACCCGCTGGTCAGCCACGGCTCCCCCATGCCGGTCTACGGGCCGTTCTTTGAGGGCGATGACGCAGCCATGAAAACTGAGAGCGGCCAGCCGATCATGACCAGCCAGCCGATTGTTGATCTGGTGGCGTATTTAAAAGAGATACAAGAGTAGGGTGGGTGCAACCCACGCGCTCCCGATGTTCGCGAGCCACGGGTGTTGGCATATCCCATGGACCAAAGTCGCTTTGCCCTTTCCTTGCCATGATGGGAAGGGGCTTTAGGTGGGACGATGAGTTGGCCTTTACCTACGAGGCGTCAAAAGGCAGTCTTTGATAGTATCTATTTAGGAGCGGAGATGGCTGACCAAGCAGCGAAAGACTATTTCGAACACATTAAAAATGAATATTTCATGCTCAAAGTTGAGTGGCGTCTCTATAGATCATTTTTTGGAACTAACCGTGAAACGGTCGATATGCTCAATTCGATATCTGGACCAACAGTTTCGACTCTCGAGCGAGTCTTGTTTGAACGGACCCTACTCGGACTGCGTAAGTTGACTGATCCATTTGTCGGCCGAAGAGGCAGAACAAAAAGCGTTACGATTAAAGGCCTTTCAGCTATTTTTATTGATGAGAGTAAAGAACTTAAGCAGATCGTTGGAGAAGCTGAAAGATCGACCGCCTTCGCTAGAAACTGGTCCGACAAACGGATTGCTCACTCTGATCTGGAATACCGAAGTGGTCGAGAAAAGCTGGCAAGTGCGACGAGAGCAAAAATTGAAGAAGCACTCGAGAGAATTGGAATAGCTGTTCAATGGATCAGTGTCAGGCACTTTGATACGACCCTTGGTGTTAATCCGATTCCACCAATGGATGACGAAAGGGAGTTCCTACGGGTTTTGTATCTTGGCTATCAAGCGGCAACGAAACAAGTAGCAGAAAGAGAACTGTTTATTGCAGCGAAGGATTACAAAAAAGCCAGTCAGCTCATGGAAGAGATATTTGATGTGCCTGAATGGTTGAATCGAGCTGATCCGCCACTCCTTTAATCCCCCTCAAACATCCAACTCCTCCACAAACTTCGCGTTCTCCTGAATGTACTGGAACCGCAATTCCGGCTTCTTGCCCATCAACCGCTCCACCAGATCACCCGTTTCGCCGGGTACATCCTCGTCCACCGTCACGCGGATGAGCTTACGGGTTTCGGGGTCCATCGTGGTTTCTTTGAGGTCTTTCGCGTCCATCTCGCCCAGACCCTTGAAGCGTTGCAAATCAATCTTGCCCTTGCCGCCCAAGCCCTTTTCCAGCCAGTAATCTTTCTCTGTATCATCCGCCACATAGAGCCGTTTTGGCCCCTGCGTCAGCCGGTAGAGCGGCGGGCAGGCCAGATACAGGTGGCCGCCATCAATCAGAGGGCGCATCTGCGTGAAAAAGAAGGTCATCAGCAGGGCGGCGATATGGGCACCGTCCACGTCCGCATCCGTCATGATGATGATCTTTTCATAGCGCAGATCGTCGATGTTGAACTTGGTCCCCATGCCACAGCCCAATGCTTCGCAGAGGTCTGAAATCTCGGCGTTGGTGGTCAGTTTGTTTGACGCCGCCCCCAGCACGTTCAGGATTTTACCCTTCAGCGGCAACAACGCCTGCGTCTTGCGGTTACGCGCACCCTTGCCGGACCCCCCCGCAGAATCACCCTCCACGATGAACAATTCAGTGCCGACACGGTCCTTGGACGTACAATCAGTCAGCTTGCCGGGCAGGCGCAGTTTCTTGGTCGCAGATTTGCGTGCGGTTTCTTTTTCCTGACGGCGGCGCATGCGTTCTTCGGCCCGCAACACCAGAAAATCAAGGATCGCGCCCGCCGATTTCGTGTCCGCCGCGAGCCAGTTGTCAAAGTGGTCGCGCACCGCGCCTTCGGTCATTTTCTGCGCGGATTCGGTGGACAGGCGGTCCTTGGTCTGTCCCACAAATGCAGGGTCCGCAATGAAACAGGACACCAGCGCACAGCCGCCCGACATCAGGTCTTCACGGGTGATCTGCGCGGCCTTTTTGTTGTTCGCCAATTCGCCATAGGCCTTGATCCCTTTGAGGATCGCCGCCCAGAATCCGGCGACATGCGTGCCGCCTTCGGGGGTCGGCACAGTGTTACAATAGGACTGGATGAAACCGTCCTTCATCGGGGTCCAGTTGATCGCCCATTCGACCTTGCCCGGCTCGCCGAACTTGTCGTTGAAATCGACGGTTCCGGCGAATGCGGCCTCGGCGTAGGTGGTCGCACCGCCCAGCGTTTCTTTTAGGTAATCGGACAGACCACCGGGAAAGTGAAAGGTCGCCTCTTGCGGCGTATCACCATCGGAAATGGCTGATTTCCAACGGATTTCCACGCCGGAGAAAAGGTAGGCCTTTGACTGCACAGACTTATAAAGTCGCGCCGGTTTGAAACGGTGACCGCCAAAAATATCAGGGTCCGCATGGAACGTTACAGTTGTACCGCGCCGGTTCGGGGCCGCGCCCAGTTTCTCAAGCGCACCAAGCGGAACACCCCGCGAAAAGCGCTGTTCAAACAGTTCGCGGTTGCGCGCAACCTGCACCACCATGCTGTCGGACAGCGCGTTCACAACGGACGATCCCACGCCATTCAGACCACCGGAAGTCTGATACGCCTTGCCCGAAAATTTGCCACCTGCGTGCAGGGTACACAAGATCACCTCAAGTGCGGATTTGTCGGGAAATTTGGGATGCGGATCAATCGGAATACCGCGCCCGTTGTCGCGGATGGTGATTGAATAATCTTCATGCAGTTCCACTTCGATCCGGTTGGCATGCCCCGCCACCGCTTCGTCCATCGCGTTGTCGAGGACCTCGGCGACCATGTGGTGCAGGGCGCGTTCATCGGTGCCGCCGATGTACATGCCGGGGCGCAGGCGCACGGCCTCAAGCCCCTCCAGCACCTCGATTGAGGAAGCATCGTAATCGCTGGGCTCTTGCCCCGAAAGAAGGTCATTCATTGCGCTGCTCGCTTTTTTGGTTTGGCGTATTCTGACAGCCCAGCAGGGGCCGTGCAATCACGCTTTGCGCTTAATCCACAGGGTTTGCGGGGAATTCGGGCTTGCAAGACCCATGAACCCGGCGCAGCCTGTGTAAAAACCAAAGGACAGCCAATGGCGTGGATCAAAACCACCCCCTTCGAGGCCGCAACGGGCCACCTCAAGACGCTGTATGAACGTGTCACGGGGCCGGGCAACAATGTCGACAACATCATGATGATGCACTCGCTGCGCCCGCACACGATGGAAGCGCATATGGCGGTGTATAAATACGTGCTGCATCACAAGGATAACACGATTCCCAAATGGTTTCTGGAGGCGATTGGCGTCTGGGTGTCGTCGCTGAACGGCTGTGAGTATTGTGTTGAGCATCATTTCGCGGGGATGAAACGCCTGATGCGCGATGATCCGCGTGCGGATGCGCTGCGTGCAGCGATCACAGAACGCGACATTCCCGCGATGCCGCTGGATGCGCGGGAACAGGCGGCTATGCATTATGCGCAGAAGTTGACGGTCGCGCCTGCAGATATGGCTGAAACGGACGTCAAAGCCTTACGTGGGGCAGGCTGGAATGACGGCGAAATTCTGGAGATCAATCAAGTCACATCGTATTTCTGCTATGCCAACCGCACGGTTCTGGGGTTAGGCTGTTCAACGGATGGGGACGTGATCGGCCTTAGTCCCAACAACAACGACGATCCCGATGACTGGAACCACGCCTAGAGCCAGTCGAGGATAGCGCGTGCCACGGCCTCCGGTTGTTGGTGATGCAACCAATGATCTGCGCCTGCGATATCGACGCGGGTGAGGTCCGCTGCAAACCCCTCCAGCCCTTCGGTGGCAATGGGGAGCAATGCGGTATCATCCGTGCCCCAGATCAACAGATGTGGACAGCGGACCTGCAACTTCTCGGGTGGCAAATCCGGCAGATCATTTATAACTTCGCCGGACTTAGGGACAACCAAAGGCGACGCCCGATACCAGTTCACCATGCCGCGCATCCGTCCGGGGCGATCCCATTCACGCACATACTCCGCCATCGTATCCGCATCGGACCACGCGTGATCCATATTGGCGGAAAACAGCGTCAGCAGCTTGGCAAAACCATCCTTGGCCAAGCGATCCTCCGACCCTTCGCGACGCAGATAGTGGATGTATTGCGACGCCTCCGCCTGCGCCCCACCTGCGGTGAGAGCGCGTTGGAATGGCACCGGATGCACGCCGTTCATGATGATCAGTTTCGAGACCAGATCGGGGCGGAACATCGCCAAGCCATAGGCCACCGCCGCGCCCCAATCATGGCCCAACACATAAACCGGTGCGTTACCGATCAGTGTGGCCATATCGTTCACCAGTTTTGAAGCGGCATATTCCGCAACTTCTGATGGGGCCCAGCTTTGGCCATACCCGCGCTGGTCCGGCGCGATGCAATGAAACTTGTGCGCCAGTAGCGGGGCAAGTTGTGCCCACGCTCCACCATATTCGGGAAAGCCATGCAACATCAGCAGTTTGGGAAGGTTTTCGTCACCCCAATGGCGGATAAAAAACGGTCTCCCGTTCAAATCAACAGTCTCGCTCCAATGCTTGATCATCGCTGTTTTTCCGCCTCAAAGACTAAAAGACTAACTGTCTTCACCATGGCACGGCCAGTATCAAACCCGCCAGCGTAACGCTGCGCGAAACATATGCGTGCATCTGCTCTTTCCCTCGAAGGGGCGCGGGCGTAAGCCTAGGGGATGAGCATTCCTATGACAGATCGTGGCCATGTCCGCGCAATCCTGACCCTTGGCCTGCCGTTGATTGGCGGGCATCTGGCGCAGATTGCTATTACGGTAACGGATACCGTCATGGTGGGCTGGTATTCCATCGAAGGGCTGGCGGCGGTCACGCTGGCAGGGACGTATTTCTTTGTGTTGTTTATTTTCGGTTCCGGCTTTGCCTTTGCGGTGATGCCGATGGTTGCGTCCTTTGCTGCCGAGGAAGACGAAGTTGCGATCCGCCGTACAACCCGCATGGGGCTTTGGTTGTCGCTTGCCTTCGGGCTTGTTGCGTTGCCCTTGTTGCTTTTTGCAGAACCTTTGTTGCGGCTGTTGGGGCAGGGTGAAGCGGTGGCTCAACAAGCGGCGTCTTATCTGGCCGTGGCAGGCTGGGGCATTCTGCCTGCGTTGTTGGTCATGGTTCTGAAATCCTACCTCGCCGCGCTAGAGCGGACACAGGTGGTATTGTGGATCACGTTGCTTGCAGCCTTGGTGAATGCACTTGCCAATTATGCGTTCATCTTTGGCAATTGGGGGGCACCGGAGTTGGGGATTGTGGGGGCAGCCCTTGCTTCCGTGTGTACACAGCTTGTCTCGCTGGTGGGCGTTGTAATCTATATCCTGATCGTCGTGCCGCAACACCAGTTGTTTGTGCGCTTCTGGCGCGCGGACTGGCAAATGCTGGCGCGGGTGTTCCGTCTTGGTCTGCCGATTGGCCTGACCACGCTCAGTGAAGTGGGACTGTTTGCAGCATCTGCTGTTATGATGGGGTGGCTCGGCACGATCCCGCTCGCGGCACATGGTATCGTGATGCAATTGGCCTCGATCACCTTCATGGTGCATCTGGGGTTCAGCAATGTGGCTACGATCCGCGCAGGCAATGCGTTGGGACGACGTGATGCGCCCCATATGGCGCGGGGTGCTATGATTGTGACAGTTATGTCAGTGGTGTTCGCAGCAGTGACCATTGCCATTTTTGTGATCTGGCCTGAGCCGCTGATCCTTGTCTTCATGCAAGACAACGAACCTGCCCGCGCTGAGATTTTGGCCGTTGGTGTGGGCCTGTTGGCGGCGGCGGCGCTGTTTCAACTGATGGACGGCACGCAGGTGATTGCCCTTGGCGTGTTGCGCGGGGTGCAGGACACTGCCGTGCCGATGTGGATGGCGGCGTTCAGCTATTGGGGCGTCGGAATCCCCTGTTCATATATGCTCGGGTTCGTGTTTGGCTGGGACGGGGTCGGCGTCTGGGCCGGATTGGTGATCGGATTGGGTGTGGCCGCAATCCTGTTGAACGCGCGCTTCTGGATTGTCACCATGCCCCAGATGCACAAGATGGCGCGTCAACCCTAAGCCGCTCTCACTTCTTCAACAAACGGTCGGCTTTCTTGCGCACCAATGTGCTGCGCAGATCATGCATCGCTAGCAAAAGCTGATCCGTCACCGCGTCCAGTTGCGCATCGCTTGCCTTTGATTGCGCCCATTGCGTCGTGAGGTTCATGTAATCCACCGCGCGGTAAATATCGTCAATGTCGCGGTGGGCCAGCACCTGCAGACGCTCTTCCATCCAGTTCTGAATGGTTGTGCGATCTTCATCCGTCAGCGTGCGATCCCCTTGCGGTTTGATCTCGCCGTTTTTGATGTTCACCACCGCGATCTGGTCCATCTCGATCCGGCGCTGGCGGTTTTCCGTATCCACACGAAACACCGCTGCGCCGTTCTCGCGCACCCTGAAATAATATTCAGGCAGCTCTGCGGCCATAACCAATTCCCCTCGTTACGTCAGACCCGCACAGAACGTCTGGATGCGGATGCAGGCCTCTTGCAGGGCCTCATCCGAAGTAGCGTAGCTGACGCGGAAGTTTGGTGAAAGGCCGAATGCGGCACCAAAAACCACGGCCACGCCGGTCTCTTCCAGTAGAGCGGTCGCAAAAGTCTCGTCATCCTCGATCTTGGTTCCCGCAGCGGATGTTTTGCCAATGCAGCCCGCAATCGACGGGTACACATAGAACGCCCCGTCCGGCACAGGACATTTGATGCCTTCCGCCCCGTTCAACATTTCGACCACCAGATCACGGCGACGTGCAAACATCTTGTTGTTGGGTGCAATGAAATCCTGCGTGCCATTCAAGGCCTCTACAGCCGCCCACTGGCTTACCGTGCAGGGGTTGGAGGTCGACTGCGATTGTACCTTGCGCATCGCCCCGATCAGCTTTTCGGGACCGGCGGCATAGCCGATACGCCAGCCTGTCATGGCATAGGCTTTGGACACGCCATTTACCGTTAGCGTGCGATCATACAGCTGTGGTTCTACCTGTGCAGGGGTGCAGAACTTGAAATCGTCGTAAACCAGATGTTCATACATATCATCCGTCATCACCCAGACATGCGGGTGGCGCATCAACACATCGGTCAGCATTCTCAGCTCATCCCACGTATACCCCGCACCCGTCGGGTTGGACGGCGAGTTGAAGATCAACCACTTCGTCTTGTCTGTAATCGCGGCTTCCAACTGATCCGCCGTCAGCTTGAAACCAGTCTGCAAGGACGCCTCAGCCACAACCGGCGTACCGCCCGCAAGCAACACCATATCGGGGTAGCTCACCCAATAGGGCGCTGGGATCACCACCTCGTCACCCTCGTTCAGCGTGGCCATCAACGCGTTGTACAGGATCTGCTTGCCACCTGTGCCGACACTTACCTGAGACGGCGTATAGTCCAGTCCGTTGTCGCGTTTGAACTTCGCGCAGATCGCCTGCTTTAGCTCGGCAATTCCGTCCACGGCTGTGTATTTTGTCTTGCCTTCATTGATTGCAGCAATGCCCGCGTCCTTGATGTTCTGCGGTGTATCAAAGTCTGGCTCACCTGCGCCAAGGCCGATAATATCATGTCCCGCCGCCTTCAATTCGTTAGCTTTATTTGTCACCGCGATGGTCGGGGACGGTTTGACGCGGGCAAGTGTCGTTGAGAGCAGTTCCATTTTCGACCTCTGGCGGTTATGGGTGTTGCGTACTCATAGGGGCCACCCCCGCAGCGATCAAGCGGGATTGATGCTTCGGCAGCAGTGGAGAGATGACGATGACAGCACAATCTGACTGGTATGGACCCGAAGCGGCAACGTTCGGTGATCGAGTGGCCGCCGCGCGTGAACGCGCCAGCATGACGCAATCGGTGTTGGCCAAGCGGCTGGGTGTGCGCCCCGCAACACTGCGATCCTGGGAAGACGACCTTTCAGAACCACGTGCCAACCGCCTATCGATGCTGGCCGGCATTCTGAATGTCTCGATGATGTGGCTGATTAACGGGGAGGGTGTGGGCATCGACGGACCAGAAGAAACAAGCACTGTCGGGAACGATATGGCGGCACTTCTGGGCGAAATGCGGGTGCTGCGTGCCGAGATGCTGATCAATGCCGAAGCGATGGGGCGTTTGGAAAAACGCCTGCGTCTGATGTTGGAGGGGCAGCAGAATGGCTGAGGAATTGCGCGAACACAAAGTCAAAAGGCTTGCCATGCGCTCCATGCGCCGTGGGATCAAGGAGATGGATCTGATCCTGTCAGCCTATGCCGACCTGCGGCTGCCTCAGATGGACGATGCAACACTCGCAATCTATGATTCGATGCTCAACGAAAACGATCACGACCTTTATCAGTGGGTCACGCGACAGACCGACCCGCCAGAACCCTATGGCGCAATTGTCCTTGATATACAGGATCAACTGGCGTCGCAGCGATAGGCGTAATGCCGAACCGCGCAGTTTAACGAATTATTCTATTTTATTCTTCAGGTTCGCCTCAACAAATCGAGTTGGAGACCGAAGAATGAGTATTCAAGCCCCCATCGGCCAAAACGTCAGCAATCAGGACTTCATGATTGGCTACCTAGAGGCCTTGTCACTGGTAGAACGCCTGCACAGGCTGCTGCTGGACGTCATCAAAGATGAATTTGAACGGGTTGGCGTGCTGGAAATCAACGCGGTACAGGCGTTGCTATTGTTCAACATTGGCGATCACGAAGTCACAGCAGGTGAATTAAAAAGCCGTGGCTATTATCAGGGCAGTAACGTCAGCTACAATCTCAAGAAACTGGTTGAAATGGGGTATATGCACCACCAACGCTGCGAAATCGACCGCCGCTCCGTGCGGGTGCGCTTGACCGAAAAGGGCCGAAACATTCGCGATGTGGTTGCTGAGTTGTTCGCCCGTCATGCGGACGGCCTGCGGGACAAAGGCGTGCTCGGGCAGGATGGCATTGCTGAAATCACTAGTTCTCTCAAACGGATGGAACGCTACTGGACCGATCAGATCCGCTACATTTACTAATCAGGCGTCCCAAAGAAGCTTGTTACAGCCGTGAAAACACCAGCCCGTCCAATTCGCGGATCAGTTTTTCCGTCATGGCGCGGGCGTAGTCGGAAAATCCTATCGCGGTTTGTACAAACGCATTTGGCCCCATGATCACTTCGGCTTGGAAATAAGACGATAACTCTCCAATCTCGGCCTGACGTATGTCACCGTTGTTCGGATCATCCACCCCGATCACAAGCGCATTGATTGTGACGCTTCCATCATCAATCCGTTCCCGGACATCGCGGGGGCGGGGGCCAAGGTTGGATTTGCCGTCTCCGGAGATATCCAGGGTCAGTTTCCAACACTCCCGTTGCAGCAACAATTGACGCTGGCCTTCTTTCATCGCAACGCCAAGCGCGGTTCCGGGGGTCGCATCCCGCCGCGTGGTCGCGCGCAAGAGCGCGATGACCTCATCCAGAGTGGTTGCACTGTCGATGATTGTCCACGGGACCAGAACGGCCTGATCCCCCGGGCCCGACCATTCAAACACCATCAAACGCACAGGCGCAGATGGCATCGCCAGAAGCTTCTCGCGCACCTGTGGCGCATCCAGTGCCGTTGCAACCCCGCCTATTTGCAAACGGTACTCACGGGCATCAACGGATCCCGAAACGTCCAAGGCAAGGGCAAGGGCCTGTCTGCAATTGGCACGCCCCACAGTCGCCAGCATCACCAGCAGCACGGCCAAAGCAGCAGCGCGGATCATCCTTTTGGCCCGACAGGCTGGAATTGACCTCCCAACCTTGGAGGCAACACTTCGCGCTCAAGTTTGCGCCTCATCGCACGTTCATAATCTTCAAAACCATTGGCAATTTCCAAAAACGCGCCCGGCCCATGCAACACCTCTGCGCGGTAAAACGCGATCAGCCCTATTTCGCCCTCAAAATCCGCCGCATTCACCACCAATCCGTTTACCGTCACATCGGCAAAAGGAAACGCCCGATAGGCTTCGGATGGCCCGAACCCTTCGTTGGTCTGCCCGTCACCTGACATGTCCAGCGTGTGGCGCAGGCAATTCGGGGCCCGCTCAAGCAAACGCGCCCCGAAGCCTAGCGCATATCCCATGGCAGTGGGGAAATCCGCATGCTTTCGTCTTGTTCCCGCAATGGTTTCCGCCGCTTCGACCAACGCTCGACGGCTGTCGATCAAAGTCCAGTCGAGCAATAAATCCTGTTGATAACGCCCAGACCATTCATAAACGGACAATGCTACAGGTTGATCCACGGCGAAAAAGGCGTCGATCACCTCGGGCGAGGTTAACGCTGCAACCACGCCTCCCCGCTGCAACGCATCCTCCCGCGCATCAACCGAACTGGACACATCCAGTGCTAAAGTCAGGGCTAGGCGGCATTCGGCCAAAGCCCCGATGGGCAAGACAGCAAGCAGCGCAAAAAGCCAGCCCCGTATCATCCGCCCACTCCCGGTTTATGCGGCGTCGCACCAATGACCATCACGCTCAATTCCCGTTCTAGTTTGATACGCATTGCTCGTTCGTAATCCTCAAACCCATCTGCCACGATCATAAAAGCACCGGTGCCGTGCAGGACTTCCTCGGTGAAAAACTGTGTCAGGCGCTCTTCTGTCTGGAAATCTGCGGCATTTGCCACAACCAACCCGTTGACCGTGATGTTGTCGAACGCAGGCGTCGCATAGGCCGCGACCGGTCCTGCGCCCTCGTTGTTCTCGCCGTCACCGGCCATATCAATGGTTTGTGTCAGACATCGGGGGGCCCGTGAAAACATGGCAGACCCAAAAGCCAGTGCTTCGCCCATGGCTGTCGGAAACTCATTATAACTGCGTCGGCTATCGGCAATTACTTGCGCTGCGCGCCGTACATCAGCGCGCGTTTTTATCAGGCTCCATTCCAGAATGATTTCCTGATTATAGCGTCCCGACCATTCAAACGCCGCCAGCGCGACCGGCATGTCACCCGCAAATAAGGCGGCCTCTACCTGCGCGGAGGAAAGTGCTGCCGCCATGCCACCGCGCTGCAATGCGTCCTCTGTTTCGTCCACCGAACTGGAAATGTCCAAAGCCAGCAACAATGCCAAGCGACATTCGGTCGCCTGTGCGGCGTTTGCAATCATCAGCGCCATTACTGTGAGGAGGCGAAACATGAGCGCGTCCTTACCAATGCCCGATGTTGTCCATACTTGCCCAAGGCTCTGCCGGTTCTAGCGCGTCACCTTCCTGCAGCAGTTCGACCGAGATGTTGTCAGGGCTGCGTACAAACGCCATACGCCCGTCACGCGGCGGGCGGTTTATCACGACGCCATTATCCATAAGATGCTGACAAGTTTCGTAAATATTTTCTACCGTATAGGCCAGATGCCCGAAGTGGCGACTGTCAGAGGGCAGACCCTCGTCGCCGTCCCAGTTGTAGGTCAACTCGACATCTGCGTGGCCGTCATCCATGCCGGGAGGGCACAGGAAAACAAGCGTGAAACGCCCCGCTTCATGTTCGATCCGTCGCCGCTCGATCAAACCGAGTAACTTGAAAAATGCGATAGATGCATCAAGGTCTTTGACGCGCACCATGGTGTGCAGGTATTTGATGGGCATAAGCAACTCCTCGGGGTCGGGTTTTCCTGAACCTAGCATAGGGATGCCCCGATGCCAGCCGCTCGCAACAAGTTGACCTTAAAACGCTGATTTGATCCCGATGTTCAGGCCGACCCGATTCACATCATATAAGCCGATGTTGCTGTCTGTGCTGGACGCCGATAAGGTGACGCTAGGATTGAAACCGTAGTAGTCAATCTCTTTGAATGTTGCAGTCACATCGGCGAAAACCCGTCTATCCTGACGTCCGTCGCGGGAATCACGCGAGATATCATAGTCCCGCCAACTGGTTCCCAAGCCGAACTGGATCGCGGCACCCATCACGGGCTTGCGCAGAGACAGACCCGTGCGCAACACCACTTCGGAATACTCCGACGTTGACGCATCCGACTGTGTTGCAGTCGCATAGATGCCAACAAACCCGCTATTGCCCGAGGCAAAACCGCGTGTGACGCTGGCCGAAAGGCTAATCAGGTCGCGATCAGCGGTAGCTTGTCCCCACTGCCTTTCAACCTCGCCGCCAAATCGCAGCTGTTGTTTTGCACTTGTATAAAGCGTCTGCTGCGCCTGACCCCGCAAGTAGGATGCGTAACGCGATCCGCCGTACCAGCTTTGACCAAGTTCCGTATCAAATGAGAACTCGCCATTGCGTTTCTCGTTTAATTTGCGAAAGCCATAGCCGAAGGACAGAGTGCCAAACGCGAAATCGGACCCCGTTACGTCCGTATCTTCCAGATCATCGGTGATCGCATAGCTGCGGTAGGCCAGCGCTAGCTTTGCATCATGCGCCGTGGTTGGGGTCTGATGAAACCGATAGCGCGTCCGGATTGAGCCCCCAATTTCCAAACCGGAAATTGCCTGCGCTTCCGCGTCCAGATCAAATTCGATAGGTTCTCCAAAGAGCAGTTCCGAAATGGCGTAATTCAGCCTTGAGCGGTCCCGTGCGGAGCCGTTGTTGATGTTGGAGTTCGGCGCAAAGGTAAACGTCAAATCGGTTTTCCAAGGGTTTTGTTGGCGGACGTAGCGAAAATCCCGCTCGGCTTTTGCGCGCAAGGCTGGGTTGGGGGCGTACTGCGCGGCGCGGCGTAACCACAATTGCGAGCGCGTGCGCTTGCCGTCTGAGGACAAGACCTGCGCTGTAATGAGGGCCGCCGAGTAGCGCTGGGCATCTGTATTCGATAACGCCCATGCCTTGCGTGCCGCGGCGCGGGCAGGTGGGATATCCCCCATGTCGCGGGCGGCGCGCGCAAGGATCAAATAGGCGTTACGATCGTTTTGATCACGCGAGATCAGCGCTTGCGCATACCGCCGCGCAAGAGCGGGATCCCCCTCTTGCAACGATATCATTGCCGCCTGTCGCAATTGATCAGGCCCAAGCGTAACCTGTGCCTCTGCCGCCAACGCGCCGCAGATCAAAACAGCTGTTGCTGCCAAACTCCGGCACAGGTGGCGAAACATTACTCGCGCGCTTCTCTGTAAATCGTAAAGCCGGTGGTTTCGCGCACGCCCTCGGAAATCGGATCAAGGTCGTTTTCGGTCACGATGACCCCAACAAGCTCGCTTGCGTTGTCGCCAGACAGGATACCGTAATACTTGCCGGTTTCGTATTCCACCGGATCACCCGCATCCGTGGAGAACCGCGAGAAAACGTCGCCGGTCAGTTCGCCGTTCTGATCCAAAGAACCCGGTGTGATGACCCAGTTGATCGTCGGAATCGCTGTCAGGGACGAATTGTTCGCCTCATTCAGGCGCTCCAACACATCATTTGTGACTTCGTTGCCGCTGATATCAAAGATACGGCGGTTGAAAACAAATCCGCTAACGGCACCTTCATCGCGACCCGCGCCTTCATTAAAGTCGTCAAAATCAATGACAAACTGCACATCGGAGGTTGTGTATTCCAGCCCGCCGCGACCGTTGAAATCGCGCAGTCCGGCACCCTTGCCGTTGTACAATCCCTGACCCGTTGTTGGCAGGCTTACCGTGCCGTTCCGTTCGTACACAAAACCGCCGAAACCGTACTGGACATAAGCGCCGGTCCGTACAATGGCGAATTCGGTCTGGCCCGTGCGGCTCACACCATAGATCGCGCGGTGGGTAAACTGGTTGATCGGCGCGCCGTTCAGCGTGTCGGGATACTGGTTCACGGCCTCGTAAACCGCATACTCACCAAGGCTGCCAACCGCTTCGCCCCGTACATATGGCGTGTCCCCCGACCCGTCAAAGGGCAGGTTGTCCACAAAGAACGTGTCATCTTCGGAGTTATACCGCACACCCTGTGCAAATCCGTTGCCGGAATCACCGTCCAGCGGCTCTTTGCGGAAAATAGTTGTGTCCGGCTGCGGTGATTCTGTGCCGGGAGGGACCACACGATCGCTCTCGATCACTTCTTCGCCGTCCGGGTCGGCACCGATTGCATCTTCGCCAAATGGCGCAGTGCCACCACATCCAACAAGAAACGTGCAGAGCAACAGCCCTGCTGCATTGATTTTCATGATCGCTGACCTACCCACTGTGTTCGGGGGACAATCCCAAGAACGTCGCCCCTTTGTCAACGGCTGCGCTGAAAAATGCATGAAATAATCCCCGCTTTGGTGCTGAAAAAACAATACTGCATATCGCTGTTCCTGCGCTGCACCTGCCCAGATATAGTGGCCAGCGAATCCCGTATGCCATCCAAGGACGCCCCTCATGCCGCTTAGCCCTGAACAACAAGCCGAAATCGACGAACTGCGCAGCCAGACAACCCAGACCCTGCGCGCCACAGTCCCCGGCATGGAGGCGCATCTCTACAAAGCCTATGATGTGCTCGATCACGGGTTCATCCGTGTCATCGACTATATGGGCGACGATTCGGCTATCTGTCAGGCCGCGCGTGTGTCTTACGGTAAGGGCACCAAATCCGTGCAGAACGACGAAGGCCTGATCCGCTATCTCATGCGCCACTGGCACTCGACCCCGTTCGAGATGTGCGAGATCAAGCTGCACGTCAAACTGCCCGTCTTTGTTGCCCGCCAGTGGATCAGGCACCGCACCGCCAACGTCAACGAATACTCCGCTCGCTATTCGATTCTGGACCGCGAATTCTACATCCCCGCGCCCGAACACATCAACGCGCAGTCAGAGGTGAACAATCAGGGCAGGGGCGGCGTGCTGGAAGGCGAGGAAGCCGCCCGTGTGCTTGAAATCCTCAAATCCGATTCAACCCGTGCCTATGACAACTACGAATCCATGATCTCTCAGGACGGGCAAGACGGCCTCGCCCGCGAACTCGCCCGCATGAACCTGCCTGCGAACATCTATACTCAATGGTACTGGAAAGTGGACCTCCATAACCTGTTTCATTTCTTGCGCCTGCGGGCAGATAAACACGCACAGTATGAAATAAGGGTTTACGCGGATGCGATTTGCAAAGTCGTCGCCGACTGGGTGCCCGCGGCCTATGGCGCCTTCGAGGACTACCGTCTGGGCGGTGCCACGATGTCCGGCAAAGCGCTGGATTGCGTGCGCCGGATGCTCGCCGGGGAAGAGGTGACGCAGGAGACGTCGGGCATGTCGAAGGGGGAATGGCGGGAGTTTATGGGGGTTATTGGGTGACTGCAAAACGAGCGCAGAATCTAGTTCGTTTGCGAGTTGAACTCAGAGGTCTGAAAAACTCGGTTCAGGAACTTTTCAGTGCGCAAGATGAGATTGAGGCTCACTTGGCATGGGCGAATTTTGCTAGGCATTTCAAGCTTTCGGTGGAACTTGCCATTCGAATTGGCAAGGCTGAGCCGTGTTTGAGGGGAAAGGCTTGGATGCTGCAAAATGAAATAAGAATCTGTGGGGTTATCAATTTCCTTGTCAGTAGCCGAAACGATATAGACCATCCGGAAGATGATGGAAAAGATGATTTGGTTTCGGGAGAGTTCGTAGCAGGGTTTACTTCATTGAGGGCACCTACTGGAAATATGGGTGGTATTCGTCTTTCGGATCAGACCAGCTTCAAAAATCTAATTATGAAAGATAATGTAATCGATGGGCAGTTAGTGAGTGCCGTTGTTAACAAGCCCGCTGCAGAGACTGCCCAAATAACCGGAAACGCTCGTGCAGTGCGGATAATGCCGAAATTCAGTCTTAAGCCGATTCGAACTAAGGACGGTCAAATCATCCATGTGCCAACACATCCAAAATTAGGGGAGGTTTTCTCGGCTCAGGACTTAGCAACGCATGCTATGCCTTGGTTGGAAAAGGCTCTGAAAAGCTTGCTCTCAGAAAGTGACATCAACTCTGTTTCACCATCGTAGTGATATCCTACGTGCGTGCGTTGACGATTCTTGTAAGCTTACGGTGTGGATTATCCGCACTTAGTAAGCGCACGGTGGGTGCTCATTTGCGCATTATCTTATCCTGATCTCAACACGGCGCACGCTATCGGTACCAAACGCGTCCGGCACCGCCGGACAGCGCCCGGACCTCCCCCGTTTTGCCGAAGGCAAACCTTCGGTTTGACGGGAGGGCGCTTCGCACCCACCCCGAGGTCCAAGCGCTGCCCTTTGCTGCCAACCCACGCCCACCCAAACACCACATCTAGTGGGTCAAAATCGCCCCTAAGCCAAAACCATCAAAAACCCGCATACACCCCCCGGTGTACGCAGGGTGCACAGGGGGTGTACGCTAGACACCCCCTGCCCAAACCGCCAAACTCGCCCCATGTTCACCCTCGCAAATCCCCCCGCCGGTTTCACCCAAAACCCCTTTCCGCATTACGACGATTTGCTGCAAAACAGCCCCGTCACGCCCCAGCCTGACGGCTCTTTCCTCATCACCAGACACGCCGATCTGAACGCCATCTACCGCGATACGACCACCTATATTTCCGATAAAAAACAAGCCTTTGCGCCCAAATTCGGCGTTGATACCCCGCTTTATGAACACCATACGACCAGCCTTGTGTTCAACGATCCGCCGCTGCACACCCGCGTGCGCCGGATCATGACCAGCGCGCTGACCCCCAAGGCGCTGGCGCGGATGGAGCCGGGGTTGATTGCCACCGTGGACAGGTTACTGGATGACATGCCCCAAGCCCCTGATCTGATTGAGGATTTCGCCAGCACCATCCCGATCCAGATCATCGGCAACCTGCTTGATATCCCCATGGATGAACGTGGCCCTCTGCGCGACTGGTCCCTTGCGATCCTCGGCGCGTTGGAGCCCACATTGACAGAGGCGCAGCTGGCCAAGGGGCACAGGGCCGTCAGCGAATTTAAGTCCTACTTACAAGACCTTATCGCCCGCCGCCGCGCCCGTCCGGGGGATCCTGACACGGATGTTCTGACCCGCCTCATCGCCGGAGATGTAGAGGGCCAGCTGATCGAAACGGAGCTGTTGCACAATTGCATTTTCATCCTCAACGCGGGCCACGAGACCACCACCAATCTCATCGGCAACGGCCTTGGGCTGTTGCACGACAACCCTGATCAAAAAGCGTTACTGCTGAGTGACTTAGCCTTGATCGACAGCACGGTGGAGGAGGTCTTGCGCCTGCGGTCTCCGAACCAGTTTGGCAACCGCGAGACCACGGCAGAGGTCTCCTTTGGCGGTTATGTTATCCCGCCCCGGACCAACCTGCATTTATGTATTGGCGCGGCCAATCGTGACCCGGAGGTGTTTGATAACCCAAGGAAATTCGACATCACCCGTCACCCCAACCGCCACCTTGCCTTTGCCGGTGGTCCGCATATCTGCGTGGGCCTGACCCTCGCCCGGATGGAAGGCCGCATCGCCATCGCGCGCTTCCTGACCCGCTTCCCCGATTATGCCCTATCCCCAAGCCGCATATCTGGTGGTCGCATCCGGTTTCACGGCTACACCTCGCTGCCCGCCACCCTCTAAGTCCAAGAAAAGGCTGGACTTGGCCGGACCATCACGGCAATGTCATTGCAAAATAAACGCGGTGAAAACAACAAAACGAGGGTACCTCATGCGTCTCACAACCTCAGCATTTGCAGGCATCGGCCTGATGATGGCCACACTGATGCCAGCGCAAGTCGCGGCCCAGCCCAAGATATATCCATACCATGCGGCAAATTACTGCCCTGCCGGTCTTCAGCCGATCCAGATCGCGGGCGTGATTTGCTGTGGTCAGCCGAACCAGCACATGACCTATAATCAGGCGCTTGCGCATCCGGTTGCCAAGAAAAAACGCCACAAGGTCAAGCGTGTTGTGCACCGCTCTGCGCGTCCGACTTGTCAGGCTGGCACCAAAGGCTGTTCCGACTACTAAGTCTGTATAAGGTGCGAAACAGCGCAAAACCCGGTGGATGACTGCCGGGTTTTCCTGTTTCGGTTGTGACGTTTGGCTTGCATTCTCCGCCTTTGGCTTGGCGTGTTGAGTAGCACTTGATCTCAAAAGATAGGGGGATACGTGATCATCTATGGTTTGAAGAATTGCGATACCTGTCGCAAAGTTATGAAAGCTCTGCCTGAGGCGACGCTTTGTGATGTGCGGGTTGATGGTGTGCCGGAAACGGTGCTTGAAGCTGCCTTGGAGCAATTCGGCGATGCATTGGTAAACACGCGATCAACTACTTGGCGAGGGTTGGATGAGGAGCAGCGCAAGAAAGCACCGCTCGCTCTATTGAAGGAACATCCAACTCTGATGAAGAGACCGTTGATTGCTGTGGATAAATATCTTTTCCTGAGCTGGAGCAGTGAGATAGAGGGTAAAGTTAAAGCGTTGCTTTAATGTGTGGTGCTTGGGCATTGCGTGGCTTCAAGGCGCGATCAAACGATAGCGGCCCGCCACCTTTAATGACCAGAACCATCAGCAAGAACACCCAAAGTGCGCGTTGATCCAGAATGATTGCGTCGGGAAAGCGGTCGAACCAGCCGCCAATCTCGCCGATCTGACCGTGGCCATAGACGTCTGTTAGCGATTGTACCACGACAAACCCGATCATGCCCAAAGCTGCCAGCCGTGTCAGAAATCCTGCCACAATCAGCGCGGGAAGGATGAATTCGGCCCAAGTTCCAGCGACGACAACAAGCCGGTGAAAAAAGGACAAGGCGTCGGTGTCGTATCCGGCGGCTTCCAATATGCGGGGAAATATTTGAGCATATGCGCCTACGGATGGCGTCCAGATGCCGGCAAAACCGTCTCCAATTTTTGTTAAGCCGGAGTTCAGGAAATACACCATGAGGATCGCGGCAAATAGAAAACGTGCGAGTGTCGGGATCAGCCAGTCGGCGCGCTCAAGTCGGGTGGTGATGGCAGTATAGAGGGATACAATTGCGGTCATCGGTGGTCCTTGTGGTTGATGGCGGCCAAAGCCTGTGTACTCAGTGCGAGCGTGAGGCATGTTGCCAAGTCAAAGTCTGTATGTGCTGCGAGTGCAATGTCATGGGCTTCGCCGAAAGAAACGCCACTTGCCAATGTCTCGAGCCAGAGCGCGCCACCAACGGGCAGGGCGTGCGGGATTGGATCAAAGCCCACACGTGTAACCAGGATGTCCTGGGAAATGCTGCGTGGTTTTTCGGCGTCTGTCGATTGGTTGAATACCCAAATGTCATGCAGGGGCCAACATGAGCGCAGAATACGCGTGGATGGTGCCAGACGGATTGTCGCCTCTAGCAACGCTTCAGAGCTGAACTTTTGCAGAGGTTCAGGATCAAACGGCGCAGCATCAGCGGCATGGTAAGATTGACGCAGTGCTATATCCAGACGGGCCGCATCGGACAGATATCCGATGTGGGCCAAAGGCGCGAACCCTTCGAGAAAGTCAGGGAACCGGGCACCGTAGAACATCATCAACGGAGATGAAGGGGGATGGTCTCGTACGTAGATGCCGGCCAAACGGTCAAAATTTTGTGTTCCGATCAGCTTGAGCACAAGAGGGAAGGCCGTTTTCATCGCCTCAATCAGTGAGACCGCCACATTGTTGCGATAGACATCATACCGCCTGCCAGCAGGCCGCCCGCCGCCATCACACAACCCATCCGGAACGGGCTGCGCAGGGTCCAGGAGGCCCGCGCGAAATCGGGATTGACTGGTCATGAAGTCAACGCATGTGCTGCGCGCAGGGCTTCTGCGCGCAGGGTTGGCCAATCCGGCACGTCATTGTCCCATTCCACAAGAACAGGTTTGGGTCCGGTTTGCGCAAGCGCGTAGTCAAGAAGCGCCCAAACAGGATCGACCACCGGTTTGCCATGACTGTCGATCAGCAGGGGGGCACCGCGATCGTCGTGGTCCTCGTCGTGACCACCCACATGCATTTCGCCGACCTTGTTGGTTGGGTAGGCGTCAATATAGGCTTGCGGGCTTAAGCCAAGATTTGTGGATGAAATGAAGACATTGTTCACATCCAGCAAGAGTCCGCACGAAGTTCGCTGAGTAAGTTCGAATAAAAAGTCGGTTTCTGACAAGGTCGATTGGGCAAAAGTCAGATAGCTTGAAGGATTTTCCAGCAGCATCTGGCGACCAAGTGTATCTTGGACCTGATTGATATGTGCAGCTACGCGATCAAGTGTCGCGGGCGTATAGGGCAGGGGAAGGAGATCGTTCATAAACTCCGCACCATGCGTCGACCACGCGAGATGTTCGGAAAAGCTGGCGGGCTTGATCCAGTCACATAGCTTTTTCAGGCGGGAAAGGTGATCGATATCGAGCGCGGCTTCACCACCGATGGACAGACCTACGCCGTGGATCGAAATGGCGAACTGTTCCGACAGTGTGGCAAGTTGCGCCAAGGGTCGGCCACCATCCCCCATGTAATTCTCAGCATGGACTTCAATCCACGCAACGGGGCCGGGTGCGTCTAGCAGGTCCTGGAAATGCTGGGGTTTGTAGCCGACGCCGGGGGCAGAGGGCAAAGGTTCAAAGCGCGGCGATGTATCAAGCATGATGCGCTTTCCTGTTTATGGATGAGGTGGGGTACCTTGGGCAGAGCGCGTCCAGCCCAAGGCAAATTCGCTTAGGCAGGCAGGTCGCGATCCAGCGCTTCGAGTGAACCTTTGCGGTCTGAACCGTCAGCCGTTTTAGGCAACTCAATGCTGGTGCAGGTTCCCGCATCAACCAACGTCCAGGCATTGCCCTGATAATCGGTGACAGATGAGCCTGCGCATGTTGTGCCTGGGCCAGCGGCACAATCATTTTCGCCTGCAAGGGATACACCATAGCATTTTTCTTTTGAGGCGGCGTTCGCGGTTGTCGTTTGCGCGGCCATCGCTGCGGCGACTGCACCTGCAATTGCAGCTGATTTCATTACGTTGGACATGTGATCTTCCTTTGTCAGTGGTTAGGTTCACGGGGGTGATATTCATAATAAAACATCAGCCCAGCATTAACACCATTCACGTGGCAGTGTGTCACGATCCTGTCAGGAATCACGGGGAAAATCGAAATAAAAAGGCGGATTTGTGCGAAATGTAGCGTTTGATTGTTACATTTGCAGGATGCGCCGGCGTTGGATTCCCGTCCGGCGCATCAATTGTTACAGTCAGATCAGTTGCGCAGATCGGGCGGAGTTGCCTCAACCGCCAGATCGCGGGCGACATCGGACAACGGTTGCACGGAGGTCTGTTTTTGCCCCAATCGACGGACCGAGACAGTCTTTTCCTCCACTTCGCGCGCGCCAACGGCCAAGATCACCGGCACTTTGCCCACGGAGTGTTCGCGGACCTTGTAGTTGATCTTTTCGTTGCGCATGTCGGCTTCGGCGCGCACGCCTGCAGCTTTCAGGGTCTCGACAACTTCCATAACATAGTCGTCTGCTTCCGACGTGATGGAGGCGACAACCACCTGACGCGGGGCCAGCCAGAAGGGCAGTTTGCCTGCGTGTTCCTCGATCAGGATGCCGATGAACCGCTCGAAAGAACCCAAAGTCGCGCGGTGCAGCATGACGGGGCGGTGTTTGCCGCCGTCCGATCCGACATAGGTCGCATCCAGCCGTTCTGGCAGGACAAAGTCCACCTGATGTGTGCCGCATTGCCAGTCGCGCCCGATCGCGTCGGTCAGGACGAACTCAAGCTTCGGGCCATAAAACGCGCCTTCACCGGGGTTCATCTCCGGCTCGATCCCCGCCTTGCGGGTGGCGGAGAGCAGCGCCTCTTCGGCTTTGTCCCAAACCTCATCGGAACCGGAACGGGTTTCGGGGCGGTCGGAGAATTTGACTTTGAAGTTCTCGAACCCGAGGTCTTTGTAAATGCCACGCAGGAATTCAATGTAGATTGCGGTTTCTTCCTCAATCTGGTCCTCGCGACAGAAGATGTGGCCGTCATCTTGCGTAAAGCCACGCACGCGCATGATACCGTGCAAAGCACCTGACGGCTCGTAACGGTTGCATGATCCGAATTCGGCCATGCGCAGGGGCAGGTCGCGGTAGGATTTCATGCCTTGGTTGAAAATCTGGACGTGGCAGGGGCAGTTCATCGGCTTCAAGGCGTTGACCGCTTTTTCGCGGGCGTGTTCCTCGTCCACCTCGACGATAAACATGTTCTCCTGATACTTTTCCCAGTGGCCCGAGGCTTCCCAGAGCTTGCGGTCCACGACCTGCGGTGTGTTCACCTCGACGTAGCCACCCTTACGCTGCTGGCGGCGCATATAGTCCTGCAATTCGGTGTAGATGTACCAGCCATTTGGATGCCAGAACACCTGACCGGGCGCTTCTTCCTGCATGTGGAACAGGTCCATCTCGCGGCCCAGCTTGCGGTGGTCGCGTTTGGCGGCTTCTTCCAGCATGTTGAGATGTGCGCGCAGCTTTTCCTTGCCGGTAAAGGCCACGCCGTAGATGCGTTGCAACATGGCGCGGTCACTATCACCGCGCCAGTAGGCACCCGCGATGGACATCAGTTTGAACGCATCACTTGGCACCTGACCGGTGTGTTGCAGATGTGGACCCCGACAGAGGTCTTGCCAGTCACCATGCCAATACATGCGCAGCGGCTCGTCACCTGGAATGGCTTCGATGAGCTCGACTTTATACCCTTCACCAAGGTCTTCGTAGTGTTTGATGGCGCGGGCGCGGTCCCAGACTTCGGTGCGCACGGGGTCGCGCTTGTTGATGATTTCCTTCATCTTCTTTTCAATCGCGCCAAGGTCTTCAGGGGTAAAGGATTCCTTGCGGTCAAAGTCATAGTACCAGCCGTCCTTGATCACCGGACCGATGGTGACTTTGGTATCTGGCCAGATTTCCTGCACGGCGCGTGCCATGATGTGCGCGAGATCATGGCGCACCAGCTCGTTGGCTTGTTCCTCATCCGCCATGGTGTGAATGGCGATGTCGGCATCTGCCTCGATTGGCCATGCAAGATCAAAATGCGCACCGTTCACGGTGGCGCTGATTGCCTTTTTGCCAAGAGATTTCGAGATGTCGGCTGCGACCTCGCCCGCAGTGATACCTGCGTCATAGTGCCGTGAATTGCCGTCGGGAAGGGTGAGTGCGATCTGGGCCATTGGGGCCTCCTCGTCAGTTTGGCGCCTACGAGACGCCCGGTTGCGGGTTATGTGTGGGCGCTGTTTGGCGGGCAGGCTTTGACTTGTCAACGTATCAGGCACGTGAAAGCGTCAAGGAAACCAACATGAGGAGTTTGCGCAATGATTGAAGTTGAATGGCAACGGATGAAGGCTCAGGATTTGCGCGCACTGGCGCAGCAAAACGCGGTTGTCATCCTGCCTGTTGCATCAATTGAACAACACGGGCCGCATCTGCCTACAATGACGGACACGCGATTGGGCTATGAAGTTGCGGTTCGCGCTGCGCGCAAAGCTTATCCGACACGGCCTGTTGTGGTGACTCCGGTGGTTTGGGCGGGGTTGTCAGAACATCATATGCCCTTTGGTGGCACCCTGACGGTCAGTCACGAAACCTTTCACGCCGTGCTGCGCGATCTGGTGCAGTCGATCATCCGTCACGGGTTCCATGATATTGTGATCTCCAATTCACATGGCGGCAATATGATTGCCATGCAACAGTTCTGCGAAGAAGTTGCGCCGGAACTGCCGGCAACCTTGGTGGCCACCACCTATCCCGCCGAGGCGGCCGAGGAGATTGGCAAGATTTTGGAAGATCAGGATAACCTGTCGCATGCCTGCGAGGCCGAGACGTCGATGATGATGGTGTGTGAAAGTGATCTGGTGGATGCAACAGACCTTGGGGCACTGAATAATCCCGACGGCGCAGGGGCGGATTTCTTGAAGGCTGGCAAAGCGTCGTATCGCTGGCGGCCCTATACGCAGACCACCTCGCACGGGGCCACCGGGATGCCCGGGCGGGCCAATGCCGATAAGGGGAAGCGGCTGCTAGAGGCGGCCGCAGATGCGATCGCAGCCATGATTGTTGATCCCAATACCTGGGCCGAGCCTGTTGATTTGCGCGGGGAAGGCACCGGCGGTGTGGCATTCCACAAGTAGCCCTTCAAACGGGAAGATGATGTGGAGGGCTAACGTTGTATACCTAGATATACGTTGACTGCGACGTTCAGTGGTTTACTTTCGACGTAAGGCCAACACTCTGACGATTTGCATTTGCTATTTGGGGAACAACATGCCGAACTTTAATCGCACCTTTCAACTGTCCATCAACGATGTCGAACTCATCGAAGAAGCGTTGCGTGCGCATGGACGGGAGTTATGCCGGATGCGTCGTGCTCTGGGGGATGAAACAACGGCAGACATAGACGCCATCCGTGTGATTGAAGAGGATCAGCGCAATGGTGAAGATTTGCTGGGCCGGCTGCATGATCAGAAGATCTTTTACCGGCCCAAGTCAGAAGTTTATGTCAGCGGTTAAGGGTTATGATTATGCCAGACCGGCTGTGAATACCGCATAGCCCATCATCAGGCAGCATATCCATCCACCGACAAAAATCAGCGGGCGTAGGGGCAACCTTGCGCCCGCTGTGATGTAGCCGACCGCATGCGCGACCCGGAGCCAGAAAAACGCAATCGCGGTCCAATATGTCAGGTCGGTGAATCCGTCCATCCGGTCTACCAGCAAGACCAGTATGGCAAACGGCACGGCCTGCTCCAGCAGGTTCAGATGTGCCCGCCATGCCCGCTGTACCCACGGGCGGTGTAAGGCAGGATTGGCAATACGGATAAATCCGTCTGGGGCGTCTGCCGGGAGCGACCCTTCGGGTGCCGAGTTTACACCGATGATATAGGGTATCCACATGGAGGCGGCCATAAGGGTAAGGCAGGTCAGGATGCCAAGCTCTGTCGGGAAGGTTTCCATCGATTTGCTCCTTACATGGCCATTTTCATGGGGGTGCCGGTCTCAAGCCATGACTTCAGCGACCCTGCCAAACGCGCCCAGCCTTCGGCCACACCTTCCTGACCGTCGGGAATGTCGTAGTGTTCGATAGTCAGTTTACAGTTGGCCCCTTGAGCTTCGATGATAAAGGCCATGCGTGATCCGGGGGCGTCAGGGCCAAAGAAATGCGGTTCAAAAGACGCTTCTATGCGGGTCTTAGGCTCTATCAGGGTAGGCCGCTGGGACAGCATCTTGTTGCCATCGGGCAAAACCCATGACAATTCGCCCCCGACCTTGGCCTCACCCTCCACGCGATCACACATGAAATGGTAGGCTGCAAGGCTGTCGGGTTCGGTGAGCGCATCCCAAAGAGCGTCTTGGGTGCAGCGAATGAATGTCTGCATCACAAAGTCTGGTTTCGTCATCGTATTATTCCTTTCAAGAGTGGTTTTAAGGTCTAATACTGCTCGGGCCGCCGGTCTTGCGCGCATCGGCTCAATCCAGCGATCTATGGTTTGTTGCAGGGGGACGGCGTTCAGGTAGTGGTATTTGAAGCGTCCCTTTTTGTGGGTCACGACCAATCCCGCATCTTCAAGCACGCCCAGGTGCTTCATCACGCCAAATCGGGTCATATCGAGCAATTCCGTCAACTCCTGCAATGACTGTCCGTCCTTCTGGCGCAAAGCGTCCAGAAGGGTGCGGCGGGCCGGATCGGCAAGAGCTTTGAAGACTGCGTCCATGAAATAAAGTATAAGTTACTTACTGGTCACGTGACAAGTGGGTCACGTATTAATTCTGATGGTTGTGCTTGAACGATCCCGCACGCATGATTGTCAAAAGAGTAGGAGCGCAGATGGCTGAAACTTCATTTTTGTCAACAAAACAGGGGCGCAAGCTGGCGTATCACCGCACTGAAGGGATTGGCCCTTGGGTGGTGTTTCTGGGTGGTTTGAAATCTGACATGGAAGGCACCAAAGCGGTGTTTCTTGAGGAATGGGCGCGCCGTGAAGGGCGTGCTTTCTTGCGATTCGACTATTCTGGACATGGCGAATCATCCGGTACATTCACCAACGGATGTATCGGGGATTGGGCCGAAGATACGGCGGCGGCGGTTGCGGAACTGACACAGGGGCCACTTGTTCCAGTAGGCTCATCAATGGGCGGCTGGCAGGCGCTGTTGCTTGCCCGCGCGCAACCGGAACGCATGGCAGGTTTGGTCACAATCGCGGCGGCACCGGATTTTACCGAAGACGGATATTGGGCCTCGTTTTCGGATGTGCAAAAACAGATGCTTGAAGATGTGGGGCATGTTGAACTGCCGTCTGACTATATGGAGCCTTACGTGATCACCAAACGCATGATCGCGGACGGACGGCAACAACTGGTGCTGCGTGATCCTCTTGATCTGCCTTTTCCGGTGCGCTTTCTGCAAGGAACGGCCGATACGGCAGTCAGTTTGGAAACGGCCGTGCGCCTGCTGGAACATGCAACCGGGCCAGATATGCAGTTGCGGCTGGTCAAGGATGCTGATCACAGGTTCTCGGACGGACCATGCCTTGGTCTGATGATTGATACATTGAATGAAGTATTGACTGCAGCAGATTCAAAGAGGGATCAGTAAATGGAACAACGCATTTCGCTTTTGACGCTGGGGGCACGGAACGTTTCTGCATTGGCTGCATTCTATGATGCGCTGGGTTGGCAACGTGTTGATACGCAGGATGGTGTGGTTGCCTATGATCTGATTGGTCAGACGCTGGGCCTGTATCCGCTGGAAAAACTGGCAGAAGATATGGGCGTAGATGTCGACAGCTTGGGTCATGGCGGCGCAACTTTGGGCTATAATGTACGCGAAAAAGAGGATGTGTCGCGGATCATGTCGCTGGTGGCAACGGCGGGCGGCAAGGTTCTCAAGCCCGCAGCGGACGTGTTCTGGGGTGGGCATCATGGGTATTTCGCGGACCCCGAAGGGCACATCTGGGAAGTTGCACATAACCCGTTTTCCCCTCTGGGTCCGAAGGGCGAATTTTGCTGGAACGGCTTTGGCTGATGCGCAAACCGGCAAGCATGTGGAGTCTTGAAACATTTGGCCGTCAACGACTGTCCAGATTTTTCTTTATGCGGGACTTCATGTATTCCGAAATCTCGGGATTCCACGGGGTGCCAAACCTTCCCGAAAACCCCGATCTTGTATTGGAAAACGGGCGTGCCTTTTGCGCTGCATTGTTGGACCCGCTTGAGGAAACGTTTGGCCGGATCGCTGTACGCTCCGGCTACCGCTCGCCTGCGCTGAACCGGTATGGCAATGAAAACGCACTGAATTGTGCGCGCAACGACAATCCGATGGAATGCCACATCTGGGATCGCGGGGTAGGGGAGCAGGCAATCGCGGGGGCGAGCATCGTTATTCCATGGTTTGCCGACCAATATGATCAGGGCCGTGATTGGCGCGATCTGGCATGGTGGATGCATGATCATTTACCCTATTCGGAAATGTGGTTCTTTCCAAAACTCGCGGCATTCAATCTGGTCTGGCGACCGACGCCCTTACGCACAATTTCAAGTTACATTGCGCCGCGCGGCATGCTGTTGCGCACAGGGGAAACGCCACAGGAAACTCAGGCTGAACGCCAGGCGCGCTACGCTGATTTTCCCGCCTATCGCGGGTTGGAGGCTCCGTTGGCCCCGCCTTATGTTGCGGCGGGGAATGGGCGTGCTATAGATGACTGAATCGGTCCGGGGCATGACAGTGAATATCATTTCAATTCAAAGAGGTACGCTATGATCCGCGAGCCTTTGGTATTGTTGCCAGGCATGATGTGCGATGCGCGGCTTTTTGGGCCGCAGATTGCAGAGCTGTCAGCTGAGATGGCGGTGATGGTAGCCCCTGTAACCCAAGGCGAACGGATAGAAGAAATCGCCTCTGGTCTCCTGGATTTGCTGCCTGCGCGTTTTGCGCTGGCGGGTCTGTCTATGGGCGGGATTGTGGCCATGGAATTGCTGCGTCGTGCGCCAGACCGGATTTCCCGCATCGCATTGATCGGAACCAATCCCTTGGCTGAAACGCCGGTGATTGCCGCCAACCGTGAACCGCAGATCGTCAAAGTGCGTTCAGGCCGGTTGTTAGAGGTCGTGCGCGACTGGATGAAGCCGGAATATCTCGCACCCGGACCGCAACGCGCCGATGTGTTGGAATTGGTGATGGACATGGCCGAGGCACTTGGCCCCGAGGTGTTCATCCGTCAGTCACGCGCGCTGCAACGTCGGCGTGACCAGCAGGCGGTTTTGCGCAAATGCCGCACGCCCGCGTTGGTGCTGTGTGGAGAACATGACCAGCTCTGTCCGGTGAAACGTCATAGTTTCATGGCGGAACTGATCCCCTTTGCAGAACTGGTTGTCCTTGAGAATGCAGGGCATTTGCCAACGCTGGAACAGCCTGCCGAAACAACACAAGCCATCCGTAACTGGATGCGTCAGCCGCTGGTTTTACAGTGACGCCCCTTGCGGTTTAGCGGACTTGCGCAAGTATTTTTGCAATTTCACCTGCCGGTAATATTTGCGGTGCTACAACAGGTTTCAGTGTCGCAGCGTCAAAGAACGGTGTTTGTTTCCAGCGCCCGTTGATCCGCCGGGATATTGCACGCCAAAGCATGCCCGAGATCATGGGAACGAGGCCTTCGTGGCGCTGTTTGTCGTTTGCATCCGGTATAAAACCACGTGAGCGAACGGGCCCCAACGCTGTCGTATTTTCGAGCTTGTCCGTGCGAATGGCGGCGAAAGAAAACTTGGGTGAGCGCAATGTGTTGAACAATAATCCGCCACAGCAACTGGTATGCCAACGCAAAAGGTTCTTCGGCCCAAAAGAGAAAACTGCCAGATGGTCCTGACCTGTTGAAAAGCTTACACAGTCGGCGCTG
Source organism: uncultured Sulfitobacter sp. (assembly GCA_947501805.1). Taxonomy (GTDB): domain Bacteria; phylum Pseudomonadota; class Alphaproteobacteria; order Rhodobacterales; family Rhodobacteraceae; genus Sulfitobacter. The sequence goes on along the minus strand of CANMXJ010000001.1, from coordinate 480,479 downwards.
GTTTGATAGAGTGTGACACCCCGATCACCGGGGTCAGCAGCACCCGTATGGATTTCCGCAGCGCGGCATGACTGGCAGAAACAGCGGGCGTGATTTCCTTTCCCGACCTCATGTAAAACCCCCTTCACCGTACCGCATGCACAGGTGAAAGGGACATTTGCCATTTCTTAGGCTGCTTTTTCGTTTTTGTTGGCCGCTTTTTTGGTGGCGGCCTTTTTCTTGCGATAGCCAGGAGGGGTTGCCTGCTCGTTGTCGTCGATGAAGTCGAGGACCAGCGGACGGATGTTGTGACGCCAGCTTTTGCCGGCGAAGATGCCATAGTGGCCTGCGCCTTCTTCGACATGGCTTGCTTTTTTATCGTCCGATAGCCCGGTGCACAGGTTCAATGCGGCGATGCACTGACCAGGGGCCGAGATATCGTCTTTGGTGCCTTCAACAGTCATCACGGCGACGGTTGTGATCTTGCCAATGTCTACATGCCGTCCGTTGACGGTGAATTCATTCTTGGCGATCTCGCCTTCCTTGAAGATGCGATCAACTGTGGACAGATAGAATTCGGCGGTCATGTCCATCACGGCAAGATATTCATCATAGAATTTGTTGTGCTTGTCATGCTCGTGGGCTTCGCGGCGCATCACGTGGCTGATCTGGTTCTTGAACGCCTCCATATGCGTCTCGGAGTTCATCGAGATGAAGGAGCTGAGCTGCAACAGGCCGGGATAGACCATGCGGCCTACGCCGGGGTATTTGAAGCCGACCTGCTGGATCATCATTTCTTCCAGCTGACCCATAGTGACGGAATGGCCGAAGTCGGTGACTTCGGTTGGTGCCGCGGAGGGATCAATCGGGCCACCAATCAATGTCAATGAGCTTGGCTGCGCTTTTGGATCTTCCTCGGCCAGATATGCTGTGGCGGCAAGGGTCAGGGGGGCAGGCTGGCAAACCGCAATGACGTGCAGGTCAGCGCCCAGTTCCTTCATGAAATCCACGAGGTACAGTGTATAGTCTTCAATATCGAATTTGCCTGCGCTGACAGGGATATCGCGGGCATTGTGCCAATCGGTGATATAGATGTCGCAATCGGGCAGCAGGGAAATCACGGTAGAGCGCAGCAACGTCGCGTAGTGACCGGACATCGGCGCAACTAGTAATACTTTCCGTTTCGGTACTGTGCGGCCTTGTACGCGGAAATGCAGAAGATCACCGAAATCGCGCTTCATCACGATCTCTTCGACGACAAGGCGATCCTGACCTGTTGATCCAACAAAGGACGGGATGTTCCAGTCGGGCTTTAACACCATACGCGAGAAGCTGCGTTCGGTCACTTCGCCCCATGCGGCCATCCAATCCAACGCAGGATTTGGAAACAACGAAAAAGCAGGATAAGATGCCATGGCGAGGGCAGATGCTCCCATCCACTGATTTGTGTTCCTGATTGTTTCCATCAAGTCGTAGGTTGCCATGTAGCGCATAGTGGGGTCTCCTTATAAAGCCCGGATAGGGCATGCCGTCGCTCCTGCCCCTGAAAAGGGCGACGTTATGCTGCGAGTGCGAAGATAGGAGCTAATTGTTAATATGACAACTAAAACCAATACTGACGGTACGGAAACTGATGTATCCATGACACGCATGGCTGAGAACCTTAAGAAAGTTGAGCGCCTGACCGAGCGATTCGGACAAGTCATGGCCAACCGTCAGACGCATCAACCGGCCCTTGATGGCCCGAATCAGGAGCTTTTTGCGAAGGCAGGGCAGGCCTATTTGTCCGAAGCCATGACCAACCCGGCCAAACTGATGGAACATCAGATGGGGTATTGGACCAAAACAGTTACACATTTTATGGAAGTGCAACAGGCATTGGCCAAAGGCACACTGGAAGCGCCAGAAAACAAAATGCCAAAGGACCGCCGGTTCGCCAATCCGCTTTGGGAGACGCATCCTTATTTCAGCTATGTCAGACAGCAGTATCAGATCAACGCAGAGGCTGTGGCCCAAGCGGTCGATGCGGTCACGGACATGGAGCCACGTGAAAAACAACGGCTGGCCTATTTCAGTAATCAGATTATTGATTTGATGTCACCGACCAATTTCCTTGCCACAAACCCCGATGCCTTGCAGCGCGCAGTTGATACCGAGGGTGAAAGCCTGATCAAGGGACTTGAAAACCTGATCTCGGATCTGGAGGCAAATGATGGCGAGTTGATCGTCAAACTGGCGGATGACAGCGCCTTCACGCTTGGTGAAAACATCGCCACTGCGCCGGGCAAGGTTGTCTTTCGCAATCGTATGTTTGAGCTGATCCAGTACTCGCCGACCACAGATCAGGTGCATGAAACGCCGCTGCTGATCTTTCCTCCGTGGATTAACAAATTCTATATTCTGGACCTCAAAGCGCAGAATTCACTGGTCAAATGGGTCACGGATCAGGGCTATACCTTGTTTATGGTGTCTTGGGTCAATCCAGATGCGACGTACCGCGATGTCGGTATGGAAGACTATATTGAAGACGGATACCTCACGGCCTTTCGTGAGGTCAAAGCGATCACCGGCGAAAAGAAGGTGAACGCAGTCGGCTATTGTATTGCCGGCACCACATTGGCGCTGACGTTGTCATTGATGAAGCAGCGCGGCGATAAATCTGTGAAGTCAGCGACGTTTTTTACCGCGCTCACGGATTTCTCCGATCAGGGTGAATTCAAGCCGTTCCTGACCGATGACTTTATCGATGGGATCGAGGCCGAGACTGCGGACAAGGGCATTCTGCCCTCCATCGTAATGGCGCGCACGTTTTCTTTCTTGCGGTCCAATGACCTTGTCTACGGACCAGCGGTCAAAAGCTACATGATGGGCGAAACGCCACCTGCGTTCGATTTGCTGTACTGGAACGGGGATGGGGCGAACCTGCCAGCCAAGATGGCGATGCAGTATTTGCGCGGTTTGTGTCAGGGCAACAAGCTGGCAGATGGCGGCTTTGATCTGGCGGGCAATCATCTGGTGCTGGATGAGGTTGATGTGCCCATTTGTGCCGTTGCTTGCGAAACCGACCACATTGCGCCTTGGAAGGACAGTTATCGCGGGGTGCAGCAGATGGGGTCGAAGGACAAAACCTTTATCATGACGCAGTCGGGTCACATCGCGGGCATCGTGAACCCGCCGTCCAAAGGGAAATACGGGCACTATGTAAATGATGATATGGGGCTGTCTCACGAGGATTGGCTGGAAGGCGCGGAATTCACCGAAGGCTCTTGGTGGCCGCGTTGGGAAAAATGGCTGAAAAAGCGGTCAGGAAAGATGATTCCCGCCCGTCAACCGGGTGAGGGAGGGCGCAAAATCATCTCTGATGCACCCGGAGAATACGTTGCAAAGAAAGCAAACCGCTGATTTCATTGAAGATTGGCGTGATAAGAAGATTTATGCTGCAGTGCAGAGAAAAGGCTTGCTATGCCGCACTGCAGCATCTATACATTCCTTACGGCAACAGCGAACGGCACAGACCGGCGCAAAGCCACCCGATAAAACGCAAACCTAAGGAATAAACAAATGACAAAGACACCTGACATGGCCGCTATGTTCAAAGACGTTATGGGTTCATTCCCAGTGGATACGTCCGCAATGGACGGCGCTTTCAAAACTTCCGCAACTCTGAACGAAAAACTGTCCGGCGTTGCCCTGAACGCAGTTGAGAAGTCTACAGAGATTTCTACAAAGTGGACAAAAGACACCGTTGCAAAGCTGTCTGAAATGGCAAAAGCCAAGGCAGAGCCAGCAGACTACGCAAAAGCGATGACAGATTTCGCATCTGCTTCTGCTGAAGCAGCGTCCGAGCACATGGCTGCTTTCGCTGAAATCGCGAAAAAAGTACAGATGGACACAGTTGAGCTGATGATGGCTGCAGGCAAAGACGCACAGGCCGAAGCAACTTCTGCTGTGAAGAAAGCCACAGACGACGTTCAAGCTGCTGCGAAAAAAGCGACAGCGAAGTAATAGCCGATAGTCGGTTATCAAACCTTACATCTGATCCTCCCTGATTGATGTAAGTAAAAAAGGCGGGCTTCCCTGAGCCCGCCTTTTTTTGTTTTTCAACGGGTCAGGGGCGTATCAACTGCTTGCTCAATTCCGCAGACAGCGCGTCATAGACTTTGCGAATACGCGGCGTTTGGCGCAGCTCTGCATGAGCGGCCAGCCAGACGGGCAGGTATCCCACAGGCTCGGGCCCTGCGACACTGACGATGTTCGGGTCGGACTGCGCAATGGTTGTCTGGTTGAAGCCAATGCCAAATCCTGCGCGCACCATCTGCCAGCACACAACCTGATCGTCACATCGAAACTTGAACGCGGAACGGTCCACCTGCATCCCCATCGCAGCGATGCCGTCAATAATGAGCGTACTGCGGTCATAACCAACCAGATCATGATCCAGAATATCTGCCAGCTTTTCGGGCATACCATGGCGTGCGATGTAGTCTTTGGTCGCATAGGCCCCGAGTGCCAGATTACCGATATGTTTCGCGATGACATCACCTTGGGTTGGGCGGTACATACGCACTGCAATATCCGCTTCGCGGCGCAGCAGGTTATCGGTAGCATCAGATGCAACAAGCTCAATCTCGATTTCCGGATACTCCTGATGCAGTGCGGTCAGTACCGGTGGTAACAGAAACGTCGCCATGATCTGGCTGGCCGTGATGCGCACAGCACCCGCCATGGCACCATCGCCGCCTTGCGCCAGAATAGACAGCCGCGCCGCAGCATCGGCCATTTCGCCTGCATGGGCCACAAGCGCACTGCCTCTGTCCGTCAGTGTGACGCCGGTTTTGTTGCGGATAAACAGGCGTGCGCCCAGTGATTGTTCCAACAACGCGATATGACGGCTGAGCGTCGGTTGACTGCTGTGCCGGGCGCGGGCGGCGGCAGAGAGCGATCCATGTTCTGCGACCGCAACAAAGGATTGTAGGTGGGACCAGTCCAGGTCTTGCATTTGATATCCAATAATGAATGGTTAGGTGCAATTTTGGCTAAATGATATCTGAATATGGATGCGTTATCCAGAGACATGACATCCAGAATGGGAGAACCAACATGTCTAAAGTTATCATTCTCGGGGCCAAGGGCCGTTTTGGGCGGGCCGCCTCAACCGCTTTTGTCAAGGCAGGATGGGAAGTTACAGCTTTGGCCCGTCAATTTGACGAGCCACCCGTTGCTCCAATCGAGACGGCGATTTGCGACGCAATGGATGGCGCGGCCTTGACCAAAGCCTGCGTGGGCTTTGATCTGATCGTGAACACGCTTAACCCGCCTTACGAGAACTGGGCGCGGGATCTGCCCGTGCTGACCCGAAATGTCATTGCCGCAGCGCAAGCAAGTGGCGCGACCGTTCTGATCCCGGGCAACGTCTATAACTACGGTGCGGACAAGCCGGAACTGATGACCGAAACAACACCGTGGCAACCGACCACCCGTAAAGGCAAGCTGCGTGTTAAGATGGAGGAGGCGTTTCGTGCGTCGGGTGTGCGCACGATTGTCCTGCGCGGCGGGGATTTCTTTGAGCGTGAAAAAAGCGGCAGCTGGTTTGATGCTTACATCGCAGTGAATGCGCAACAGGGCCGAACCATGTATCCCGGCCCCTTAGACCGCGTACACGCTTGGGCCTATTTGCCCGATATGGCCCGCGCCGCCGTGATGTTGGCGGGGCAGCGTGACCAATTTGATGGTTTTGAACAATTCGGTTTTGAGGGCTATTCCCTTACGGGTGCTGAACTGGTGGCCCAGATCGAGCAGGCCACGGGGCGTGCGCAAAAAGTGTCGGGCATGCCATGGTTCCTGTTGCCGCTTGTTGGCCTTTTCAAACCGACAATCCGGGAAGTCTATGAGATGCGCTATTTGTGGAGCGTACCCCACCGTATGGATGGTCGTAAACTCGCGCGCGCAATACCGGTATTCAGGCCAACGCCAATCCGGGAGGCCATGCAGGAAATGATGTCATCGTCCTAATTTAGGCAAGGGGCATGGATACGCTTTCTTTTTCCCTCAACTGGGCCTAAGCTGCAACGCAGCACGAATTTTCGGGAGGAACACCGTGGCGGATACATCCAAGCCCCTATTGATCAAACGCTACGCGTCCCGACGGCTGTATAACACCGAGACCAGCGACTATGTGACACTTGAGGATATTTCGGGGTTTATCCGCGATGGCCGCGAAGTGCAGATTGTTGACCTGAAATCCGGTGATGATCTGACGCGGCAATACCTGCTTCAAATCATTGCGGAACATGAAAGCCGTGGTGAATCCGTTCTGCCGGTGGCTGTGCTGAACGATCTGGTGCGCAGTTACATGTCCGGCAATGTCTCGGTCGTGCCGCAGTTCCTGCAGGCGTCTTTTGATATGCTGCGTGACGGGCAATCCAAGGTTGTCGAGAATATGACCTCAATGAACCCGATTGCCAAAATGCCCGGTATGGACGCGATGAAAGCCCAACAAGAAGCGTTTCTCAAAGCGATGACTGCGGGCTGGGGCGGCGGTCCTATGGCTGGTGCCACATCGGCCAAACAGGATGCCAAGCCCGAGCCCGAACCGGATCAGGGCGAAGACCTTGACGCGATCAAAAAACAGTTGGCGGAGTTACAGAACAAGCTGTCCAAGTTGAAGTAAGTGATTGGGCGCAAGGTTTTTTTCTTGCGTCCTGTCAGACCTGCGGAAGCATCAAAGTCCCAGACGGTCGCGTATGGAATACCAGCTCATCGCGAGAACCAGCAGCGGATTGCGCATCGCAGGTCCGCCTGGAAACGGCTGGCTCGGCAGGGCGGACATCACGTTAAACCCATCACTTTCGCCTTGCACGGCCTGAGCCATCAGTGCGCCTGCATGTGTGGCAGTGCCAACTCCGTGACCGGAGTATCCCGAAGCGGACAGAATGTTTGGCGCGACACGTGCCAGATAGGGCAGGCGTTTCATAGTGATCCCAAGCGTGCCACCCCAAGCATAGTCAATTTTCACATCTTTCAACTGCGGAAAGATCACCGACATCGGCTTGCGCACCTTCGCCGCGATGTCCTTGGGAAATTTATAACCATAGCTTTCGCCGCCCCCGAACAACAGTCTCCCATCATGGGACAGGCGGAAGTAATTCACCACAAACCGGCTGTCAGCCACGGCCACATCACGTGGCAGCACATCTTTGATGCGCTCCCCCAGCGGCTCGGTTGCGGCAATGAAGTTATTAATCGGCATGACCCGTGCGGCAACCTTTCGGTTCAACCCGCCCAAATATCCGTTGCATCCCAGAATGACATGGTCGGCCATCACATGACCCGCATCGGTCTGCACCTTGGCTGGTGAGCCTTCGTCAATGTTGTGAACCGCGCTGCCTTCATAGATGCGCACGCCCGCGTCGCGGGCTGCTCGCGCCAGACCAAGTGCGTAATTCAGAGGATGCAGGTGGGCGGCCCCCATGTCCAGAATACCGCCCACATAGTCGGGTGAGGGACACACTGATTGCAAAGCGACGTGATCCAATGTCTCTATTCGGTCGTAGCCATACCGGTTTTGCAGAAATTCTGCATAATCATGCAGATGCGCCAGATCGCCCTTGTCCGACGCAGTCCAAGCCACGCCGGGTTTCAAGTGGCAGTCAATTTTATGCTCTGTAATCAGATGTTTGGTCAGACTTACAGCATCCAGCCCCAAGTCCCACAAGCGCTGCGCGCCATCAGCGCCGACCATCTTTTCCAAGCTGTCTTGCGCTACGCGCTGGCCCGTCCCCAACTGCCCGCCATTGCGCCCCGATGCGCCAAAGCCGGCGCGCTGCGCTTCCAGCAAGACAACATCACGGCCTGCCTTGGCCAGATGGAGGGCGGCGGACAATCCGGTGTAACCGCCACCAACAACACAGACATCGGCCTTGGCCGCGCCCTTGAGGGGCTCAAAGCGTTCCAGCGGGTTGGCCGTCGCAGCATACCAGCTATCGGGATAATGCCCGCGCTTGTCATTGCTATAAAGCAGGTTCATCGCGTTATACGTTCAACAGCAAATGTTCACGCTCCCAAGGGGAGATCACCTGCAAAAACTCGTCGTATTCGGCGCGTTTCACGATGCCGTACACGCGGGCAAACTCGGGCCCTAAAATAGCGTGCAGGTCTTTGGCCGCTTCGAACATGTCCAAGGCATCCCCTAGTACGCGGGGAATGTCACCGTCGCCGTCATAGGCATCGCCCTTGAATTCTTCGGCAGGTGCCTTGGCTTCTGCCATGCCCAGATAGCCACAGGCGAGGGATGCGGCGATGGCGAGGTAGGGGTTGCAATCCATGCCTGCCAAACGGTTTTCAACACGTCTTGCGCTCGGGCTGGACAGGGGAACGCGAATGCCGGTTGTACGATTGTCACGGCCCCATTCCAGATTGATCGGAGCGGCATGGTCTTTGACGTAGCGGCGATAGCTGTTCACATAGGGTGCAATCACGGCCAAGGCTGACGGCATGTGGTTTTGCAATCCGGCGATGAAATGCATGAAGGCGGGGGTTTCGCTTCCGTCCTCGTTGGAAAAGATGTTCTTGCCCGTCTTGATATCGAGAATCGAATGATGGATGTGCATCGCCGAGCCCGGTTCATCCTCGATCGGTTTTGCCATGAAGGTCGCATAGCAATTGTGCCGCATTGCGGATTCCCGGATCAGGCGTTTGAAAAAGAACACCTCGTCGGCCAGTTTGACCGGATCGCCGTGCAGCAGGTTGATCTCCAACTGTCCCGCGCCGCCTTCTTGGGTGATGCCGTCGATCTCGAAACCCTGCGCTTCGGCAAAGTCATAGATGTCGTCAATCACCGGACCAAATTCATCCACCGCTGTCATTGAATAGGCCTGGCGTGCGGCAGCAGGGCGTCCCGAACGGCCAATCATCGGCTCGATTGCATGGGCAGGGTTCAGGTTGCGCGCAACCAGAAAGAATTCCATCTCGGGTGCTACAACAGGCTCCCAACCTTTGTCATGGTACAATTGCACGACACGTTTCAGCACGTTGCGTGGCGAAAACTCGACCGGTTTGTCATTGCGATCATAGGCGTCATGGATCACCTGTAGGGTCCAGTCGCCGGTCCATGGGGCGGCAGTGGCTGTGGACATATCCGGCTTCAGGACCATGTCTTTTTCGGTGAAGCCTTCATCTCCTGCGGCCTCTCCCCAATCGCCTGTGATCGTTTGATAAAAGATGCTGTCGGGCAGATAGAAATGGTCCTGACGCGCAAATTTCGACGCGGGGACTGCCTTGCCGCGGGCAATGCCGGGCAGGTCCGAAATAATGCATTCAACCTCGTCCAGCCGTTTGCCTTCCAAATAGGCTTGGGCAGCATCGGGCAGTGTCTTGATCCAATCGGCCATTAGGCCCTCTCTTTCTTGAAAAACGCGGTCATCTGTGCGGCCATCTTTTCGCGATCAAGCGGCGCGTTAAGTTTGCTCTTGGCGGCTTCAAGCTGTGCTGGCGGGATCACCCCTTTGCCACGGTGCTGGATAAGTCCGTCGATAAAGGTGTGATCATATTCGGGGTGTGGCTGGATGGTCCAGAAAACATCACCGTAGAGCAAGGCCGCATTGGCGCAAAAGTCCGTGTCGCCAATAACTTCAGCGGTATCGGGTTTCTCTATGACCTGATCCTGATGCCATGCGTTGATGGCAACTGTTTCACCGTTCAAATTGTACTCGACATGGCCGATGGACCAGCCGCCGTCAAATTTCTCGACCTTGCCGCCCATGGCCTGTGCGATGATCTGGTGGCCAAAACAGACGCCGATCATCGGCACCCGGGCGGCGTAACAATCGCGGATGAACCGCTCAAGCGGGGGAATCCACGGATGCGGCTCATAGGCACCGTGTTTGGAGCCGGTGATCAGCCAGCCATCCGCCTCCGTTACAGAACCAGGGAACTCACCGTCCACAACGGACCAGGATTGGTACGTGAAATCCGCATCACCCAGAAGCCTTCGGAAATAGGCGTCATAGCGACCGTTTTCGGAGAGTTCTTCGGGGGGATGACCGGTGATCAGAATGCCGATTTTCATAAAGGTTCCTTACACAGTTTCGAGATAAATCTCGACCTGTTCTTCGCGGCTTAGCTCCGACATATCCCGCTGTTCCTGACGTTTTGTCATCACCAGATTCCGGATCAATTCAGGCGGAAAAATTCGCGCTACATGCGGGTCTTTTTCAAACAGGTCGATTGCCGTCTGCCAGTCGCCGGGGATTTGCGGCAGCTTTGCCGCATAGGCGTTGCCGGTGATCGGGGCTGGCGGGTCTTCCGCGTCTTCGATGCCGTTGATTGCAGCACCCAGCACCGTTGCCAGCATCAAATAGGGGTTCACATCACCCCCGGCAACGCGGTGCTCAATGCGCCGCGCCTTATGGTTGCCCGACGGAATACGAATAGATGATGTGCGGTTTTCGTAAGCCCAGCAGACACTTGTAGGCGCATGGGCATCCGGCACAATCCGGTCATAGCTGTTGGCGTGTGGTGCGAAGATCAGCGCAGATCCGGGCATTGCATTCAAACATCCGGCAACCGCATGGCGTAGCATGTCCGTGCCTTCAGGACCGCCGTTGTCAAAGACGTTGTCGCCGTTTTCGTCCAGCACAGAGAAATGCATATGCAAGCCGGAGCCTGCGTAATCGGGGTAGGGTTTGGCCATAAAGCTGGCAGCAAAGCCATGTTTGCGTGCCAGACCTTTGACCAGCATTTTGAAAAGCCATGCGTCATCCGCCGCACGCAGAGCATCGTCGCAATGCATCAGGTTGATTTCGAACTGGCCAAGACCCGCTTCTGAAATTGCGGTGTCTGCGGGAATGTCCATCTCTTCGCAGGCGTCATAAAGTTCCGTAAAGAAATTATCGAACTGGTCGAGCGCACGCATGCTGAGGATATCACCCGCCTGACGTCGCTTACCGGAACGGGGCGAGGGTGGGACTTGCAGTTTGCGACCTGAATCGTCGATCAAGAAGAATTCGAGTTCGACCGCGCAGACCGGCGTCAGGCCGCGTGCCTTGAAACGCTTTAACACGGCATTCAATGCATGGCGCGGGTCACCGGCAAAAGGGCGTCCATCATCGTGATACATCCAAATCGGGAGCAGGGCAGTCGGATTTTCCAACCATGGCATCGGCATAAAGCCACGCTCGGTTGCCTTAAGCACACCGTCCTTGTCGCCGCTTTCCATCACCAACGGGCTGTCTTCGATATCTTCGCCCCAGATGTCCAGGTTCAGGACAGAAAAGGGAAACCGCGTCCCGTCTTCAAGTGCCTTATCGGCAAAACGGGTTGGGATACGTTTGCCGCGCGGTTGACCGTTGAGGTCTGCAGCAGCGACCCGCACTGAGCGGACAAGGGGGTTTTTGCGAAGCCAATTGTTCATAACACACCATTTGGGCGGTGGGCCATCCGGTTTGGCGTGGGCCCGATTGGACCGCCAAAGGCGTCCGCCGCCCACGCGCCGGATAATTTGATCAAATTATGAATACTACCGTATCAGTTTGGGACGCAAGTAAATTTTGCGCCTGCGTTTGCGGCCAAGGGTCAGCCGCGCTGATCGACCCTTTGGCGCGCCATGGCGCTGTCTGTGTCCGTGACACCCAAAAGGCTGGCAACAAGACGTAACAACGCGTTTTCTTCGTCAGATCGTGACCCATCGGCAAGCACTACAGTCCACAGTGCTTCGATCACGCCGAGACGTTCCTCGTAGGGCACCGCATCCTTGATGGCCCGGGTAAAGCGGACGGTATCGGGGGCTTCGGTTTCCAACACTTCGCCTTGACTGCGCAGATCACGGGCGGCTTGTGCGCTTAGCCCGTAGCGGGCGGCCGCGATCCGTTCGATCTGTTCCGCTTCGGCTTTGGCATAATAATTGTCCGAGCGCGCGACTCGCACCAAAAGCGCAGTCAGCGCAAGGCGGGCGTCGTCATCGGCAAGCGGGGCGGGGTCCGGCGTTGTCAGCCGTTTGAGGAAATCTGCAAACATGTCAGAGATATAGGGGCATCAGCGCAAAAGACCAAGTCAGCGCGCGCCTGTTGCTTTCTTGCGCAGATCCTCAATGTCGTTTTCGGTAAGACCCAGCGCCGTTTCAATTGCCAGAAGTTGGATTTCTTCTTTCTCATGGCGGTGCCCGTCTGCCAAGGCGACGGTCCACATTGCTTCGCCCAATGCCAGACGCTGCGCATAATCCACTTCTTCGCGCAGAATTTGGGCAAATTCGGTGGTTTCGGGCGCATCACGCTGAAGCGCTTCACTTGTGGCGCGCAGTTTGGCGGCCTCGATCGGGCCAAGACCAAAGGTCTGGGCGAGGATGCGATCTATCTGACCAATCTCGGTGGCGCGGTAGTTCTTGTCAGCAAAAGCCACACGCACCAGCAGTGCGCCAAGCGCAAGTTGGACATTGGGTTGTGGCAATGGCGCGGGTTCCGGCGTGCGGCGGGGAAAGAGGCGTTCAAACATGATGGCTTGTTAACTCAAGTCAGGTGGTTTTCCAAAGCGTAAAGTGTCAATTGCAAGCCCTTGAGGGTCAGTATTTGTGATAACGAAACCAGCGATGTCGGCTGTTCCGTTATTGCGCAGGAATCCAACGGAAAATTCGCCGGTGGGTTGCACCGGAACTTGCCCAATGAAACTGCCATCGCGGCGGTGAAAGCTGACCAATGCAGCACCGTCCTCGCCGCCACGCAGATCAAAAGCAAGTGCGGATTGATCAATGTCGAACAGGACTGCAATCGCACCCTCTCCTTGCGCTTCGCGTTTGGGAAAACCTGCACTTCCATATCCGTTCAGCACCGTGTTGCCGTAGAAATGTACAACGGACAGGTTTTGCCCCGCCAAACCCGGCATCATCGTCAAAGGACCAAATGCGGTGCCGGTGATTTGGTCATGTGACCCCTGAGGTATCACGGATTGCCCCTCAAACCGTTCACCAAAAGTGGCTCCCTCCAGCGGCAGGATATCATCAACCTTGTAGCCCGGCCCACTGCCGCTGCGAATGTCGTCAAATGTGATCACTTGCGTCAAGCTGAGGCTGTCGGGATTGACAAGGCAAACGGGCATTGCGCATGCGACTGCGGTCATGGGGGCACATGCCAGAAGAAGGGCTGCCAGATGTCTCATAAAGACATCCTAGCACATTTTTCAGCTTTCGTATCCCTCAACGATTACCATGTCACCCTCCGAGACGGGCAGTCGAATGTCCTTGGCCTTTTGATATGCGTCACTTTCGTAACAGGCGATGGCTTGCTCCAATGAGGCAAACTCAAGCACCACGGTCCTGCTGCGCCATTCGCCCTCGCGTACGTGCTGTTGTCCGCCGCGCACCACAAATTTTGCACCATAATCCGTAAAAGGTTTGGCGTTTGCAGCGCGGTAGGTATCGTAGACTTCTGCGTCGTTCACGTCCATCCGCGCAATCCAGTATCCTTTGGCCATGTGGTCCACTCCCTTACAGTTTCTTGAATTTCTCGCCGATTGTGCGGGCCTCATCGCCCAATCCAAAAGGCGGGTTTATCACAAACAGCCCGGATCCAACCATGCCATGCCCCCGCCGTGCCGGAGGGAAGTGCACTTCGTGACGCAGCGCATCCTGATGTGCGCCCGACAATGCCGACAGCATTGGTACATGCGCTTTGTTGGTCAGGATGGGATACCACAACACGATGATGCCGACATTCCATGCGCGTTTGATCTGTGCGATATGGCGCGGAATCGTCAGGTAGTCGTCTTTGACCTCATAGCTTGGATCAATCAGCATAAGACCCCGGCGCGGCGTTGGCGGCGTTAGGGCATGCGCCATTTCAAACCCGTCACTCAGATGAATTTTTGCAGTATAGGGCGACATGGCCAATTGCAGCGCGGCATGTTCGCGTGGATGCAATTCGGCCAGATGGAGGCTGTCTGTCGGCCGCAAGAGACTTGCGGCAATCAAAGGGGAGCCGGGATAGGCATTTGGCCCGTCTGATGATCGAACATCCTTCAGGACGCGCGCATAGGGGTGCGCAGGATCAAACCACTTTGCTACTTTTTCGATGCCTTGTGCGGCTTCGCCTGTCTTCAACGCTTCTGCATCGGTCAGATCGTAAAGGGCACGTCCGCCATGTGTCTCAAGATAGCTAAGCGGCTTCTCCTTACGGGTCAGATAGGCCAGCATCCATGCCAACAGGCTGTGCTTGTGCACATCCGCGAGGTTTCCAGCGTGATAGATGTGTTGATAGGACAGCATTCAGGCAACCTCAGCGGTTTGGAGCAAAGAGCCTGCAAGGGCTTTGCAGTGTAAAATGCCTAGACCAGCCGCGACATTTCTTTGGCGGCGCGTACAAAATCCTTGAACAGCGGGTGCGGCGCAAAGGGCTTCGACTTCAGCTCCGGATGGAACTGCACACCGATGAACCACGGATGATCAGACCATTCGACAATCTCTGGCAGTTTGCCGTCAGGCGACATGCCGGAAAACACCATGCCGACTTTTTCAAGCTGGTCTTTGTAGGCAATATCAACCTCGTAGCGGTGGCGGTGGCGTTCATCAATCTGCGTCGTGCCATAGGCTTCGGCGACACGCGACCCGGCGACCAAGGTTGCATCATATGCACCCAGCCGCATCGTGCCGCCCTTGTCATCCCCAACCTTGCGTTCAACCTTGTGGTTACCCTGCACCCACTCCTTGAGGTGGTACACGACTGGTTCAAACCGCTTCTTGCCTGACTCGTGATCAAATTCTTCTGATCCAGCGGTCTTCACACCGGCTACGTTTCGCGCTGCTTCGATCACCGCCATCTGCATGCCCAGACAGATGCCGAGATAGGGCACTTTATGCTCTCGTGCATATTGGGCCGCCTTGATCTTGCCTTCGGTGCCACGTTCGCCAAAACCGCCGGGCACGAGGATTGCATGGAAGCCTTCAAGGGCAGAGGCAAGATCATCGCTCTGGTCAAATACTTCGGCGTCGACCCATTCAATCTTGACCTTGACCCGGTTTGCCATGCCACCATGCGTCAGCGCCTCGGCGATAGATTTATAGGCATCACCGAGTTGCGTGTATTTGCCGACAATCGCGACACGGACCTCGCCTTCGGGGTTGTGGATGCGGTCATAAACGTCGTGCCAGACAGTCAGATCAGGTTTGGGCGCGGGCGAGATATCAAAGGCATCCAGCACGGCTTGGTCCAATCCCTGCGCGTGGTAGGCAAGGGGGGCTTCGTAGATTGATTTCAGGTCATAAGCAGCAACCACATGTTCCTTGCGCACATTACAGAACAGCGCGATTTTCTCGCGTTCCTTTTCGGGGATCGGATGTTCGGAGCGGCAGACCAGAATGTCGGGCGCGATGCCGATGCTTTGCAATTCCTTGACAGAGTGTTGCGTGGGTTTGGTTTTCAACTCACCCGACGCCGCGAGATAGGGCAGCAATGTCAGGTGCATGAAAATGCACTGCCCGCGCGGTTTGTCGTGCGAAAACTGGCGGATCGCTTCGAAGAATGGCAGCCCTTCGATGTCGCCGACCGTGCCGCCGATCTCGCAGAGCATAAAGTCGACTTCATCCTCTCCGATTTTAAGAAAATCTTTAATTTCATTGGTCACATGGGGCACAACTTGAATCGTCTTGCCCAGATAATCGCCCCGGCGTTCTTTTTCCAAAACAGTAGAATAGATGCGCCCGGACGAGACGGAATCAGTCTTGCGGGCAGGGACGCCGGTAAAGCGTTCGTAGTGACCCAGATCCAGATCGGTTTCGGCACCGTCATCGGTTACAAAGACCTCGCCATGCTCAAAGGGTGACATCGTTCCCGGATCTACGTTCAGGTAAGGATCAAGCTTGCGCAACCGCACTGAAAAGCCACGCGCTTGCAGCAATGCACCCAATGCGGCGGATGCCAGACCCTTGCCCAAGGATGAAACCACGCCACCAGTGATGAAAATATAACGCGCCATGTGCCCGAAGACCCCCGTGAAGTTCTAAAAAAGTGCGGAATCTCCGCGCAGGTGATGGTTTGAGAACCATACCCCACGGGATTTAAGGATAGCAGGATTCGCAAAGCCAAGGCAAGGCCAGCCCGCAACATACAGTTGCGAAAACCGGCATTTTCTCAAGGTCTTGTGGTTGACGTTTAGTCAGCCAGCGGGACCAGCGGCGCATTGTCGTCCGCTGTCGGCGGCAGAAGGCTGTCGCCTGCCGGAAGGCCGGTGTCTGTGTCTGTTGCCGTGGGCGGTGTGACCCCAAGACGGTCGATAACCGACGCGCCGGACGACTTTTGTGCCACAAGCACTGTCAGGGTGATTGATGTGATGATGAAAGCGATGCCCAGAACCCATGTCAATTTACCCAGCGCTGTCGCAGCGGACCGGCCCGATACGTTGCCACCGCCGCCACCGCCCATCCCCAGACCGCCACCTTCGGAACGTTGCATCAGCACAACGGCAATCAGGCCAAGGGCCAGCAAAAGGTGGATGATCAGAACGACGTTTTCCATAGGTGGTCTGCTTTCGCTTTTTTGTTTGCGGTTATCTAGGCATGTTTGGCAAGCGGGGCAAGGGAGGATCGGCGTGCCGGGAGGACGGTGCCATATGGCCCACAAACAAAGACCGTCGTTTAATGAACGACGGTCTTTCTAAAGCGGTACTCTACCACGCCATGTTTAAGAGGGTATTCCTGGAATTGAGGTGGATCAGACTCGCCCTATTACAATCACTGTATCACGAATCGCGTAAAAAATCCTGTGCAAAATTTGCCGTTTTATGAGTAACTTGGCAGGGATCATGGACAAGGTGTCTAAGCTGGTGCACTCTCGACCGCATGCCCCATGATCATGCCTCTCACGATGACCCGCACGCCCTTTTGCCATCTGATCCTGCTTTGCGGGTCAAGGCGCTTGAGACACTATTGGTAAAGAAGGGCTTGATTGATCCTGCCGCTCTGGACGAAATCATTGATACTTACGAAAACAAAATCGGTCCGCGCAATGGGGCCCGTGTTGTTGCGCGGGCATGGTCGGACCCTGTTTTCCGTGCCGCCTTGCTCGAAGATGCAACGACGGTGGTGTCTGACATGGGGTTTTACGGCCGACAGGGCGAACACATGGTTGCGGTGGAAAATACCGATGCGGTGCACAATATGGTCGTTTGTACCCTGTGTAGCTGTTATCCGTGGCCGCTGCTTGGTATTCCGCCGGGCTGGTACAAATCCGATGCCTATCGCGCACGCGTTGTTCGTGAACCGCGCAAGGTGCTTGCGGATTTCGGTGTTAACCTGCCCGAAGAAAAGGCGGTGCGTGTCTGGGATTCGACAGCCGAGATGCGCTATCTGGTGATCCCGCAACGTCCTGCTGGCACCGAAGATATGGATGAGGACGAACTGATGGAATTGGTCAGCCGTGACAGCATGATCGGCACCGGATTGGCAGGGCAGCCATGAGCCGCCTCCACATTATTTTGGGCGCAGAGTCGTGAGCCGGCTCCACGACATGGGCGGACGTTTTGGCGATGGGGCGGTAAAGCCTGAACCCGAAGACGTGAAATTTCACGCCGATTGGCATCCACGTGCGATGGCGCTGACGGTCGCAACAGGTGCTGTGGGCGCGTTCAATCTGGATATGTCGCGCCATGCTCGCGAATCCTTGTCCCCCAAGGATTACACGCGTTTTTCCTACTATGAAAAGTGGATGGGTGGTCTGGCCAATGTGCTGGTGCAAACCGGTGTGCTGACGTCTGAGGAGCTGGCCGGAACAGTGGAACCGGCCCCAAGCCCCTTGGCAGAGCGCAAGTTGAGCGCGGATAAAGTAGCAGGTGTCTTGGCCAAAGGCGGGCCAGTGGATCGACCCTCAAACATCGCACCGACATTCAAAACCGGTGATGCCGTGATCGCGCGCAAGTTTGCCGAGAATGAAAAGGTCAGTGGCGGTCATACACGCTTGCCCAGATATGCAGCGGGGGCGCGGGGGCATATCCTGCGCCTGCATGGGTCGCACATTCTGCCCGACAGCAATGCCCATGGATTTGGTGAAGCGCCAGAGCCGCTTTATGCCGTGGTCTTTCCCGCGTCCGAACTCTGGCAGCACCCCGAACACCCACGAGATGAAGTGGTGGTAGATATGTGGCAAAGCTATCTGTTGCCCGCGCCATGAAACCCGAACCCGTCTTTGAAGCGCCATGGCATGCGCAGGTTTTTGCGTTGACTGTGCATCTGAACGAGGCAGGCCATTTTGAATGGGGCGTATGGGCTGAACGCTTTGGCGCAATGCTGAAACAGCACGGACTGGACAAAGAGCTGAATGGCGGCGAGGATTACTTTACCGCATGGCTGGAAACGCTTGAAGGCTTTCTGGTCGAGATCGGGATGGCCGCGCCCGCTGATGTCTTAGCACTGCGCGATGCATGGGAAGCGGCTTATCTCAGCACACCGCACGGCGATCCGGTGAAACTGGCGGACGCCTAGCGTTCACTCATCCACATCATCCATATCTGCCTGACCGGAAAGCGCCCGGCGCACATGGCTCCAACTCAGGCCGACACCCAGAACAAAACTCAGGGCTGCCAGCCCCAGCCAGACATTGAAACTGGCATTATCCAGCCGCAGCACGCCGAGATCATAGAGCACCCAGAGACCCGCGCCGACCACAGCCAACACCAACAGCATGCCAAATGCCCCAATGGATCGCAGTGTGGCCCGTAGAT
Source organism: uncultured Sulfitobacter sp. (assembly GCA_947501805.1). GTDB lineage: Bacteria > Pseudomonadota > Alphaproteobacteria > Rhodobacterales > Rhodobacteraceae > Sulfitobacter. The sequence continues at coordinate 461,804 of CANMXJ010000001.1, read as the reverse complement.
AGATGATGTACCCGATGCCCAGAACGAGGCCGGTCAACACCCCAATCGAAAGGTTGGCGCTGCCGTAGCTGCGCAGCCAATCGACGTAATTATATTCTGTTGGGTTGAAGGTTGCTGCCAGCAACACAAATGCAAATCCCCAACGCAGGAAAAAACCCATCTCGACCCTCGCCATTTTGGATCGAACTATTCACGAGGCGGGCGCAAAGTCCAGTAGGGCGTAAACGGCCGAGATATTTCTGCGCAAATGCGTACAATCGGGATCAGAGCGGATTTTGCAGTTTCGCCGCCGCGCCCATAAGGCTATGAGGGGCTCGGACGTTTTTAAAGGATAGATCATCATGGCCAATGTCGTTGTTGTCGGTGCCCAGTGGGGAGACGAGGGAAAAGGCAAGATCGTCGACTGGCTGTCGGAACGCGCGGATGTGATCGCGCGGTTTCAGGGCGGGCACAACGCGGGTCACACGCTGGTTATTGACGGCGAAGTTTTCAAGCTCAGCCTGCTGCCATCCGGCATTGTGCGCGGTGGCAAGTTAAGTGTAATCGGCAACGGCGTTGTGCTGGATCCGTGGCATTTGATCAAGGAAATCGAGGGCTTGCGTAAACAGGGCGTTACGATCACGCCCGAAACACTGATGATTGCGGAGAACACGCCACTGATCTTGCCGATCCACGGAGAGCTGGATCGCGCCCGCGAGGAACAGACCGCTGTGGCCAAGATCGGCACAACCGGACGCGGTATCGGTCCGGCCTATGAGGACAAAGTGGGGCGCCGCTCCGTGCGGGTGGCTGATCTGGCGGATGACGCCACGTTGGAATTGCGCGTAGACCGTGCGCTTGTGCATCACGATGCGCTGCGCCGCGGTCTGGGACTTGAGCCAGTTGACCGAGACGCGCTGGTGGCCCAGTTGCGCGAGATTGCACCAGCCGTACTGGAATATGCCGCACCTGTCTGGAAAATCCTGAATGAAAAGCGCAAGGCCGGCAAACGCATCCTGTTTGAAGGCGCACAGGGCGCATTGCTCGACATTGATTTTGGCACCTATCCGTTTGTCACGTCTTCGAACGTGATTGCAGGGCAGGCGGCGACGGGGACGGGCATCGGGCCCGGATCCATCGACTTTGTTCTTGGCATCGTCAAAGCCTATACCACCCGCGTTGGCGAAGGCCCGTTTCCGGCCGAGTTGGACGATGCGGACGGGCAGCGCCTGGGCGAAAGGGGGCACGAATTTGGTACGGTAACGGGGCGCAAGCGCCGCTGTGGCTGGTTTGACGCCGTATTGGTACGCCAGACCTGCGCAACCTCCGGCGTGAACGGCATTGCCTTTACCAAGCTTGATGTGCTCGACGGATTCGACACCTTGAAAATTTGCGTGGGCTATGAATTGGACGGCACACGCCTTGAATATCTGCCCACGGCGGCGGACCAACAGGCCCGCTGCACTCCGATTTACGAGGAAATGCCGGGCTGGTCACAATCCACGGAAGGAGCGCGGTCATGGGCCGACCTGCCTGCTGAAGCGATCAAATATGTGCGCCGTGTGGAAGAGTTGATTGATTGCCCCGTGGCGCTACTTTCTACCTCACCGGAGCGCGAAGATACCATTCTGGTGACCGACCCGTTCGCGGATTAAAGTAGGAGGTTGCATGGCACTGAGTTACAAAGCACGCAGGCGCTGGGCGCTGGTAATTCTGTTGATCGGGATGCCTCTTTACATCATCTTTGTTGTGGCCGTTCTGGCGACTTTCACAGTTGAATCAAAACTGCTGCAATTTTTCATGTATGTCTTCTTGGGTATCGTCTGGATACTGCCCTTCAAGTTCATCTTTAAAGGCGTGGGCCAAGCCGACCCTGATGCGGAACCGTGAAAGCAGCAGTCCCGATTTTGCGCAGTTTCGACGAGGCAGCGACGCGCGCTTTTTACGTCGATTTTCTGGGGTTCAAAATCGTGTTTGAACATCGTTTTGAGCCTGAGACTCCAATTTATTTTTCTGTGAAACTGGGGGAATGCGAGATCCATCTGTCCGAGCATTTCGGCGATGCATCGCCGGGGGCGTCGCTGCGGATCGAGGTTGTGGATGTGCATGCCTATGCAGCATCACTTCTGAAAAAGAACTACAGACACGCCAGACCCGGTGTGCAGCGTCAAACGTGGGGATGGGACGAGATGAAAATCTCTGATCCAAATGGAAACCGTCTCGTTTTCTGCACACCGAATGATCTTTGAATGGTTTTTGCTCTGTTGGATTGAGCCGTTGAAACGAAAAAGGGCGGCTCCAAAGGAACCGCCCAAGCACTGGTTACACCAACAAAACTTTTATCCGGCTGCGCGCTGGTCGGGGCGGTAGCCGATGTCTTCCGAGACGGTAAACCGGCCCGCTTTCAGCTTTTCGATTTTTCCCGTCCGCAGTAATTGACCGAAGGAGCGAAGGCTTTCCTCGCGGGTGAAGTCTTCGTCGCCGCCCGCCTGACGCACCTTGCTCATCAGTTGTGGGCGTGAAAACTGTTCGCGTCCTTCAACGAAAGACATGTAGGCCGCTGCCGCTTCCAGCAACTGTGGTAGGGTAGATGCCCCCATATCGGCCGCAAAATCCGCAAAGCTCTCGCCTTCTGGCGCTTCGGGGGCAGTGTCTTCGTGTGCTGAAATCCGGCGCGGACGCACGGGGCCTTCGGCGCGGGATTTCGCAACGTCGATGCGTTGTTCTGCAACCAGCTTGAGGGGGGCAGGACGGGCATCTGATGGACGTTCGGTGCGCGAGGATGCGCTGACCGGACGGCGCGGGCGCACCACTTCGGCCAGATCACTGCGATATTCCTCATCGCTCTCCTGTTCGACAGCTTCAACACCTGCATCAACATCCGCTTGCTTGGCTGCGACAGCTGCGCGCAGATGGGCAAATGCGTCGCGACGGGTCGCGCTTTCAGGTTCATCCATCTGGTGATCTGTTTCAGCCAACAGGCGGTTCACGTCAGATTCGTTACCATCGTCAATCGACGGCAAAGTATTCCGCGTTTCCGTGCCGGGGCGGCGTACGCGTACTTTGGGGGCCGCATCAACCGGGTCGGTCGCAGAAATATCGTCTTCCAGCTCCGCCAGTTCGCGTGCCAGCTCTGCCTCATCTTCCGGAGACAGCGCGGTTTCCTTACTGCGGGCAGGTGCCAGATCATCCAACTCGCGCGGTTTGGATTGCGCTTCTTCCACCATGTCTGCATCGTCGTCATCGTATTCTTCAAGGTCGCCTTTCTGAATGGCGGCCTCGAGATCAGCGCGTTTAACTTTGATGACACGCGCACGGGGAGCGGGCGCTTGCGCTGTTTCGTCTTCGTCAGCCTCTTCGGCAACCGGCTCTTGCGCAACTTCTACCCGTGGCGTTTTACGCAACGACACTTTGGGTGCCGCAACAACAGGTGCTTCATCCGCAAGCGTTTCTTCGTTTTCATCAAAGAGGTTGCTGATGGAGTCTTCGATGCTGCGGTCTTCGGCGTCTTCAGCGGCATTGTCTTCCGCGACCTCGTCAAGTTCGGCTGCGCGTGGTGCCGGGGCGTTCTCAGTTTCGCTTTCCAGACGGCTGAGGATTGCGTTTACGTCATCTGCATCTGCATCATCCGCAAAGCTTTCCTCGTCGTAGGCCTGTGCATCAGCGGCTTCGTCTGCTTCCAGAGCATCTTCGATGTCTGCACGGGCATCCGCAATCAGATCATCCGCATCGGCCGTTAACTGGGCCTTGATGCCAGCTTCGGCATGTTCGTCTTCAAGGTAGTCATCTTCCTCATCCGCTTCTTCATGCTGGGCAACAACGGCGCGGATACGCTGGAGTTTTGCAGCGATGCTATCGGGGGCAGGGGCCTCGGGGGCCGCATCTACTGGCACGGCAGGTACGCTTGCGACCTGCGGATCTTCCTCGATTTCGGTCACGGAGGGGCTATCGGCAAAGAATGCTTCGACCTCAGCGTCAGGCTGGCCCGGTACGATATCGTTTTCATCTTCGACAAAGACAGCTTCGTCGGGTTCTTCGATCAGATCCGCTTTTGCATCCTGCTTTTTTTCGGTTTCAGCTTCGGCAACAGGTTCGGGTGCTTCTTCTTCAGCAGTTTCGACGACAGTGTCTGTCTCGTGCTCTTGAGTCTGAACATCAACGCTATCGGATCCCGTTGAAACCTCTGCATCTTCTTCAACGTCAGTTTCCAACGCGATTGTTTCCGCATCTGCTTCGAGCGCATCAACGGGAGTGGTCGCGATTTCGATGTCATCTTCGAAATCAGCGACTTCCGCTTCTGCTTTCTCGTTTTCAACAACGGTGTTCACCATATCAGGTGCGGCGGCCAGTGCTGACAAGGCGACGCTTTCCGCAACCGGAGTTGCAGCCTCTGATTTGGTACCGTCTTCCAGCGCACTCAGGACGATTTTGCCATCCTGCTCTCGCGCCTCAACGCGGCGTGACACTTCTCTTTGTGCAATCCGCGCAAGCATTTCTGCATCGGGTTGTGGCGGTTCGGCACCAAAATAGCGGTCATCGGCCGCAAGATCGCGAAAATACTCGGCAATGGCTTTCATGGTCCCGAAGGAATCGTCAAACCCCTCCAATGTGCACGAGAATGTGCCATATGAGACCGTAAGAATTTTATTATTATTATTCATCGGATGCTCGTCCTCTGCAGTTTTGCAAGATACCGTTTACCACGATGTCCAAGACCAAAGCGGCCCGAATCTGTGCCCTGTACCGTATCATTTCGTGTCGAGAATGTGACCTGTTTCCAGAAAGGGCGATAATTGTCTGAATTTGAGCCGATTGTTCATAGTTCTGATCCTGTCACGCTGGTGGGTGGGGGGCAGGCTACCCGCAGTGACCTGCAAAAAGCGTTAACGCTGGCACCTCTTTGTGTGGCAGCTGACGGTGGGGCGGCATTGGTACTCCAGGCTGATGTTATGCCCGCAGCAGTGATAGGCGACTTTGATTCTATCTCGGATAATGTGCTTTGCCAAATCCCTGAGATGCGCCGCCACCGTATTGCCGAACAAGACAGCACTGACTTTGAAAAGGCCCTGACGCGCATTGCAGCCCCGCTGGTGGTGGGGGTTGGCTTTCTTGGCGGGCGTATAGATCACCAATTGGCAGTGTTACATACATTGGCGGCATTCCCGTCGCGCGCCTGTGTGCTGATCGGAGAGAGTGAGGTTGTGTGTCTTGCACCGCCTGAGATCAATCTGCCGACGCAAGCGGGCGACGTCGTATCCTTGTTCCCGCTTGCAGGTGTGACGGGGCGCTCCGAGGGATTGAACTGGCCCATTGAAGGGCTGAAATTCGCGCCAAACATCCAAATCGGGACGTCAAATCAGGCAAATGGACCCATTGATATTCAAATGGATGGGCCATCCATGCTGCTTATTCTGCCGCGACGCTTGTTGTCAGAGTTGGTTGCGGCGCTGTGCGCGCCAGATGCTGTGCAATGGCCCGTTCACGCAGAATGACGTAAAGGCCAGCCGCAATCGTGATGGCAATACCCAATGAAGCCAGCGGATTTGGTAAATCCTGAAAGATCAAGAAGCCAAGTATCGTGGCAAACGGAATTTCGAGATATTGCATCGGTGCCAATGTCGCAGAAGGGGCATAACGCAAAGACCATGTCATCAACAAATGCGCCACGGTACCAAGTCCCGCAAGTCCGATCAGCAGCGCCCATTGACCGGAGGACGGTGCAATGATTTCCAGCGGGGCGACGTTCCAAAGGCTTCCAATTGCTATGAGTGGCACCATGATCGCCGCCGCCATGACGCCGCTGACAGCTTGCAGCCCGATTGGGTCGGTCTCTTTAGCGATTTGACGGGTCACCAGCATAAACACAGAGAAATTCGCGGCAACAAAAACGGGGAGCAATGCGGGCCAACCAACACTGGCAAAACTGGGCTGGATCACAAGCAATGTGCCGATGAAACCGACGATACATGCAATTAACCTGCGGGCTCCTACCTCTTCTTTGAGGATCAATTTGCCTAGAATCAGCATAAAGAATGGCATGACAAAAACGATTGCCACTGCATCGGCAAGGGGAAGATAGGTTAGCGCCGTAAACATCGCGGCGATACCGATGATATGCAAAATGGTGCGCAGAAACGTCAATTTCAACACACGGCCTTGCATGCGCCACATCCGCCTGCCCAACCAGACTAGCGGGAATAGCAGGATCGCCTGCAATGCAAAGCGGACGAGCACTACCTGACCCAAAGGCACAGAAGTTCCCAGCAGTTTCGCGACAGCATCACCCATAGGGGCGATAAGGCAAAATCCGAGCATCAAAGCGATGCCAATTATGGGACGATCCGTTGTCATTACGAGATGCTAGTGAAAAATCCGACGGCCCGCAACCTTTGGTTGAGGGCTGCGCGAGCAAGATTGTGTGATCTATCTGTTCAGGTGTTTGCCCTGTTTCCGAGAGAACGCCTGGAAGGAACGATTGGCCATGGTCGTGGAAGCGTACGCGCCAAGTGTAAAGATCACAAAGGTTCTGTGTATTTCTAATGATATCAATTAATCTGGAAGCTGCCTGTGTGGCGTGGGCAGGGTATGAATTGCCAGATCACTGGAATTCAAGTCGAAGGTTCGGGTTTTGCCGGTATCAACCCGTGGTTGAGGTCCGGGGTGCGCATCCATCACGCGGCCGGACGACCGAGGTTGACCTGATTGCGCCCCCGTCCTTTGGCCGCATATAGGGCCTGATCGGCTTCGTCCAACAACGCCCTGCCACAGTCTTTTGGCACCTTGGATGCGACAGGTTCACCCCCACCGATGGCCATACCGATGCTGATTGTCACGGTGATAGGGGTGGCGCTGCCGGGTACGATAAAGGGTGTTGAGGATATATCACCACAAATGCGGACGGCCGCGATTTGAGCTTCGCTCAGGCTGGTTCCGGGCATTATGACCATGAATTCTTCGCCGCCGATACGCGCGACCATGTCCGTGTTGCGCAAAGCGCGGCGTAACCGGTGTCCGATCTCGACCAGCACTGCGTCACCGGACGCGTGGCCATAGATGTCATTGATCCGTTTGAAATGATCCAGATCAGCGGCCATTACAGCAAAGCTCCGCCCTGTTGTGTTGGCATGTTCTGCGATCCGATCCAGATGTGGCATGGCATAGCGGCGGTTATATAATCCTGTGAGAGGATCAAAGACAGCGGCCTGCAATCCGGTGCGCACTGTGGCACGCAATTGTTCACCCATGCGTTTGCGCCGCATCACGGATTTGATCCGTAGTGCCAGTTCGTCAGCATCAAAGCCGTCTGTCATCAAATCATCCGCGCCCAAATCGAGCGCATTTGCCCCCAGTGAAGGATCAGGCGCGGTTTGTAGAACAATCACGCCGGTGTGGTGTGCCTGTGCATTGGCCCGCAGCGCCGAGATCAGACGGAGGTCTTCCATCGCAGCATTCATGTTTGTGGGCAAGATCAGCACAAACACATCGGGCATCGTATCCTGTGACATCTGCTGCATAACCGCACTTGCACTGGACAGCGATATCTTGGTGCGCAAAACGCGGCGCATCTGACCTGCGTACTTTTGCAGCAGAACGCTGTCTGTGCTGACCAGCATGCAATGACCTTGGTCTTCGAAGCCGGCGGCGTTTTCTGCCAAGCCAAGGGCGCGGCATGTGTCGTCACGCATCTGCCATTCGGCGGCGGCATTGTGGGCGCGGATCAAACTGCGGACGCGTCCCAGCAGGAGTGTTTCGTTCACCGGCTGGCGCAAGACATCATGCACACCCGCTTCGAGTGTTGCCATACGTGCGGCGGTATCCTCCTGACATCCGATAGCGATAATCGGTATGGGCGCAAAAAGAGGGTTTTGCGCAAATGCAGTACAGAGGTCTGCGGCCCCTCCGTCTGGCAAGGACAAGGCGCAAATGACAAGATCGGGCAAATCGGCCCCAACGGCCTCAAGTGCTTCCGCTTTTGAGGCGGCATAGGCCACATCGTAAAAGGCCCGCTTTAACTTGACCTTAAGCACGATACGGTTGGTTGCAATCGCATCCACAATTAGGATTTTACCCTGCATGCGTTAACCTTTCGCCATGAAAATGAGTTTCGTATTTCATGCACCAGTCATTGTGGGTATTGGTTAATAAAGCGTTTCCAGCCCCCTACAAATCGGATCAAGTCGATGACCTATACGCGAGATACCGCCGAAACCCTTGCCCTGCAGGCGCTGGGCTGGCTGGCCAGCAATGACGATCTACTGCCCGCATTTCTTGGCAGTACGGGGGCGACCGAAGACGATGTCAGGGCGCGGGCCACGGATCCGGTTTTCTTGGGGGCCGTGTTTGATTTTCTGATGATGGATGATGCTTGGGTGATCAGCTTTTGTGACGCCCACGCCCTGCCATATGAGCGGATCATGCAAGCACGCGCGGCTTTGCCCGGTGGTGAGCAGGTGCATTGGACATGAGAAACATCAGGGGTATTTTGTTTGACAAGGATGGTACGCTTTTTGATTTCGCGGCAACTTGGGAAGTCTGGGCCAAGTCGTTCTTGTTTCGACTTTGCGACAATGATCGCGTTATGGCAGCCAAGGTTGGGGCTGTAATCGGATTCGACCTGGACAGCGAAACCTTTGCACGCTCAAGCGTTGTTATTGCGGGGACGCCGGGCGAGGTGACAGATGCGTTGCACCCGTTATTTCCTGATCTGACACGGCATGCCTTGGAGATGCTGCTTAACGAAGAGGCCGAAAACGCTCCGCAGAGCGCAGCGGTCCCTCTTGAACCACTCCTGAACGGGTTTCGTGCAAAGGGTCTCAAACTTGGCGTTGCTACCAATGACGCGGAAAAACCCGCCCGCGCACATCTGGAGCAGGCCGGTGTGACGTCGTTGTTTGACTTCATTGCAGGCTATGATTCCGGTTTTGGATCCAAGCCCGAAGCGGGGCAATTACATGCCTTTGCCGCCCATGTCGGGCTTGATCCGGCACAGGTGATGATGGTCGGGGACAGCACCCATGATCTGCGGGCTGGACGGGCGGCAGGAATGGTGTGTATCGGTGTTCTGACCGGTTTGGCGGAAGCCGACATTTTGCGTCCCTTCGCTGATGCGATCCTGCCTGACATCGGCCATCTGCCTGACTGGCTGGACGCGCAGGTCGGCTAAAAACGACACAGGCTGTCGCCAACGGAAAGGCTGACATGCTGACCTTGAGGCCTTCTGATGTTGTATTCAGGAGGAACGATCATGGCGGACGATACCCGAAAGCGCAGAACCCGCAGTGGCGGACGGGCTGGGGCCAAAGACCGGCGCGGCTCAGCTGTGATCGAGCAGATGCCATGGAACCCTCCCGTAAACATTGACCGTCCGACAGAACCGCTTGGACCCGAAGGGGTCGAGGCAATCCATGACGGGGCGATGCGTATCCTGGAAGAAATCGGGATTGAATTCCTGAACTCCGAGGCAGTGGGTATCCTGCGGAAAGCGGGGTGTCGTGTGAACGGGGAAAACGTGCGCATGGATCGTGAGTTCGTAATGGAATGGATCGCCAAAGCGCCGTCCGAATTCACCCTGACCCCGCGCAATGTCGATCGCAAGATTACGATTGGCGGCAATAACCTTGTTTTTGGGAATGTCTCGTCGCCGCCAAACTACTGGGATATGGCACTTGGCAAAAAAGTGCCGGGCACGCGCGAGATGTGCAAGGATTTGCTGCGGTTGACGCAATATTTCAACTGCATCCATTTCGCGGGGGGCTATCCTGTTGAGCCCGTCGATGTGCATGCCTCCGTGCGCCATTTGGATGTGCTCTATGACAAGCTGACGCTGACGGATAAGGTCATGCATGCTTACTCGCTCGGGCGTGAGAGGGTCGAAGACGTGATGGAGATGGTGCGCATCGCAGGCGGGCTCAGCCATGAAGAATTCGACGCAAGTCCGCGTATGTACACTAACATCAACTCTACCTCGCCGCTGAAACACGACTTTCCGATGATGGATGGCTGGATGCGCATGGCGCGGCGTGGACAGGGGCTTGTTGTGACGCCCTTCACGCTGGCTGGCGCAATGGCACCTGTCACCATGTCGGGCGCTGTTGCGCAATCACTGGCCGAGGCATTGTGTGCGGTGGTGCTGGCACAGATCATCCGTCCGGGCTGTCCTGTGGCGATTGGCACCTTTACCTCCAACGTCGATATGAAATCCGGCGCACCGGCGTTTGGTACCCCAGAATATATGCGTGCGACCCAGATGACGGGTCAGATGGCGCGGTTTTACAATTTGCCGTTGCGCTCATCAGGAGTGTGTGCAGCCAATGTGCCGGATGGACAGGCGATGTGGGAAACCTCAAACTCGCTCTGGGCCGCCGTGCAATCAGGCACCAACATGGTCTACCACGCGGCGGGTTGGCTTGAAGGCGGGCTGATCGCCTCGCCTGAAAAGTTCATCATGGACTGCGAAGTCCTGCAACAGATCCAACGCTACATGCAGCCTGAAATCTGTGCCACCGGTCCCGATGAAATTGCGCTCGACGCAATCAAGTCTGTAGGCAACCAAGGGCATTTCTTTGGCATCCAACATACCCAAGACCGTTACACCACAGCGTTCTATCAACCGTTTCTCTCGGATTGGCGCAACTATGAAGGTTGGGAAGTGGCGGGCGGCATATGGACCCAGGAACGCGCCCATCACATGTTCAAGGAAATCATCGGCAGCTTTGAAGAGCCACCCATGGACATCGCGATCCGAGATGAATTGGCTGACTTTGTGGCGCGTCGCAAATCGGAAGGCGGGGCACCGACAGACTTTTGACACTGTTGCTCGTGCCCGCGTAGAAGCCGGCTTGCTGCCTTCGCTATCGGCGTTGAAAGTCTATCGGACCTGAAGCAGTTTCGATATTATGGCATGTGGAATCCATTGAGTTTCGCGATGGCCTTGTCCGAATTTGATCCCGCACCAAATTGTAGAAAGGCAACGCAATGCTACGCCAACTTATCCTGAAATGGGGGGGCTGTCTTGGTGCAGCTGTTTTTGGTATGACAGACGGTGATGCGTCACTGCGTGCCCAGCAAAGCCAGATGCAAAAGCTTACCTTTGTGCAAGATCAGCTAAAACGAGAGTTTCTGTTGTATCGTCCTGCGGGGAGAGGAATGAAAGACGGGCCAAGGCCCTTGGTTCTTGTCATCCACGGTGGCGCGGGCACGGCACGTGGTATGGTTCGGCTGACGAAACGACGGTGGAATGCCTTGGCCGACCAACATGGGTTCTATGTCGTTTATCCCAATGGCATTGATAGGATTTGGGACTTCGGTGAAGGAAAGGTCTCTCGCCGACTGTCCCAAAAAGTGGATGACTTGACCTATTTTCGCAACCTGATTGCTTTGACATCGTCAACGGTGGACATTGACAGCAAGCGGGTTTTTGCGACGGGATTGTCGCGGGGCGCGCAAGCGTCCTTTTTCCTGGCCTGTAATCTGCCAGAAAAGATACGTGCGGTGATGCCGGTCGCGACAAATTTGCCCAAATATATGATAAATGAATGTCGCTCGGGTCCGCCCGTTGGTATGGCGCTGATTTCGGGCACTGCTGATCCGCAGGTCCCTTACGATGGCGGGACGATTACAGTACTAGGCCAGCAACGCGATGTGGTCCTTTCATCAGAACAGACCTTAGCTCTTTGGCAGCGTCGCAATAGCTGCAAGGCAGATCCACAAACGCAGACCATTGATGTTCGGCCAAAGGATGGCGTTTCAGTAGTTGTCCGTCGCTGGTCTTGTTCTGGCGCGCCAGTCCGGCACTACCGCGTGCGAGGCGGAGGGCACACTTGGCCATCCGGGCGGCAGTTCTTGCCGGTCCGGCTTGTCGGGCCGGTGTCTCGGGACATTGATGCAGCGGATGAAGGATGGGCGTTCTTCTCGCAGTTTTAGGATATCCTGCTGCACTAACCAAGAAATTGTCGTTTCCGAGGGCCAGATTCGCGACGGATTCCGCGGTGCATCCCGCTCTTTATCCGAACGCCCAGCCTTGCGGCCACTTGTGCCATTCCTCAACCCAAACGTGAAAAGTCTCTACAATTCAATGTATTGGGGAAATGTTAACGCCTCTCCCTGATGCTGTCTGCGGGGTTAAAGGAGTGAACGGCCATGCATGGGCTTGTGAATAGAAGCATACAATTGTTTGTCAGCCATACCTATGGGCTGCATATCTGGGAAGACGTGACGCGCACTGCGGGGCTAGATTTCACCGAGTTTGAAGGGATGCTGCGCTACAAGGAAACCTATACACCACTGCTGCTGGACACCATTGCGCAGGTGCTTGGACGCCCGCGTGCAGATGTGATGGAGGATCTCGGGACTTTTTTGGTGTCCGACCCTCAATTTGAAGCGGTGCGACGACTGCTGCGCTTTGGCGGTGTTGATTTCGTTGATTTTCTGCATTCACTGGATGATCTGGATGATCGTGTCCGGCTTGCGGTTTCGGATCTACACCTGCCAAAGGTAGAGTTGCGGGCCAATGCGGACGGCCATTTCAGTCTGATCTGTGATTCGCAAATTGCGGGGTACGGACATGTCCTGATGGGCATCTTGCGGGCCATGGCTGATGATTACGGAGCCCTTGCCCTGCTGGAACATTCAGGAGGCACAGGCGGGGCAGAGGTTGTGTCGATAACGCTTGTTCAAAATGAATTTTCGCAAGGACGTGCTTTTGATCTGGGGGCGCGGGTCGGATGACCAAGATCATGGACGCGCCTTCAATGCCCGGCACAGCCTCTGGACGTGATGCGCTTGATATCCTTTGCCCGATGCATCTGGTGATCGATGCAACCGGTCATGTTGTGCACGCCGGACCAACGCTGCGCAAGATGCGGCAAGGTCAGGGGATTGTCGGACAACGCTTTCTCGAGGTATTTGAAGTCAAACGGCCACGGGCATTGACGTCGATGGCAGATCTGCGTGGGATGGCCCAGCAAAAGCTGCGCCTCAAACTGCGTGAAGCACCCTATACGGCGCTCAAAGGCATCATCGTGCCATCCATCGACGGCAGTGACAGCATGATCGTAAATCTCAGTTTCGGGATATCCATTCTTGACGGTGTGCGTGATTTCGCGCTGAGCAATGCAGATTTTGCCGCCACCGACCTTGCCATTGAAATGCTGTATCTGGTGGAGGCCAAGACAGTTGCGATGGAGGCGTCTTATCGTCTGAACGCCCGTTTGCAAGGGGCCAAGATTGCCGCCGAAGAACAGGCTTTTACCGACACGCTCACAGGGCTCAAGAACCGCCGCGCTTTGGACACCGTGCTGACACGACTACTGACGCAGCGTACGTCCTTTGCGGTAATGCAGATTGATCTGGATTACTTCAAAACCGTCAATGACACATTGGGCCATGCGGCGGGGGATCATGTGCTGCAAAACGTGGCGCGTATCATGGTTGCTGAAACCCGCAGTCATGATCTGGTGGCACGGGTCGGAGGCGATGAGTTCACTGTTGTTTTGCCGGATGTGCGCAGTAACGATATCTTGCGTCGAGTAGGTCATCGTATCATTCAACGCCTCGAGGAACCGATGCCGTTTCAAGGTACTGACTGCAAGATTTCGGCCAGCATTGGCACCGTCTGGATTCAGCCTGGGGACATTACAACAATGGAAGATGTCTTGTCGGATGCTGATGTTGCGCTTTATGCATCCAAACATGCCGGCCGCGCGAAACAAACCCTGTACACGCCAGATTTGCGAAATGCCGCCAATGCCGTTGTACCACCTACGGAGATGGGGGATAAGTCAGCTTAAGCTGATCATGCTGTGTTCTTGAATACTGAACATCTCTTTGTTTTCATCGCTGTCTGACCCTGTGGCGCGGTCGAATTTTAGAAAGTTTGAATCCAAACTGCGAACATCCCATTGGGAATTTGCTGATTGGTCCAAGGCAGACGGATAGAATGGCAATCCCGGCATCCGCGTCGTTTTGTATAAAAAAGATATTTGAAAACAGATGGATAACATCTGGCCTGCCTTCTTTATAAGATATGGCAGCTGCCAAAGAGCAAGAAGTCACAAATTGACAGTATCAACAGCGATAATACTTCGTTTTATCAAGCTCAGAGGGATCAATCAGGGGCTCAATCTCCCAATCCGCCAACGCCTGGACGATCAGACCCGCAAGGCTTTTGGTCTGTAGCGACTGACATATGTCGATGTTCTATCGCATGTGAAACCGCCCATGATGAATGCAGTCCCAGAACAAGACTGCCGTGGCGCATAACCGTCGTGTAGAATGACAATACAGCGGACGTAATCGCGATGCCTCTTGCCTGATGCAGGCAATCCGGTTCTGGTAGGTGCAACCGTGGTGTGCGGACGTTTGACCAAAAAAGACTGTTTCAAACGATCCGGTTAAGTGTTGCAGATGATATAGGGGAGGTCGGGGCTGATGCGCGTTGGTTTTATCGGAACGGGCGAAATTGCCGAAGCGATGGTGACGGGCCTCGCCGGACAGGGGCACCAGATCATGATCAGCGCGCGCAATCACGAGAAGGCGAGCGCGCTGGCGGCAGGCAAGATGGAGGTCAGTATTGCCGAAAACGCGGAAGTTGTGGCGCAGTCCGAGGTGGTATTCCTGTGCTTGATGGCCAATGTTGCGCGATCTTTATTGGCTGATCTACCATTTCGGGCCGATCAGGCGATCATATCTGTTATGGTAGATTTACCACTGATGGAACTGCACCAGCTATGTGCACCGGCCCAAGATATCGCGCTCACCATCCCGCTCAGCGCGATTGCAACTGGCGGCTCCATGCTGCCCGTATATCCTGCGTCCGCGGCCCTTCAAACGCTGTTCGGGAACAGCGACACGATCCTTCCAGTTGTTTCCGAAGCCGCATTAAATGCACATTTTGCAGGCTCTGCCTTGTCCGCGCCCCTTATCGCGTTGATGCAAACCGGCAGTGCGTGGTTGAGCCAGCAGACCGGCGACAGGCGGGCGGCAGAGAAATACGTTGCGGGTGTTTTTGCAGGTTTCTTGCGGCAGATGTCCCAACAGGACGTGGATTTCGAAACGCTGCTCACAGGGCTTGCAACCGAAGGGGGCTTGAACGCCAGCCTTAAGTCGCACATGGCCCAAGCAGGCGCGCATGATGCATTGGTTGAGGGGTTGGAGGCGCTCAAACCTCGGCTGGGTCTTTGATTTATCCCGCAGTCCGGCTTTGGCAAAAGGGATAGATTTAGGTTGTACTGCGACTGTGGAACAGAGCTGGACGATTAAATGTTAGGGCAAAAAACATTGGCGATGCGCGCTTTTCGGACACCCTGATGCGTGTTGGAAAGCCCGTCGTAAGTAAGCAGAGGAGTAGACCGCGCAAGCGATCTGGCGTATCGCAGCCTCATGAAAAGCCCTGCCCATATCCTGCGCCGTTTATTGGCACGCCGAACCGAGCGTATCCGTCGCGCGCGTTTCAAACGTTCCTTGCGGCATTTGCACGGGCCCAAGGTGCCGGATATTGCGCGGGATGAGGTTCTCGCTATCGTGCTTGTGCGCAACGGCAGCTATCATATGGATGCGTTTCTGGACCATTACCGCGCCATGGGAGTCACCCATTTTGCCTTCATAGATAACGGGTCAACCGATGACACCATTGCGCGGATCAAGGCAGAACCGAACACGATTATTGATCAAAGCACGTTGCCTTTGGCAGCATATGAAGACCTTCTACGCCAGTATCCGGCGCAGACGTACGGGCGGGATCGCTGGTGCCTTTATGTCGATATGGACGAGATGCTGGATTTCGAAGGCCGCTCAGCCATCGGGATCAAGGGCCTGACCACATACCTTGACGCACAAGGTGCCACGGCTCTTGTTGCCCAGATGCTAGAGATGTTTCCCAAAGCGCCATTAAACGCCGTTATGGACTTCACCTATCAACAAGCAGTTGAAGAATTTGAATATTTTGACATCAGTGCGGTCAAACGGTTTGATTATCATAGCGCGGATATTCCGTTTTCGGCCTTGTTGTCTGAAAATAAAATTCCCACCGAAGAAATCAAGTTCTACTTTGGCGGTGTGCGCGGCAAGGTATTTGGTGAAAACTGTTGCCTGACGAAACATCCGCTGATTTTCAACGCTCAGGACGTGACGCCGGCACCGCATCCACATGTGTCCATGGGCGTGCGCTGCGCAGACATTACGGCCGTGATCAAACACTATAAATTTGCAGGCAACAGCGTTGCCCGCGACAGGGCTTCCATCTCCTCCGGTGATCTAGCCCACGGCGAAGACGCGGCCCGCGCTGCAGTCTTGTCCGATGCCCCGGACGTGTCGCTGTTTTCATTGGAAGCGCGGCGCTGGAACCGGGTTGAATTGCTGATCCGGGCCGGGTTCATTTTGGGATCAGAGCGTTATTCATCTTACCTTGCAAAGGTCAGTCCATGAGCATCGCTGCCATTGTCATTGGCCGTAACGAAGGGGCGCGATTGATTGCTTGCCTTGAAGCGTTGCAAGGCAAAGTCGCACAGATCGTTTACGTGGACTCCGGATCTACAGATGGATCGGTAGACGCGGCACAAGAACTGGGTGCCGAGGTTGTTGAACTGGACATGAGCCAGCCTTTCACGGCTGCACGGGCGCGCAATGCGGGGCTGGATGCGCTGCATGCCGAAACCGAATTTGTGCAGTTTCTGGACGGTGATTGCGTGCTACGTGATGGATGGTTGGAACGGGGTCTTGCATTTTTGCAGGATGATTTTCGTGCGGCTGTGACCTGTGGTCGCCGCCGCGAGCGTTTTCCACAGGCTTCGGTTTATAACGCGTTGATCGACGATGAATGGGACACACCGGTGGGTCAGGTGATGTCTTGCGGCGGGGATGCCCTGATGCGGGTGGCAGCTGTGAAAGCGGTTAACGGGTATCGGGATACCCTGATTGCGGGAGAAGAGCCGGAGCTGTGTGTGCGCCTGCGCCAGAGCGGCTGGGAAATATGGCGGCTGGATGCTGAAATGACCTGGCACGATGCAGCGATCACCGGCTTTGGCCAATGGTGGCGGCGCTGTAAACGCGCTGGCCATGCCTTTGCCGAAGGGGCCGCACTGCATGGCACGCTGCCTGAACGACATTGGGTGGCCGAAACACGGCGTGCACTGTTGTGGGGCGCGGCGTTGCCGTTGGGTATCTTGCTGGCTGCGCTGATTGTCAGCCCTTGGGCGTTGCTGGGGTTTTTGATCTACCCGGCCCAGATGCTGCGTCTTGCCCGTCAGAAAACTCTTGCTTGGGGGGTGTTCACCACATTGGGTAAATTCCCCGAAGCGATTGGCGCATTGCAGTTCTATCGCACCCGCCTGACGGGCCGCAAAACGCGCATCATCGAATACAAGTAAACGCTACCTTTGCCGCCATGCCTGTACCGCCAGTTCGGGCAAAATTGCAAAGCACTTGGCATAGCGTGGCACCATGCGCGCCGGGCTTTGCAAAGCACGCCAGAGCCACTCCAATGCGAACATCCGCATAATCTTGGGCGCGCGCACCTGATGGCCAGACAGAAAGTCCAGACCCGCACCAATCGAGGCAAATCCGACTGAGGGAGCCATTTCGCGCCCTCGCGCGGCAAACAGTTCCTGCTTGGGGGCCCCCAATGCCACGAAACACAGACCTGCGCCGCTGGCATTCAACGCGTTGTAGATTGCATCCGCCTGCGCGCTGTTGGGGTCAAATCCGTAGGGTGGTGCGTGAAGGTATCTGATCTGTAATCCCGGCACTTGGATTTTCAAAGCTCTTGATGCCCCCTCAAGCGCGGCATCCGAACTGCCGACCAATGCTATCGGGACAGCCATCTCTGCGCAAATGTGACAGAGCGGGATGATCATGTCAGAACCGGGCATCAACTCAAGCGGTTGCCTTGCCAATCTGGACAGCCAGACCACTGGCCGACCATCTGCCACAACCAGATCATGTGCGCGGTAGGCTTTCAGAAAGGCACAATCAGCAGGGAGTTTCGCCAGATGGTCGAGATTTACTGTAGCCAGCGCAAAACCTCTTTGGGCCACAAAGCGATCCCGCACTGCCTGAAACAATGCATCGCGTGTGGTGATATTGACCTCAACTTCGTGGGGAATGCTGCCCAATTTCAAAACGACACCTGCAGACATCCTGTTGCTGATTGGCTGCACTTGCCTGCGCGATGCACGTTATTTTTCATGTAATACAGTGCCTTGATCGAAATTCAGTCTTTGACTCTAGTATCCCGCTTCAAACCTAACGGGATGACAGGGTCCGGGCCAAGTGCTAATTTCATGCCCGACGTATCACACTGCATAAAGGACGTTCATGGGAAACGCACTGGCATATCTGATGCTGGCCGTCTGGCCGGTGGTTTGTCTAGTGCTGTTTCGCACCCAAAAGGTAGAACGGGCGCTGATCTGGTCGGTCTTGGGCGGGTATCTGTTCTTGCCACCACTGACCGAATTTAACCTGCCGCTGGTGCCAGCAATGGACAAAGTGTCCATCCCGAACCTTTCGGTGCTGTTCATTATGGTCTTTGCGATGAAGCAGAAAGTGCGTCTTTGGCCAGAGTCCCGCTTGGCGCAATTTCTTGTTGCCGGATTGATCCTGAGCGCGATTCCAACAGTTTTGACCAACAGTGATCCGATTAACTTTGAAATCTTGCGCAACGCTGATCCCATTGTCTTTATGGTGGATCAACTGCCCGGCCAGTCCATCCGCGATATCGGTTCGGTTCTGATTGCGCAGATGTTAACTGTCGTGCCGTTCCTGCTGGCGCGCCAATTCCTCGCCTCAGAGGACGGTCTGCGTGAGATTCTGTTGGCGTTTATGGTAGGGGCACTCATTTATTCGGTGCCGTCGCTGATCGAAATCCGGTTCAGCCCTCAGATGAACGTCTGGACTTACGGTTACTTCCAGCATTCGTTTGCACAGACGATGCGGGCGGGGGGCTTTCGCCCCATTGTGTTCCTGCCACACGGGCTGTGGCTGGCGTTGTTTGTTTGCATTGCATTGATGTCTGCGGCCGCATTGGCGCGCACGACACCGGCAATAGATCGGTGGAAAGCGCTATTATTGGTTGCCTATCTTGGCGTGCTGTTGATGTTGTGCAAAAGCTTCGCGTCTCTGGCATACGGGTTGGCGCTGACGCCGCTGGTGCTGTTTACGCCTGCAAGCTGGCAGATCCGGATCGCTGCTCTTTTTGCCTTGATTGCCGTCGCATACCCGATGCTGCGTAATTTCCAGCTGATCCCGTTGGACGCGATTTTGGCTCAAGCCGAGGCAATCAGCGCGGACCGTGCCCAATCCCTTGGCTACCGTTTCGACAACGAAGAACAACTGCTTGCCCGCGCTGCGGAAAAACCGTTCTTTGGCTGGGGCGGCTGGGGGCGCAGTTTGATCCGGGACGCAGAAACCGGTGAAATTCTGTCGATCCCCGACGGCCGGTGGATCATTATCTTCGGGACTTTCGGCTGGCTTGGCTATATCTGCGAATTTGGCCTTCTGGCACTGCCCCTCGGGCTGATGTGGCGGTCATTGTATCGTGCTGCCGGAACCGAATTGTCGCCCTATGTTGCACCTCTCTGCCTCATTCTGGCGATCACGATGATTGACATGCTATTGAATGCCACTTTAACACCACTGACCTGGCTGACAGCCGGGGCTATCCTCGGTCACGCGGAAAAACGCATGCCAAGACCGGTCTCATCTCCCCGATTTGCGCTATCGGGCAGTGCAATTGCCACTTCAGAGCTACCGGAAGGCAAGCGGACAGTCCTCTAGGATCGTCTCGCCACCGCACACATTTCACTTAACCCCTGTTTCGCTTGCGCGTGACAGCTGCCATGCAACCTTTCGTTCCCATTGGGATGCTATCAGCCGCCGCATCTCAGTTTTCCCGACCCAAAGATTTCGCAACGGTCGCGTCATAGAACGCCGCAAGCGTTCTTTGCCGCGCTTCGTCGATGTTGGGATCAAGCAGGATGATACCGCTGAATGTCGCGTATTCCAGATAGGCAAATGTCGCGGCATCTTCTTTGTCTAAGCCGTAGCGCCTCTGATAAAGATCGCTTAGGACAGCCAGTCGACGTGCGTCTGCGTGACGGACTATATCCGCTACCGCTGGCAATCTGCGGCCGAGTTCGCGAATGCCAAGTTCAAGTCGGTAGTCAATTGCCAAAGCAGCTTGGGTAAGTGTTTCGCTTTGCGTAATAACCGATGTAGACGGGTCGATTTCGCTGGCAATTGCACTTGTTTGCGTCTCAAACCATTGCGCAGCGAGCTCTGTTAGATAGGCTTCATGGTCATCGAAATGATGATAAAAGGAGCCGCGCGTCAGACCGGCAGATTTGCAGATTGCCTCAAGCTTGACCGCTTCGGCACCTATGGCAGAAAGCTCTGCCAAGCCATGACGCAACCAGTCCTTTTTGGTAAAGCGACGCCTTTTCATGCGATATGACCCAGGATTCCCAAAACGGCGACCGGCAGAAACAACCAGCCCTGCGGTAGGGTGAAGTGATTTTCTTTCATCAACACAACAAGACCGACGCCAACCAGAAAAAATCCCGAAGCAAGAACCGTTCCGGCGGTTGCCAGTGCCGGATCACCAGAAAGGACGGTCCAAGCAAAGAATGCAGCCATACATGCGATAGCGACTGACGTGAAATGCCAACATAAATACTGCATGTGGCGGATTATTGGGTCAAGCGCAGTTGCATTCATGAACGGTCCCGCAATCTGGCGGCCCCCGAGAAAAAGATGGACGATCAACCAGATCGCCGCTAATGCCCCCGCGGCCGAAAAATATAGTGTGTTCATATGGATATCTCCTTGTTTAACGGTAGCATACCTTTTTGTATGGATGATTCAAGAAAAACATACCAAAAGGTTTGTTTTGGCCGGATTTGAGGAAATGGTCTTGGTGGCGTGCAAGGCAGGCGGGCAACAAAAGGTTGATGGGATGTGACTGGTCGAAAACCGCGATGCGTTTTCGGGATTGGCACCGGCTTACCCACCGCCAAGATCCGTTGACGCGGCGTTGGCAGTCAAAGAAAGCCTTTTCAGGTGAGCTGGAATTGAGGGTGACGCCAACTATTTGTCATTGCGGCACGCAGTCACCTGACCGTAATGGACCGGCCGTTACCTTGTAAGAAGTGATTGTTACTATTGCGGCAAAAATCCCCCTGCCGTGGCTGGATTGTTGTGATATTCTCTAAAATCAATGAAACACGCATTACTTAAAACAAGACGATTCCGCCGCCACTATTTCGAAATGGCATAAAAATGCCCAGATTAGCCTGTAGTCCTGCGCGGCATTGCTTAAGTAGACCATGGGGATTCATCTCCGGAACAATCCGGCAACGGGATGATTTGAATATATGACCACCTCGAAGATACGCTCAGGTGAGAGCGAAGACATTGCGATCATTGGCCTTGGGATCAATGTGCCGGGTGCCGACGGGGTTGATGCTTATTGGGCGAACCTGCGTGACGGTGTTGAATCTATCCGGTGCCTGAGCGAGCAGGAACTGCTTGATGCGGGCGAGAGTCCCGAAAATATCGCCCGCAAAAACTATGTGCCAGCCGCCGCTGTTCTGGATGGGTTTGACACATTCGATGCGGATTTTTTCGGCTTTTCCCCCAAAGATGCTGCAATCCTTGATCCGCAACATCGCAAATTCCTTGAGGTGGCTTGGGAGGCGATGGAGCAGGCAGGCCATCCGCCGGAAACCATCTCTGGCCCCATCGGGGTTTATGCGGGTTGCGGGATGGGCAGTTATTTCTATTTCAACATCTGCTCCAATGCTGATCTGGTCGATGATGTGGGCATGTTCCTGCTGCGCCATACCGGTAACGACAAGGATTTCCTATCGACCCGCGTGAGCCATGTCTTTGACCTCAAGGGCCCGTCGATCAACTTGCAAACGGCCTGTTCCACATCATTGGTTGCGATCCACTATGCCTGTCAGGCGCTCCGCACAGGCGAGATTGACATGGCTTTGGCCGGGGGCGTGACAATCGAACTGCCGCAGGGCAGGGGGTATGAGTTCAAGGAAAATGAAATCCTGTCACCGGATGGTCATTGCCACGCCTTTGACCACCGCGCCCAAGGCACGGTATTTGGATCAGGTGCTGGCGCTGTGGCCTTGCGCCGCCTATCTGACGCCATGGCCGACGGCGATCATATCTGGGCGGTGATAAAAGGCTCCGCTGTGAACAATGACGGGGCTGTCAAGGCAGGCTATCTTGCGCCTTCCGTTGATGGCCAGACCCAAGCCATTGCCGCCGCTCTTGATGCGGCTGGCGTTGCTGCGCAGAGCATTGGCATGGTTGAATGCCACGGTACGGGTACGTACCTTGGTGATCCCATTGAAGTCGCGGCCCTGACCGAAGCTTACCGCGCTGAAACAGATGCTGCGGATTTCTGCCGTATCGGCTCGGTAAAGACCAACATCGGCCACCTTGATACAGCGGCAGGTGTTGCTGGCCTCGCCAAAGCCACGCTGGCGCTGCACAACAAGCAGATCCCACCGTCCCTGGGGTATGAAGCACCCAACCCCGCGATCCCTTTTGAGGGCTCACCCTTCCGCGTGAATGACGCCTTGACCAACTGGGTCGCAGGCGAAACCCCACGCCGCGCTGCGGTCAACGCATTGGGCGTTGGCGGCACCAATGCGCATACGATTCTGGAAGAGGCACCCAAACGGCCGGCGTCTAAGGAAAGCGACTGGCCCTTTCACGCGCTTGTCATTTCCGGTGCGTCCAAAGCTGCGCTTGATGCTAATACTGCTGCCCTTGCAATGCACTTGCGCAACCACCCCGAACAACCTTTGGCCGATGTTGCCCATACGCTCAAAAACGGTCGCCGTGCCTTTGACAAACGCCGCGTTGTTGTTGGCGAAACCCATGCCGAAGCGGCAGAGTTGCTGGAAGCCGCTGATACACGCCGCGTCTTTACACATGAAAGCCTTGGCGACAATCCCGAGGTTGTCTTCATGTTCCCGGGTGGCGGTGCGCAATACGCTGGCATGGCCCGCGACCTTTACGAGACCGAACCGGAATTTGCTGAATGGATGGATCGGGGTCTTGATCACCTTTCACCGCAACTTGACTATGATATTCGCGCGCTTTGGTTGCCAGAGGTGGATCAAAGCGATGACGCCACGCAGACGCTGAAGAAACCCTCGGTTCAACTTCCGCTTATTGCAATCGTTGAATATGCGCTTGCGAAACTCTGGATGTCATGGGGCGTACAGCCCGCCGCAATGGTTGGACATTCCATGGGTGAGAATGTTGCCGCCTGCCTTGCGGGTTGCATGACGTTTGAAAACCTGATCGATCTTGTTCTGCTGCGTGGACGGTTGTTTGATGAAGTGCCCGCGGGCGGCATGCTGTCGATATCCGCCCGACTTTCAGTGATCGAGCCATTGCTTGGCGATGACCTTGATATCGCTTCTGTCAATGCGCCCGAACTCATCGCAGTTTCCGGCCCGCAAGCCGCGCTTGACGCAATGCAGGACCGTCTGCGCGCCGCCGATATTGAATACCAACGCATCGCCATCGACATTGCGGCACACTCCCGCATGTTAGAGCCAATCCTTGCCCGTTATCGCGCCTTCCTTGCCAGTCTCGACCTGCAAGCGCCGAACATGCCTTTTGTCTCGAACCGGTCGGGGATGCTTATCACGGCGGATGAAGCCACCAGTCCTGACTATTGGGTTGGCCAGTTGCGAAATTGTGTGAACTTTGCAGATTGCATCACAACCCTTAGCGCGCCGCGCAAACGGATCTACCTAGAGGTTGGTCCGGGCAAGGCGCTTTCGGCTTTGGCGCAAATGCATCCGGAAGTTTCCCCCACACAAGTCCTGTCGACCCTACGCCACGTTGATCAGGATATTGCGGATGACAAGTATTTCATCTCGGTCATTGGTCGGCTTTGGGCCTGCGGCTACACCGCTGACTGGAGCCAGATTTGGGGTGAGGCACGGCGAAACCGCGTGGTCCTGCCAACCTATCAATTCCAGCGCGCGAAGTATTTTATCGAACCAAGCAAGATTGCCGCT
The DNA here is from genome assembly GCA_947501805.1 of uncultured Sulfitobacter sp. Taxonomy (GTDB): domain Bacteria; phylum Pseudomonadota; class Alphaproteobacteria; order Rhodobacterales; family Rhodobacteraceae; genus Sulfitobacter. Next base: position 437,778 of record CANMXJ010000001.1, on the reverse strand, counting down.
GCAAAGGCCGCGCCGGTCCTGACCCGACGGGACGATATTAAAGACTGGGGCTACGTTCCCGCATGGCGTCCCCGCTTTGCAGATACGGGTCTTGATGTCACAACGGAGCTTGGCGATGCGCCGCTGACCTGGCTGGTCTTTGCGGATGACGCAGGCGTTGCTGGTCCCGTCATTCATCGCCTGCGGGATGCAGGGCATCATGTAACGACTGTGCGGGCAGGGGACGCTTTTGGTCAGGTGGACAACACCAGCTATACGCTTGCTGCCGAACAGGGACGTCAGGGATATGACCAACTGATTGGCACTTTGAATGAACAAGGTACCTTGCCGGATCGCATAGCGCATTTCTGGTTGAGTGATGACCATGTGCCACCGCGCCCCGGCTCGTCCGTCTTTGATCGCAACATTGAACAAGGCTTCTGGAGTCTGACATGGCTTGCCCAGTCATTGTCCGAAGAAGGTATTGAAAAACCACTTCACTTGTCGGTTTTTACCGCCGGTTCAACGCAGGTGCGCGACGAAGCCGTGCCGCACCCCGAAGAGGCTTTGATCACAGGCCCGGTTGGTGTCTTTGCCCGCGAATTACCAGATGTGACCTGCGCACAGATTGATCTTGAGCCGGTCGGCAAGAGTGCCCCCGCCAAGACGGGATGGTTTGCCAAACCTGATGCAGAACACGCCGACACAGAGTCGTTGACGGATCGCGTGCTGGAAGACCTGTTGGCGACACCTGCAAACACAGTCGCGGCTTATCGTGGTCCAAAGCGGTTCGAAATGACCTATCGTGGAATCGCTTTGACAGATCAGGAAACTGCGGCTTTCCGCGATGATGGCACCTACCTGATTACGGGCGGATTTGGCGGCATCGGCCAGACGCTGGCCGCTGATATTCTGCGCCACCACAAAGCCTGCGTTGTTTTGCTTTCGCGTGAGGCGATGCCTGAACGCAGCGCATGGAACGCCTATATGAAACGCCATGGTAATGCAGATCGCTCCGCGCGGCGAATGCAGGCTGTGTTGCGTCTTGAAGAACTCGCAGCAGCCAGGGGCGGACAAATCAAAGTTGCAACCGGCGATGTTGCGAACCTTGCCCAAATGCGCCGCGTGGTGCAGGACCTCGCCAATCGCCACGGCGGTTTGACAGGGGTCATCCACGCTGCCGGTACACTGGACGATGCGCCGATGCTGGCAAAATCGGACGCACAGATGGATGCGGTGCTTTCACCCAAGGTTCAAGGCCTGCGGGTGCTTGATCAGTTGCTGCCGGATGGTTCGCTGGATCTGCTGGTGCTGTTCTCGTCCACATCGACTGCGACACGTGCGGCGGGGCAGACAGACTATGTCGCCGCAAACGCCTTTCTCAATGCCTTTGCTGCCGCGCGGCGCGGTGCGAAAACCCGTGTGATCGCTGTGAATTGGGGTGTCTGGGCGGATGTTGGCATGGCGGCTGCGGCCCTTGGTGGCGGCGCAAGTGATGTCTTGCCGCCGCGCACTCTGGATGCCGCGCTGATCAAGTCCGTGGCTTCGGATGGCTCGGGTGATCCCGTCTTTGGTGCCCCCTTGCAGGCCAACGATTGGGTGTTGGATCAGCATCGGACCAAAGGTGGTCAGGCCTTACTGCCGGGTACAGGCTACATTGAAATGCTGGCTGAAGCGGCCAAGGTGCAGGGCATGGGTGATTTTGAAATCCGTGATCTTTACTTCCTGCGGGCGATGCCCGTAGATTCCGCATCGCAACGTGAAATGCAAATCACACTGCGCCCCGATGGTGACGGTTTTGCAGTCGAGATGCGCAGTGATTGCAGCTTGCAGGGCAAGGATGGCTGGCAACTGCATGCGCAAGGCATGCTGTTGCCGATGGCCGATGCGCGACCGCATGAAATTGATGTTGCCGCAATTGCAGCCCGCTGTCCTGACGTTGCAGAGACAACCCCCGCAACACGTCTGCAATCCCCGCAAGAGGCGCATCTTGATTTTGGCCCCCGTTGGCATGTACTGAAGCGGACGGCGCTGGGAATCAACGAGGGGTTGGCAACACTTGCCTTACCCGCAGAAGTCACCGCTGATCTTGAGGCGGGGTTCTTGTTGCATCCAGGTTTGATGGACCTTGCAACAGGTTGGGCGATTGATCTTGTGAAAGGATATGCCGGCGCAAATCTTTGGGTGCCAATGTCCTACGGGGCAATCCGCGTGCATGCGCCGCTGCCTGCAGAAATCCTGTCATGGGTGCGCCTGTCAGAAGGGGGGGGCAGTGACGGGTTCGTGCGGTTTGATGTCACGCTCTGCGATCCGGATGGCCGTGTCTTGGTCGAGATTAGTGATTTTGCGATGAAAAGGCTTGAGGGTGGTTTTGCTCCCATGCCATTGACCGCATCCGAGGTTGTGTTCGACGACGCCGCGCAGGACGAAACCACACGCAGTCCTGCCGAAGAACGCCTTGCCTATCTTGTATCCCAAGGCATCCGCGCGGAGGAAGGGCCCGAAGCGTTGCGCCGTGCAATTGCGCTGGGCCGCCCGCAGGTTATGGTCTCGTCCTTGCCGCTGGACGGGCTGATCGCACAAGCCAATCAACCGCCGCAGGAACAGAGCAGTGCTGGCCAAAGCTTTGAACGTCCTGATCTGGATGGCAGTTATGTGGCCCCGCGCAATGGCATCGAAGAACGCCTTGCCGAGATTTGGCAGAACCTGCTTGGGGTCAGCCCGGTCGGGGTCGAAGACAGCTTCTTTGATCTTGGCGGCCATTCCCTGATTGCTGTGCGCCTGTTCGCGACAGTCAAGCGCGAATTCAAGGTAGAGTTCCCCATCTCGGTTTTGTTCGAAGCGCCTACAATTGCCAAATGTGCCGCCTTGATCGCGGCAGAAACGGGCAATACGGGCGCGCTTGGGACAGGGGACGCCGCATCGGTTCCGGCAGAGAAGTTCGAGTTCCTCGTGCCGCTGAACCAAAGTGATCAGAAAGAGGCCGTACCTCTGTTTGTTGTCGCTGGCATGTTTGGAAACGTGTTGAACCTGCGCCACCTTGCACTGCCCTTGGCAGGCGAGCGGCGGGTGTTTGGTGTTCAGGCGCGCGGGCTGATCGGAGACACTGCACCTCACACAAATGTCGCAGAGGCCGCCCGCGATTATCTGGGCGAAATCCAACGGGTGCAGGCACAAGGCCCGTACCTGCTGGCAGGATATTCGGGCGGGGGCATTATGGCTTACGAGATGGCGCAGCAATTGCGCGCTATGGGGCAAGAGGTGGGTGTGCTTGCGTTGCTCGACACACCGTTGCCGGTACGCCCGTCCCTGACCCGTGCTGACAAGGCGAAGATCAAGCTGGCTGAAATACGCGAAAACGGGCCTGCCTACTTTGTTGATTGGGCACGTGCACGATGGGCTTGGGAAAAGCAGAAACGGGCGGGGTTCATGGATGATATACCTGCCAATCCGGGTGCGGAATTCAACAATATCAAGGTTCAAAACGCCTTTCTTCAAGCGGTTGGCAGCTACCGGACCGGGAAGTGGGATGGTCCCGTGACATTGTTCCGCCCGCCACTCGACCTTCATTACAAGGTCACGGGCGGCAATTGGGTCAGCCGCGAGCGTGAATATGTGTTCGAGGACAATGACTGGGGCAAATACGCACCGCGACTGGAAATTATCGAAGTGCCGGGGGATCACGACAGCATGATGCTGGCTCCGAATGTGACGACCCTTGTCCATGAACTGCGCGAGGTGATTGCGCGCGCACTTCACGATGGTGATGACGCCACATGGCAACGGGCAACGGCGGCAGAATGAGACAGGATAACAGCCCCCGTGTTTTGGTGATTTTGCTGAATTACCGCACGGCGCAAATGACGCTGCGTGCAGCTGAAGCCGCCTTGGCAGACATGCCGGACAGTGCAGAACTGGTTATCGTGGACAATGCCTCCGGGGATGGCTCGGCAGAGGTTCTGGCCACGACCATTGCCGAACGGGGCTGGGACAAAGACCGTCGCGTGCGTTTGATCCTGTCCGAGGTCAATGGTGGCTTTGGTGCCGGTAACAACATCGGACTGCATGCCGGTATGTCCGACGGCAGCACGCCCGCGTATTTCTACATCCTCAACTCGGATGCCTTTCCCGACCCGGGTTGTTTACCTGCCTTGGTACACCACCTTGAAACCACGCCCAAAGCGGGCCTGGTCGGCAGCCACGTGCGCGGTGAGGACGGTGAACCGCACACCACAGCATTTCGGTTTCCCTCCATCGCGGGGGAGTTCGAAGGGGCAGCACGCCTTGGTCCTGTTACCCGATTGCTCAAAGGTTCGGTTGTCGCACCCGCTTTGCCAACAACCGCCAGCAAGGTGGATTGGGTGGCAGGGGCCAGCGTGCTGGTGCGTGCCGAGATGCTCAATGAAATTGGCTATTTTGACGAAACTTTCTTTCTCTATTTTGAGGAAACGGACCTGATCAAGCGCGCAGCCAAAGCAGGCTGGGAATGTTGGTATTTGCCAAGCGCGGGTGTTGTACATATCGGTTCAGTTTCGACCGGTATGAAGGAATGGCAACGCATGCCAGCCTATTGGTTTGCCTCGCGCCGTCACTATTTCGTCAAGAACCACGGGCGAATCTATGCAGCCTGCGCATTGCTTGCCAAACTTGCAGGCGGCACCATTCACACGCTGCGGTGCGCGATTAATGGCAAACCACGCCAAGATCCGGCAGGCTTTTACACAGATCTCCTGCGATTTGGCTTGGGCTTGCCGACAGCCCGCGCAAGCGCAACAACCCGCCGCCCCGTAACGGAGGAAAAACTATGACCGCCACGTTCAGCCCACAAGGTTTCAGCGCCATCCTGATGGGGGACGAAAGCCTTACCATTGCTTGTGGTGATGTGATTTTGGCCGGAGGGCATCGCCTTGCCGCCGTGGTTTCGCAAGATGAGGGAGTGCAGGATTGGGCGCGTGGGAAGAGCATTCAAGTCTATGAAAAAGCGCCTCAATTGATCGAAGTAGAGGTGCAGGCTGATTGGTTGCTAAGCATCGCAAACCTGCGGATGATACCCGCGTCGGTACTGGCCTTGCCGAGCAAGGGTGCGATCAACTTTCACGACGGACCTTTGCCGCGTTATGCGGGGCTGAATACGCCAGCCTGGGCGATTATCAACGGTGAACGGAGCCATGGTGTTAGTTGGCACATGATCGAAGGCGGCGTTGATGAAGGTGATTTACTGGCGCAACGCAGCGTCGAGATTGCACCGGACGAGACTGCCTTCAGCCTCAATTCTAAGTGCTATGCAGCAGGCATGGAGAGTTTTGCCGATGTGTTAGCCCAGCTTGAAGCTGACGCGCTTGAACGCACTCCGCAGGATATTAGCCAACGCAGTTACTTTGCCCGTGACCAGCGGCCTGACAATATGGGTGTCCTTGATTTCAGCTTGCCTGCGGCGAAATTGGATGCCTTGGTGCGGGGACTGGATTTCGGCAGCTACTGGAACCCGCTGACCACTGCCAAGATATTAGTAAATGACACGTTCTTGCGCATTGGTTCCCTGATCCTCGCATCTGAAGGGGCAGGGGAAGCGGGCACCGTAGTGTCGGTGACATCTGACACTGTCACAATCGCCACTTCGACAACCCCTGTTACGTTGACAGGGTTGACTGATTTGCACGGTGTTGCGGTTGATCCGACAAAAGTGTTTTCGGCAGGCGCGGTTGTAAGCAAAGCCGCGATTGCGGGTTTTGAGGTCAAAGACGAAGGCCGTTGGCAACAACGGCTTTCATCATCGGCTTTGATCCATGTGGGGGTGATCACGTCGGCAAAAGGTGAACCTGATATGCAGGTCCATCCTCTTCATGTGCCCTCGGGTTTGTCCGAGGCGGCGGGGATCACGGCTGCTGTGCTTGCCCTGTTTCAAAGTGCGGGTGTCGAAGCTGGAGCGGTGGCCATGCAGGCCGCTACATCCCATCCTTTCGCGGCAAATTGGCTGCCGGTGCAGGCTGAAACCTGCGCGAGTACCTCCATGACGGTCATAATCGAGAGGATTGGTGATCAGTTAACGCAGATTGAAGGCGCGGTAGGGTTCGCCCGTGACCTGCCGTTGCGTGATCCGGCATTGGCAGATGATTTGACGCCTGAAGTCGGGCTGTCGCTGACGGATGACCCGGTTGAGGGCGCGGCGCTGACAGTTTGTCTTGGCAGCGAGGCCAAGCTGGTATTCGACGCAAATCGGCTAAGCGAGGATGGCGCACAGCTGATTGCAGCCCGGATTGAGAACGCCCTGAACAAGATTGCGACAGTCGAAACTTGTGATGCGGTTTTTGCCCTGCCGCAGAGTGAAGAGCAGCTATTGCTGTCTGACTGGAACGCCACGGCACGCGATTATGACCGCACCACCATTCACGCGGCGTTAGAAGCGCAAGTTGCGCAAACACCTGACGCCGAGGCCGTTACTTTCGAAGGTGAGACGCTCACCTATGCCAGCCTCAACCAGCGTGCAAACCAGCTTGCCCATGTCCTGCGTGCGGCCGGTGCCACGCCCGGCACCCCCATCGGCCTTTATACCACGCGCAGTCTTGATCTGCTGGTTGGTGCGCTTGGCATCCTTAAGGCAGGTGGCGCATATGTGCCGCTTGATCCCGCATATCCTGCAGAGCGCATCGCGCATTACATCAGCGATAGCGCGGCCCCTTTGATCGTGACGGAAGCCGCATTAGCGGCGCAATTGCCACATCATACAGCCAAGATCATCAGAATTGACGATGATCCGCGTCTTGCGCAAGCTGATACGGACAACCCGGTCGCCACGGCCACGCCCGATGATCTGGCGTATCTGATTTACACCTCCGGTTCGACGGGCACCCCAAAAGGCGTGATGGTCAGCCATGGCAATGTTGCGAATTTCTTTGCTGGCATGGATGACCGGATTGATCATGCTGCGGGGGCGGTGTGGCTTGCTGTTACGTCTCTGAGTTTTGACATTTCTGTACTGGAATTGTTCTGGACCCTTGCGCGCGGGTTCAAGCTGGTGCTGGCGGGGGATGAAACCCGCACAATGGTCTCTAATGGTCCCATTGCCGTGTCGGACCGCAAAATGGATTTCAACCTGATGTATTGGGGGAATGATGATGGCATCGGCCCCAAGAAATACGAGCTCTTGCTGGAAGGTGCCAAATTTGCGGATGCCAACGGTTTTAATGCCGTATGGACACCCGAACGCCATTTCCATGCCTTTGGTGGTCCCTATCCGAACCCCTCTGTCACAGGTGCCGCTGTCGCTGCGGTCACTCGAAACCTTGCGGTGCGCGCTGGCTCCTGTGTCGCGCCCTTGCATCATCCCGCGCGTATCGCCGAGGAGTGGGCGGTCATTGACAACCTGACCAACGGACGTGTTGGTCTTGCGATTGCAAGCGGCTGGCAGCCTGACGATTTTGTGTTGCGCCCCGAAAACACACCCCCGGCCAACAAACCTGCGATGTATGCGGCGATTGAACAGTTGCGCCAGATGTGGCGCGGCGAACCTGTGGAATTCCCCAAGCAGGACGGCACCTTGCACGCTGTGATCACGCAACCGCGCCCCGTGTCCAAAGAACTGCCCGTTTGGGTGACAACCGCAGGCAACCCGCAGACGTGGAAAGAAGCGGGCGAGATCGGCGCAAATGTGCTGACACACCTCTTGGGGCAATCCATTGAGGAAGTCGGTGGCAAGATCAGGATCTATCACCAAGCCCTGCGCGATGCAGGCCATGATCCAGCTGATTTTACTGTCACTTTGATGTTGCACAGTTATCTGGCTGACACGCGGGAGCAGGCCGAGGACATCGCACGTGGTCCGATGAAGGACTATTTGCGATCGGCCGCTGCGTTGATCAAACAATACGCCTGGGCGTTTCCTGCCTTCAAGCGTCCGGAAGGCACAACAAATGCCTTTGATCTGAACCTTGAAGGGGTGAGCGAGGAAGAACTTGACGCAATTCTCGAATTCGCTTTCCAGCGGTATTTCAACGAGAGCGGCCTGTTTGGAACAGTGGCGGATGGTGTGGCCCGTGTGGAGCAGCTCAAGCAGATCGGTGTGGATGAAGTTGCCTGTCTGATCGACTACGGCATCCAGCCCGAACTTGTGATGGAGGGGCTGAAGCCGCTTGCCGAGGTGCTTAGGATTTCCAACGAAGGGGCGGCCCTCGCGCCAGACGACTTTTCGCTTGCGGCGCAGATTGTGCGCCATGGCGTCACCCACCTGCAATGCACTCCGTCGATGGCGCAAATGCTGGTGGTGAACGACGAGGCGCGTATGGCGCTGGGGCGCGTAAAGCACCTGATGGTGGGGGGCGAAGCGTTGCCAGGTACGCTCGTCGCAAGCCTCAGGTCGGCCACGCAGGCATCCTTGCAGAACATGTACGGACCGACCGAAACAACCATCTGGTCCACGATGCAAAAGATCAAAGACAGCACCGACAGCACTGCACCTGTGGGGACACCGATTGCCAACACACAGATCTTCATCTTGAATGATAAGATGCACCCGCAACCTATTGGTGTTGAGGGTGAAATGTGGATTGGCGGTGACGGGGTCACGCAGGGTTACTGGCAGCGGGGGAAACTCACTGCTGAACGCTTTGTCGACAATCCTTTTGGTGCGGGCAAACTCTATCAAACCGGCGATCTGGCCCGCTGGGATGCCAGCGGAACGCTGCATTTTGCAGGCCGCGCGGATGCGCAGGTCAAAATACGCGGTCACCGGATCGAACTTGGCGAAATCGAAGCGCGCATGGCCGCGCTGCCCGGTGTCAGTCAGGCGGTTGTCAGCACGATCGAGGCATCAGGGAGCACGCATCTGGTCGGATACGTCACAGCGCACCCGGCGCTTGATCAGGAGAAAACACGTGCCGCATTGGCCGATGTCCTGCCCGATATCATGGTGCCAAGTTTCATCATGACGCTTGATAAGATGCCACTGACCCCGAACAAAAAGATCGACCGCAAGGCGCTCCCGATTCCGAAACGCCGCAGTCAACCGCGCGAGGCAGCTCCTGCTGTGGAGAGCGGGACGCAGGCAGAGATCGCGAAAGTCTGGTCGGCCCTATTGGGGATCTCCGACATACGCGGCGATGACAATTTCTTTGGACTGGGGGGGCATTCCCTGTTGGCCGTACAGGCACACCGCGACATCAAAGCGGCGTTGGGACTGGGCACATTGTCGATCACGGATATCTTCCGCTTTCCGACGTTGGACGGGTTGGCCGGACATATTGACAAAGGGACAGGGGCTGCGCCTAAACTGGCAGAGACCCAACCGGAACCTGCCAAGACAGAAACCATTTCCAAGCGCCGTGCCATGCGGGCAGGCCGCAGCAAGGCGGGCGCATAATGCGAATGCGAAGCCCTGATTTATGCGCGCAGGTGCAGGCAATCATTGCCAGCCTCTATGATGTACCTGTTGCGGTTGGCGTGACCGACCTGCGCCAAAAGCAACCTGCGCCTTTGGGACAGGAGGCCGCCCATCTGAGCCGCGCTTTTCCGACGCGCAAGAACGAATTTGCTGCTGGACGGGCCGCTGCACGGATCGGACTTGCGCAACTTGGATATAAAGCCACGGCGATACCTGCCGCGCCGGATCGTGCACCGGTCTGGCCTGCGCAAATCCACGGAAGTATCTCGCATACAGCGCAGCTTTGTGCAGCGGTGGTGACGGACACAAATGTGAGCCTTGGGCTGGATATCGAAGAAAACACCGATCTTGCCCAAGGTTTGCTGTCGACTATCTGCTCAGATGACGAACTGGAACGTATCGCCGGACCAGATCACTTGCGCCTTGCCAAGCTGGTCTTTTCCGCCAAAGAGGCCGTCTACAAAGCCCAATACCCGCTCACCGGCCTGCTATTCGGCTTTGATCACATAGACATAGAGTTCGACTTTTCCCGACAAAGTTTCGTGGCAACCTTTCTCAAACCGGCAGGGGCATTTGCCATCGGCGACTGCATGGCTGGGCGTTTTGACGGGGTTGCAGATCACCTTGTCACGGCCGTCCATACCGCTATTAGATAAGGGGTCAAAGGAGCCTGATCTGATGCCAGCCTTTACACGTCGCGCAGCCCTTGCTGTTTTGGGGATTACAGGCGCATTTGGTGCCTATTTTTTTGCGCAGCGCCAGCACGGTATCAACGCGGCCGAGACGCTTTATGCCCGTCCGTTACCCAAGCCGGAAGGCGGGCAAAATGTCTTTCATCTGGGTCATTCACTGGTCGGGCGCGATATGCCTGCGATGGTGGCGCAACTGGCCGGAGAGGGGCATGGCTATCACAGCCAGCTTGGATGGGGCACTTCGCTCAAGGAGCATTGGGAACCTGATTTGCCGGTAAACGGTTTTGAACAGGAAAACGACCATCCGCATTTTCGCCCCGCAAAAGAGGCACTGGGGTCGGGTGAGTATGATGCGGTTGTCCTTACGGAGATGGTCGAGATTGCCGATGCCATCCGTTATCATGACAGTGCTGACTATTTGGCACGTTGGGCCGGGCTTGCGTGGGACGCCAATCCGGATGTGCGGATTTACCTCTATGAAACGTGGCACCATACTGATGATGACAAAGGCTGGCTTAAGCGTATTGATCACGATTTGCAGGCGTTCTGGCAGGACAAGGTGAAATACCCCGCGCTTGCCAATGGCCGCGCGCCGATCCATCTGATCCCCGCAGGTCAGGTCAAGGCGGCCTTTGTCCGTGCGGTTCTAGAACGTGGCGGGGTTGGCGAAATCAGTAGTGTGGATGATCTGATGGGGCTGCGTGAAGACGGATCGCCCGATACAATCCACTTCAATGATCTTGGTGCCTATCTTGTCGCCTTGACGCATTACGCGGTGCTTTACCACCGCACGCCTGTTGGTCTGCCTTACGCCTTGATGCGTGCTGATGGTACGCCTGCAGTCGCGCCGTCACCAGAGGTGGCATTGCTGATGCAGGGGATTGTTTGGGACGTGATCGCGCGGCACCCCGAGACCGGAGTTGCGGTATGAGCGGGCTATCTTCGCTCTATGCGGTCTTGATGGTTGGCCACAGTTTGTTCGGCACCACAGGGCCAACGATGCTGGAACAAGCCTTGCTGGCTGGCACGGGGGACGCAAAGGTTCAGGCGCAGATCACCAATGGTGCGCCCTTGCGTTATAACTGGGATGAATCCGACAAGGCTGAAGGTGTGGACGCCCGCGCTGTGTTGCCAGCAGGCGGCGTAACCCATTTGATCATGACCGAGGCGGTGCCTTTGGCCAATCACACGCAGTGGTCGGAGACGAATGTCTATGCGCAGGCGTTTGCAAGCCTTGCAATTTCCGCCAACCCCGAGGCCCGCGTTTATGTGCAGGAAACTTGGCACAGCCTGAAAAGTGGCACAGGACAGGCGGTCGAATACGACGACAAGGCGGATGTGCCATGGCGCAAACGGCTCGATGATGACCTACCGGTTTGGGAGAACATCGTCACGCAGGTTGCGGTGGGCAATCGCTCGCAAAGTGCCACAGTTGCGTTGATACCGGCCGGGCAGGCCATGGCGCGTTTGCATGACGAGATTGCAGCGGGTCAGGTCGAGGGCGTGCAGGACATCGCGTTTTTCTTTGATGATGACATCCACCTGAATGATCGCGGCCATTACTTTGTGACGATGGTGCAATATGCGACAGTTACGGGTCTTGATCCGTTGGGGTTGCCCGTTGATTTCAAAGATCGGTTCGGCAAGGCGTTTGATACCCCCGATGAAGATCTTGCCCGTGATCTCCAGCGTATCGCTTGGGACGCGGTGCAAGCCTATGGCGGGGTGTCCGTTATGCCGGTCCCAGCTGCCGATCCTGCCCGCGCTGTCACAGCACCCGCTGCACCAACGGGTCCGCCGACGACCCCTGTGCCGGATTTGGTTCAGGTGCCGCAAGATGCGGTCGAGGGCACGAATGCAGTGGCCATCGGTTTGGCGTCGGTTACGGACTGGAGCACACAAGTCCCTTTTCTTGATCTGATGAAAACCTCGCGCCCCTGGATCGGGCACAAGCCCGGTCAATGGGGCGGCATGGAATACGGCGATCTTCAAGGCGGCGGTTATCTGGATGCACAGGGCTGGCCCGTAAAAATGCCGCGTGAGCTGAGCAGCATCGGCACGTTGATCCTCACGGATATGCCCGAAGAGGCGGTGTCTTTAAAGGGGCGCTACCGTCTGGCCTATGACGGTACAGGCGTGATCGAAGTGGCGGGACGCGCCAAGAATGTGCGCTACGGCAAGGGGGAGGTGAGTTTTGATTATGTCCCTGGACCGGGCAGCGTCGACATCCGCATCCAGCGTATCAACACCACGAACCCGCCACGCAATATCACCGTTGTGCATACGGATAACTTGCGCCGGTTTGGCAGCGGCGCAATCTTTAATCCAGCGTGGACAGCCCGCGTCGGCCAGTTTCGGGCCTTACGGTTCATGGACTGGACCGAGACGAATAATGCGAGCCTTGCGGATTGGGCAGAGCGCCCCAAGCCGGATGATGTTAGCTATGCTTCTGGTGTTCCGCTTGAGGTGCTGATCGCGCTGGCCAACGAGTTGGAAAAAGATGCGTGGTTTAACATGCCCCACCTCGCGGATGATGCATTTATGCGGGCCTACGCTGCGACGGTATATGCGCAACTTGATCCGAAACTCACCGCCTATGTCGAGTTCTCGAACGAAGTCTGGAACTGGCAGTTCGAGCAGGCCCGCTGGGCCGACGCCGCCGCCCTTGCGCGTTGGGAACAAAAAGACAAATGGATGCAGTTCTACGGGATGCGTGCCGCCGAAGTGGCGCGGATATGGTCTGATGTATTTGCAGGGAATGAGGACCGGCTGGTCAACGTGATCTCGAGCCAGACTGGCTGGCTAGGGTTGGAAAGCGAAGTCTTAAACGCGCCGCTGGCGGTTGGCGAGGGTGCCGCTGCCCCCGCAACCGCCTTTGATGCCTATGCGGTGACGGGTTATTTCGGCGGGGTTCTGGGGCTTGAGGACCGCGCGGCGATGATCAGCGGATGGTTGGAAGAAAGCGCAGGCAAGGCCAAGGCGGCCGCTCAGGCGCAGGGTCTTAGCGGGCAGGCGGCGGACGCCTATTTCGCCGCGCACCGCTTTAACTATGCCACTGAACTCGCGGGGCGCGAGTTGATGGACGGTGCGGTCAGCGGCAATGCCGAGGACACGCTCAGCGATCTATTGGGCCGCGTGCTGCCCTATCACGCACAGGTGGCGCGCAGCCATGGGCTGGATCTGGTCATGTATGAGGGCGGTAGCCACGTTGTCGGCATCGGTCCACGTGTGGATGACACGGAACTGACTGCGTTTTTCCACCACTTCAACTATTCACCCGAAATGGGTGCGTTGTACAATACTCTGTTGAACGGATGGAAGGCTGTGGGCGGGCAGTTGTTCAATGTCTATTCCGATGTCTATCTACCGACAAAATGGGGATCTTGGGGGGCATTGCGCCATCTGGATGATCAGAACCCGCGCTGGGATGCATTGGTCGCGTTCCAATGACAACCTCCGTTCTGATCCCGGCACACAACGAGGCGGCGTATTTGCCTGCCTGTCTGGATGCGCTGTTCGCATCTGACGCCGGGGCGGTGCAGGTTGTGGTCATCGCCAACGGCTGTACGGATGATACCGCGCTGATTGCGCAAGGCTACGCGGGGCAAGCGGAAGCGAAAGGCTGGCAACTGACCGTGCTTGACTTGGCTCAGGGGGGCAAACTTAACGCGTGGAATGCGGGTGAAGGTGACGCAAACGGTGACGTGCTAATTTATCTGGATGCGGATGTGATCGTCTCGCCTCAAATGGTGGCGCAGATCGCAACTGTGCTGGATACGGACCAGCCACGATATGCAGGTGCGCGCCCCAATGTCACAATAACCGGGGAGGATGCGTTGACGCGGCACTACACCCGCTTTTGGTTGACCACGCCCTTTATGGTGCATGGTGTGCCCGGATTTGGCGTTTTTGCGATGAACCGTCAGGGGCGCGCGCGCTGGGGCAAATGGCCGGATATTATCTCGGACGATACTTTTGCGCGCCTCAACTTCACGCCGGAAGAACGGCTGTCGGTGCCTGCGACCTACGACTGGCCAATGATTGAAGGGTTCACGCGTCTGGTACAGGTGCGCCGCCGTCAAGACATTGGTGTGGCCGAGATAGCCCAGCGGTATCCTGCATTGATGGCCAATGATGATCCCCACGACCAGACCCAACCGGTCTGGAAACGGGCGTTGAAAGATCCGGTTGCCTTTGTGGCTTTTGTGGCCGTGCGCCTGACGATCCGTCTACCAATTCTACGCTCACAAAACCGGTGGGTGCGCGGGCGTTAGCGCATGTGTGCGGCCAGCTTCGCGGCCTCTGCCGCGATGTTGTGGCGCTCAAGCACCCGTGTACGGGCATCTGCTCCCATTTTGATCAGCTTCTTTAATGGTGCTGCTGCAAAGGTGTCCATAGTTGCTGCCAAGGCTTCGATATCGCCCGCCGGAACCAGCCAGCCGTGTTTGCCATCCTGAACCAGTTCCGGTGTACCCGCGATGTAGGTTGCAATGACGGGGCGTGCGGCGGCCATGGCTTCCATCACCACCATCGGCAGACCTTCGGCAAAGCTGGGCATGACCAGCGCATGTGCAGCTGCGAGTTCGGCGTTCACGCGGGCTTCATCCACCCAACCTGTCAGGGTCACGCGGTCCTTTAATCCATGCCGCGCGATTTCCGCTTCGATCATCGGGCGCAGTTCACCATCACCGATCAAGGTCACATGTACGTCCGCAGTCATCCGCGCCATGGCTTTTATCAGGGCAAGCTGACCCTTTTGTTCAACCAGACGTCCAATGGCGACCATACGGCGGGGGCCGTCAGGCATCGGGGCGGGATTCGCAAATTTCTCTGGCTCAAGGCCGCAATGCACGACTTTGATCTTGTCCCAGTCGTCGATGTTTGCCCAGCGGGATAGCTGCGAACGTCCGAACTGGGTGATCGCAACGGTGAAATCGGATTGTGCAATCTTGCTGTCCAAGGATAGGGCGCGGGGCGCGTCGTATTCTTCGGGTCCATGTACGGTGAAGCTGAATTTTGGCCCACCCAGCATCGTACTGAGCATTGCGACAGTGGCAGAGTTGGTGCCGAAATGCGCGTGTGTATGGGCGACACCCTCGGCGCGACAGCGTTCCGCGACAAAAGCCGCTTCGGCCAGATAGATCAGATGGCGCAAACGGCCAACTTCGGACCTGCGCCCCATGACAAGAGCCGTTTTTGCGGCCTGCCAGAATTGCGCCAGATCGCCGCGCGCCGACCGCCAGACAGCACGCAATAACTCCGCCTTGCCCTCGGCCAGAACGTATTCGGTTTTCCCGGCCTCTTGGACATCCTGCGGATCGACAAGCGGCCCGTCGCCCGCCCGCATTGCCATCCGGAGCACGTCATGGCCCTGTGCTTCTAACGCGCGAATTTCACGGCGGATAAAGCTCTGTGAAGGTTGCGGATAGGTATTAAGAACGTAGGCGATTTTCACGATGGGCTCTTTTCTTGGGTCTGAACGCGAACAAACCCCAAGACCATAGACCGCAGGGCAGGTGTGCTTTATCAGGTTTTGACGGCATAAGTGAGGCGAATTTCAAAGTGTTAACCAGTATTTCAGAGGCTTTGGGCGGCAACAAGCTGATGGCGCGGGTCGCTCGGTCTGCCTCCTGGATCATCATGGGATATGGCGCGTCCCAAGCGATACGGCTGGCGTCCAATCTGATCCTGACACGGTTGCTGTTTCCCGAAGCTTTTGGCCTCATGGCGTTGATCAGCGTTGTAACCGTGGGCCTTACTCTATTTTCCGACGTGGGTATCGCGCCCTCCATTGCACAAAGCAAACGGGGTGATGATCCCGACTTTTTGAATACTGCGTGGTCCATTCAGGTGCTGCGCGGCTTTGCCTTGTGGTTTGCCGCCTGTCTATTGGCCTATCCGATATCGCTGTTTTACGGACTGCCTGATCTTGCGACCTACCTGCCTGTCGCAGCTTTGTCGTTGATGGTTGCGGGGTTCAACCCGACCCGGATTGAAACAGCACATCGCCATCTGTTGATGGGGCGGCTGACGGCGCTTGATCTGTTGTCACAGGTCATCGGGATCATTGTGATGGTGGTTTTGGCGATGATCTGGCAATCGGTTGCTGCCTTGGTTGTGGGTGGTGTCGCCGGAGCTTTGGCCAAACTGGCGCTGACGCATTTCTATTTGCCCGGTGCACCCAACAGGTTTCGCTGGGAACGCGCAGCGGTTACTGAATTGATAACTTTTGGAAAATGGATTTTCTTGTCCACTGTTTTCTGGTTTTTCGCCAGCCAGGGGGATAAGGCCATTCTGGGCAAGTTCCTGTCATTGGAAGCCCTGGGTATCTACAATATCGGCTATTTCCTTGCGAGTTTTCCGTTGCTTTTAGGGCTTGCAGTAACCGGACGCGTGATGATCCCGGTCTACCGTGAAGGGGCGGAACCTGCGCGCATTTCGCGTCTACGTTATGGCTTAAGTATCGGTGTTCTTGGTCTGCTGGTGTTGATGGCGCTGCTGGGGCCCTGGTTGGTCAACCTGCTATATGATGCGCGATATGCGAGTTCCGGCGCGATTGTGGTTGTTCTGGCAATCGGGCTGATGCCGCAGGTGATCGGCATGACGTATGATCAAGCTGCCCTCGCAGCCGGAGATAGCCGAAGGTTCTTTGTTTACAATGCGGTGCGATCCACACTTCAGGTTGGATTTTTACTGATTGGTGCGATCTATGCTGGTTTGATCGGGGCCGTTGTCGGGATGAGCCTGTCGATGGCTATGTCCCATATCGTGCTGATCTGGCTGGCACGGGCACATGGGGTCTGGGATGCCCGCCATGATGTCATATTCTTTTTCCTGGGCGGCTTGGTCGGTATCGCGGCATTGTTGCTGCACCGCGAGGAGATTAGTTTGATGATTTCGGCGGTGAGTTAACCGCGGCCTAAGTCAGGGTTACGGGCCAGCCGAGCGGCGCGGCCCTGACGGCCTGCTTTACTTCGATCTTCCCACAGTTTTGACAAGCCTTTGCGTTTGCGTGGCGGGCGCGTTTCCGGGATCGAGACCACCGGCAGCAGTCCGGTTTCGCGTTGCATTTGTGCAGCAGTGCGGATGACGGGGCGGCGCAGATCCAGCAGGAAAGCCAGCACAAGGCCGAGGATGGCAGAGGCCATGACACCCATAATCACACGTTTCTTGCGGCTCATGGAAACGGGATAATCCGGAACACGCGCTTCCTCGAGGGTGGTAAAGCGTTCCCCCCGGGCGGCGTTTTCAAGGGTGAAGCCAACCTCGGCTTCATTGCGGCGGGTGGAAATCACATCCAATTGGCCGCGCAACTGTGTCATGCGGCGGTCAAACTCGGCCAGCGTGCGCTCCACTTCGGGACGTGTTTCGATACTGGCACTCAGCGTGCTGCGACGGTCCTGTAACAGCTGGCGTTGCGTGGTCAGACTGTCGAGCAGGCGGGTCAGTTCTTCTTCTTCGCGTTTGACGGTGGCCGCGCGCGTGTTGCCGCTGCGGTCGATGTTCTCACGCGCAAGCTGTGCGGTGATGATCTCGCGGTCCAGCGCCAGAATGGCATCATTCAGACTGCCCAACTCGGAGCGGAGAAAATCAAGACTGCCTTCGATAGAGATGTCATTTTCGCTGCGAAAGGTGGCAAGTGCAGCTTCCTGTTCGCTGATTTCGGCTTGCAGCGCGTCTTCCTGACTTTGGAAGAACTCGAGTGTTTCGCGGGTTTGCTCCTTGCGCTGGTTAGCGGCAAGGGCGCGGGTCTCATCGGCCAATACATGCGCAAGCGCTTGCGCCATAACCGGATCGTCCATTTCAGTGGTGATGGTCAGCACAGAAATTGCACCATCATCAGCAAAGCCTTCGCGTACAGCTGCAAGACCGGTGATCGAAACCGAACGACGTAGCAAATCAACTTTTTCCGACGGTTTGAGCGCGGACAGGTGCCCATAGATGCCGAATTCGTCAATCAACCTTTCAAGATTGTCGCGCGCCATGACCTGTTGTTCGATCAGCTGCAAGCGCCGCGCGGCAGACCCTTCAACAGTAGAGCGGGCCAAGTCGTCCGAAATCTTGGGCTGTTCTATCTGGATGACTTCGCTGGAGCGATAAAGATGGGGTACCGAAAGCGCCCAGAAGACTGAGACAAAACAACCTGCAATCACGGCAGCCGAAATCACGCCAACGCGCCGGCGCAGCATGTCCAGAAAGTCAGCCAGTGAATAGATCGGACCCATTAGGCTTGCGTATCCCAGTTCAATTGTCCCGCCAGCGTGGCAGGCCGCTTCGGGTTTGGCACCTCTACACCACAACAATTGGGCCATAGTAGGGCAAACATTAAGCTAAGGTTAAGAGACGTGCTGTCGCAGGCGTGAATGGGCGTACGCGTCTTCAGGAATAGCGCGGAATGGAATTGGCCCGCGCGCGGTTCAGCACAACACCCAGCAGCGGCACCTGATCTTTCAGCATCCGCTCACATTCCATCAGCTCGCGGCCCATGGTCTGCGTTCCGTCAGAAACCAGCAGAACCCCGTCCAGATGCGGCAGGAAGGCCGATACATCATCATGGGTCAGCATGGCGGGCATGTCATAGATTACCAGTTCGGGCTGCAACGCGGCGCGCATCCGCTCCAGAGTGTGTGCAGTTTCAGTCGCTTGCAGGGTCTCGGAGGCGTCTTCATCCACAGCATTGTTGAGGCCCAGCACCAGCGTATCGCTGATCTTGACCATATGATCGCTGATTGGTGTGTAACCGCCAAGAAAATCCTGCATCGAACTACCGGCGGTGACGTCAAATGCCTTGGCAATTCCGGGGTTGCGCAGGTTGAAATCCATCAGGATCGTGCGCGATCCGGAAATGCGTGACAGGCTGAGGGCAAGATTTACAGCCGTGAACGTGTTTCCACAGCCCGAAGTGGGCGCGGAAATCGCTATGTTGGTCCAACCGTGTTCCTGAGTTGTCTGGCGCAATCGGGTGCGCAACAAGTCAAAGGCTCTAACAGATGCACTGTCCCGTTCGGCATCGACAACCGGCAGGGCCGTTTTACTGGTGCGGCGGGTGCCAGCTTGAATATGTGGCAATTCGTGCCAACGTGGCAGGTCCGGATCCGGCATGTAGTTGGCAACATAGGGCGCGACAGCAGATACAGGCTCTGCCGCTTCGGGGCGCGGGCGTACAGACACGCGGTTGGACTTTGCGGATACGCGGGCTGGCTGAACGGAAACCGCGCGGCGAGAGCGGATGCTATGACGCATGCCTTTCAGAAATGGCGCAGTATCCTCCGTCATATCTGTGGGGAGGTCGGTTGAAGCGTGCATATCACGCATTGTAGCCTCCGTAGGTTTCTGGGTCATATGATAAGTTTACACTCATACGTAGCATTTGAACACGCGGTCCTTCTCAATGTCCGGTCGGACGCAAAACCACGCCGATTGTCTTGAAAAGGATTGTTAGGTCCATTTTGAGCGTCAGCGCCCGTTCATAGGCTCCGTCCACTTCGTTACGATATGAAAAGACCGAATTATTACGGGCCGAGACCTGCCACAGACCGGTGATGCCGGGCTTGAGGGTGAAATATGCACCTGGATCACCGTACATCTCCAGTTGTTCGGGCAACATGGGTCGAGGGCCGACAAGGCTCATGTGACCGATTAGAACATTGAGCAGCTGTGGCAGTTCGTCCAGAGAGGTCTTGCGCAAAAGGCGGCCTATGGGCGTGATGCGCGGGTCGTTTCGCAGTTTTTGCAGAGTATTCCATTCGTGACGCAGTGCGGGATCGCTTGCAAGATAGGTTTCCAGCACCTGATCGGCGTTGCGCACCATTGTGCGTAATTTCAGAATGGAGAACCGCTTGCCGCCGGCACCCAAGCGGTCTTGGGTATAGAACGGCTGGCCTCCTTCGAGCCAAAGTGCCAAAGCACATAGCGCGATGATCGGCAGAGAGAAAGGCAAGGTCAGAATGACAAATGCGATGTCCAGAATGCGCTTGAGCAGGTGGCGGTACAGGTAGACAGGTCTGCCTTTCGCTGCCAGTGCAGCATCCCAAACCTGACTGGGATATACAATTGTGCCGCCTGCATCGCCGTCTGTCTTTGCAAACGCAGCTTGGGCACCAAAGGGGAACAGGCCGAAATCGGCAGTCTCCGAAGTGTTGTCTTTCATTCTAACCCCCCAAGGGCTAATCAATAACTTATTCAAAAAGACACTCATCCAAAGCCGGATTTGCGCCTACTGGCTTGCTGCTGGTACTGAAAGGAGCATTGCCAAGCGGCAGCTTGAGCACCTGATCTATACAGTACATCGCTTACCTCCCACAATACGGCGCGTGTCTTCTTCGTGACCAAATTGCGCACAGAATGTGGCGTGGAATTGACAAACCTCAATTTGTTGCTGCATCTCTACCATTTTTTCGCCATATTTGATGAAACTAATAGGAAACAAACTGTTTCAAACGTCTTTGAAAGACAGTGAAGCCAGAGGGACCGGATTGTTGCATGGTTTGTATGCAGTTCGTTAACTTCTTCTCGCTTTGAGGGAAAACATCGTTTTTGTTTCGCCCCACATTCCTTTGATTTGTATGGTGGATTTCACATCCTGTCAGCGTTGTCCGGCAAACCAACCCTCTGTCCAAGGGGAAAGATTCGGTCGAATCGCCATCGCTGAATAAACCTAAGGGTGCAGCGATCCTCGCACGCCAGAACGCACCAGACGCTATGGCCGCCGATCAAGTGAGGCGGCTATTGTCTGACAGGCTGACGACTTCGCAAAGCGGCAAGGGCGGCGGTCCCTTGAATCGCGACGACTTTGGTAGGGGGATGTGAAATCGCCGCTTAAACAGGTGCATTGGGTCAGTTGATTGGGCCGAACCAGTTGCGACACATGATGTTATGAACTGATTGCAAACAGCAATCACTCCGCGAGATTCACTAAAATGGATTTTGAGGGAAAACAAGATGGCAGCCCGTAGGGGAATCGAACCCCTCTTTCCAGGTTGAAAACCTGGCGTCCTAACCGATAGACGAACGGGCCACTATCTCGTGAGCGGTTCTCTAAGGAATGACAGGCGCACGCGCAAGCGGAAATGTTGGTCTTTGTGAAGAAAACCGCATTAGGCGCGCGCGGCGTCCTCCAGACGCAATTGAACCGAGCGTCTGCCGCGCCAGTCATTGATGTCCAGACGCCCTGCCAGATGGAAACGTGCACCGCCATGGGCCTCTAGTGCCGGACCAAGCGCGGTGTCGAAAGCACCAAAGGCAATCCCTTCCAGTTTGCCCCCTAAACCGTCACCAAAGCTGATCTTGAGGTGGCTTTCACCAACCCGCTTTGCAAAGAGAATCTGCATGTCGGCAAAGACATAGCGCGGGGCAGGGGCGGAGGCACCAAACGGGCCGGCCTGTTCGATCATTTCTGTGAGTTCGACTGTCGCGGCGGCGGGCATTAGCATTCCGGTCACATTCAGATCGGACGGTCCTGCCAGATGTGCACCCTGTTTTTCCAGCAACTCGGTCAAACGGGCCATCGCAGCGTCAATCTTGTCTTCGGCCACGGTCAGGCCTGCCGCCATTTTGTGACCGCCCCCCTTGATCAGCAGCCCTTCGGCGGCAAGGCGCTGGATCGGGGCCCCTAGGTCGATGCCGCTGACGGAACGGCCCGAACCCTTGCCGATGCCATCTTCGACGCCAATGACGATTGACGGGCGGTTGGAGGCTTCCTTGAGGCGCGAGGCAACAATGCCGACCACACCGGGATGCCAGTTCGGGCCGACGGCCCAGACAAGGCCGGAGTCAAAGCCGCGCTCCTCGGCTTGTTCCAAGGCGGCGGCGCGCACCGCGGCTTCGACGTCGCGGCGTTCAGTGTTGAGGGTGTCGAGGCGTTCGGCAAGAGCGGCAACTTCGTGCGGATCATTGGAGGCAAGCAGACGGGCACCCAAATCGGCCTGACCAATGCGACCGCCTGCGTTTATGCGCGGCCCCAGCAGAAAACCCAGATGGTAGGACGTCGGCGCCGTTTCCATGCGTGCCACATCCGCCAGCGCGGTCAGGCCAACCCGTTCGCGCCGCGCCATGACGCGCAGCCCCTGACGTACGAAGGCGCGGTTGACGCCAATCAAGGGCGCGACATCCGCGACTGTTGCCAGCGCCACCAGATCAAGCATGGCCATCAGGTCGGGGCCCTTTCGCTTGGCCTCGCGCAGCTGGCGACCTGCCTCAACCAGCATCAAAAACACCACAGCAGCAGCGCAGAGATGGGCACAGGCACCGTCTTCATCCTGTCGGTTGGGGTTCACCACGGCGAGGGCATCGGGCAGAGTTTCGCCGCCCAAGTGGTGATCGAGAACAATTACATCGGCTGCTTTGGCCGCCGCAATAGGCTCATGCGAAAGCGTGCCGCAGTCAACGCAGATGATCAGGTCGTGCTTGGCAGCAAGTGCGGACATGGCCTCATTGTTGGGGCCGTACCCCTCGTCGATGCGATCAGGGACATAAAGTGTCGCGCTGCACCCCATATCGCGCAACCAGACCAACAAAAGCGCGGCAGAGCTGCCGCCATCGACGTCATAATCTGCAAAGACGGCGATGCGCTGCCCTTTGTCCACGGCCTCCAAGAACCGTTTCGCCGCTTTTTCCATGTCTTTTAGAGAGCGCGGATCAGGCATCAGGTCGCGCAGCGACGGCGCAAGAAAACCATCAGCGCCATCCGGCTCGACGCCCCGGCGGGCCAGCACCTGACAGACGGCGGCCGGCAGGGTTGTGCGCTGTCCCAACAACTCCGCCGCGCGTTCTGTTTCGACACCGGAACCAACCCAGCGGCGTCCTGTCAAAGATGCCTCAACGCCCAGATAAGCCACTGTATTTCCTCAACATCAAAGTGCCCAGGCTTGTCGAAAAGACGCAACCCCGGCTTCACTTGGCTTCTAAACTCAACCCTGCAGTTGCAGCTTTCGCTGGTCTCAGTTGTTATCAACAGGTGTGCGGTAACTGATCCGCCGCACCGATCCGGTTTTTGAGCGCATGATGATCGTTTCGGTTGTCATCCAGCCGGGCTCGCGCTTCACACCGTGTACAAGCGCGCCGTCAGTGACGCCTGTCGCCGCAAAAATCACATCTTCGGTGACCATTTCGTCGCGGGTGTAGACGCGGTCGAAATCGGTGATGCCGGCTTTGGAGGCACGCCCGCGTTCGTCGTCGTTGCGAAACAGCAGACGGGTGTACATTTGACCACCCATGCATTTCAACGCAGCCGCGGCCAGCACGCCTTCGGGCGCACCGCCAGACCCCATGTACATGTCGATGCCGGTATGCGGTTCGGCGCAATGCATGACGCCCGCCACGTCTCCGTCCGTGATCAGGCGAATTGCGGCCCCTTTGGCGCGGACCTGTGCAATCATTTCTTCGTGGCGGGGACGTTCAAGAATGCAGACTGTGATATCTGACGGTGCGCAGCCTTTGGCGGCGGCCAGTGCCTCGACGCGCTCACCGGGGGACATATCGAGAGTGACAACATCGGTCTCGTAGCCCGGCCCGATCGCCAGTTTGTCCATATACGTGTCAGGCGCGTGCAACATGGAGCCGCGCGGACCCATGGCGATGACGGTCAGCGCATTGGGCATGTCCTTGGCCGTCAGCGTGGTGCCTTCGAGCGGGTCCAGTGCGATGTCCACGCCGGGACCGTTGCCTGTGCCGACCTCTTCGCCGATAAACAGCATGGGGGCTTCATCGCGTTCCCCTTCGCCAATAACCACGACGCCAGCGATATCCAGCATGTTGAGCTGCTCGCGCATGGCGTTCACAGCGGCCTGATCTGCGGCCTTTTCGTCCCCTTTGCCAACCAGTTTGGCTGATGCGAGGGCTGCGGCCTCGGAAACGCGGGCAAGGCCCAGTGAAAGCATGCGGTCTTGGAAATCAGCGTTGGCGGTCATGGGAAAGTCGTCCTTGATGGAATATGTTTGCAAACCCGTCTAGCGACAGGGGCGGTTTTGCACAAGCATGTCCGGTTATTGCAACCATGCCAGCGTGACCAATGCCAGAAATATATAACGTCCTGCTTTGGCCAATGTGACAAGCGCGACGAAGGATAGGAAGGGTTCGCGCATTAGTCCCGCGACAACGGTCAGCGGATCACCGATGACCGGCACCCAACTTGCCAGCAAGGACCAGCGCCCATAGCGGCGATACCAGTCGTTTGCGCGGTCGAGTTGGGTGTCAGAGGCCGGAAACCAGCGCCGGTCTTTGAAGTGCAACAGATAACGTCCCATGACCCAGTTGAGGATTGAGCCAATGACGTTGCCAAGCGTTGCGATGCACAAAAGCGCCAAGACCGGACGATCGCCCTGCACAAGCAGCGCGACCAGAACCGCTTCGGATTGTAGGGGCAGCAACGTCGCCGCGAAGAAAGCCGAAGCAAACAGACCTGCGTAGGCCAACATGACAGGGGGGCGATCAGCTGTGCGGCCCTAGACCTCTTCGATGCGCAGCGCGACTGGAACACCGGCCATAACGCCGGTTTTGTCCATTTCTGCCAACGCTTTGTCCAGTGCAGATTGGGTTGTTTTATGAGTGACGATCAACACCGGCGCGGAGCTGTCATCATGTCCGTACTGGCGCATGCGATCGATGCTTACGCCAGCTTCGCCCAGAACAGTTGCGATCTTGGCCAAGGCACCTGGTTTGTCGACCAACGCCATGCGCAGATAGTAGGGCGCGGGCAATTGCGAGAGCGCCGCAGTGGAGGTCACAAGGCTAACGGCGGGCTGCCCAAAGACCGGACCGCGCACGCCACGTGCAATGTCACAAACGTCTCCCATCACCGCACTTGCAGTTGGGCCTTCGCCCGCACCGGCACCGCGCATGACGATTTGGCCAACTGCGTCACCTTCAAGCACAATCATATTTGTACCGCCCTCAAGCTGCGCCAGCGGAGAGGAGTCCGGCACAAGGCAAGGCTGCATCCGCTGCTCAAGGCCACGACCGGTTTTCTGGGTCACGCCGAGCAACTTGATTCTGTAGCCCATGTCGGCAGCGGCGCGAATGTCCTCGATGCTGACGCGCTCGATCCCTTCAAGCTGGATTCCGTCGAAATCGACCTTTGTGCCAAAGGCAATGGACGACAGGATCGCCAGCTTGTGCGCAGCGTCAATGCCGCCCACGTCCAGTTGTGGGTCCGCTTCCAGGTAACCCAGACCGTCCGCTTCGGCAAAAATCTCTTGGTAGTTTTTGCCGGAGTTTTCCATACGCGTCAGGATGTAGTTACACGAACCGTTCATTACGCCCATAACGCGGGTAATCTCGTTACCTGCCAACCCTTCCATGAGGGTTTTCACAACGGGAATACCACCTGCTACAGCGGCCTCAAAGCGGATAACGCGGCCTCTGGCTTCGGCCAGTTCTGCCAGCGCCTGTCCGTTGATCGCCAGCATCGCCTTGTTCGCGGTTATCACGTCTTTACCGGCGTTCAGCGCAGCTTCGGTGGCCGCTTTCGCAGGGCCATCTTCGCCGCCCATCAGCTCAACAAATACATCCACATCGTCGCGAGTCGCGAGGGCGACCGGATCGTCTTCCCATGCGTAACCAGACAGCGACACGCCACGATCCTTGCCCTTGGAACGTGCGGAAACAGCGGAAATCGCAATGCGCTTTCCGGTGCGTGCTTCAAGCAGTGCCGCCTGTTGGCGGATGATGCGGACCACGCCGACACCGACGGTGCCCAGACCTGCGATTCCAAGGCGGAGGGGATCAGACATGTGCGGCGGTCCTTATGATGAGAAGTTTGAGGCGCGATGTATCGGTTTCGCGCAGGCCATGCAACGCAGGAAGCGGGCGATGACCCAAGGCTTTCGCATATATCTTGCAATCATCCGTATGGTATGGGTGCGCGGCCTAGCGCAGACCCCGTTCAAGCCGTTGCTTTTCAGTCCCCGACAGCACTGATCCCCGCATAGCGTTGGCGCGATTGCGCAAGCTTGCAAGACGGGTGTTCAGCCTTGCTTCGGTCTGGACAGCGTCAGGGCCGGGGATATTTGTGCGGGCCAACAGCGGATCTAGCGGAACCAACGCCGGATAATCGGCTGCCTCGAGTGCTGCGGTCTGGGTCCGCTCCAGTTCCGGAAATTGTGTGCAGCCGACAAGCAAATTGGCAGCGACAGGCAGGGCACAAAGGATAACGGCGCGTTTCATACCAGACGTTTTGCACCAGCGCCTTTGATCACGCAAGCGGGCTTTGCTTTTGAACAGATGTTCATTAATTTGACCGGCATGGCACGAACAACTGGATCACATGCCGGAATAACCGGCCCCCGTGTGCGGCACGCTGCACTGCGACTATTTGCGCAGCGCGGGTTCGCGGCTGTGTCCATGCGCCTGATTGCAGCGGAGGTTGGTGTGCAAGCGGGCGCATTGTATAACTACACGCCTGACAAACAGTCGCTGCTGTTTGATCTGATGCGCGGCCATATGGAGGAGTTGCTGGCGCAAAGGCCGGATGCTGACGGTGATCCTGTGAAACGGCTGAAGCAGTTTGTCGAATTCCATATCCGTTTTCATGCCGACAGGCCGGATGAGGTGTTCATCGCCTATATGGAGTTACGTAACCTCAGCCCTGAGAATTTCGCACAGATCGAAGCACTGCGGCGCAAGTATGAGGATGGCTTGGAGGCAATTTTGCGCGACGGGGCCGCACAGGGCGTTTTTGCTGTTTCTGACAGCAAGATCGCGACACTGGCGGTGATCGCAATGCTGACGGGCGTCAACACCTGGTTTCGCGAGGGCGGGCGTTTGTCACTGGATGAGGTGGTCGCGCAATATTGGGATATGGTGCGCAAGGCGGTGGGGGTGGCGTGACGGTTGCGCCAATACCCTGCTTGCACAAGGTATTCGCTATGTCTGTCTCTTGATCAATATAGCCCGCGGCGCAGGATTTGACGCATGGGGTCGGATACGCGAAACGAGGGCTGATTGTTGCCCGTGCGGCCCAGAGCAATAGAGACCCCCGCGCGAAGTGTTGTCTTTGCATCCGCTGCATCGGGTCCGGCGAGCCAGTCGCGGGTGGCTTCGGCAAAAAATGACACAGGACCGTTCTTGATCTGGGTTTGCAGGCCTAGGCTGACCTCGTGGGCTGTCGCCTTGAATGTTTCCTCATCAAATTCGGCAATGTCATACTGGCTGTAAAGGCGTGTCGACGGCGCGACCTTCCAGTGCAGTCCTATGCCACCGGTGATCCAGTCAAGGTCGTTGTCTGAGGACAACCCCCCGCCGGCGCGGAGTTCGATATTCATATCCTGTGCCACTTCGAACATACCCGCAACGCCGATCTGGCCATAGGTCGAGGAGACATCATTTTTGTCCGCAAGCATCAGGCTCAATCCGTATTTCTGTCCGTCACGCGGGTTCATGTAGAGGATCGTGTTCAAGCGGCCGATGCCACCGGTGCTGCGTTCTTCGTATTGCAGATCGAATTGCATGCCGTGGTTGTCGGTTATGGCCACATCGACAGTGCCGCCGACATACCCACCTTCAAGTTGCTGGTCGGAAAAGCCCAGCCTGAGTTCAGCGCCGATGATACCAAGACCAGTGTCAGCGTAAAGCGGCAGGGCGGTAAATGTGGCAATCGAGGCAGCAACGAGGGATGAGCGGAGCATGGTGACTTTCCTTTGGCAATGATCAGCGTAACACCGGCCCCCGTCGGTGGATTGGGGACGGTATCGTCGAATTGCGGATTCTTGGAAAGTTTTAACTTAACAGATGGTTAAGTGGTGAATTGGTTAATTCATGATGGAATGTGGATGCGTGAGGGCGGATGCGCCCACACGCGGTTTGTCAATGAGCGGGTTTGATGAAAGTCCCGTTCTGCAATTCCTTAAGCGCCGTTTGCAGCTCTTCGCGGGTGTTCATCACGATCGGACCGTGCCATGCAACCGGCTCCTCGATGGGCGCGCCCGAAATCAGCAGAAAGCGAATTCCCTCGGGACCGGCTTGCACCGTAACTTCATCGCCTGTGCCAAAGCGGATAAGCGTGCGATCACCGGACATGTCTCGGATGTTCAGCTCCTGGCCCGCCACTTCTTTTTCCAGCAATACACCACTTGGCGCTGACGCATCTGCAAAAGCACCCGCACCTTGAAACACATAGGCAAACGCCCGGCGGTAGGTGTCGACGCGGAACGTCTTTTTCACGCCCGCTGGCACGGTGACATCGAGGTATTGCGGATCAGCGGCTATGCCGTCGACGGGGCCGGTTTTGCCCCAGAAATCACCCGTGATCACACGGACATGAGTGCCATCGTCGTCCGTCACTTCGGGAATGTCGGCGCTGGTGACGTCCTGATAACGGGGCGCGGTCATTTTCTGATCCGAGGGCAGGTTCCCCCACAGTTGAAAACCGTGCATCTGGCCCGTCGCGTTTCCCTGTGGCATTTCCTGATGCATGATCCCGCGACCGGCGGTCATCCATTGTACGTCGCCTGCGCCCAGAAGGCCTGTGTTGCCAAGCGAGTCCGAGTGCTCGACCGCGCCTTCAAGCACATAAGTGATGGTTTCGATGCCGCGATGCGGATGCCATGGGAAACCTTTTTCAAAGTCTTCGGGGCGATCGTTGCGGAAATCATCGAACAACAGAAAAGGATCCAGCTCGCTTGGATCCTGAAAGCCGAAAGCGCGATGGAGTTTGACGCCTGCGCCCTCAAGGGTTGGTATGGCTTGACGCGTCTCAAGGGTTGGTCTGAGGGACATGGGGGGCTCCTTTCAGTGGGTTTGATAGAGAAATGCTCTGTGCATGCGCTAGGTTCAATGGGCGAATTTGAAGGGATAATGTGCGTTTGTGCGCAAAGGACGGGGGCGCTTTCTTTGAAAGAAAGCGGTCGGGAACTTTGAAAGTTTCCGTTTCCCGTCTTTAGGGCTTTGCCCACCACTCGGATGGTTTGCGCCGTCTGCCGCGTTTGCGGTCCAGCCAGAGTGCGAGCCTGCGCGCTGGTGACAGCGCCAATTTCAGCCACAGCCGGTGGGGCCAGTTTGAAAAATCCCTGTTAAACGGGCAAACCCGCATGCAAATCGCGCAATCCGACGACATCTTGGCCCAAAAACCAAAGCATTTCTCGGCATCCGATGTCCATTTGCGCACGCCTTTGATGGCGGATTGATTGGTGCCGCTTACTTCTGGAGGGCCAAAGGGCAGCGCCTTGACCGGGCAGGCATCAGCGCACTTCGTGCAGATGTCACAAAAGGCGCGTACCCCGCGCATGCGGGGCGTGTCATGGGAGAGTGGCAGGTTCGTGAAGATCTTCGAGAACCGCAGACGCGGCCCGAATTCCGGCGTGATGACGAGCTGATTGCGGGCGTATTCGCCTAGACCTGCCTTGATCGCATAGGGAATAACCAACCCCGTGTCGTTCATGCTGGCCGTCGCTTCATAACCCAGATTGCGGATGTAGGCGGCTAGTTGCATGACCACTGCCGCCTCGTGGCTGTATTCACGGCCCGTGGCCGCACCGGCAAGGGCGGAAGGGTAGGTGGCAACAAGGTCTTTTTCCATCTGGTGCCCCATGACGATCACATTGGTCATGCCTTGGGGGAGCTCATTTGGGGCCTCGGACATGTCGCGGGTGTCGACGCGGCTGGCATAGAGCCAGCGTTCGTCCATGTCTGTGATCCCGCAAAGGTCCGCGCCAAAGAATTTGGCGATGCGTTTGATTTCCTGCGCCATTTTATCCGGATCATCGACGTCTTGCTGCATGGGCGCCACTGGCGTGTCATTGGCAATCGCAGCCTGGAACCCCTCGCGTTTGCCGGTGTCGTTGCCCCGATCCGAAATTAGATCGCTGATCAGCCAGCTTGCATTGCGCAAGGCAAAGTCGCGTTGGGTAAAGCCGTCCCCGCGTCGTGGTGTGGCCTCCATCCGGTAGGAGGCAAAGAAGGCGTCTGTTTGATTTGTGCGGACCGTATCGTCCCAAAAGGCGCGGGTGAAGATGTCATTGCGCTGGGTGAAGCGTTCGAAGTCTTCGGTGACGTCAATGCCAGCGGTAGCGTCATTGGTCCGTTGGGGCGGCATGTTGGAAGGGTATGACATATCGTGAGTTGAGACCGCCAAGGTGCGGATGTCAAAGGATCAGCGCAGAACGGCACGCTTTCGCAACAATTTGCGCCACAGGCCGACAACAAAATCGAGTGCAATGAGCCGCACGTCGCATTCAAACGCGACAGGTCGGGAACGGAGCATGCTGATGGTATGAACGGTCAGGGAGAATGATGTGAAAGTCGGATTTATCGGGTTGGGCAATGTCGGAGGCAAGCTGGCAGGGTCCTTGCTACGCAATGACGTTGATGTGGCAGTCTTTGATCTGAATACAGAATTGGTCGCGGATTTTGTTGGACGCGGCGCGCAGAACGGCGGGTCGGCGGCGAAACTGATGCAGACTTGTGATGTTGTAATCACCTGCTTGCCTAGCCCGGCGGCCTGTGCGGCAGTGATGGACGAGATGTTGCCGCATGTGGCAACGGGCAAAGTCTGGATGGAGATGTCGACAACGGATGCAGACCAGATCAAGGCACACGCAGAGGCGATCATTGCACAAGGTGGGGAGGCGGTGGATTGCCCTGTTTCGGGTGGTTGTCACAGGGCAGATACCGGCAATATCTCGATCTACGCGGGATGCACGCGCGAGACCTTTGAAAAGGTGTTGCCGGTGCTGACACACATGGGACGGCGGATCTTGCATGTGGGTGACGTAGGCGTTTCAAGTACATTAAAAGTGATGACCAACTATCTGGCAACTATAAATCTTTTGTCTTTATGCGAAGCGTTAACCGTGATGAAAGCGGCAGGCATGGATTTAGGCGTGACCTATGAAGCGATTGCAGCCTCGTCGGGCAACAGTTTCGTGCATGAAACCGAAAGCCAGTTGATACTGTCAGGATCGCGGAACGTGAATTTCACTCTTGATCTGGTTCAAAAAGATGTAGGACTTTTCCAGAAGTTAGCGGACGATCATCATGTGCCACTTGAGCTTTCGCCATTGATGATCTCGATGTTGACGGACGGGCAGAAACGGTTTGGCGAGAAAGCGCAGTCGGACCGGATGATAGAACGATTGGAGGAGGCGACGGAGCTGGACATTACAGCACCGGGATTTCCGACAGAATTGGTGGACGACGAACCTGAAATGCGCGGTTACGAGGTGCCAGTCCGACGTTAGTTTCAGGACAGGCTTGGTGCCAGATACAGCCCCAGAAGTCCGAGGCAGAAAAACGTCAGCGTCAGGTTAAATCCGCGCCGCCACGCGGGGGCGTCGCAAAGCCCCAGATAGCGCGACAGAATCAAACGCGCCTTAAACAAGGACAGTGCCAGCACAAGAGAACCGGTGATGCGGGTGTCTACACCTGTCTCGACCAACTCGGCTGCGAGGGCGGACAGCAGGCTGAGGAAGATCAATATGATCCATGCACGGCTGAGGGGGGATGTTGTCACCATGGCTAGACCAACAGATAAATGACGGGAAACAGCAGAACCCAGACCAGATCGACCATATGCCAGAACGCCGCGCCCAGTTCGATGTTCTCAACAGAATCGCGCCATGCAACCAGCAGCAACAGGAGAATGCCTGCGACTACATGTGCCGCGTGAAAACCCGTGAGCATATAATAGAACATGAAAAAGCTATGGGTCTCCCAATTGATGCCCAAGGCAGCCTTGTCCGCGTATTCCATGCCCTTGATCACAAGGAACAGGACGCCCAGTGCGGCCGCCGCCGCTAACGCATAGCGCGCTGCACGCCGCCGCGCTGCCTTGCGCCAGTGCAGCGCCTGAGCTGCGAGATAGCCGCTGGAAATCAGGACAACAGTGTTGAGCGCGGCGCCTGTGCGGTCCAGATGTGCCTGTGCCTCGGCAAAGCCTGCCGGATCAGCCATGCGCATCGCCAGAAACGCAATCAAGCCCGCCCCGAAGATCAACAGCTCGCTGATGATCAAGACCCACATCAGCAGATCGCCGGGCAATTCTTCCAGCAAGGAGGGAGGCTGTTGTGTCATGGTTTCACCCGCTATCAGGCCGCCGCAAAGCGCTTTGCACAGCTATTCCAATCGGGTTCGACTAACAAGCGGACTCGCGCAGCGGACCTTTCGGGATTTAGCAATTGGGGACGTTCACCGCCAACCCGCCAAGCGAGGTTTCTTTGTATTTCTCTGCCATGTCCTCGCCCGTCTGGCGCATGGTTTCTATACAGGCATCCAGTGGCACCAGATGGGTGCCATCGCCGCGCAGGGCAAGGGAGGCGGCAGAGACCGCCTTGATCGCGCCCAACCCATTGCGTTCGATGCAGGGTACCTGCACGAGACCTTTGACCGGATCACAAGTCATGCCAAGGTGGTGTTCGAGCGCAATTTCGGCCGCGTTTTCAACCTGTTCGGGTGTGCCGCCCATCACCGCGCAAAGACCAGCGGCGGACATGGCGGCGGCAGAGCCGACTTCGGCCTGACACCCCGCTTCGGCACCGGAAATCGAGGCGTTGAATTTCACCAGCCCGCCAATAGCGGCAGCGGTCAGCAAGAAGTCTTCAATATGGCTTTCGGACGCGCCCGGGACATGATCAAGGTAATAGCGCAATGTCGCGGGCAGCACGCCCGCCGCACCGTTTGTGGGTGCAGTGACAACTTGGCCGCCGGCGGCGTTTTCTTCGTTCACTGCCATGGCATAGGCGCTCATCCAGTCGTTGATCGTATGGGGTGCCGACAGGTTTAGGCCACGTTCTGCCAGCAAGGCTTCGTGAATGCCTTTGGCGCGACGGTTTACATAGAGACCGCCGGGCAGAATCCCGTCTGTGGTCAAGCCACGGTCGATACAGTCGTTCATCACTTGCCACAGGCGTTTGGTGCCGGTCTTCAGGTGTATCTCTCCGTTGCGCGATACTTCGTTGGCGCGTTTCATCTGCGCGATGCTTTTGCCCGAGGATTGGGACATTTCCAGCATTTCGGCGGCTGATTTGAACGGGTAGGGAATCGGAGGCCCTTCATCGGTGTCTTTTCCGGCAGCAAGCTCTGCTTCGGTCATGACAAAACCGCCACCGATTGAATAATAGGTTTCGCGCAAGGTCACGTCGCCCTGGGCATCTGTTGCCATGATCATCATGCCGTTGGCGTGGCCGTCCAGTTTGTGATCATAATCAAAGATCAGGTCGTCTTTGGGATTAAAGGCAAGGGGCGGCAAGCCGTCGACTGTGATCTGATGATCTTCGTTGATCTTTTTCAGGATCGCCTCTGCTTTTTCGGCGTCATAACTCTCTGGGGTAAATCCTGCCAAACCAAGGATCGTGGCGCGGTCCGTGGCATGGCCGACGCCCGTAAACGCCAAAGACCCGTGTAGCGACGCTCGAACACCCGCAAAATGAAAGGGCGAGGCACGCATCAGGTCCAGAAAGCGTGCGCTGGCGACCATCGGGCCCATGGTGTGCGATGAGGATGGGCCGATGCCTACTTTGAACATGTCGAAAACGGATAGAAACATCGCAAATGCTGCCTTTTGTGAAAGGGAAGGTCCCTGTTTGTCTGCACAAGCCTTCGTGGCTTTGCAAGGTGGGTGCACGTGCGAATGCGACCAGTTGTAGCCCATTTCGGGCGGTTGGTTGGAATGGCGTGAAAAAAGCGGCTGTCCACCCTCGCGCCCACCGGGGAATCTGCCTATAACGCCCCAAGATATCTGATCCCGTTTGCATTGGAGCTGCCCCATGGCCTCGGAACTATCCCCCATCGACAAGGCGAAGTTTGTCGCCGCCAAGCGTGCTGCGCAATATGTCGAGGATGGCATGCGTGTGGGGCTGGGCACCGGATCAACAGCGGCGTGGCTGGTGCGCTGCCTTGGTGAAATGGTGCGTGATGACGGGTTGAAGATCAAAGGGGTGCCAACCTCGACTCGCACGGCGGAACTGGCACGCGGTGTGGGGATCGAAGTGATCTCGCTGGACGAGGCGAAATGGCTGGATCTTACGATTGACGGTGCGGATGAATTTGACGGTGATTTGAACCTGATCAAAGGCGGCGGCGGGGCGCTGTTGCAGGAAAAGATCGTCGCGACGGCGTCCGATCAGATGGTGGTGATTGCCGACATCGGAAAAGAGGTCGAGACGCTTGGGGCGTTCCCGTTGCCAATTGAAGTGATCCCATTTGGTTGGCAAGCCACGCAGGCGCTGGTCGAGGAAACACTGATCTCCATGGATGTGCTGGGGCGGACTTCTACCTTGCGAATGAACGGAGAGGTGCCGTTTATCACAGATGAGGGCAATCATATCCTTGATCTGCATTTGAACCGGATCGGCAATGCGCGCCAGTTGGCGCTGGTGATCAACCAGATGCCCGGCGTTGTGGAAAACGGTTTGTTCATAGACATTTGTGACGCAGTTGTGATCGGTTACGGGGATGGTCGTGTCGAAGTGCGCGACATAAATGAGGGGACGGTCGCCACCGAGCGGCTTGATTTTGTCGAGACAGACAATCTGTTCTCCGACCTCTCTGACTAAGGATTACGGCATGTCTGATGCATTTGATTTCGATTTGTTTGTTATTGGTGGCGGTTCTGGCGGGGTTCGCGCTGCGCGTGTGGCAGCAGGGGAGCATGGCGCAAGGGTCGGCCTGGCCGAAGATGACCGCTATGGTGGCACCTGTGTCATCCGCGGCTGTGTGCCGAAAAAGTTGATGGTCTTTGCATCGGAATATGCAGGCATGCCTGCGGAAGCGGCGGCCTATGGTTGGGACATGCAGGTCGGCGCGTTCGATTGGACAGCGTTTCGTGGCAAGATGAATGCGGAACTGGACCGTCTTGAAGGTGTCTACCGCAAGATGCTTGCCGGATCAGGTGTCGAGACCTTTGATCTGCGTGCAACAATCAAAGATGCGCACACGGTCGCGCTGTCGGATGGCACAACCAAAACGGCCAAACATATTCTGATCGCCACGGGCGGCCATCCGGTACGCCCCGACATGCCAAACGCCGAGCTTGGGATTGTATCGGATGACATCTTTCACCTGGAAACGTTACCGAAGTCGATTCTGATTATTGGCGGCGGATATATCGCCTGTGAATTTGCCTGCATTCTGAATGGTCTTGGGGTCGAAGTAACGCAATACTACCGCGGCGCACAAATCCTGCGCGGGTTCGATGACGAAGCGCGCGGGCTGGTGTCGGAAAGCATGTGCCAAAGCGGTGTTGATCTGCATCTGGGCACAAACATTCTGGAAATGGAAAAGTCTGGCGACAGGATCAAGGTCAAGTCCACCAATGGCAGCGAGCTGACCTTTGAAATGGTGATGTTCGCCACAGGACGTGATCCGTCGTCTGCGAACATGGGTCTGGAAGACGTTGGCGTGTCGCTGGGCCGCAAGGGCCAGGTCGAAGTAAACGAATACAGCCAGACAGGTGTTCCCTCGATTTACGCGATTGGCGATGTGACGGATCGTGTGAACCTGACACCCGTGGCGATCCGCGAGGGTATGGCGTTTGTGCAGACGGTGTTTGCGGGCAACCCGACACCGGTGGATCATGACCTGATTGCAAGCGCGGTGTTTACCCAACCCGAGATGGGCACAGTGGGCCTGAGCGAAGAAGAGGCCCGCGAGCAGGAAGAGATCGAAATATACGCGACGTCTTTCAAGCCGATGCAGACGTCCTTTGCGGGCAAGCCGGATCGCGTGCTTATGAAACTGGTGGTTTCCAAAGCCAGCCGCGTGGTGCTGGGCTGTCACATTGTCGCACCCAACGCGGGCGAGTTGATCCAGATGGTCGGCATCGCGGTCAAGGCGGGGCTTACCAAAGAACAGTTCGACGCCACATGTGCGGTGCATCCGACCATGTCCGAAGAACTTGTAACCATGCGCAATCCGGTGCGGACTGCTTGAAATCAGGCGGTTTGAGCACACATGCGATATAATGATTGAAGTACGACAGCCGCAACATGGCGGCACCAAGAGGGGAAGAATAATAGATGGCTGGTAACAACGGCGGCCCATGGGGCGGCGGCGGAAACTCAGGCGGCGGCGGAGACGACGACAGACCCTCCGGCAATCGCGGCAACAACGGCGGCGGACGTGGGCCCGGTGGCGACAAGCCGCAGATTCCGGAGATTGATGAGCTGGTCAAGAAAGGCCAGGAACAACTGCGTGTCCTGATGGGCGGCGGCGGTGGCCGCGACCGCCCGAACGGCGGTGGCGGTACAGGCGGCGGTGGTGGTCCGGTGATCACGCGCGGCACTGTTGGTCTTGGTCTTGTGGCGGCTGTGGTCGCTTGGGGCTTTGCCAGTTTTTACACCGTACGTCCCGAGCAGCAGTCTATCGAGTTGTTTCTGGGCGAGTTTTCCCAAGTCGGCACGGAAGGCTTGAACTTTGCGCCATGGCCTGTGGTCACGGCGGAAGTCTTTGACGTGACAACCAACCGTACAGAAGAGCTTGGCGTGCGCCGTGGTAACTCCGACAATGACGGGTTGATGCTGACCACGGATGAAAACATCGTCGATATCGACTTTCAGGTCGTCTGGAATATCAAGAACGCCAAGGATTTCAAATTCTCGCTGCGCGACCCTGAAGCGTCCGTCCGGGCGATCAGCGAATCCGCGATGCGTGAAGTGATTGCGCAATCAGAACTCGCACCGATCCTCAGCAGGGACCGTGGTACGGTCTCTGATCAAGTCAAAGTTCTGATCCAGACAACCTTGGACAACCGCGAGACAGGCATCAATATTCTACGTGTCAACCTGAACAAGGTCGACCCGCCCAGCCAGAACGTGATTATCACCAATGCCGATGGCACCACCACGCAAGGCTCTGTTGTTGATGCATTCCGTGACGTGCAGGCGGCTGAACAGGAACGGGACCGGGTCGAGCGCCAAGCGGACGCTTATGCAAACCGCAAAACCGCCGAAGCCCGTGGTGAGAGCGCACGTTTGCTGGAAGCTGCGGAAGGCTACCGCGCACGTGTTGTCAACGATGCTGTGGGTGAAGCCAGCCGGTTCGAGGCTGTTTTGACCGAATATGCGGCCGCACCCGATGTAACCCGCAAACGTCTTTACATCGAGACAATGGAAAAGGTTCTGGGAGGGGTCGATAAGATCATTCTCGAAAACGGACTTGGTGGAGAGGGCGGTCAGGGCATCGTTCCTTACCTGCCGCTTAACGAGCTGCGTCGCAGCGGAGGGTCAAACTGATGCGTAAGATGGGTTTATTGCTGCCGATTTTGGTGGTTGCTATTGTTGGTGTCTTGTCTGCCCTGTTTGTGGTGGATGAACGCGAAAAGGCGCTGGTCCTGCGTTTTGGCCAGATCAAGCAGGTCGTGACAGAGCCGGGGATCGGCTTCAAAGTGCCTTTGCTTGATGAAGTGGTGCGTTTCGAGGACCGGATTTTGTCGCTTGAAACAGAAGTTATCGAAGTTACGCCAGCGGATGACCGTCGTCTCGAGATCGACGCCTTTGTTCTTTACCGGATTGAAGACGTGGTTCAGTACCGTCAGGCGATTGGTGCGGGTGGCGAACGTCAGGCTGTGAACGATCTGAGCGGTATCATGGAATCGCAAATCCGTGCGGTGCTTGGTGCGCAGGGTGTGACATCCAACACCATCCTGTCGCCAGAGCGTTCCGCGCTGATGGAGCAGATCCGGGTGCGTGCAGACGCACGTGCAGATGCGCTGGGCCTTGCCGTTGTGGATGTGCGCCTGCGTCAGACCAACCTGCCCGAGCAGAACTTCGCTGCAACCTTGCAGCGGATGATTGCCGAGCGTGACCGTGAAGCCACTGACGAACGGGCGCGCGGCCAGGAAGCGGCCCAACGCGTTATCGCCCTTGCGGATCGTACATATGAGGAAATTCTGTCGGAAGCCCGCCGGGATGCCCGTATTATCGAGGGTGAAGCCGACGCGGAGCGGAACAAGATTTTTGCCCAAGCCTACGGCAAGGATCAGGAATTCTTTGAATTCTATCGTTCCTTGACGGCCTATGAAGAAGCTCTGAAGGGCAGTAACTCAACCATGGTTATGTCTCCCGACAGTGAGTTCTTTAACTACCTTCGCTCAGATCAGGGCAGCCGCTCTGTTGAGGGAGAGCGCAATTGAGTTTGTTGCTGCTGGCCCTTGGGCTGGTCATGATATTCGAGGGGCTGGTGTACGCACTGGCCCCTTCGTTTTTGGAACGCATGTTGGAAATGCTGCGCCAGATGCCTGAAGGGGCCGTGCGCCAGATCGGGTTACTGGTAGTTGTGGCAGGGTTGATTCTGGTGTGGGTCGCGTTTCAGGTCGGCATTTGATCTTGACGTTGATCCAAAGGGGCAGGCAAAGCCTGCATTACAAATTTGTATTGGAGGCTCTGCCTCCAAACCTCCGCGAGATTTAGAGCCAAAAAGAGGAGCGATGACGAGCGGTTGATGTGTTATCGCGCGAACGGCCCGGTTGAAAACTGCGTGATCAGGCACATCTTTGATGTTGCGACAGGACAATTCGCGTTGCACTCTGTTTACGAGAGATATCGGGCAACGTCCCCAAAAGTATAAAGCAGGAGAACACCCATGCAATCACAGGCCATCATGCGCCGCACACAGCCCGCGAAGGCGAAAGTGCATGTCAGATCGTTTCGCGAAAGTGCGACGTTCAAGGTCTTGATGTTGGGGCTGTTGGCAGTTGCACTGGTGATCATGCAGGCAGTTGCCGCACTCGCCAAGCCGGAGAGCCTTGCGCCTTTGGCCGAAAAGATCAGTCCGTCGGTGGTGAATATCACGACATCGACGGTTGTTGAGGGGCGCACCGGACCACGGGGGATCGTGCCGGAAGGGTCGCCGTTTGAGGACTTCTTTCGGGAGTTTCAGGACCGCAACAACGGCGGGAATGGCGAGGGACCACGTCCGCGTCGGTCTTCTGCGTTGGGCTCGGGTTTTGTGATTTCCGAGGATGGCTATGTGGTCACAAACAACCATGTGATTGAAGGCGCAGACGAGATCACGATAGAGTTCTTTTCCGGTGGTGAGTTAAAAGCGACTGTGATTGGTACCGACCCCAACACGGATATCGCTCTGTTGAAGGTGGAAGCGGATGAGCCGCTTCCTTTTGTCAAGTTTGGTGACAGCAACGCGTCGCGTGTTGGCGATTGGGTGATTGCGATGGGCAATCCGTTGGGGCAAGGGTTCTCGGTTTCGGCAGGAATTGTGTCTGCACGAAACCGCGCGCTGTCCGGCACCTATGACGATTATATCCAGACCGATGCAGCGATCAACAGGGGCAACTCGGGCGGGCCATTGTTCAATATGGATGGCGATGTCATTGGTGTGAACACAGCAATCCTGTCGCCCAACGGAGGCTCGATCGGTATCGGCTTTTCAATGGCTTCGAATGTTGTGACGCGGGTTGTTGATCAACTCAAGGAATTTGGCGAAACCCGGCGGGGTTGGTTGGGTGTTCGCATTCAGGACGTCACAGAAGATGTAGCCGACGCGATGGGATTGGCCAAGGCAACAGGTGCTTTGATCACCGATGTACCCGACGGGCCAGCCAAAGAGGCAGGGCTGCTGACAGGGGACGTGATTATGTCATTTGATGGGGTTGAGGTTGCTGACACCCGCGGTCTGGTTCGCCAGGTGGGCAACAGCCCCGTAGGAGCCACCGTGCGCGTGACCGTCATGCGTGAAGGCAAGAGCCAGACCATCAAGGTTGTTCTTGGTCGTCGGGAGGATGCCAGCGGTGCCGCAAGCGAGGACGATAGCGAACCGGAAAGCAAGGCCGAACCCAAGACCAAAGACCTGTTGGGGCTGACGCTGACACCTCTGACGGATGAACTGCGCAAGGAATTGGGCGCGGACGACGCGATGATGGGTCTTGCGGTCACGGCCGTTGATGAAAGCTCTGAGGCATTCGAGAAAGGTCTGCGCACGGGTGACATCATCACAGAAGCCGGTCAGCAGAAGGTGGTCAGCATTGCGGATCTAGAGAGCCGCGTGCAAGCCGCAAAAGACGCAGGACGCAAATCACTGTTGTTGTTGGTGCGTCGTGCGGGGGATCCCCGTTTTGTGGCGCTGTCGCTGGCTGAATAAGCAACCTGATATTGGTTAAGTGTTAAAGGGCCTGCCGCGGGGTGTGCTCTTTTTCCTTGCTCTATTCTACGACAGGATCGCGCGGTACGGCCACCAGACCCAACTCGCGCGAGACCTCAAGTGACAGGACGCTGCTGTCCAGGCCGTCCTGAAACTGGATGCGGCGAATGGCCGAACGGGTGGCACTGTCCATGATGCCGCTGATCTCTCCGGTGTAATCCCCACGTGCCTGCATGGCGCGTTGCAAGGATGAGATAAACTCCGGAGTGAGCACTTCGGGGCAGGGGGTCTCGAACCAGTTGTCACGGCGCGGAGTAACGATCACCTGTTTCTCTTCGGTCCGGTAAACTGGCGCGCTGGCGATTGTTCCGTCGTTGTTCACTTTGGCCGCTTTGATCTGAACCTGCGTGCTGACCCGTTCCACCACGGCACGGGAGATTGTCTTGCCCCAACAACTGCCCTCTGGGGCATCGGCGGGACCGTTGCGGGTGGATTGCAACAGGCCGGGTTCCACTGGTTCATCAACCGGTTGCGGGGCGGGATCACAAGCGGCCAACACGCCCATACCGATCAACATCAACGGGACGCGCAACCTCTGCGCTAAAGATAACTCTACCTGTGTCATTGCCCGTGCCTCTGGGTCTGGATTTTTCGCGACCATAGCCTTTTTCGGGGCCGCTGCATAGCAGTGGCTGTAACAGGCATAAAAGGGGCTGGCAGAGGTTCGCTTGCCCCGCTAGAAAACGGGGAACACTTTGGGAATAAGGAAAGCGGACATGGCAAAAATCACATATGTTGAGCACGGCGGCACGGAACACGTGGTCGAAGTGGCCAACGGCCTGACGGTCATGGAAGGTGCACGCGAC
The DNA here is from genome assembly GCA_947501805.1 of uncultured Sulfitobacter sp. Classification (GTDB taxonomy): domain Bacteria; phylum Pseudomonadota; class Alphaproteobacteria; order Rhodobacterales; family Rhodobacteraceae; genus Sulfitobacter. Next base: position 396,844 of record CANMXJ010000001.1, on the reverse strand, counting down.
AACAACATCCCCGGGATCGAAGCGGATTGTGGCGGTGCCTGCGCCTGTTCCACCTGTCACGTCTATGTTGATCCTGCGTGGGTCGAGAAGATTCCCGGCAAGGATGACATGGAAGAAGACATGCTTGATTTTGCGTTTGAGCCTGATCCGGTACGTTCGCGCCTGACCTGTCAGATCAAAGTCACAGATGCGCTGGACGGTCTGCGGGTGCAAATGCCTGAAAAGCAAATCTGATGAGAATGCTGGGTGGTCTATTGGCAGGGCTTATGGCCTTGCCCGTTGCTGCCCAGCAAATCACAGGCGCTGAATTTTCGGAACCGACGGAACGCTACGGGCATGCCATTCTAGGCGATGCGATCGAGTGGGGCGCGTTGAAGATTGACGTTGAGGGCCATGGCCGTTTGACCATTCGACTGCCGCGCGATCATGTGTTTGAAGATGTTGCGCCGCGCCTTTGGGACGTGACCGGTGACGGGTTGCCCGAAGTGGTTGTGATCGAAACGGACATGGCCAAGGGTGGTGCGCTTGCGATTTACGGCCCGCAAGGCAAAATCGCTGAAACTCCGCATATCGGGCGCACAAACCGCTGGCTCGCACCGATTGGCGCCGCTGATCTGGACGGTGACGGCGCGATCGAGATTGCGTATATCGACCGGCCCCATCTGGCCAAAACCTTGCGGATCTGGCGGTTTGAAGATGGTGGAGTGACACCTGTTGCGGACCTGTCCGGATACACAAACCACCGCATTGGCGAGGTCGACATCGCGGGCGGCATACGCAGTTGTCGTGGCATCCCCGAGATGATCGTGGCGCAGGCGGATTGGTCAAGGGTTGTAGCTATCACCTATGGGATGCAGGGTTTTGAGGTCGCGGATATCGCGGCGCACAAAGGGCGCAGTAGTTTTGCGGCCGCGATGGATTGCAACTGAGACTGCTACAGCGCGCGCCAACCGATATCGCGGCGGCAGAAGCCTTCGGGCCAATCAATCTGATCCACCATCTCATAGGCGCGTGTGCGGGCATCGGCGAGGGTATCGCCACGGGCTGTGACATTGAGTACGCGTCCACCGGTTGCGGTGATCATGCCACTGCTAGCCGTGGTCCCCGCGTGGAATGTCATGTTTTTGCTGTCTTCGGGTAGGGCGTCCAGGCCTTTGATCACCGACCCTTTTTCATACGAGCCGGGATAGCCCTTGGCGGCCATAACTATGGTCAGGGCGTGATCGTTCCCCCAATTCACACGCATATCTGACAGACGGGACTCGGAGGCTGCATGCATCAGGTCAAAGGCTTGCGCGCCGAGACGCATCATCAGTACCTGACATTCCGGATCACCAAAACGGGCGTTATATTCGACCAGACGGGGTTGACCGTCCTCGATCATAAGGCCTGCGTAAAGAACGCCCTGATAGGGCATTCCGCGTTTCGCCATTTCCGCCATCGTGGGGCGGATGATTTCATTCAGGGCTTTTTCGGCAATTTCGTCGGTCAAAACGGGCGCGGGGGAATAGGCCCCCATGCCGCCGGTATTAGGGCCGGTATCGCCGTCCCCTACACGTTTGTGATCCTGCGCGGTGCCGATAGGCAGGACGGTTTCGCCGTCACACAGGACAAAGAACGACGCTTCTTCGCCCTCCATGAACTCTTCGATCACCACTTCGGCACCGGCATCGCCAAAGGCTCCGTCAAACATTTCGTCAACTGCCGCAGCGGCCTCTTCGTCAGTCATTGCGATGATCACGCCCTTGCCAGCGGCCAGACCGTCCGCCTTTATGACCAAAGGTGCGGGGTTGGCGGCAACATAAGCGCGGGCACGCGCGTGATCGGTGAAATGAGCGTAAGCGGCGGTCGGGGCATTTGCAGCGTCACATATTTCCTTGGTGAAAGCTTTGGAGGCTTCAAGTTGTGCAGCGGCGGCGGAGGGGCCGAAGACCAGAAAACCAGCGCCGCGCAGATCATCAGCGACACCTGCGGCCAAAGGCGCTTCGGGGCCGATAATGACAAAATCAATGCTGTTGGTCTCGCAGAAATAGATAACTGCCGCACCGTCCATGATATCAAGTGCCGCACAATCGGCAATCATGGCGATGCCTGCATTGCCCGGTGCAACGATCAGCTTGTCACATTTGGGATTCTGCAAGGTCGCCCATGCAAGGCTATGTTCGCGTCCGCCGCTGCCTAAAATAAGGATGTTCATGGGCGTGCTCCCTTGGCCTTTGTTGGTAGGCGTTCTAAGCTGCGGGGCGACAAGGGGCAAGGTGAACTGATGGACATGTTTGACGATACGCCGGAAGGGCAGAATAGCCCTGAGTTTTCGGTCACGGAACTGTCCAGCGCGATCAAACGCGTGATCGAGGGCGAATTTTCGCACGTGCGGATTAGGGGGGAGGTGGGCCGCGTCAGCCGCCCACGTTCCGGCCATATTTATCTGGACCTGAAAGACGATAAATCCGTTATCTCCGGTGTGATCTGGAAAGGCGTTTCAACGCGGCTGGAAACACAGCCCGAAGAAGGGATGGAGGTGATTGCAACAGGGCGCATCACCACCTTTGGCGGGCAATCGAAATACCAGATTGTTATTGAAGACATTAAACCTGCCGGCATGGGCGCGTTGATGGCGCTGTTGGAGAAACGCAAAAAGATGTTGGCGGCGGAGGGATTGTTTGATCCGTCCCGCAAGCGGCCCATCCCTTATCTGCCTGAAGTGATTGGTGTGGTCACTTCGCCTTCTGGTGCCGTTATTCGCGATATCTTGCACCGGTTGCGAGACCGCTTTCCGCGCAAGGTGCTGATCTGGCCCGTGGCCGTGCAGGGCGCAAAATGTGCGCCCGAAGTGGCCCGCGCGATTGAAGGATTTAATGCGCTGACGCCCGGAGGGGCATTGCCGCGTCCCGATTTGCTGATTGTGGCCCGTGGCGGTGGATCGGTTGAGGACTTATGGGGCTTTAACGAAGAGATTGTGGCCCGTGCGGCCGCGGCCTCTGAAATCCCGCTGATCTCGGCAGTGGGGCACGAGACTGATACGACGTTGATTGATTTTGTGTCGGACCAACGCGCACCAACACCCACAGCTGCGGCGGAACTGGCTGTTCCTGTGCGGCACGAATTGATGGCGTGGCTGGACAGCCAGAGCGCGCGGATGGGGCAATTGCTGTCGCAGGGTCTGACGGCGCGTGGTCAGCGGCTGCGCGATATGGGGCGTGCCTTGCCGCGTGCCGAGACTTTGCTGGACGGGCCAAGACAACGGCTGGACCGCGCGTCCGAGCAATTGGGACCAGCCTTGATCGCCGGGGTGCAGCGCCGGCGTGTGCGGCTGGCACAGGTGTCCGGCTCCTTGCGCCCGGCAACACTGCGCGACCGGGTTGTCCGGAGTAGGGTGGATGTGGAAAAGGCGTCTCTTCGTCTTGCACCTGCTCTGACACGGTTGATTTCAAACAAGCGGGATGCCCTTAGGGTGAACGCGCTCAGGTTCCGGCCTGCAACACTTGAACGAGACCGCAGAACAAAGGCGGAAAGCTTTGCCAAAGTCGTCGCGCGATTGTCCGAAGCGGGGCAGCGCCAGACGGTTGGCTGGCGGGAGCGTTTGGAAGGGTTGGAGCGGTTGCGCATGACTTTGGGTTATGAGGCAACGCTAGAGCGCGGATATGCCGTGGTGCGCAGTGACGGAGCGGTTGTCACAGACACCAAAGCAGCAAAGAAGGCAGGCAAGCTTGAGATACAATTTGCCGATGGCCGCATTACAGTGGGCGAAAAAGCAGAACCTGCACGCAAGAAACCACCCAGCACGCCGCCGGAACAAGGGAGTTTGTTATAGCGTGGTGGTTCGGCTGATGCGGCTTGTGCCCTCTGGATTGTGAAAAGGATTTAGGCCGCTCAGCAGCGTCTTACTGCAAATTTTTACATGCGCGTTAGACACCGATTTTGGGACCAAGGCACAGCATCTCCTCGCCGATCTCTTGCGCTTCGTAAAGTTCGGTAGTGTTAGGACGGTCCTCGAAACGTGCGATCAGGCCTCGTTCGCTCTTGGTGAAACTCCAACATTGCGGATCGCTTTTGTTTTCATAAACAAAGCAGATCATTCCCGCCTCTTCATACCATTTGCCTTCCTTGCAGTCGCCGTCCAGGAAGGACCATTCGACACGGCGGTTTTCATGATAGATTTCAGCACCGTAGGCTTGGCCGTTCTGCCCGTAGTACAAGGTTTTTCCGCGGGTATAATCGTCAAATTCCTGTGCGGTCATGCGGTCTTGGGCGGCCGCGGGCAGGGAGAGCAGGCCAAGGATCAAGGTAAGTGTTTTCATGCCGCAAGACTGGCAGAAAGTGCGGCGCAGTTCCAGAGGCTAGGCCGGATCTTGCCAGCGGGCCACTCGTCGATCCATGACGCGGTGCCAGAGTGGCGGGATCAACGCGATCACGGCCATGACGGGTAGGGAATGCGGAAGGACTGGCATTGTGTCACGCGTAATTTCTAGCGCAGGAAAGGCGCGGGATGGCCGCATGTGGTGATCGGAGTGCTTGGGCGCGTTCAGCATCATCGCGCTAGAGTACCAGTTGGGGGCATTCCAGCTGTGCTGCGGGCCGACGGGTTCGGGTTTGCCCGCTGCATCGCTGGAACGGCGCAGTCCATAGTGCTGGACATAGTCCGACAGAAAAAGCTGTAATTGGGCATAAATGGCGATGCCCAGATACATCATCACCCCTTTGGCACCTGCAATAAGGAATGACAGGAAAAGGGCCGCAAACGCGCCTGTGACATAACCAACATAGGGATGACTAAGTGGGCTTAGCGCCCCCGAAGCACGCGCGCGGTGAGCGTTTTCAGCGCGCAAACCGGCAGTGAATTCACAGCGCAGAACCCCAAGTGCGTAGGCCCAAAACCCTTCGCCCGCTCGGGCAGAGTTCGGGTCGGCATCCGTGGCGGCATGGACATGATGCACGCGCAGGTGGGCAGAGACATGATGGCCATGCAGCAAAGAGATATAGATCGCAGTGCCAAGACGGCGGGGTATGCGGGCGCTGGCATGGATCAATTCATGGGCATTGGAGTTGGAAATCTGCCCGAAGTTCAGGCCGAGACCGGTAAAAATCAGCACTTTGTCCAATAGCGACAACGCGTCGTTATTGCCAAGTGCCCAGACCCCCAAAGCCAGTAGCGGAAAATGGGTGGCGGCGAGGATCAGGCTTAGCGTTCGGCCTGTGTCTGTTGTCTCGGGGAGGGCGCGGCCGAGTTTATCCATGAAAAAAACAAAAACGGTTATCGATAGCACGCCAAGCAGCGGAAAAGTCCCGCCAAAAAGGCAGCCAAGGGCCAGCAAAACGGACGGTGTCAGACTGGCGGTGGCGTACCAGATCATAAAGGTGCTCTCAGGATTGGATACATCGGGTCTTACAGGGGAAATGTGGCGTGACAAAGAACACATCATGACGCAGGTGTCGCGCAAAGGGTGGGGGAATTGTCGCTTTTTGATCGCGTCGGGGGGGCGGTTTTTGATAGAACGGCCCAAACATCGGACCGAGGGGATATTTCATGGCGCTTGATGATCACAATAAGGCGACGGGCAAAGGCCCTGAAAAAGGCGTTTGGAAATCCGGCAAGGGCAAGGGGCGTCGCCACACAAAAGGCCGCCAGCTTACGGATGAGGCATGGGACGAGGTGCGCGGCCTGTTGGGTGATCGTGAGCGGCGCGCAGACCTACTGATTGAATTTCTACACCTGATTCAGGATGCATACGGACAATTGTCTGCCGCGCATTTGCGTGCTTTGGCCGAAGAAATGCGTATGTCGATGGCCGAGGTATATGAGGTTGCGACGTTCTATGCGCATTTCGATGTGGTGAAGGAAGGCGAGACACCCCCCCCAGCCCTGACAATCCGCGTATGTGATTCGCTGTCGTGTGAACTTGCCGGTGCGCAGGCGTTGAAAGCCGCGCTGGAGGATGGGTTGGATGCTTCCGAAGTCCGCGTTTTGCGTGCGCCTTGTATGGGACGCTGTGATACGGCACCGGTGCTGGAAATAGGTCATAACCATATCGACCATGCCACCCCGGAAAAAGTGGATGCAGCAATCGCGGCAGGGGATACCCACGCGCATGTGCCCGACTATGAAACCTATGCGAAGTACGCAGCCGAAGGTGGCTACGCCAAACTGGAAGAACTGCGCAAGAGCGGTGACTGGGAGGCGGTTCAGGAGACTGTATTGGCATCCGGTTTGCGTGGTCTGGGCGGCGCGGGCTTCCCGTCCGGCAAGAAATGGGGCTTTGTGCGTGCCAATGCGGGACCGCGTTACATGGCCGTAAACGGTGACGAAGGCGAACCGGGCACGTTCAAAGACCGCTATTATCTGGAGCGCGTGCCGCACCTGTTCTTGGAAGGCATGCTGATTGCTGCTTGGGCGGTCGAAGCGGACAAAGTATTCCTGTATATGCGCGATGAATATCCGGCTGTGCTAGAGATTTTGGCGCGCGAAATCAAGGCGTTGGAAGATGCTGGCGTGGTCTCGGAAGGCTACATTGATCTGCGTCGCGGGGCTGGTGCCTATATCTGCGGCGAAGAATCCGCGATGATAGAAAGCATCGAAGGCAAACGCGGCATGCCGCGTCACCGCCCACCCTTTGTGGCGCAGGTGGGTGTCTTCGGACAGCCAACATTAGTGCATAACATCGAGACATTGCATTGGGTTGCGCGGATCTGTCGTGAGGGGCCGGAGGTCTTGTCAGGCACCGAGTTGAACGGGCGAAAGGGTCTGCGGTCTTACTCCGTGTCGGGCCGTGTGGCGAAACCGGGTGTCTATATGTTGGCGGCGGGATCAACGATAACGGATATTATCGCAGCCGCGGGCGGCATGGCAGACGGACATGTCTTCAAAGCCTACCAGCCGGGCGGGCCGTCTTCGGGGCTGTTGCCTGCATCTATGAACGACATTCCGCTCGATTTTGATACGTTGCAGCCGCATGGCACCTTCATCGGATCTGCTGCCGTTGTCGTCCTGTCAGAACAGGATTCGGCGCGGGCGGCGGCTTTGAACATGTTGAAATTCTTTGAGGATGAAAGCTGCGGACAGTGCACGCCTTGTCGTGTCGGCTGTGAAAAAGCCGTCAAGCTGATGGAGCGGGACCGCTGGGATACAGGGCTGCTGGAAGAACTCTCGACAGCGATGGTCGATGCCTCGATCTGCGGTCTGGGGCAGGCGGCACCAAACCCGATCCGCATGGTGATCAAACACTTCCCGGACGAGGTTTGATGCAGGGGTGTTTCCTTTGAAAGAAAACGGTCGGAATTCTTCAAAAATTCCGGCACCGACCGGAAAGGGTCAGTTCTGAATCACGCGACAGTTGCAGCCTTGTCGTCGCATCGCCGCACATAACTTTTGCGCGCCATCACGGCTGTTGCGACCGAACCGTGCAAAGAAGTACCCTTTTTTTGTCGCTACTTTATGCGGCGTGTAGATCAGGTCCGCCTTTTCTCCACCAACCAGACTGCGACAATTCCCTGTTTTGGACCGTAACGCCGCGCGCGCGGCCTTCTTGGATTGCGCAAAAGCCACCTGCACACCCCAAGGTTTGATTTTCGGTTTGGGTGGTTTGGGCTTTGCCAATGGCGTGATCCGGCGTTTCTTGGCCATCGCGTAGCAAGCAGGCAAAAAGGCGTCGGTCTTGGACAGCCGCATGTCTTGCACTTTCGGCTTTCCATCGCGCCAGTCCTCGGCATTGAGCCCCGTGATGATCGGCACGTAGTTCACCGTTTCGGGGGCCAGACCTTTGCCTTCCAAGAACCCTTCGGCGCGACGTTCACCGCCATTATAGCCAATTGCGGCCATGCCTTCATTGCCGTATTTGCGCATCATTTCAGCGAGGTATTGCGCGGAATGTTCCAATGCATCCGCAGGGTTATAGGGGTCTTTCAACCCGCGCCGTTTGGCCGTCGAGGGGATGAACTGTGCAATGCCGCGTGCATTGGCGTGGCTAAGTGCATTCGGGTCAAACCTGCTTTCCTGCCAGATCAGCCTCGCAAAGAAACCGGTGTTCAAACCATGGCGGCTCGAAAATATCTTGATGGCATTGCAGGTGTCATAAACGAAATGCGAAGGCCGAATACATTGCGCATGTCCCCATTTTTGCGTTGAGCACATGGTGCCCGGTTCCGCCGCCAGTGGCGTGGAGAAAACAGCAAATACCAAGGCCAACATCAGACGCATATCCCGTTGGTGCGCATATCGCGCCTTCATGTCAATTGCGCGGCGTCTCTTCCATCCGGACGATGGAGCGGCTAAGTCACTAAAAACAGGTGCGGAGGCCTTCCTTGGCGTTTTTCAAAAAGCTCAAAGACAAGTTGTTCAAATCCTCGTCCAAGATTGACGAGGGGCTAGAGGCGATTGTCAGTGATGGTGGCGAGGAAGAAGCCGCTGCGGTGGTTGAAACGGTTGATAGAGAAGCTGAAACACGGGCTGCGGCGGAAGCTGAGCAACAGCTTGCGCAGGCGGCCCAGGATGAAGCGCGACGTGCGCAGGCTGCAGCCGAGGCCGAAGCGACGCGCGTTCGGGAAGCGGCGGCGTTGGAAGCGCGCCGTCTGCAAGAGGCGGCAGCAGCCGAGGCCGAGCGGGTAAAAGAAGCGGCAGCAGAGGCGGCCCGCGTCGAAGCGGCGCGCTTGGCGCAAGAAGAGGCGGAGCGTCTCGCACGTGCGCAAGCCGAGCAGGAGGCGCGTGACGCAGCGGCGCAAAAGGCCCGCGAAACGGAGGAACGCGCGATCAAAGAGGCGGCTGACGAGGCGGCCCGCGAAGCATTGGAGCGTGCAGCCCGCGAGGCGGAAGCGGCGCGTGTGGCAGCAGAAGAAAAGGCGGCACAAGCAGCCCGAGAGGCAGAACAAGCACGGATCGCAGAGCGCGACCGTTTGGCTGAGGAAGCCCGGGCGGCTGAGGTTGCACGTCAGGCCGAAGCGGCACAACGGGCCAAGGTCGAACAGGAAGCGCAAGAACAGGCGCGTTTGGACGCAGTGGCAAAGGCAGAACAAGAGGCTGAAGAAGCGGCCGCCCTTGCACAAGCGACAGCACCGGAACCTGCAATGGAGCCCTTGCGCACTACGCTAAAGTCCGTTGCCCCCGATCTTGAGGAAACAACTGAACCTGCGGCCAAACCGGGTTTGCTCGGGCGTTTGATGGGGCGGACAGCACCTAAAACAGTGGTGCGTCGCACACTTGACGATGACATGCTGGAGCAGTTGGAAGAATTGTTGATCGCAGCAGACATGGGCGTTGATACGGCCTTGCGTGTGACCGCCAATATGGCCGAGGGTCGCTTTGGCAAGAAGCTGTCGGTGGCTGAAATAAAACAACTGATGGCGGATGAAATCGCGCGGATCATGGAGCCTGTTGCGCGGCCCCTGCCGCTGTATCCCAAGACACCGCAGGTGGTGTTGGTTGTGGGTGTGAACGGGTCGGGCAAGACCACGACAATCGGCAAGCTGGCCAGTCAGTTCAAGGCGGCCGGTAAATCCGTGGTGATTGCAGCAGGTGATACCTTTCGCGCGGCCGCAGTGGAACAATTGCAGGTTTGGGGTGAACGCGCAGGCGTTCCCGTGTTGACAGCTGCGCAGGGGTCTGACCCCGCAAGCCTTGCGTTTGACGCAATGACGCAAGCAGAAGCGGATGGCGCAGACCTGTTGTTGATCGACACGGCGGGACGTTTGCAGAACCGTGGCGATCTGATGGAGGAACTGGCCAAGATCGTGCGTGTGATCCGCAAGAAAGACCCTGATGCGCCGCATAACACGCTGTTGGTGCTGGACGCTACAACCGGACAGAATGCGCTTAATCAAGTCAAGGTATTTCAGGACATCTCGGATGTGTCAGGCCTTGTGATGACCAAGCTGGATGGCACCGCCAAGGGTGGTGTGTTGGTCGCATTGGCGGATAAATTCGGATTGCCGATCCATGCCATTGGTGTGGGCGAACAAATTGATGATCTGTCCCCGTTTGATCCCGAAGAATTTGCGGACGCGTTGGTCGGATACGAGCGTTGAGCCGCGTTGAGGCGCGCATCCGCAGATGACCGACTGGCTGATCTCTATTGAAGGTACGGAAACAGGACACACTGTTGCGCTTGCGCTTGCCATTATGGCAGCCCTGTTGCATGCGGTATTCGGAGCGCTGCAAAAAGGGCGGCATGATCCTTGGCTGACCCGCGGTGCGATTGATTTTGCCTACTGCGTGATGGCGGCACCTTTCGCATTGTTCGTCGTGCCTTGGCCGGAACCGCACATGTGGATTATCTTCCTCGGCGCGTTCCTTATTCACATTGTTTACAAATGCTTGCAAGCTTGGGCTTATACCAAGGGTGCCTATACTGTAGTCTATCCGGTTGTGCGGGGTACCGGGCCGCTTTTCGCTGTGATCGGGGCCTATCTAATCTTTGATGAGCGGTTTAACGGAGTGCAATGGCTGGGTGTTGCGGTGCTGCTCTGTGGTATTTTTGGCCTTGCGATCTACAACATGAAATATCTGGTGTCTGAACGGGACACGCTGAACGCAGCGCTTGCAATTGCGGTTGTGACAGGGCTGTTTGTGGCGCTCTACACCACATATGACGCGTACGGTATCCGCGCCACGGCGAACCCATTCACGTTTCTGGCGTGGTTCTTTATGATTGACGGGCTTGTCATGCCCTTTATCGCCGCGCGGCGTTGGTTCAAAATGGCCCAAGCACCTGCGCTTGGGCCGCTTATGATGCGCGGCTTTACCGGGGGAATCGTGGCTTTCCTCAGCTTTGGTGCGATCATGATGGCCACGCGGTTGGACAAAGTGGGCGAGGCGGCAGTCCTGCGGGAAACATCGACGGTATTTGCTGCCCTGATCGGCGTGGTGTTTCTGAAAGAAACGGTGGGTCCGCGCAGGGTTGTGTTGATGGCATTGATTGCTGCGGGCGCTGTGATAGTTGAAATGGGCGGATAGGAGTGCGTGATGAGTGAGCCAAAGACCATAAACCCCATTCTCAAGCAGGTGCTGGAGCTTGGACCGCCATTGCTGTTTTTCGTGATCTATCTGCGCATCCGCGATGATGTGTTCACTTTCGGTGGCACAGATTATTCCGGATTTATTGTGGCCACGTTGATCTTTGTGCCCATTCTATTGGCGGCGATGGGGGTATTGTGGTGGCTGACGAGGCAGTTGAGCCGGATGCAGATTTTCACCGCGTTCATGGTGATTTTCTTTGGTGGCCTGACGGCGTGGTTCAATGACGAGCGGTTCTTCAAAATGAAGACAACGCTGGTTTACGGCTTCTTTGCAGTTGTTCTGTCGATCGGCCTAATCCGCGGGCGCAGCTATCTGGCCTATGTCATGTCCGAGATGATCCCGATGAAGCACGAGGGTTGGATGCTGCTGACGCGGCGGCTGACGGTGTTCTTTCTGGCGCTGGCCGTCGCAAATGAGGTGGTGTGGCGGACCATGTCGACAGATGCCTGGGTCAAGATCGAGACCTTCGGTTTTCCGATTCTGATGTTCTTGTTCTTGTGGACGCAGATTGTAGCACTCGAGAAATACACCGAATCCGATGAGGTTGAGTGAGCGCGGAAACTTTCAAAGTTTCCGACCGTTTTCTTTCAAAGAAAACGCTTACGTCCTCAACTTTTGCGCAAGTCTGCGAACAAGGCACGGCCTCGCTGTACGCCTGTGCGTGCGCCCATAACATCCAACCAGCGCGCCATATGTGGTTTGTCTTCCAACGTTTGCTGCTGGCCTTCCCACAAAGACGCCCATCCCCAGATCGCAAAATCAGCGATTGAGATGAAATCGCCTGCAACAAACTCGTTCTGCTCAAGCTGGTTGTCCAACACGCCGTAGAGGCGGGCGGTCTCTGTGCGGTAGCGATCCTTGCCGTAGGGCACGTCTTCTTTTGCAAATTTCAGAAAGTGATGCGCTTGCCCCGCCATGGGGCCAAGACCGCCCATTTGCCACATCAACCATTGATCTACAGCTATGCGCTCGCGTTCGGTTGAACCACAAAACCGCCCCGTTTTGCGCGCGAGATATTGGAGAATCGCACCTGACTCAAAGATCGAAACAGGCGCACCATCCGGCCCGTCAGGATCTACGATTGCCGGCATCCGGTTGTTGGGTGCGATCTTCAGGAACTCCGGCTTAAATTGATCGCCCGCACCGATGTCGATCAGCCGGATGGTGTAGGGCAGGCCCATCTCTTCCAGTGCAATCGAGATTTTCCAGCCGTTTGGCGTTGGCCAATAATAGAGTTCTATGGGGGAAGACATACACAGCTCCAGCTTGTTTTGGTCATGATGCCTGAATCGCAACCAAAGCCAAGGCAGTAGATTGACGAAACCGCGTCACGGGCGTAGATCACTCTGCGTGGTGATTTGTTACCGGATTGCGGGCCACGTTAAACAATCTGCTAAAAGGTCAGGATGAAAGCCCCCTTTCGCTTGACCGCGTCTGGGGTTTTTTATTGCCCGTTTTGTCGGGCCGGAAGGATATGAACATGAGCAACGACTGGCACAAAAGCACCAAAGCAGTGCATTCAGGCACCAAACGCAGCCAATTTGGCGAGGTTTCCGAGTCAATCTTTATGACGCAGGGCTTTGTCTATGACAGTGCAGAGCAAGCCGAGGCGCGTTTTGAAAGCGCCGGGCCGGACGAATTCATCTACGCACGATACGGCAATCCGACAGTTGCGATGTTCGAAGAACGCATTGCAGCTCTGGAAGGGACAGAAGATGCCTTTGCAACGGCTTCCGGCATGGCGGCGGTGAACGGCGCGATGATGTCATTGCTCAAGGCGGGGGATCATGTCGTATCGGCGCGGGCCTTGTTTGGCTCCTGTCTGTATATCGCCGAGGAAATTCTGCCGCGTTTCGGTGTTGAAGTCACTTTCGTGGATGGCAGCGACCTGAGTGCATGGGAAGCAGCGATCCGCCCCGATACACGTGCGGTTTTTTTCGAATCGCTGTCAAATCCGACGCTTGAATTTGTTGACATCGCAGCGGTTTCCAAGTTGGCGCACGCGCATGGTGCGCTTGTGGTGTGCGACAATGTTTTTGCCACGCCTGTCTATTCCAAAGCTGTCGCGCAAGGTGCCGATCTGGTTGTTTATTCCGCCACCAAACATATCGACGGGCAGGGACGTGCCTTGGGGGGCGTAATCCTTGGCAGTCGTGAATTGATTCGCAAAACAGTTGAACCCTACATGAAGCACACAGGCGGGTCGATGAGCCCGTTTACGGCGTGGATCATGCTTAAGGGGTTGGAAACCATGCGGTTGCGCGTGCGCGAGCAGACAGCTTCCGCGCTCAAGATTGCGCAGCGTCTTGAAACGCACCCGAACCTGAGCCGCGTGATTTATCCGGGTCTGCACAGCCACCCGCAGCATGATCTTGCGATGGTCCAGATGGGCGCTGGCGGGACGATGCTGGCGATTGAAGTGAAGGGCGGTAAAGAGGGGTCTTACAAGTTTCTCAATACCTGCACAGTCGGGATCATCTCCAACAACCTTGGCGATGCAAAAACGATCCTTACGCCGCCGGCCTTTACCACCCATCAACGCCTGCCACAGGATCAGAAAGATGCGCTGGGTATCACGCCCGGTTTGGTGCGAATTTCTGTCGGGCTGGAGGATGCGGACGACCTGATCGCTGATTTCCTTCAGGCGCTTTCATAGCGGATTTGTCGGTTTTACAGGGGGTTACTGCAAGAACTCTGGTCTATGCAGGAACTTGATTGGTAATATCTGGCTGACACCCTATCTTAAGGGGCAAGCAGAACCATAGGGGGGCTTGTCCCATGAATTCAATTACTTCCGTCGAAAAAGCGCCGGAACGGGCGCAAGCCGAAGCAGCCTTGGCCACGCTGAAAGCATGGGCAACTGGTGCAACCGCGGCAGAGATCGAAGCAATGGACCCTGCAGTGGCGCGGCTGTTGTCCCAAGGTGTCGCATACCCAGAATTCAACCGGACATATCCCGATGACTTTGCGGTGGGTGAACTCTACAAAGACACTTTGCCTGATTTACAGAATGGCCCTTCAAGCCTCATTCGCGGGGCCAAGCGGCAAATCCAGCATGTCGGAATTTCGAACTTCCGCCTGCCTATCCGTTTTCATGCACGTGACGGTGGTGATCTGACGCTCGAAACGTCGATCACGGGATCTGTCAGTCTTGAAGCAGATAAAAAGGGCATCAACATGTCCCGCATCATGCGCAGCTTCTACAAACATGCGGAACGGACGTTCAGTTTTGAAGTGATCGAAGCCGCGCTTGATGATTACAAAGCGGACCTGGACAGTCTTGATGCACGTATCCAGATGCGGTTCAGCTTTCCGATGAAGATCGAAAGCCTGCGCTCGGGCTTGTCCGGGTATCAATACTACGATGTAGCGCTGGAACTGGTTGAAAAGGGCGGCGTGCGCCAGAAGATGATTCATCTGGATTACGTCTATTCCAGCACCTGCCCTTGTTCGCTGGAGCTGTCCGAACATGCACGCGCCACGCGAGGACAGTTGGCGACACCACATTCCCAACGCTCGGTCGCACGCATTTCTGTAGTGATCGATTGTGAAACGCCGTGTCTGTGGTTCGAGGATTTGATTGATGCCTGCCGCCGTGCGGTGCTTACGGAAACGCAGGTGATGGTCAAGCGCGAGGACGAACAGGCCTTCGCAGAGCTGAACGCTGCCAACCCGATCTTTGTGGAAGACGCTGCGCGTTTGTTCTGCGAACAATTGCAGGCCGAGGCGCGGGTCGGGGACTTTCGGGTGATCGCCAGCCATCAGGAAAGCCTGCACAGCCATGATGCGATTTCGGTGTTGACCGAAGGGCCGACCTTCGAAATGCAAAGCATCGACCCAAAGCTGTTCAACACGCTTTTTCACGTCGGCTGATGCCGGGGTGCTGGTCCTAACACTTTGATTTTTCAGACGGCGCGCCAAAGGTTCGCCGTTTTTGAGTCAAGTCCGCTGCGTTGCAGCATGCGCTTGGCGGCTATGCATATTTGGCGGTACACATCAGGGATACGGCGGCCTATCTCAGGATCAACGAACAATCGTACACTGATCCCAGAGGTAAGAGACATGGCCTATCAGAAAATTTCCGCCCCCGCGCAGGTGTTGAATCGCGAAATCACCCTGACCCGAGACTTTGTTGCCAAAGTCGGAACCTTTTTCAACGCAATCAGCCGCTTCTTTTCGAGCGCAAATGCGTGGATGATGGAAAACTCCAGCGGCAACGCGCGCCTGAAAATTGTGCAGCGTTTGCAAGCAAAGTCTGACGAAGAACTCGCCGCAATGAACCTGCGCCGTGAAGATATCGTCGCACATGTGTTTCGGGACCTATTCTACATCTAAGCTTTGAGCTGCGATGATAGCAGGCAGATAAACGGCCCGGTCCGCGCGCTAATCGAGCAGCGCAGGCCGGGCCGTTTGCATCTCAGATACTCTGACGCCTTGACACCGGACAGACCCCGCGCCAACGCTGCGTTCATGTTGGATTTGCGCCCAGTTGGATATGTTGTCGGCCTGTTGGTGGCCGTGCTGGGTGTGGCCATGATCCTGCCGATGTTGGTCGATGTGGCCGAAGGGCGCGGACATTGGCGTGTCTTTGCTGAATCCGCTTTGATTACCGTTTTGGCCGGTGGCATGATCGCGCTGGCCTGTGCGAACGGCGTGCGCGAAGGGCTGACGATCCAACAGACCTTTCTGTTAACGACAGGGGTATGGCTGATGCTGCCGCTGTTTGGCGCATTGCCCTTTATGCTTGGGGCGACGGGATCGAATTTCACGGACGCCTTTTTTGAGGCGATGTCGGGGTTGACCACAACGGGATCAACTGTGCTGACAGGCCTTGATACATTACCCAAGGGCCTGCTGCTATGGCGCGGTATTCTGCAATGGCTGGGTGGCGTGGGTATTATTGTTGTTGCCATGGTGTTCCTGCCGGAACTCAAAGTTGGCGGGATGCAGATCTTCAAATCCGAAAGCTTTGATACTTTTGGCAAAATCCTGCCGCGCGCCGGTCAGATTGCCAGCCAGATTTCGGTAATCTATCTGTGGCTGACCATTGCCTGCGTGTTAAGCTATTTGGCCGTGGGGATGAACATCTTTGATGCAACCGTGCACGCGCTGACCACCATCGCCACTGGCGGTTTTTCCAACTACGATGCCTCCTTTGGTGCGTTTTCCGGACCTGCGGAATATGTAGCTTCACTGTTTATGATCCTCGCGGCATTGCCTTTTGTGCGCTATGTGCAACTGTTGAACGGCAATGCGATGGCGCTGCACCGCGACCCGCAAGTGCGCGGCTTTCTGATGACGCTGGCGGTGTTGGTTGCAGTGGTCTTTTTGCTACTGCATCAGGTTTTTCCGAATTCCGAGGAGCGCATTTTCCGCGAAGCTCTGTTTAACATTTCCTCAATCATCTCCGGCACGGGATATGCGTCGGTAGACTACATGCAATGGGGTGGATTTGCGGTCACTTTGTTCTTTTTCATCGGGTTGATTGGTGGCTGCGCGGGATCAACGGCGTGTTCGATCAAGATTTTCCGCTATCAGCTTTTGTTCGCTTCAATCCGTGCGCAGCTGCGACGTATCCGATCGCCCCATGGTATCTTTACACCGCGCTATGATGGTCGTCCTGTGGGCAACGATGTCTTGTCTTCGGTGA
The DNA here is from genome assembly GCA_947501805.1 of uncultured Sulfitobacter sp. Classification (GTDB taxonomy): domain Bacteria; phylum Pseudomonadota; class Alphaproteobacteria; order Rhodobacterales; family Rhodobacteraceae; genus Sulfitobacter. The sequence continues at coordinate 380,189 of CANMXJ010000001.1, read as the reverse complement.
TGTCGTTTTTCATGTTTTTTGTGGTGACATTGGGCCTTGTTGCCGTGGCGCTCAGCCTGACGGGGCTTGATTTTATCACGTCGATTTCTGGTGCGGGGGCCGCGTTGGCGAATATTGGTCCCGGACTTGGGCCGACCATCGGGCCTGCGGGAAACTTCGCGAGTCTGAATGATGCCGCGAAGTGGATCCTGAGCATCGCGATGCTCATCGGGCGCCTCGAACTTCTTGCCGTCTATGTCATATTAACCGTTTCATTCTGGAGAGCCTGATGGCCGACACAACTCAAAACCAACGCCCTTTGGGCGCGCAAATCTCGCATATGTTGAAGGACCGTGGGGTTGATGTGATTTTCGGCATTCCCGGTGTGCACAATCAGGAAATGTACCGCGGCATCGAAGAGGCGGGCATCACGCATGTCTTGGCGCGTCACGAGCAGGGTGCGGGCTTTATGGCCGACGGCTATGCGCGGGCGACGGGTAAGCCGGGGGTGGCCTATGTGATCACCGGGCCGGGGGTGTGCAATATCATGACGCCGATGGGGCAGGCGTATTCGGACAGCGTGCCGATGCTGGTGATTTCGTCCTGTCTGGACGAAACGGCGGCAAAACGTGGCCAGTTGCACCAGATGAAGGACCAGCGGGCTGCGGCTGAGACAGTGTGCGACTGGTCGGAGGAGGCGCGCACGGCGGAGGCCGCGTATCATCTGATTGATCGGGCATTTGGCGAATTTGACCTGCAACGCGCCCGCTCCAAACACATTCAAGTGCCGATAGCGCTATTACAGAGGGATGCAGCGCCAGCAAAGCCGCGCCGCCATACACCGTCTGGCAGACCCGCAGCAGATGAGGCACGTGCCATCGAAGAGGTGCTTCCCGCGCTTGTGAGCGCCAAAAGACCCCTGTTTGTTTTTGGCGGAGGTGCAGCAACGCCGCAGGTTGCCCAATTGGCGATGCGGGTTCTGAAGCAACATCGCGCTGCGGCCTTTACCACATATGCAGGGCGCGGCGTGGTGTCACCGGATTATCCGTTGTTATTTGGTGCAACCCTTGCGCGGGAAAGCAGTGCTGATGTCATTGCCAAAGCGGATGTGGTTGTTGTCATCGGGTCCAGTCTGGACGAGGTCGATATCTGGCGGCCGCATCTGGGTCATGACTGCCGGATGTTTCGCGTTGATATTGACGCTGAAGTGCTGCGTGACGGGCAGGATGCGACCGATACCATCCTGTCAGACTGCACTGCGTTTCTGGGGGATCTGGCTCAAGCAGCATCGCAAGCAGGTACATCGGACTGGACCCCTGAAGAAGTCGCCGCAACCCGCGCCCGCTGGCGGGCTGAAACCGATGCGGAACGCCCCGGTATTGTGCCGATCTGCGATGCGTTGCGCGGGGCGGTGCCTGCCGACACGATGATCTATTCCGACATGACCCAATTCGCCTATGTCGCCAAGGAGGTCTGGGATATGGACCGCCCCGCCCATTGGCATCATCCTTACGGGTTCGGCACGCTTGGCTATGCGACGCCTGCTGCGATTGGTGGGGCAATGGCGCGGCGCGGCAAACCGACGATGGCAATCATCGGAGACTACGGGTTTCACTATACGATGCAGGAATTGGGTGTGGCTGTTGAACTGGGTCTGAGCCTGCCGATCATCCTATGGGACAACGGCAAGCTGGGCGAGATCGAGGACAGCATGGTGCGCGCACAGATCGCGCCCAATGCGGTGGTGGCGCGCAACCCCGATTTTGTGAAACTGGCCGAGGCATTCGGGGCGCAGGCAGTTGCACCAAACTCATTGGCAGAGATGCAAGAGGCGGTCAAAGCAGCGTTTGATGCGGATGGTCCAACGCTGATTTATGTGACGCCCGCGGTTCTGGGGTAGACGTTTTCTTTCAAAGTTTCCGACCCTTGCCTTACTCCCAGCAGCTTACCAGAACAGTCATGCCTTGGGCCGCTATGCGCAAATCACGTGGCGCTGCGGTGCCGGTGCGGTCCGCTGCAGTCAATTGCACACCTGCCTGAGCTGCCACGCTCGCGATGGATGTTCCATCCAGCGCAAAACTCACATCTTCCGGAAGCTGCGGACCGGATGTGGGTTTGGACAATAACATACCAACGACATTACCGCTGGCATCAAATACAGGCCCCCCCGCATCACCGGGCTGGACCTTGAGCGCGAGGCGGTTCAGATTTTTCTCGCCCTGTAATCCGCGCACATCAGCCAGTTTGCCAAACGTCAACGTTGCGGCACTCAACACACCTTCATACGAATAACCGGCAACCGATATTTCGGATTGCAGGCGGGGGGCGGTCAGGTTGAACGCGGCCACGGCCAGCGGAGCCAAGGCACTGACCGGCTTGAGGATCGCCACACCGTTTGTGTTATCCTGTGCCAGCACCTCGGCTTCGGTGTCGCCATCGACCGTCAGGCGGCTGCATGAATCGACAGCTTCCGAGGTGGTCAGTACCGCGCCAGCACCATCAATAAAAAAGCCGGAGCGCGACATCTTTGGCAGACGAACCTGCAAGCCTGAAACCAGATCAATCGCCTGTTCCGCATCACTGCCTGCTGCGGCATCCAGAACACCGTCCAGACGGGTGAAACTCTTGGCCATTTCTGCCATCACCCGGCGGCGGCGGTCTTCATCGCCTGCGGGCCAGATCAGGGTAAACCCTTTCACGTGACCGTCTTTCAATGTCACCTGCGTCTGGCTGACGATACGCCCGTCCTCACCGACCAGCTCAAAAGAGGAGTTCTTGCGTGCGCGCGGCCCGCTTGTGGGGACAATCTCAAGCGTTTGCATGATGTCATAGAGACCAAAGAGCGTATCCTGATCACCGGCTTGCGAAATCAGCAAGACCCGTGCGCCGATATTGCCTGTGCTGTCATAATGCGCAAACGGCGCTTCATATCGCGTGAATGCAACCTCGGCTGTGGGCATGATCATTTCAATTCCGGCATCCGCATCACGCACGATTTGCAAGCCAAGACCATCCAGAACGGAGTTATATTGCTTCAGCAGGGCGGCCCGCTGCAGCGTGGTCAACACGCCGGTTTGCTCGAAGTTGTTGGCCTCTTGCCACGCGGCCATCGAATTGCGTGTGCCGCGTCCGTACGATCCGTCGATTGCAGCATTATAGAAACCCGCCCACTGCAACGCGATCTGCAAATCCTTGCGGTCCTGTGCGGTCAGGCTGCGCTCGCTGCGCCGTGCTTCGGCCAATGTCTCGTCAGCCGGCTGCAAGACGGGTTGTTCCGGTTCAGCAACAGGCGTGACTGGTTCGGCTGGCGTTGTGGCGGTTGCGGTCTCGACACTTGTTGGCGCGTCAATCACACCACGATTCAGGACATTTGCGCCGACCGGCCAGAACTGTTGACGAAAGGCTGTGGAGAACTGGATAAAGCTGTCACGGGGTACAATCCGGTCGCGGACATATGTCCGCAGCACTTGTTCAGCGTCAGCGCGACGGTAGGGGCCGACGGCAATCGCATACCAGCCACCACCCAGTGAAAATCCGTTTACGTCTTCAAGTTGCGCGGTAAACGCACGCGCCCGTTCAGTGGCTTCGGACAGGCTGGGCTGGGCTTCGATCTGGACCCAGACCACATCGTCAGGGGACTGCGCCTGTGCCGCGCTTGTGAACAGCAAAAACAGGGTGGCAACAACTGTCAGCAGCGTTTGGAAAAGGCGCATCATGGGGGCTGGTACTCATATGATTCAAAGTTGCGCGCAAATAAGCAGGAAACCGCTTGAAATACCATGGGTTTGGCAGTGAATTTGTCGTGTTGCAGCAATTGACGTCAAAGGGTGTGGCCCGTAGGTAGAAACCGCAGCGCACGAGAGGCCAAAGTGATGTCAAAGACCCCCGCCAAAGCAGTTGAGAAACCGCGTTCTTTCCAGTCGATTATTCTGGCGTTGCAGAACTACTGGGCGTCCAAGGGCTGCGCGGTGTTGCAGCCCTATGATATGGAAGTCGGGGCAGGGACGTTCCATCCTGCCACCACGCTGCGTTCGCTCGGGACACAACCATGGGCGGCCGCCTATGTGCAGCCGTCGCGCCGCCCCACCGACGGGCGCTACGGTGAAAACCCCAACCGCTTGCAGCATTATTACCAGTATCAGGTGTTGATCAAACCCAGCCCTCCGGATTTGCAGGAGCTGTATCTCGGCTCTCTTGAGGCGATTGGGATCAACATGGACCTGCACGACATCCGCTTTGTCGAGGATGACTGGGAAAGTCCCACATTGGGTGCATGGGGTCTGGGCTGGGAAGTCTGGTGTGACGGTATGGAAGTCAGCCAGTTCACCTATTTCCAGCAGGTTGGCGGGCATGATTGTCATCCTGTCAGCGGTGAATTGACCTACGGGCTTGAGCGCCTGGCAATGTACGTGCTGGGGGTGGATCACGTGATGGACATGCCGTTCAATGATCCCGACGCACTGATCCCGCTGACCTACCGTGATGTGTTCAAACAAACCGAAGAAGAATACGCCCGCTGGAATTTCGACACTGCAAACACGGACGTTCTGCTGCGCCAGTTCGAAGAGGCCGAGGCGCATTGCAAACATATCCTCGAACAGCCACCCGTTGATCCCAAGACCGGCAAACGCATCATCATGGTGCATCCGGCCTATGACCAGTGCATTAAGGCCAGCCATATGTTCAACCTGCTGGACGCACGCGGTGTGATTTCCGTGACTGAACGCCAAGCCTATATCGGTCGTGTGCGCACGCTTGCCAAAAAGTGTGCGGATGCCTTTGTGCAGACCGCTGCGGGCGGCTGGTCCGAGGACGCGGCGTGAAATACCGTAATGCAACGCCAGTTCTGCGGGTCTCTGACTACCAGCGCGCCAAGGCATTCTACATGGATATGCTTGGCTTCGAGGTCATCAACGAAGCGGGAGAACCGGTCACCGGATTTGGTATTTTCCGTGCTGGATCAGCCACGATATTCCTGCATTCCTGGGATGGTCCGGAGGCGTCATGGGATGGTTGGCGCGGCTATTTCTATGCGGATGACTTGCCGGCACTGATTGCTCATCTCGATGCGAAAGACTACCCGTTCAAAGGTCCGCAGGACGCCTTCTATCATATGCGTGAAATTGAAGTGACGGACCCCGATGGCAACGTTTTGTGCTTTGGGACCGACGTGCCAGAAGCAGAAAGAGCGTCACAATGAACGGCAGAATAATGGGGATCACCATCTTGATTTCAGCAATCGTTGCGGGCGTCGGCATGTACTACCTGCAGGTCTACGGCTTTTATAATGCGGTCTATGACGAGGACGTGCAGCTTGTTTCGCTGAACACCGAACAGCCCGAAACAATCGTGTTTGACAACTTTCAGGCGATTGACGCCGACAGCTCTCCGATCCGGTATCGGGCCTGTTTCACCACCACGCAGAGCCTTGCGTTCCTGACGGAATCCTATGTGCTGGTGGATGGCGTCGACCCGCGCAACGCGCCAAAGTGGTTCGACTGTTTTGACGCGGCCGCCATTGGTGCAGAGCTTGAGGCTGGCACCGCGCTGACCTTTCTGGGCGGTAAAAACGTCGAGTTTGGCGTGGACCGCATTGTCGCCATTACCGAAGACGGGCGCGGCTATGTCTGGCACGAATTGAACGACTGCGGCGACAAGGCCTACGACGGCACGATTGTGGGCGAAGAATGCCCCGGACGGCCAACAGAATAACCCCTCCACCGAATAAACCGACCCACACTACACCCCGTAAGGAAATCCCGTGCCTGACCTGCTGATTGAACTCTTCTCCGAAGAAATCCCCGCCCGCATGCAAACGCGTGCTGCTCAGGATTTGCAAAAGCTGGTGACAAACGGTCTGGTTGAGGCTGGTCTGACCTATGCTTCCGCCGCGGCGTTCAGCACACCGCGCCGCTTGACGCTGACAGTTGAGGGGATGCTGGATGCGTCTCCCGCCGTGGTTGAGGAACGCAAGGGGCCGAAAGCCGATGCGCCTCAGAAAGCCATCGACGGGTTCCTGCGGGGGGCAGGGGTGAGCCGCGATGATCTGGAAGAACGCGACACGCCCAAGGGCAAAATCCTGTTTGCCAAAATCAACAAACCGGGCCGTCCGGCTTCCGAGATTATTGCGGAAGTGTTGGAACAGACAATTCGCTCTTTCCCGTGGCCCAAGTCGATGCGCTGGGGCAGTGGCAGTCTGAAATGGGTGCGGCCCTTACATTCCATTCTGTGCATCCTGTCTGCCGAAGATGGTGCACAAGTCGTGCCGATGAATGTCGACGGGATCACGTCCGGCGACATCACCTATGGCCACCGTTTTCTCGCGCCTGATGCGATCAAGGTGAACAATTTCGAGGATTATGAGGCCAAACTGACCCGCGCCAATGTCGTGCTGCGCGCCGATGCGCGGGCTGAAACCATCTGGAATGATGCCACCAACGTTGCCTTCGCCAGTGGCATGGAAGTGGTTGAAGATGCGGGCCTGCTGGCCGAAGTTGCGGGGCTGGTTGAATGGCCTGTGGTCCTGATGGGCAACATCGCCGAGGATTTCCTTGGCCTGCCGCCAGAGGTGTTGCAAACCTCGATGAAAGAACACCAGAAGTTCTTTTCCGTGCGTAACCCCAAGACGGGCCGTATCGAGCGGTTCATCACCGTTGCCAACCGCACCACGACGGATGAGGGCGCGACAATCCTTGCGGGCAACGAAAAGGTGCTGTCGGCGCGATTGGCGGATGCGAAATTCTTCTGGGAAAACGATCTGCGCGTGGCGACGTCCGAGGATGGCATGGCCACATGGGTCAAAGCGCTGGAGAATGTCACCTTTCACAACAAGCTGGGCACACAGGCCGAGTTGATTGAGCGCATGGCTGAGCTGGCGGGTGAGCTTGCGCCGATGGTTGGTGCTAAGAAGGAAGAGGCCATGGAGGCGGCGCGGGTGGCCAAGGCCGATCTGTCGTCGGAAATGGTCTATGAGTTCCCCGAATTGCAGGGCTTGATGGGCAGCTATTATGCGAAAGCTGCGGGCATGTCCGATGCGGTGGCAGCGGCAGCACAAGAGCATTACGCGCCTTTGGGGCCGTCCGATGATGTGCCGACCGCGCCCGTTTCCGTGGCCGTGGCGCTGGCCGAGAAGATCGACAAGCTGACGGGGTTCTGGGCGATTGATGAGAAGCCGACGGGGAGTAAAGACCCGTTTGCTTTGCGGCGCGCTGCGTTGGGGGTTATTCGGATATTTGTTGAGAATGATGTTCGTATTAGCCTGATGCCGTTTCTTTATCGGATTGGTGAAATCCAATTTCTCTCTGACTTCGTCGAACATGTGGATATTACCACTAGTGTGGCAAAGGAGGCCGTATTTGAGGCGATCATGTCTGGCGAGCGGATACCAAAATTAAAAGGAAAAGATGCTGACGCTCGTTTCGAGTTTTTGACGGAATGGATTGAAGATCGAATTGGTGTAGAAAGCCCATTCGGCGATGATAACCCGAACCTGGTTGTTGATGAACAAGGCGAGCGCTTAGATTATGATCAAGCCGCGCATAACCTCCTGTCCTTCCTCCACGACCGCCTCAAAGTCTACCTCAAAGACCAAGGCATCCGTCACGACATCATCGACGCCTGCATCGCCATGCCGCAAAACGACGACCTTACCCTCCTCGTCAAACGCGCCCGTGCGCTGAGCGAGACACTCAAAACCGACGACGGCGAAAACCTGATCCAGGGCTTCAAACGCGCCAACAACATCCTCACCCAAGCCGAAGAAGCCGACGGCGTCGAATACTCCTACGGCGCGGATGTGAAATTCGCTGAAACGGACGAAGAACGCGCTTTGTTCAAAGCCCTTGATGCCGCCGAGGCCATCATCACCCCCGCGATGGAAAAACAGGATTTCACCACCGCCATGTCCGCTATGGCCAGCCTGCGCGGGCCGATTGATGCGTTCTTTGAGGCGGTGCAGGTCAACAGCGAAAACCCGACCGTGCGGCGCAACCGTTTGAACCTGCTGAGCCGGATCAGGGCAACCTGTACGTCCGTCGCGGATCTGACCAAGGTGGACGGGTGACACCATGCCCTTGCCAGACCTTTCATAACCCCTATGCTGCACCTGAAACCCTAAGGTGCTGCAGTGCAGAATAATCCGAATACCACGCTGGTCACAGCCAGCGGTCCGATCACAAATGAAACCCACGGCGGGCGGGCGAAATGCCTGCAACGTCTGGTGCGGCTGGATTTGCCCGTGCCGCGCACCGTGGCGCTGTCTTTTGACGCGGTGCAAAAGATCGCCAACGGCGAGATGCCCGATATCGCCAGTGTGATTGCCGAGATGCCCGAGGGTGCGTTGATGTGTGTGCGCCCGTCCAGCCAAGACCCCGATTGGGGCGGTCCGGGCGCGGTGCTGAACATCGGGATAAATGACAAACGGTTTGAAGAATTGTGCGCCACAATCGGCGAAGATGCAGCGGCGGCGCTTTATACCCGTTTTGTTCAGACCTATGCGATCAATGTGGCCCGTCTCGACCCTGATATGTTTGATGATGTGGCTGGAGACGGGCGCACGGCGCTGATGCAGTCGTTGCGCGCCTATGAGGCTGAAACAGAAGAACAATTTCCACAGGATCCGGGCGTTCAACTGGCGGCGGTGTTGCAGTCCATGGCGCGGGCATGGGAAGGCACTTCGGCAAGGTTGCTGCGACAGGCCAAAGGGGCACCGTTGGATGCGGGCCTTGGGTTGGTGGTGCAGGAAATGGCCTTTGGCGTGGGCAACGGACAGTGTGGTTCCGGAGTGTTCCAACTGGTCGACAGCGATACGGGGTTTCGCAAGATCAAGGGGCGCTACCTGAGCCAGTCACAGGGCAGGGATGCACTGGCTTCTGATGCAGGCAGCCTGTTTTTGACAAAAGATCCGCGTGGCCCGTCTCTGGAAGAACTTGCGCCCGAAGCGTTCAAGGAACTGGTCGCCCATGCCACGCTCATGCGGCAAAAATTGCGCGCCGAAATGCAACTGGAATTTGTGATCGAGGAAGGCAAGGTGCATATTCTGGACGGTGTCGTGGTAGCGCGGTCTTCGCGTGGAGCCGTGCGTATCGCCGTGGCATTGGCGGATGAGGGGATTATTTCCCGCGAAGAAGCTCTGATGCGGGTGGAACCGCGCACGTTGACCGAATTGTTGCACCGCCAGATTGATCCCAGCGTGCGCCGTGACATCATCGGGCACGGTATTGCGGCCAGCCCCGGTGCGGCAACCGGCAAAATTGTGTTTTCGGCCACCGAAGCACAAGCGGCCGCATCACGTAACGAGAATTGTATCCTGATTCGCCGTGAAACCAGCCCAGAGGATATCCGCGGGATGCATGCGGCTGTAGCGGTGTTGACCGAACGGGGCGGGATCACAAGCCATGCCGCCGTGATCGGGCGCGGCATGGGTCTGCCTTGTGTGGTGGGCGTGTCAGATATGAAGTTCAACCTGCGCAAAAAGCAGTTGACCGCGCCGGACGGGCGCGTGTTTCGCGACGGGGACCAGATCACCGTGGACGGATCCAGCGGGCAAGTGTTGGCCGGGGTGGCAGACATGCAGGAAGCGGCTCTGGATGAAACCTTTACCAAACTGATGTCCTGGGCCGAAGATGTCGCAGATATTGATGTACGCGCCAATGCGGACACGCCTGCTGATGCGCAAACGGCCCGCAATTTCAATGCCCACGGCATCGGGTTGTGCCGTACTGAACATATGTTCTTTGATACCGCGCGCCTGACCGTGATGCGCGAAATGATCTTTGCCGAGACGGGCGAGGATCGCCGCGCCGTTCTGGAACGCTTGTTACCGATGCAGCGCGAGGATTTCACCCAGTTGTTCCGTATCATGCAAGGCCAGCCCGTTTGCATCCGTCTGTTTGATCCGCCGCTGCACGAGTTCTTGCCGGTGGATAAGGCAGGCCAGCGCGAGTTGGCCGACGCGCTTGATCTACCACTATCGAGTGTGACGCGCCGGATCGAGGCCATGTCGGAGTATAACCCGATGCTGGGCCTGCGTGGTGTGCGGTTGGGTGTCACCGTGCCCGAGATTTACGAAATGCAGGCGCGTGCGATTTTCGAGGCAACGATCGAAGCCAGCCGTGATGGTGAACCAGTGGTGCCTGAAATCATGATCCCACTGGTATCTGCGCGGCGTGAGGTTGAACTGGTCAAAGCCTCTGTTGATGCGGTGGCTGCTGCAGTGCGCACCGAAAAAGATGCAAGCTTTGAGTATCGTCTGGGGGTTATGGTGGAAACACCGCGGGCCGCGCTGCGGGCGGGTGAAATTGCGCCCCATTGTGCATTCCTGAGTTTCGGTACCAATGACCTGACACAAATGACCTACGGGTTGTCGCGCGATGATGCGGGGCGCTTTATGTCAGATTATGTCCAGCAGGGTGTCTTTCCCGAAGATCCGTTTCATACGCTGGATACGGACGGTGTTGGAGAGCTGTTGCAGCTGGGCGCGGAACGCGGTCGTGCGGCGCAACCGGGCATCACTTTGTCGATCTGCGGCGAACACGGGGGCAGCCCCGAATCAATCGCTTTTTGTCGGGATGCGGGTTTTGATTATGTTTCCTGCTCACCTTTTCGCGTTCCGGTAGCAAGGCTGGCTGCTGCACAATTGGCAATCAGACACAAGATCGGGTAGGGTTTTTTCAATTCCCTGCTATGGAATGTGCGTCTCGGCGGCTTGTCGCGTGATGGCAGGGCCTGGACTTTACCAAATGGACAAATACGGCTAGGCGCTGGCGGAAATGTAATAACGCTCGAGGCGTTCCATGCTGCTGCTCCGTTCTTCACTCGCCGCCCTTCTGCTGGGCGTATTATCTGTTTATCCGCTGGGGGCGGATGCTTCGTCCGAAAAGGCCAAAGACCTTGCTCGGATCGAACAAAAGGGGCTGAAAAGCGCTGGTGCAGAGCGTCTTAAGGAACTGATAGAACAACCAGCTGTGGCCGCAGGCGGTATCCAGTATTCCCGCAGCTGGATCGACAAACAACCCAAAGCAAGCGGCTCTGCACAATGGCGGTGCCTGGCAGAAGCCCTCTATTTCGAGGCACGTGGCGAGACTGTCAAAGGCCAGTTTGCAGTGGCCGAAGTCATCATGAACCGTGTTAAAAGTGGCCGGTTCCCGGGCACAGCCTGCGCAGTGATCAATCAGGGTACGGGCAAAAAATACCAGTGCCAGTTTACATATACGTGTGACGGCCATGCCGAAGTGATCGCAGAACCCAAGGCGTTTGCGCGTGTGGGCAAGATCGCGCGCTATACGCTGGATGGCAAAGCGCCGAAATTGACGGAAGGCGCAACCCACTACCACACCACCGCAGTGCGCCCCAAATGGGCCAAGGTATATACCCGCACGGCCAAGATCGGTGTGCATCTGTTTTATCGCCACACATGGCGCAGCGCGTCCAACTGACGGTTTCAACTGCTGGTCTGCCGGAAAACGGGCTGTTATGCTGAGGGTGAATGGGTAGTAGACCACATTGCCCTGTCAAATTAAGGCCACCGCCATGACCAACGAAGTCCGCCTCGCTTTCGCGCATCCCTCCGAGCGCGCAGCCGCCATGGCGGGGGACGACCCGCTGGATCGCATTTCCGTGCGTGATCATATTGTCGAGGTCGAGATCGGTGCGTTTCAGGCCGAACGCGGTGTCACCCAGCGGATTTGCTTCAACGTTGTGGTCGAGGTGCAGCCGCTGACGGGGCCCATTGATGACGACGTGGACCGCATCCTGAGTTATGACAAAGTGACCGAAGCGATTGCCTTCGAACTGGCGGTCGAGCGTTTGGCGCTGCTTGAGACATTGGCCGAACGGGTGGGCGAACGTATCTTGCTTGAACCCCAAGCGATGCGGGTTTTTGTGCGCATCGAAAAACTTGACCGTGGACCGGGTGCCTTGGGTGTAGAGATCGTGCGCACCCGCGAAGCGGTGCAAGCCTCCGATCTGGAACAGGAGGGCGCACCGCAGCCCGAACTTGTGTTTCTGAGCAACGCTGCCATTGCTTCTGCGCATCTCAAGGGCTGGCTTGATCAATTGCAGGGCAGTGGCCGACCATTGATCATTTGTGTCGGCGCAAGTGACGCGCCAGCCCCGCAACTGCCGCATAAAATGGCGCAGCGTCGTATTGATTTGCTCGCGATTGAGCAGAACGCCTGGGTTCTGGCCTCCAAGGATGACCGCTGCGTTGTGGTTGAAACGCGCACCGAACTTGATTGGGCGATGAAAAACGGCCAGACCTGTGTCTGGGCACCCTCCAAAATTGTTCTGGATGCGGTGGACACGCCGTCGGCGCAGCCCCGCGATGCAGTTGCACTTGCTGCATGGTTCGCAGCGACCTTGGACGCGCAGGAAATGCTGGTGGTTGGTGCCGATTTACCTGTGGACGCGTCACTTCCCTTGCGCGCAATCCCTGTCACACAGGAGCGCTTGTGAGCGGGACGCAAAAGTATTACCGCCCGCTGGTCCAGATCGGGCCTGCGCGGCCTGCTGGTGCGATGGTTCTTGCCGTCGGCTGGGGGTGGTTCACCCATCTGGAGGTGCTGGCACGCGGGCGTATTCCTGTTGTGATCCCGTTGAAAGACGCGCCGCCAGAGGCGCTTGAGCCACTCAGCGCCAAACGTCCCGATATCGGTGGTCTGTCAATGAACGCGCCACGTGTGATGGGCATTCTGAATGCCACACCCGACAGTTTCTCCGACGGCGGTCAGCATGAAGCGGCGTCTGATGCGGTTGCGGTTGGTGTGGCGATGCGCGACGCGGGGGTCGATCTGCTGGATATTGGGGGCGAATCCACACGTCCGGGTGCCGAAACGGTCAAGGATCACGCAGAAATCCGGCGTGTCGTGCCCGTGGTTGACGGCTTGCGCGCAGCGGGTGTGAAAACGCTGATCTCGGTGGATACCCGCAAGGCTCCTGTCGCGGCTGCGGCGATTGCGGCTGGTTCGGGTCTGATCAATGATGTGTCCGGTTTCACCTATGATAGCGCGCTTGCACCGCTTGCGGAACAGCACGATTTGCCGGTTTGCGTGATGCATGCACTGGGCGATCCTGCGACCATGCAGCAAGATCCGCAATATGATGACGTCTTGCTTGATGTGTATGACTTTCTAGCCGCCCGCATCATGTACCTTGAAAAAGCCGGCATCCCGCGCGCGCGGATCATCGCGGACCCCGGTATCGGTTTTGGCAAGACGCTGGAACATAATCTGACGTTGCTGGCACGGATCAGCCTGTTTCACAGTTTGGGCGTGCCGATCCTTCTGGGTGCGTCGCGCAAGCGGTTCATCGGCACGATTGGCAAGGCCCCTGCTGCTCAGACTCGCGCACCAGGTAGTTTAGGGGTAGGGTTGGCCGCACTTTCCCATGGTGTTCAATTCTTACGGGTGCATGATGTGCCTGAAACAATACAGGCCATTGCGCTTTGGCGCGCTGCTATGGCAGGAAATCAAATATGACAAAACTCTTTGGAACAGACGGCGTGCGTGGCACGGCCAATACTCATCCGATGACCCCTGAAATGGCGTTGCGTATTGGCGCGGCGGTGGGACGGTACTTCCGGCAGGATGGCAAGGTCGAACATCGTGTGGTGATTGGCAAAGACACACGGCTCTCCGGTTATATGTTTGAAAATGCGCTGACTGCAGGACTGACCAGTACAGGAATGAATGTATTGTTGCTTGGACCGGTGCCAACTCCGGCAGTAGGGCTTTTGACCCGCTCGATGCGGGCAGATCTGGGCGTGATGATTTCAGCCAGCCATAACCCTGCCCATGACAACGGGATCAAGTTCTTTGGTCCGGATGGTTTCAAATTGTCCGACAGTGTCGAGGCTGAAATCGAAGCACTTGTTGCCAGTGGCGTTGAGCCGGCACCCGCCAATGAGATCGGGCGCGCAAAACGTATTGATGATGGCCGTTATCGGTATGTGGAACGTGTGAAATCCACTTTTCCGCGCAGAATGCGGCTGGACGGGCTGAAAGTGGTGGTTGATTGTGCCAATGGTGCGGCGCATCGCGTGGCCCCGGATGCGTTGTGGGAGTTGGGTGCCGAGGTGATCCCGATGGGAGTCGCGCCAAATGGCCACAACATCAACGAAGGTTGTGGATCAACCCATCCGCAAGCTGCCGCTGAAATGGTTGTGGCGCATGGGGCTGATGTGGGGATTTGTCTGGACGGGGATGCTGACCGGGTGATCCTGATTGACGAAAAAGGCCATGTTGGTGACGGCGATCAATTTATGGCGTTGATGGCAGGCCGTTGGGCAGAAGAGGGCCGTCTGAAAGGCGGTGCACTGGTCGCCACAGTGATGAGCAATCTCGGGCTGGAGCATTACCTGCAAGAACGCGGTCTACGTTTGGAGCGCACCAATGTCGGTGACCGCTATGTGGTGGAACGGATGCGGCAGGGTGGTTTCAACCTTGGTGGTGAACAATCCGGCCATATCGTGATGACGGATCACGCAACCACGGGCGATGGCCTGATGGCGGGTTTGCAGTTTCTGGCCGAGATGAAACGCTCTGAGCGACCGGCCTCGGAGTTGTTGCACCAGTTTGACACAGTCCCGCAGCTCTTGAAAAATGTGCGTTTCGAGGTGGGGCAACGGCCTCTTGAGCATGCGCATGTTGTAGCCGCGATTGCCCAGGCCGAAGCGGATCTGGCAGGAGGCGGACGATTGTTGATCCGAAAATCCGGCACAGAACCTTTGGTGCGTGTGATGGCGGAACATGTGGATGCGGCCCTGATGGAGCGTTCTGTGGATGCGGTTGTCTCGGCTGTTGAAGAGGCCGTGGCGACTTAAGGTGTTGCTTTAATTTTTTCTCGTAAATATCTGTTTAAGTGAATTAAATTGACTAATTGCGAGTCCGAGCAAGATCAGCGCCATTGCGTAAAGCAGCGAAGGTGGCAGTGGTTCTGACAAAATCAGCGCCCCAAGGACAACAGACCAGACAGGCACTTGGTAATTCACCAGAGACATGAATACCGGCCCTGCGCTGCGCACGACCAGCACGCGCAACAGGTTGGCGGCTGCTGTTGGCACAAGGCCAAGAAACGCCAGTACAAGTAGGATGTTTGTGTCCGGCATCGCAGGCTGCCCTTCGAGGATAAAGGCCAGCGGAATGCTGAAACAGGCCCCGATAAACAACAGCACGGTGGCAAGGCCAATCGCGTCTACATCCGGCAGCCGGCGTAACATGATCGAACTGCCCGCATAACAGGCCGCTGCCGCGACACAAGCGATACGCCCGGCGGCTTCCAAAGACGCCCCCGTGCTTTCAAAGGCCTGCCCGCCGATCAGGATCACAACCCCGATAAAACCGATCACAAAGCCGAAAACCTTGCGGCGGTTGATCTGCTCTCCCGGCACCAGAAAATGCGCCATCGGCAAGACGATCAGCGCAACAGAGGCCATCGAAACACCTGCAAAGCCGGAGGTAACATATTGTTGACCCCATGCCAGCAAGGCAAAGGGAACAGAAGAACTCACAGCACCAATCACAATCACCAAAAAGGCTTGCTCGCGGGTGAGGGAGGTCTTGAATAATGGAAATCCGCGCGCCCCCCAGATCATCATCATCACAATTGTGGCGAATCCGATCCGCGATGCCGCGAGCCAGAAAGGCGTCATGCCGGTTAACGCGACTTCTGTTACCAGAAATGTACCGCCCCATACGAATGCTAGCGTGGCGATCATCAGCCAGCTTTTGTAGGTGATTTCGGGGGGGCTGTTCATTGAGCAGGCTTAGGCGGGCGTGGGTGTAGGGTCAATGGGGCATAAGTGTCAGGCGGATCGACGTGTCGGGCAGGCCAAGACACAAAAAAGGGCGACCGCTTGGCCGCCCTTGATCTTGTTGACTGATGGTCGGGATCAGTTCTTGGACTTGTCGACCATCTTGCCTGCGGAAATCCAAGGCATCATATCACGCAGCTTGCCGCCGACGACTTCGATCTGATGCTCGTCGTTGGCACGACGCGACGCTTTGATCGTGGGCTGGCCCACAGCATTTTCCAGCATGAAGTCGCGCACGAATTTGCCGGACTGGATGTCGCTCAGAACCGCTTTCATACGTGCTTTTGTTTCGTCGTAGGGCAGGATGCGCGGACCGGAAACATACTGGCCGTATTCGGCGGTGTTGGAGATGGAATAATCCATGTTGGCAATACCGCCTTCATAGATCAGGTCAACGATCAACTTGGTCTCGTGCAGGCATTCAAAGTAAGCCATTTCCGGCTCGTAACCGGCCTCAACAAGTGTCTCAAAGCCCATGCGGATCAGTTCAACAATACCGCCACACAGAACCGCCTGCTCGCCGAACAGATCGGTTTCGCATTCTTCGCGGAAGTCGGTCTCGATGATGCCGGAACGGCCGCCACCGATGGCGGAGCAATAGGACAGGCCGATTTCCAGCGCTTTGCCGGAGGCGTCTTTGTCCACGGCGACAAGACAGGGCACGCCGCCTCCTTTGGTGTATTCCCCGCGTACTGTGTGGCCCGGACCCTTTGGGGCCATCATGATGACGTCGATGCCTTCTTTTGGCTCGATCAGGCCAAAGTGCACGTTCAGACCGTGGGCAAATGCAATCGCGGCACCTTCACGGATGTGATCGTGGACATATTTCTTGTACGTATCAGCCTGCAGTTCGTCGGGCATCGTGAACATGATCACGTCAGCCCATGCAGCGGCTTCGGAAATCCCCATAACCTTCAGGCCTTCGCCTTCGGCTTTGGCTGCGGATGCGGAGCCTTCGCGCAGGGCCACAACGAGGTTTTTCGCGCCAGAGTCGCGCAGGTTCAGGGCGTGGGCATGACCTTGGGAGCCGTAGCCGAGAATGGCGACTTTCTTGTCCTTGATCAGGTTTACGTCGCAGTCACGGTCATAATAAACGCGCATATTCTTGTCCTTTGGTTGGATGATGTTCTGGGGGCACCATAGAGAAGATGTCAGAAGGAGCTATGGTGATTTCAATAGTATTTCGCAATATAGCGATGTAGTTATGCGCAGGGTTTGCTAATTTCGGAAATTTCATGCTTGATGATCAAGATAGACGGCTGCTGCGCTATTGGCAGGCCGATCCCAGCCTCAGTCCGGGTGAATTGGCGGAGCGTTGCGGGATGAGCACGGGCAAGGCGGCACGCCGGATTGCCCGTATGGAAGAAGACGGTATTGTGCAGGGCGTTGGTGCGGTGATCAACTGGGCCGCCTTGGGCTATGCAGTTGAAGTGTCGCTGCGGGTGACGCTGGACAAGACACAGGGCAATGCATTTGACAGCTTTCTAGCCGAGGCGCGGCTTGTGCCCGAGGTGATGGAGGTGCAGACGTTCTTGGGCCGCGTGGATGTGCGTCTGTCGGTCATTGCGCGTGACATGACCCATTACCAACAGATCTACCGTTCCAGTATCCTGACCCTGCCACACATCGCCGACATTGAACCGTTGATGCACGTGGCGCGGCTCAAAACGGAAGAGACCCTGCCGTTATGATTGATCTGGACGACATTGACCGCAAGCTGATCTCGACGCTGGCAAAGGATGCGCGCCAGTCGGCGAGCGCCTTGGGGAAACGCTTTGGCCTGTCACAGCCCGCCACATGGCGGCGGATCAAACGGCTGGAGGAGGCGGGCATCATCACAGGCAAGCGTTTGCGCCTGAACGCCGAGAAGCTGGGGTTTGGCGTCACGGTGTTTCTGGGCATCAAGCTGGCTACCAAGGGACGTGTATCGCTGGAAGATTTTGAACGCGCCGTTTCTGCCATTCCCGAGGTGCAGACGGTTGAACATGTCTTGGGCCTCTATGACTACCGCCTGCGGGTGGTGGCCCGTGATTTGCCTGATTTCGAACGTGTCTTACGGCGGCGCATTATGACGCTGCCGGGGGCAGGTGAGGTCGAGGCCAATGTGCTGTTGAGCGAAGAGCGCCTTGCTGGCCCCCTGTAGAGTCCGAGTATCTTCAAAGTAAAAGCGAAAATCCTTTCGGGTCGCGTTGTATACCCAGATAGACTTTGCAACACTAAGCAGAGACTTGTATTCACCCAAAAAACCAAGCTGAGGATAGAACTATGGCATTGCTGGACACCGTGGACCCAACCGGGCTTGAGGAGTTTTCTGTGGTCTTTACCGACCGATCGCTGAACCACATGAGCGGATCATTCCAACAGGTCATGCGCGACATTTCCGATTTGTTGAAAGAAGTCTACAACGCGGATGCCGTGGCACTGGTGCCCGGCGGTGGCACCTATGGCATGGAAGCGGTTGCCCGTCAGTTTGCACGTGGCGCGAAAGTGCTGGTTGTGCGTAATGGATGGTTTTCCTATCGCTGGTCACAGATTATCGAAACCGGTGGATTGACTGCCAAGGCGACGGTTATGAAGGCCCGCCAGCAGGGGAATTCGGACGTTAGTCCCTTCGCGCCAGCTGCTATCGAAGATGTTGTCGCCGCCATTCGTGATGAAAAGCCGCAGGTGGTATTTGCCCCTCATGTGGAAACCAGCGCCGGGGTGATCCTGCCGGATGACTACATTACCCAAATGGCCGCAGCCGCCCATGAGGTTGGTGCCTTGATGGTGCTGGACTGCATTGCGTCAGGCTGTGCATGGGTGGATATGAAGGCGCTTGGCGTTGATGTGCTGATCTCTGCGCCGCAAAAAGGATGGTCGGCATCTCCGTCAGCTGGTCTGGTGATGATGTCGGCGCGGGCCGAGGCGCGGTTGGCCGAAACCACGTCGGATAGTTTTTCGATTGATCTGGGTAAATGGCGTGCGATCATGAAAACCTACGAAGACGGTGGCCATGCGTATCATGCGACCATGCCGACAGACGCGTTGCGGGCGTTCCGCGATACCATTCTCGAAACCAAGGAATACGGTTTTGAACGTCTGAAAGAGGCCCAGTGGAAGCTGGGAGACGGCGTGCGCAAGATGCTGGCCGACAAAGGTGTGGTGTCTGTTGCGGCAGAAGGATACGGCGCACCGGGTGTGGTAGTCAGCTACACCAGCGACCCCGACATTCAGAACGGCAAAAAATTCGCGGCCAAGGGAATGCAGATCGCGGCAGGTGTGCCGTTGCAAGTGGGTGAGCCCGAAGGGTTCAGCACGTTCCGTCTCGGGCTTTTTGGTCTGGATAAATTGTATGATGTGGATGCGACACTGGGTCGGTTGGCCGCCGTTATCGACGAAGTAATCTAATGCAAAAGGGTGGACAAATTGTCCACCCTTTTCACTTCACTCCAAGGCCCATCTGCATCAACATCTTGCGCACGGGTGCCATCGCATAGAGTGCATCCAGACCCTTGGCGCGCAAGTCGCGGGCAAGCGGACTGCTGGCCTGAGACACGCGGTTGAGCATATCAATACCGTTAATTCGCAATTGGATATCTGCGTAGCGGGCCTTGTGATAGGCATCCAGCATCGCAACATCCCCGAGTGATGCGCGATTGGCATCTGCCAGTTGCAACAGGGTGGCGAGGTCTTGCAAAGACATGTTTAATCCTTGCGCTCCGATGGGCGGCAAGACATGCGCGGCCTCCGCGATCAAGGCGATGCGTTGCCCCGACAACCGCTCCGCATGCTGGCTGATGATCGGCCAGACGTTGCGTGGGCTGGCAAGGGTGAGGGGCCCAAAGAGATGGCAGGACCGTTCTGTCATTTCCGCCTCGAACTCAACTACGTCGCTTTTGGCACGCGCCATTGTGACAGGCCCGTCATCCATCCATACAATTGCCGAGCTTGGCAGACCTTCGCGATCCGGCAGCGGCACCAAGGTGAAAGGACCACCCGTCCGGTGGATCTCGGTCGAGACATTGCCATGCGGGATTGGATGCGTCACCGCAAAGGCCAGTGCCTTTTGCCCGTAACGTCGCGTGCTGACCTCAATACCGGCGGCTTGGCGCATCGGGCTGTCGCGCCCGTCCGCGGCGACCACCAAACGGGTTGTGATTGTACTGCCATCGCTCAGGCCAACTTTGGCCGAAGCCGTGCGGGTGAACAGGGATGTGGTACCGGTGCCGGGGCGGAAATCGACGTTTGGCAGAGCCGCTAGGCGGTCTACGATTTCCCGGCGCAACAACCAGTTGGGAAAGTTCCAGCCAAACGGTTGCTCTGAAATTTCGGAGGCGTTGAATTCGCGGGTCACGCGTGGCTCGGCGGTTTCGCCACCCGCATCCACCACCCGCATGATCTGAAGCGCGGCGGCATGTGGCGCAAGCGCATCCCAGAGGCCTGCACGCTCAAGAACCTGGCGTGCGGGCTGTAACATCGCGGTAGAACGCATGTCCGCGCCCGCCGCATCCCGATCCGTAACCGGCGGAGCCGGGTCCACGCAGATCACCTCAAAGCCAGCCGTCCCAAAGACCGCAGCCGCCGTCAGTCCCGCGATACCGCCACCGGAAACCAGAATGTCACAATCATAATTCATATTGTGCACTTAACCCGTTAACTGGCTAAGAAAATGAGACAAATCGTCCGTGTGGTATTCGATGTGATCCGCCGCCAATGGATCAGGGGCCACATGCACTGTGCGCATGCCCATGGCAAAAGGCGCGGCAAGGTTGCGTGGGTCATCCTCGAACATGGCAGCGCTGACGGGCGTGACGCCATCTTTGGCAAAAACCATATCGAATGCGGCCCGTTCCGGCTTTGGTTGGAAATTTGCATGCTCAACGCCGTAAATCGCATCAAACAACCCTGACAGCCCCCGCGCGGCCAGCACCCGTTCAGCGTAGGGCGCGCAGCCGTTTGTATAGACAATCCGCCGCCCCGGCAGGGCACGGATACGGGCGGCCAATACGGGATCGGGCGTCAGGCTGTCCATCGGAATATCGTGCACATCTTCAAGATAGGGTGCCGGATCGACGTCATGTTCGCGCATCAGGCCAGCAAGTGTTGTGCCGTGTTCGCGCCAGTATTTTACTCGCAGATGATTGGCGTGGTCCCGATCCACATTCAAGGTGTTCATGACCCAATCAGTCATACGCACTTCGATCAGATCAAAAAGCCGTGCCGAAGGTGGGTACAGCGTGTGGTCCAGATCAAAGACCCAAGTATCAACATGAGAAAAGGCATCGCGGGGCATGACATACCGTTAGGCCAGCAGCAGGCGGGGTGCAAGTGGACGCCTTGCAGGCGCTTGCGCAAATCCCTGCGCGGGGTAAAGTGTGCCGACCTTAAGGAACTCACATATGACTGCGCCTAAACCCGGTTCAAAAGACGCCTATTCGCTTATTCTGGAAGCCATCGACGGCGGTACATATCGCCCCGGCGACCGCTTGGTGGAAAGTGAGTTGGCAGAACGCTTCAAAGTGTCGCGCACCCCGATCCGCGAAGCGTTGCAGCGGCTCGAGACGCAATCTCTATTGGCGCGCGAGGGGCGTAGCCTGATCGTGGCCTCGCTGGATCACAACCAGACAGCAGAACTTTATGTGGTGCGGGGTGAGTTGGAAGGGCTGGCCGCCCGTCTGGCCGCCCGTCACGCCACCGCTGAAGAGGTCCGTGTGCTGCGTGAGATGGTGCTGGCGGACGATGCGCTGGTGGATCAACCCTCAGCTCTGTCACGCAGCAACCGACGCTTCCACAAACAAGTGCATCTGGCCTCGCACAACCGCTATCTGGTGCAGCAGTTGGACCTTGTGTATCGTTCGATGGCGTTGATGGCGACAACGTCTTTGGCCGCAGAGGGGCGCGGTGAAATTGCGCAAGCAGAACATGCACAGATTGTGTCGATGATCGAAGCGCGGGATGAAGACGGTGCCGAAAAGGCGTTGCGCGATCACATCTCGGTCGCTTTTGTGACTCGTCTTAAACAGGTGGCTGCGCGCATGGAGAATGAAGGCTGATTTCCTCGGGGGCGGGCGTGACGCCATGTTCGGTCTTGTCCCAGAAGAACGGGCTGACCACAAATTCGTGGAGGCCTTTGAACGCGGCCAGCACCCCCAAAGGATAATAAAACGGCGTCGTAAAGACCCACCACATCAGGTGGCGGTGATCTTTGCCTGACACAGCGAGTAAAGACAGGCCAAGGTTTAGCGTAGCGGACAGGATAAACACGCCGACCATGAACCACAAAACCGGTGTGCCAAGGGTCACTTCGATCGGATGGGTGAGGCCCATAACGGCGAGCCAGAACGACCACAGCAAAGGCGCAAAGATGAACTGCGACACAGTGGCCAGCAACATCGTTTGCACGCCGATGAACCTGACCCAGCCCAGATCACGCAGCAGTTGAAGCGGATTGCGCATATGCACACACCAGGTAATCAGAAAACCCTTCAGCCAGCGGGATCGTTGCCGCACCCATGGCCACAGACGGCAGTTTGCTTCCTCGTGGGTGACAGTGGGCAGCAGTTCGGTCACATAGCCATGGCGGGCCAGACGTACGCCCAGATCGGCATCTTCCGTGACATTATGGGCATCCCAACCGGCCAGCTTTTCCAGAATACTGCGACGGAAGAATAGTGTGGTGCCTCCCAGAGGAATGACCAGCCCCAAGCGGGCGACACCGGGCAGCAACACACGCCACCACGAGGCGTATTCGATGGTGAAACAACGTGATAGCCAGTTTGCTTTGGGATTGTAGTAATCCAGTATGCCTTGCAGGCACGCGACATTTTCCGGGGCTGTGTGGAATCGTCGGACGACATGTTCGATCTGATCGGGATCTGGCGCGTCCTCAGCGTCCCATACGCCGATAATACTGCCGCGACAGAAATCTAACGCGTAGTTCAGGGCGCGTGGTTTGGTGGTCAGGCGGTTGGCTTCGGGCACTTCGACCACACTGATCCAAGGCGGCAACTTGGTGCGGGCCAGCGTCTCTTGGGTGGTTTCATCGGACGCTTCGAGGACTAGAACCACGTCCAGCAAGGACTTGGGATAGGTCAATCTGGACAATCGCGTGATCAATGCGCCAGCGATTTCCTTTTCCTTCAGCAAAGGAACAAGCACCGAAACCCGTGGCAGCCGGTTTGGAAGCGGTTCCCGACTGATTTGGGGCAAGCGGGTCTCCGGTGTTTTGTGCATGATCTGTGACCACAGAGCTGCCGCTTTGAGGCTTGTGGTCATGACCAAAGTCACAAAAGCCCATATGATTCCGGCGGTCAGTGTCCAAAGCGGAGCCATAGCCAATGCCAGAGCAAGCAAGAATAGGATGGCAGCGGCCCAAAGGTTCCGTTTGTTGTCTGCGATGTTCCAGGTGCGGCAACTGGCAGCTGCCGGAACACGTGCGGCGGCCCTCTGCGCAAGGGCGGGACCATATAGACGGGTAATCTGGTCGTGTATCAGCCTTTCGTCCGCAATTACCGGCAGGATTTGATTGGCCTGTGTGCCCATCGCGGTGCGCAAGGTCTCGAACTGGTGGGGTTTACTGGTCGCAACCAAAAGCGTGCCTGCCATATCCATCCAAGGCACGGCCAGATATTGCAGGCAAAGACCGGCAGGCAGGCGCGACGCAAGATGCGCGGGCGGCGGATCGCGTTGTAGATCGACATGTTGGGCCTGATATTGTCGGGCAAGCGCATCCAATACGTCGATGCGTTCTGCCAAGCCTTCGGCGATCAGGACTTCGCCCAAGGGAGCGTCAACATAGCGTTGCAATTCCAGTGCATGCACCAGATCGTTGCTCGATATGATCCCGGCATCCACCAAATGCCGCCCCAGCGGCAAGCGCGGGGCGTTCGGGCGGGCGATTTGCGGGTTGGAAAGATGAAGCCGCAGGTTACTCATGCGAACGGGCCTTAAACAAAGTGTTAAGGCGAATGTCGCATAAGGTGGTTAACGGTTTGTTAACAAGAGATTAAGGTCGCGCTGTCAGACCGTTGTCGTTTCGCGTTTGGCCATCGCGGCGGCAAAACGTTCAAACAGATAGTAGCTGTCTTGGGGGCCGGGGGACGCTTCGGGATGGTGTTGTACCGACCAGACGGGGCGTCCCTCGATACGGATACCGCAGTTTGATCCGTCAAAGAGCGAAACATGTGTTTCAACAACGCCTTTGGGCAGGGTTTGCGCGTCAACGGCAAAGCCGTGGTTCATTGATGTAATCTCGACCTTGCCGGTGTCATTGTCTTTCACGGGGTGGTTGGCACCGTGGTGGCCGTGGCTCATTTTGATCGTCTTACCACCAAGGGCAAGGGCAAGCATCTGGTGACCAAGGCAAATGCCAAAGACGGGCAGGTCGGTTTTGTCCAGTACATCACGGATCATCGGGACCGCGTACGCACCGGTCGCGGCCGGATCACCCGGGCCATTGGATAGGAAAACACCATCCGGATTATGGGCCATGATGTCGTTGTATGTCGCCGTGGCAGGCAAAACTGTTACCTCGCAACCGGCAGAGGCGAGACACCGCAAGATGTTGCGCTTGGCACCATAGTCGATGGCCACAACTTTGTGTTTTGGATCAGTCTGTTGCGGGTATCCATCCGGCCATGCCCACCGCATTTCATCCCAGCGGTAAGATTGTGCGCAGGTGACTTCCTTCGCCAGATCCATGCCTTCCAGACCGGCAAAGTCACGCGCAGCTTTGACCAGTGCTTCGATGTCAAAGTTGCCTTCCGGATTATAAGCGAGGGCCACGTGCGGTGCACCTTGTTGGCGGATGGCGCGGGTCAATCGACGCGTGTCGATACCGCCGATGGCAATGCGTCCGCGTGCGGCCAACCACTCCGAAATCGGCTGGACGTTGCGCCAGTTCGACGGGTCCGTTGGCATCCATTTCACGACCATGCCGCGCGCCACCGGATCACCGGTTTCGTCGTCCTCGGGGTTGGTGCCGGTGTTGCCGATATGGGGGAAGGTGAACGTTACGATTTGCCCCGCATACGACGGGTCCGTCATGATTTCCTGATAACCGGTCATCGCGGTGTTGAAGCAGAGTTCGGCAACCGTCTGGCCCGTGGCACCAAAGCCCATGCCGTAAAAAATGGAACCATCTGCAAGCACAAGGCAGGCGGTTGGACGGGGGGCTGTGGGCGCGGACATGGGGCAGTCTCCGGGCTGATGTAAAGGGGTAAACGATGCAGTAACTACTTGGGCTGATGCGGCGGGTCAAGGGTGCATCTGAAATGAGATATCGAATGAAAACAGTCGGTTAACCTAAAGGAATGGCCCATTGCCTGTTGATGGAGGTTTGGCTATGTTGACCGCCTTGGATATTCTTAGAACGGGACGGCAAACAGAATGGTTCTGCGCACGCGTATCACAGATGCTTTGAAAACAGCGATGAAGGACAAGGACGCGGCGCGTCTTTCCACCCTGCGGCTGATCAATGCAGCGATCAAGGACAAAGACATCGACGCCCGTGCCAAGGGCAATGATGAAGGAGTGCCAGAAGGGGAAGTGCTTGCGATCCTTGGGAAAATGTCCAAACAGCGGATGGAGTCTGCCCGCGCCTATGAAGAGGGCGGTCGACTTGATCTGGCGGAGCGCGAACTGTCCGAGATCAAAATCATCGAGGAATATCTGCCGCGCCAGTTGAGCGAGGATGAGACGGCCAAGGCTGTTGAGGCCGCCATTTCCGAGATCGGGGCTGAGGGTATCCGCGACATGGGCAAGGTGATCGGGTCGCTCAAGGCGCAGTACACCGGCCAAATGGATTTTGGCAAAGTGGGACCATTGGTGAAAAACCGGTTAAGCCAAGGGTGAAATGGCCCGAATGGCAGGCGTTCTTCACCATTGCGTTGACGGGTTCTAAGATGAGTTTCCAATGATGTTTGGGTGTTTGGGCTCACGGAAATGTAGCCGGATTACGAATCTGTAAATTGTCATACTATGTACACCGGGTTTACACGCGGCCTGCGGACTAGGGTTTAGACTTCGCGGCGCAGATTGCGTTGCAAGTCCTCGTATAATGCGACCCGTTCATCTTCGCTTAGGAACGATCCGATCTCGACCTCGCGGCCTTCTCCCCGAAGGGTGACGTATTGCGGAATCGGACCGTCGGATTCGTACTTCGTCACTTTGGTCCAATAGCGGTTGCAGTGCCATTCCTTGACCTCGCCTTTGGGGGTCGTATGGATCAGGCGTGCGTTCTCGGCGTCGATGGTAAAGATTTCTTCGATCTGGCGGGATTTGTAGTTGGATTGCAGGGCCAGATACATGCCCGCCACGGCCATCAGGACAAAGGGCAGTAACCCCCAAAGCAGCATGGTGCCCAGAACGGCAAATGTCGGAATGAGGATCATTGTGAAAGTGGCGAGGATGAAAGCGGCAAACCCGCGTGCTGGCAGGGACTGATGCGGCCAAAGCCGCATTTCTTGGCAGGTCGCATCGGGGGCGGTTTTCCATTCGTAGGGCATGGTTTTTTGTGATCCGTAGCTATTCGGTCAAAGATAGCGGAACAGCGTGTCAGGGCAATGCGACAGGTTGGAGCGGCCTACTTTGGTTTGATCAAACTCCAGTGATTCTTAGAAATGTCGTGGAACACGACCATGATGCGGTAGAGCTCAGCGCGTGCGTCGTCGGCAATGAAGTCTCTGGTTGCAGAAAAGCCTGATGCGGGTGGCCCCTTGATTGGCAATGATTTTCGGGCCGGTCGGGTGGTGAGCGGGGGCCTTATTGTCGAAAGCATCAGTTGGGTCATCCGTCGCGGTCCGGATCGTTCGGGTTGCTGGAAAACAGTGCGATTTTGTTGCCTTGAGGGTCGCGAAGGTATCCGACATAAAAACGGGATCCATATGATGCGCGAAATCCTGGCTGGCCTTCGTCAAAGCCGCCTGCGGCAAGTGCTGCGGCATGCAGGTCACGAACTTGGCTTTGATCGCGTGCCTCGAATGCAATCATGGTGCCGTTTCCAGCTGTTGCCGGACGGCCGTCGAAGGTTGGTTTGACGTAGAAATCCGGCGGAACGGGAGATTGGCCCGGTTTCACGGGCAGCGCATAGCTTAATCCCTCCGGACCCTCGCTCAGATCGTAATCAAGGGCAGGCAAAAACGCCGAATAGAACCGGTTCGCGCGAGCGATGTCATCCGCACCAACTGTGACATAGGCAATCATACTGCGGGATCCTTTCGAAGGTCGGTATTACTCTGCGTTAATTGTATAACGGTAGGTTAATACCCTTTTCAGGTTCAGTAACACTCGCATAAATTACCGCATGATTGAGCGCGATACAGCGCGGCTAAAGGCGTGAACTAGCTGCTTGTGTGCTGGCAATTCTTGCAAAAAACGACGGTGTGTTGCGTGTGCCGTTTCAAGGCGGACCTTGTGAGATAAGTCGCGAACAAACCTTAGGTTTGCCATTGCAGCTACACATTGTTGTGCGAAATGAAGTCGCCCAGCAATGGGCAATTTCAGTACTATCGGCCCGTCGGTTGTGAAACCGGCGGGTCTTTTTTCTACGGTTGGCGCGATATGCAAAGACGTCATGCGCTGCCAAAATCACTCTAGTTCCACCAGCAGATCTTTTGCGTCGATCTGCCCGGCAGCCGTCACGTGCACTGCTTTCACCACCGCGTCGCGTTCGGCGTGGATGCCGGTTTCCATCTTCATTGCTTCGATGGTCAGCAGCAGATCACCTGCATGGACTTTTTGGCCAACAACCGCGCCAACCGAGGCCACAACACCGGGCATGGGGGCACCGATGTGGTTCTCGTTTGCGGGGTCGGCTTTGGGGCGTTGGATGGTGGTGGCCTTAACCAAGCGGTTCGGGACGCGGATCACGCGGGGTTGGCCGTTAAGTTCGAAGAAGACTTTTACCTCGCCATCCTCATTGGTTTCACCCACCGCTTGCAGGCGAATCTCCAAGGTCTTGCCGGGATCTATTTCAGCGCTGATTTCCTCTGAAGGTTCCATACCGTAAAAGAACGTCTGCGTTGGCAGTGTCCGTACAGGACCGTATTGACGGTGGCGGCCCATATAATCGAGGAAGACTTTGGGGTACATCAAATATCCGGCGAGGTCTTCGTTGTCGATTTCCTTGCCTTCGAGTTGTTTGGACAGGTCGGCGCGGGTGGCCTCAAGATCGACAGGATCAAGGTGCGCACCGGGGCGTTCAAGGTTTGGCTTCTCGCCTTTGAGAGCCTTGGCAACGATTGTATCGGGGAAACCGCCGGGCGGTTGGCCAAGGTTGCCGCGCATCATGTCAATCACGCTATCGGGGAAGGCGACGTCGGTGTCGGGGTCTTCAACCTGCGCACGGGTCAGGCCTTGGGAAACCATCATCAGGGCCATGTCGCCAACGACTTTGGAGCTTGGGGTGACTTTGACGATATCGCCGAACATCTGATTGACGTCGGCGTAGGTGCGCGCGACTTCGGGCCAGCGGTCGTCGAGGCCAAGCGATGCGGCTTGCGCCTTGAGGTTGGTGAACTGGCCACCGGGCATTTCGTGCAGGTAGACCTCGGAGGAGGGAGCCTGCATGCCGGTTTCAAAGGCACCGTATTGCTGGCGCACATCTTCCCAGTAATCCGAAATTTCGCGGATGGCGGTCATGTCGAGGCCGGTGTCGCGGTCGGTGTGTTTTAGGGCCGAGACAACGGAGCCGAGGGTGGCTTGGGAGGTGTTGCCGCTGAAGGCGTCCATGGCGCAATCGACGGCGTCGACGCCAGCCTCAGAAGCCGCGAGGATGGTGGCGCAGGCGATGCCAGCGGTGTCATGGGTGTGGAAGTGGATGGGCAGGCCGACTTCGGATTTCAGGGCTTTGACGAGGACGCGGGCCTGAGCGGGTTTGAGCAATCCGGCCATGTCTTTGAGGCCGAGGACGTGCGCACCTGCATTGCGCAACTCCTTGCCCATAGCGACGTAGTATTTCAGATCGTATTTGGCGCGGTCCGGGTCAAAGATATCGCCCGTGTAGCAAATTGTGCCTTCGCAGACCTTATTTGCGTCGATCACCGCGTCCATTGCAACGCGCATGTTTTCGACCCAGTTCAGGCTGTCGAAAACGCGGAAGACATCAACGCCTGATTCCGCCGCCTGCCGCACAAAGAATTGCACCACATTGTCCGGGTAGTTGGTGTAGCCTACGCCGTTTGACGCGCGCAAAAGCATTTGCGTCATGACGTTCGGCATCCGTTCGCGCAGGTCGCGCAGGCGTTGCCACGGGCATTCCTGCAGGAAGCGATAGGCCACATCAAAGGTGGCACCGCCCCAGCATTCAACGGAGAAAAGCTGCGGCAGGTTCGCGGCATAGGCGGGGGCCACCTTGATCATGTCGTGGCTGCGCATCCGGGTGGCGAGCAGGGATTGATGCCCGTCGCGCATGGTGGTGTCGGTAATGAGCAGCTGGCGTTGTTGGCCCATCCAGTCGGCCACGGCCTGTGGGCCTTTTTGCTCCAACAGGTTGCGGGTGCCCATCATCGGCTCTGCACGGTTGGCAGGTGGTTTGGGCGCGCGCACGGAACTGGGCAGGCGCGGGTGTCCTTTGGTCTCGGGGTGCCCGTTCACGGTGATATCCGCGATATAGACCAGCACCTTGGTGGCGCGGTCGCGGCGTTTCTTGAAGCTGAACAGGTCCGGTGTCTCGTCAATGAATTTGGTGTGGTAGGTGTTGTCGAGGAAGGTCGGGTGTTTCAGCAGGTTTTCAACAAAGGCGATGTTGGTGGCGACACCCCGGATGCGGAATTCGCGCAGGGCGCGGTCCATGCGGGCGATGGCGGCTTCGGGGGTTTGCGCCTTGGCGGTGACTTTCATCAGGAGCGAGTCGTAATAACGCGTGATCACGCCGCCGGAATAGGCGGTGCCACCGTCAAGGCGGATGCCCATGCCCGTAGCCTCGCGGAAGGCGGTGATGCGGCCATAGTCGGGGATGAAGTTGTTGAGCGGGTCTTCGGTTGTGATGCGGGTTTGCAGGGCGTGGCCGGTGAGGTGGATGTCGTTTTGGGAGGCTTTGCCGGTGGCCTCGGCGATGGTTTTGCCTTCGGCGATCAGGATTTGGGCTTGGACAATGTCGATGCCGGTGACTTCTTCGGTTACTGTGTGTTCGACTTGGACGCGGGGATTTACTTCGATGAAGTAGAATTTGTCGTCGGCCATATCCATCAGGAATTCGACGGTGCCGGCGCATTCATAGCCGACATGGGCGCAGATTTTTCGGCCCAAGGCGCAGATTTCGGCGCGTTGTTCGTCGCTTAGATACGGTGCCGGAGCGCGTTCAACGACTTTTTGGTTGCGGCGCTGGACGGAGCAGTCGCGTTCGAACAGGTGGTAGATTTCGCCGTGTTTGTCGCCAAGGATTTGGACTTCGACGTGGCGGGCCTTGAGGATCATTTTCTCAAGGTAGCCTTCGCCGTTGCCAAAGGCGGCTTCGGCCTCGCGGCGGCCTTCGAGGACTTTTTCCTCAAGCTCGGATTCTTCATAGATCGGGCGCATGCCGCGTCCGCCGCCGCCCCATGAGGCTTTGAGCATGAAAGGATAGCCAACCTTTTTGGCCTCTGCGCGGATGGCGTCCATGTCATCGCCAAGGACTTCGGTGGCGGGGATCACGGGGACGCCTGCTTCTACCGCGACGCGGCGGGCGGAGGCTTTGTCGCCCAAGGCACGCATGGTTTCGGCGCGTGGCCCGATGAAGGTAATGCCGTTGTTTTCGCAAGCGTCCACGAAGTCGGGGTTTTCCGAGAGCAGACCATAGCCGGGGTGGATCGCATCCGCGCCCGATGCTTTGGCGACGCGGATGATCTCGTCGATACTCAGGTAGGCCGCGACTGGGCCAAGGCCTTCACCAATGCGGTAGGCCTCATCGGCCTTGAAACGATGCAGGCCGAGTTTGTCTTCCTCGGCATAGACGGCGACGGTTTTTTTGCCCATCTCATTGGCTGCCCGCATGATGCGGATGGCAATTTCACCGCGGTTGGCGATGAGGATTTTCTTGAAATCGGGCATGTGCGCGCGTCCTTTGGTGGGCGATTTGGCCGCACCTTAAGGCCGCTGCGGTGCGGCGCAATACCCAGAAGCACTGATCCGGCAACATTTTGGTAACATTTTCAGCATGCCAATGAATACAGAAGTGGGATTATTTCAGTGTCAATTGGCTTTAGCCGAGATGTACATGGGGTGGCAGATCTGTGAGGTTTCGAGCCCCCAGCTGCCCCATGTTGGCGATCATGTCTTTGGCAAGTATATCAACGAGATGGTCGGGGCCTTTCGCGCCAAGCGCCCCCAGCGCGAAGTGGAACGCGCGGCCTAGCATGATAAAATCGGCACCTAGAGCGCGGGCGCGCAGAATGTCGAGACCTGATTCAATGCCGCTGTCGAAAAGGATCGGTAAGTTGGTCGCGGCGCGGATGGCGGGTAGCACCTCGATTGTGGAAGGCGCACCGTCGAACTGGCGGCCTGCGTGGTTTGATACCCAAATGGCGTCGGCACCCGCGGCCTCAAGTCGGGTGGCGTCTTCGGGGCGCATCACGCCTTTGATGATGAAAGGGCCGTCCCATGCGTCGCGCAGCCATGTGACGTAATCCCAATCAGGCGACGTGCGCAA
This sequence comes from uncultured Sulfitobacter sp., assembly GCA_947501805.1. Classification (GTDB taxonomy): domain Bacteria; phylum Pseudomonadota; class Alphaproteobacteria; order Rhodobacterales; family Rhodobacteraceae; genus Sulfitobacter. The sequence continues at coordinate 348,795 of CANMXJ010000001.1, read as the reverse complement.
GAGGTAGCCCATGTGGGCGGTGGGCGACATGCCTTTGGTCGCGACGCTCACGTATTTGTCGATGCCGCGCATGCGGGGCATGCCGCGTTTTGCAGTCTCCATTGCCCAGGTCGGGCAGGTCATAATTTGCGCAAGGATGCGCGGTGTGATGGTGGGCGGATTGGTGAGGCCAGAGCGGACCTGACGTTCGCGGCGCGAGGATTCGGGGACGTCAACGGTGAGGACAAGAGTGGTGAAGCCAGCGGTGCGTGCGCGGTTGAGCATATCGGTGCGAATGTCGGGGTCTCGGGGCGGGTAGAGTTGGAACCATGCGTTTTTACCCAAGTGTGTTGAGATGTCTTCGGGGCTTTGTGTGGCGACGGTTGAGATGCAGTAAGGGATGTTATGGTTGGCGGCGGCACGCGCGAGATGCGGCTCGGCGCCAGGCCAGATCAAACCGGACATGCCGATGGGGGCAATGCCGAACGGGAGCGGCAAGGCTTGGCCAAGGAAGCTGGTAGAGAGGTCCGGTTCGACCTCGCCGTGCAGGATGGACGGGGTAAATCCGATTTTGTCGAGCTCGGTGCGGTTGCGCGTTTTGGTCGCTTCAGCCCCTGTGCCGCTGTCGAGGTATTCCCAGACGAATTTCGGGATACGTTTTTGCGCCCGGCTGCGCAGATCTTCGAGGGCGGGGTAGTTTGCGTGCAAATCCATCTTTGTATTTGTGGCTATCGGATCAAGATTGTCCAGCGCGGGTGGCATCGCCGTTGGACGGGACATGGGGCTGATGAGGTTAGAGATATTTTAAGGCCAAAAAGAGGAGGGGAACATGTGGCGAACATGGGTTTTCCTTTTTCGCCGGATTGGGTAGGTTAAGGGCATGAGCAGTTTTGATGAGATGGACGCCTTTGAAGGCGCATCGCTGTCCGCGCGTGCGATGGCCGCGCGGCCTCAGCCGTATTTGGATGGGTTAAACCCTGCGCAGCGGGCCGCTGTTGAGCAGATGGACGGGCCTGTGTTGATGTTAGCGGGTGCGGGCACTGGCAAGACCAAGGCGCTGACCACGCGCATCGTGCATCTGATGAATACGGGACGTGCGCGGCCCAACGAGGTTTTGGCGGTGACATTCACCAACAAGGCGGCGCGGGAGATGAAGGACCGTGTGGGCGCGATGTTGGGGCAGCATGTCGAGGGGATGCCGTGGCTGGGGACGTTCCATGCGATTTGTGTGAAGCTGTTACGCCGCCATGCGGAACTGGTGGGGCTCAAGTCGAACTTTACCATTCTGGACACGGATGATCAGTTGCGCTTGCTCAAACAGTTGATCCGTGTCGAGGAAATTGACGACAAACGTTGGCCCGCACGGATGTTGGCGGGGATCATTGACGGCTGGAAGAACCGCGCGATCACGCCGGACAAGGTGCCAGCTGCGGATGCGGGGGCCTATAACCATCGCGGGCCTGCGATCTATGCGGCCTATCAGGCGCGGCTGAAGGAGCTGAACGCCACGGATTTTGGCGATCTGCTGCTGCATATGGTGACGATATTCCAGACGCACGCGGACGTGCTGGAGCAATATCAACGGTGGTTCAAATATATTCTGGTCGACGAGTATCAGGACACCAACGTTGCGCAGTATCTTTGGTTAAGGCTACTGGCGCAGGGGCATAAGAACATCTGCTGTGTGGGTGACGATGACCAGTCGATTTATGGCTGGCGCGGGGCTGAGGTCGGCAACATCCTGCGGTTCGAGACGGATTTCCCGGGCAGCCATGTGGTGAAGTTGGAACAGAATTACCGCTCGACTCCGCATATTCTGGCGGCGGCCTCTGGTGTGATTGCAGGGAATGAAGGGCGGCTTGGCAAGACGCTTTGGACGGATCGCGAGGACGGCGAGAAGGTGCGTCTGATCGGTCATTGGGACGGTGAGGAAGAGGCCCGCTGGATTGGCGATGATATCGAGGCGATGCAGCGCGGCACGCGGGGTATGGAACCCGTTAGCTTGGATGATATGGCGATTCTGGTGCGGGCATCACATCAGATGCGGGCCTTTGAGGATCGGTTTTTGACGATTGGCCTTCCATATCGTGTGATTGGCGGGCCACGGTTTTACGAGCGGATGGAGATCCGAGATGCGATGGCGTATTTCCGCGTGGTGACCAGCCCCGATGATGATCTGGCATTTGAGCGGATTGTGAATACGCCCAAGCGTGGGCTTGGTGACAAGGCGCAGCAGAAAATCCAGATGACGGCACGGGAAAATGGCGTGAACCTTGTTGAGGGTGCGCGGATTTTGCTGGCGAATGACGGGATCGGTGGTAAGGGGGCGGCGCAATTGCGCATGCTGATCGACGGGATCGAGCGGTGGCATTCGAAATTGCGCGGGCCGATTATTCAGGTTCAACCTGACGACAGCGTTTTGGATGATGGACGGATAGAAGTCGCACGTATGGAATACGGGCCGCCGGAAATGTCCCATGTGGAGCTGGCGGAGATTATTCTGGATGAATCCGGTTACACCGGCATGTGGCAGAATGACAAAACGCCCGAAGCGCCAGGGCGGCTGGAGAACCTCAAGGAATTGGTGAAGGCGCTGGAGCAGTTCGAAAACCTGCAAGGGTTTCTGGAACATGTCAGTCTGATCATGGACAATGAGAGCGATGATGGCGGGGCGAAAGTCTCAATCATGACATTGCATGCCTCAAAAGGTCTGGAATATCCGGCGGTTTTCCTGCCCGGTTGGGAAGACGGGTTGTTTCCCTCGCAGAGGTCGATGGATGAAAGCGGGATCAAGGGCTTGGAAGAAGAACGGCGGCTTGCCTATGTGGGCATCACACGGGCCGAGGCGATCTGCACGGTGTCTTTTGCAGCCAACCGGCGGGTGTTCGGGCAGTGGCAAAGTTCCATGCCGTCACGGTTTATTGATGAGTTACCGGAGGATCATGTGGAGGTGCTGACGCCGCCCGGATTGTATGGTGGCGGGTTTGGTGCGGCGATGCCGTCGTCCAATCTGCATGAAAAAGCGGCGGATGCGAATGTCTATAACTCGCCCGGCTGGCGGCGCTTGCAGGCGCGCAGCGGGGAACGCGGCATGTCCCAACCCTCCGAGACGAAGAATGTCACGATTGATATGAACGCGGTCAGCAGTTTCACGATGGGAGAGCGCGTGTTCCACCAGAAATTTGGTTACGGCGCGATTGTTGCGATTGAAGGGGATAAGCTGGAGGTCGAATTCGAGAAAGCGGGGACCAAGAAGGTTGTGTCGCGTTTCTTGACGGGATGCGATGACGTGCCGTTTTAGGGCGAAGGCAAAGCCTTCTGCCGCGTAGGCAGCAGCGTTTTCATCCTTCATGAACAGGCGGGAGAATCCATTCCCTCGCTATTCCTGACTCCAGTCACGCTGAAACCCAGAATAGTGACGCCAGACCAAAAGCCCGGCGTCACCCATTGAACTCAAATCAACCCGGCGTATGCGTGTCCACAACGCGGCACTTCTGCAAGCCCCGTGATTTGACCCAATTGCGCCCTTCAATGCCAAGCGGCGCAAGGTGGCGGGACACGTAGGATTCGCAGTAGGCAAGTGCGGCCTCGTTTGCTTCTTCTTTGGAGTCCCAGCCAAAAGAGTAACCGTAGCCAACCGCGCCGTTTATGGCAAAAGCACCGTATTTACCGTCTTTTTGCCGCTTGGGGTATTTGCGCTGAAAATCCTTGGCGCTGGGTTGTCCCAAACCGGCAAGGTCGGGGGCATTGGGATCAACGCCTTTGGGGTAAACCACCGCGTGCAACTGGCAAGGGACGCCTTTTGATACCACCTCGCAGCCGAATTTCGCGGCTTCCTTGGCGGTTTTGAGGCTGTGAAAGTTGCGCGTCCAGAACAAATGTTCCGTGTTGGGCGCGATGTAGAAGGCACCAAAGTAGGATTTGTTGCTTCGGAACCATTTGAAGGTGCGGCGCTGCTCGGCAGTTAGTTTTGGCCCTGCGACAGTGCCCATGGTGACAGCATTGCCAAAAATCTTTGGCTGCGCTTGGGCAGGCAGGGCCAGCATCGCAGCGCAAAGCGCATAGGCGGGAAGGGCGGACAGTCTCATGTGTGATCACTCCTGATGCGTGTTGAATGACGCTGATTGGTACTGGACGAATCTTTATGTTGCAACTATTAATTATTGTATTACGATAATTTTTAAATGAGATACGCTATGAACCCTATAAAGCGCCTGTCTACAATTGCGATGATCTGCTTGCTGCCGATGTTGATCTATTACCCCTATGAAGCAATCGGTTGGCAGCTGGAGCTGTCCTTTCTGGATTGGGGCAAGTGGACGCGGAATGACAACTGGGTCTATCCCTATGCCGAGATCGCACTGAGCACGCGGATTGTGTTCTTTCTGGTGTGGTTCATTCCAACCCTGTTCGGGTTTGCCGCATATTCAACAGGGTTCAGCATGTTGTGGCTTTTGCATGGTGGCGTGGTGTTTGATCCACGTATTGCCACGCGTTTGCGCTGGATGGGGCTGTTAATTACGGCCTCTGCCGGCCTTTCGCTTGTGGCGGGGGCCGTCAGTCCGATGATCCGGTCCTGGCACAATCCAGATGGCCCGCTGCCGCTTCGGTTCTGGTATGACAGCGGCAATATCGGGATGGTGTTCTGTGGTCTGGGGTTCTTTTTTCTGGGGTTGGTGATGCGCGAAGCGATCCGCATGGCCCGCGAGAACGAGGAATTTGTCTGATGCAGATCGTGGTTCGATTGGACGTTGTGCTGGCGCAACGCAAGATGAAGTCCAAGGACTTGGCCGAAGCGGTGGGGATCACCGTGCAGAACATGAGCTTGCTGAAGTCGGGCAAGGTCAAAGGGGTGCGTTTCGAGACATTGGCCAAGATTTGCGAAGTGCTGGACTGTCAGCCCGGTGACCTTCTGGAAGCCGTGGCCGAGACCTGAACAGGGAATTTGCACAGATACGTCAGATAAAGGAAAAGCGGATGATCAAGAAGCTGTTGAAAGGCTGCGTGGCGATCGCAGCGCTCCTTGTGGGTGGGGCGATGTTTGTCACGCGCGATATTGCGCCCAGTCATCCGGTCTTGCAGGCGTCTGATTTGCCACCATTGATCCCGACACGGGTTTTTTATGCAGATCCTGATGCGGCATGGGATTACATCATCTCGCCGGATGCGACCTATGTGGTTGTTCATACCTCGACTCTGACGGGGCGGCGGGTGGTTGTGCGAGAGGTGGCAAGCGGCAAGGAAATCGCAGAGTTGCCTTTGGGGGCGCAATTCATCCGTTGGCATCCGACGCAGATGGCCGTGCGGTTCATATTTGAAGGCCATGATTGGGAGATGGACCTGAAAAAGACAGGGCGGCAGGACTGGACCCAGATCAGCCCGCAGCGATTGTCGGGCGGTTGGGTCAAGAACGAGGTGGCCACAGATCCGGACATGCCAGTCCTGACGTGGGGCAAGGTTTCGACACGCAGTCCTGCCCATATGTGGCGGGTGTCCCAAGACGGTCTGAAAGTGCAACGTGTGGCCGAGGGGACTGAAAACACCCGCTACTGGGTGTTTGACGAAGACCTCAAACCGGCGTTGCGGCTCGATAGTCTGGATACCGCAACCGAACGTTTGTCACGCAAAACGCCTGATGGGTGGGAAAAGCTGATCGACATTTCACTGAACGATACGTTTTGGCCGCTGACACGGGTGCGCGCAGATGGCACGGTTCTGGCACGCTCTTCACGAGGGCGCGACAAGGTTGCCTTGGTTGCGTTTGACGTCGAAAGCGGAAAGGAGCAGGTGCTGTTGAAAAACCCTGACACCGATATCGGGCAGCCCATATCGCTGTCCTATGAGGTCACGCCGGATTTGATCCGGCTGGGACCGGCGACGCTGGAATACAAGGCCCTGACCAAACGGGGCGAGGTTTTGCTGGATATCCTCGCACAGTTTGCGCAGCCTGTGTCGTTGGGCGTGACGTATCCGTCTGTTTCAGGACGGTATGTAACGCAGGTGATTTCGCCCCGGAGCAGATCAAACATCGCATTGCTGATCGACCTTGAGGAAGAATCCTATGTTATTCTGGGCGAGGACGGATTGCGCCAATACGCGGATGATCTCGTGCCTGAGCGCGCAGTGACGTTTACCGCGCGCGACGGGGTCGAGATACCGGCGGTGCTGACATTGCCCAAGGACACAAAAGGGCCGGTGCCTTTTGTGGTTTATGTGCACGGCGGGCCGGCACTTCATACTGAGCTTGGTTACGGGCATGGGACACAGTTTCTGGTGAACCGTGGTTACGGTGTGTTGTCGGTCAATTTCCGCGGGTCTACCGGATTTGGCAAAGCGTTTCAGGCCAAGGGGTTCCGGCAATTTGGTCGCGCCATGCAGGATGATATCAGCGATGCGGCGCATTGGCTGGTCAAGCAGGGCTTGGCGGACGCGGATGCGCTGGCAGTGATGGGGGTCAGCTATGGCGGGTATGCTGCGGCAATGGCAATGACCCGCGAACCTGATCTGTTCGAGGCAGCCATTGTGGAGTTTCCGATGCTGGATGTGGAATTCCAGACCCGACACTACCCCGGTTTCTGGGCCAGTGGTCTGGACGCCTGGTGGCGCTATTTCGGCAAGATCGACGTGGCAAAGGATCTGGAAGAGATGCGGGCTTATTCCCCGATCAATCTGGTGGATCAATTGCACGGGCCAATGATAATAATTGCGGGCGTGCGCGACCAGATCACAGCCGTACAACAGGTGCGCGATTTTGAGGCCAAAGCCAAAGAGCACGACAAGGATGTGCGTGTGCATTACTTTGCCGAAGCAGGCCATGGGGTGAAACATTGGCGCGACCGTTTACGCCGTGCTCGACTGCTTGAGGATTTTCTGGCGCAGGAGATTGGCGGCCGGTCGGGCGGGTTCGAGTTTGCCGAACGGGCACCGGCGTTTATCGACTAACTGCGAGCAAGGTGTACAGGGCACCAGAACGAGAAACAGCCGCACCTTGGGAGGAAGGTACGGCTGTTCTTTATCAAGCCCAAAGCGTCAAGGGAGGATCGGCTTCGGGCTTTGTCCACGCTGGCGGCACTCTCGGGGAGGAGGCAGTGCTGGCCACGCGCGGCGTCAGGGCATCACGGGGAGGCGTGATGCGCCCGATTTCGGAATTAGCGGAGGGCGTTGCGGGCTGATTCCAGCGAAACGCTGTGCAATTCGGAGCGGTTCAGGCCCAGATCGTCCAGCTCGCGGTCAGTCAATGCGCTGAGGCCATTGAACGTTTCGCGATACAGGCGACGCTGCTTGATGTGGGTTACGATTGGTGCAACCAGACGGGCGGCACGATTGCCGAGAGTTTCATAGTTGCCTGCAGTTACGTTGAGGTATGCCATCGGGGCGCTCCTTCTTTAATATGTATGTCTTCGTTTCTGTTGAGGGGTACATACGCCTTCTTACTGTCCGAACAACGGCCATTCGGGCAAAGCCGCTATGCGGTTTTTGCATAGGAGACGTCGGGTCAACTATTTGTTTGTAAAAGAGAAACAGAAAACGGGCGGTTCCTGTGCTGCGGTATGTATGGGGGGGAGGGTATAAAAAACGGCGGCGACATCAGGGAGGATGATGTCGCCGCCAGAAAACAGACATGTCCGGGAGGAGGATGAACCTGTCTGGTCTTACTTGGTGAAGGACTTTCGCCGCTTCAATGAGGTTATCATGACCACTATGCTGCATTTGCACAATTGGTAATTTCGCAATGCTGTTATGCAGCAAATTCATGGGTGTGGGCATCCCGTTCGCTGTGTCTTCTGCGCAGAGCAGGCAAATGGCCGCGCCCCCCTTGCGCCCCGCGCAGAAAATGCGATGTCACTTATATCAAGCCATTGTCAGGAGCCGCGCCCATGTCCGTCACCAAAGCACAAATCGAAGCTGCCCTTGAGCAGGTGAGCCTACCGGACGGGCGCAGTCTGCTGGCGCATGATATGGTGCGTGCGTTGACCGTAGAGGGCGGTGTTGTCCGTTTTGTGATCGAGGCCCCCAACGCAGATGTTGCGCGCCAGTTGACGCCATTGCGCGATGCGGCTGAAAAAGTCGTTTCCGAATTGCCCGGTGTGACACAGGCCACCGTTGCGCTGACGGCACATGGTCCGGCAGCAAAACCTGCAACGCCCCCGCCCAGTCTGAAAATCGGCGGGCACCCCAAGCCGCAGGAAGGGCCAAGCAAGCCCAGCGGGGTACAGCGTATTCTGGCGATTGGATCGGGCAAGGGTGGCGTTGGCAAATCCACGGTCAGCACCAACCTTGCCGTGGCGCTGTCGCGGGCAGGCCGTAAGGTGGGTTTGCTGGATGCGGACATCTACGGCCCCAGTATTCCGCGCATGATGGGGATCAACAAGAAACCCGCCAGCCCTGATGGCAAGACGATCATCCCGCTGCAGGCACATGGTGTCACGCTGATGTCCATCGGGTTTATGATGGAAGAGGGCAAGGCGGTGGTCTGGCGCGGCCCGATGTTGATGGGTGCCTTGCAGCAAATGTTGGGGCAGGTGGAATGGGGCGAGCTGGACGTGTTGATCGTCGATTTGCCGCCCGGTACGGGTGATGTGCAGCTGACGTTGTGCACCAAGTCGGAAATGACGGGGGCAATTGTGGTCAGCACACCGCAGGACGTTGCATTGATTGACGCGCGCAAAGCACTGGATATGTTTGGCACGCTCAAGACGCCCGTGCTGGGTCTGATCGAAAACATGTCGATGTTTGTCTGCCCCGATTGCGGGTCCGAGCACGAGATATTCGGGACAGGCGGCGTAAGGGCGGAAGCCGAGAAGATGGGTGTGCCGCTGCTGGGGACCTTGCCAATTGATCTTGAAACGCGGCAGGCGGGGGATGGTGGCACCCCGATTGCTGCAGGTGATAGCGCAATGGCACAGGCCTATGCACAGATCGCGCAGGGACTGATCAAGGGCGGCATGGCCTGATGGTTCGCTAGATCACGTAGGTGACATACGTAGGGTTGGACGGAGTGCACAATCTGCCGCCTTCCAGCCCTTTGCCAATCGGCGAGGTGCTGGGCAAAACGAGCCAGGTCTCAAGAGGAAAGTCGCGGTGTCGTGCTAGAACCGCACCTGAGCCCCGCCATAGGCGTTCCATTCCTGTTTTGACAATTTGGTGTGGTCGATGCCTAACCAGACGTCGAGCGTGACCTTCTTGCCTTTGGGTCCGGTAAGCTTTTTGAGCGGGATCGGGATGTTTACGTGCAGCTTGCCTGCCGACAGCGGTTTTGGCTGGTAAACGGGGCCAAAGACCTTGAGTTTGGTTGGATCGTAGCCTGACGGGTCGGGGGGCAGTTTCTCTGCGTCATGGACCTTTTTCAGCTTGCCGGTGACGTGGCTCAGCAAGGCTTTGTCGACCTTTGGCAAGTGTCTTTTGACTTCTTTAGCGAGAAGTTTCTCAATACCGGAGTCCAGCGCGTCCTGCGTGACAGATTTGGCGATGGCAGCGCCGAGTGTCTTGGTTTCTTTCTCCAGTGCTTTCTTGGCATCCTTTTCGGCTTTCTGCACCAAGATCTGATGGATTACAGCCGCTGTCATTATGAGTGTCGACATAATCAATTCTCCTTTTGAGGACGTTTTCGATAATAAAATAGAGAGTAGTAGGAAAAAATTTGTTGATCTTAAAGAACGGTCGGTGGCAAACGGGTCGGCCTGTCATCAGAATAGCCCGCCCAAAACTATTGCCCCAAAGACTATTTTGAAGCGGGCAGGATCAGGCGGGATTTGGCCAAAAGGGTGCGACTTGGCTGTCGGTCACAAGGGGGGCAAGCCGGGTTATTGCCCCAGAGAGCGGCCCTCGACCAGATGACCGTAGAGTGTGGTTAGGACAGAGATAAAGACCAGACCCTCTATGATGAAGACAAGCGTTTGTACCATTGCCGCGACGAAGCCCGCTTCGGGCAGGATCAGTCCGGTGATGAAATACACAAAGATGTTGAGGCCGGTCAGGAGGGTCGCGACCCCCCACAGTTCGGTCGAAACCGATTTGGTTGTAGCCCAGCTGTCAGCCACCGGCATCACCTGTCCCATGGCGGCGGCGGGCAGGACAACACTGACGCGCAGGGCGACCCATATAAAGACAAGGCTGCCCAACAGGCCGATAATCAGGGCAGGGACCTCGTTGGGATTGTCCATGATAAAGGCGGCACCAAGGGCTCCCATGATAAGAATGACCGGAATTGCGGCCAGCAGTTGCACACATCCCACCACAATGGCGCGCCAGACATAGCGTGCAAAGATGCGTCCGCTGGGGCGCAGGTCTTCGGTGCGCTCTGCACCGTTTAATAGGACATAGCGGTGCCACAGAATCGCCATGAGGGCGTATCCGATCAATGCGAGGATGCCGAAAACGAGCATCAGCGCAACGCTGGACGGAGATGGCAGGACAGGCGTGTCCGTTGTCGATTGCATCAGCGCAACTGCATCGGGGGCCAGAGTTGCGATTGCCCCGCTGCTGACCAGCACCAGCAAGACGGCCGGAAAGATAACCCGCAAGGTTGCGCTTGGCTCGAACACAAGCATGCGCAAGGCATGGGCGAGAATGGCCAAAGCTGTGCTCATTAAGATGTCTCCTTACGACAATTGCCCACCTTTTGGCGTCTTGAACCAGTAGACGCAAGGTTCCCTTGGGTAAATTAGGTCGGGCCGGCGATTTTGGACACAGGACGGTGTGACGGCTGTCAGAGGCGTCACATGGGAATAGATGGGACGCACCACGGGATTTGATGGGAAAAGGTCGCCGATGCGCAATCGGGTGTGGGAAATTCGTACCGATACCGAATCAGTTTTCGTTGAAACAAACGCGTTTTCGCTTGAAATTGAAATGAGTGTGGAGAACAAGGGGAGAACATACCTTGTGGATAAGTCTGTGGTTGAAATTTTTTGGGAATTTGTGGGATATTGTGGTCAGCGATGAGGAACTACCATATTTAGTGGTTAAAGTTCACTATATGACAAATTAGGCTAAATTTTCGCGATGTGTCACTACTAAATCTTGTTTTTCAGATCTGTGCAAAACAAGATATTGGGGATAAAGACCAAAAAAATTGTAGACGCCCATGATTTCCCATGGCATCCCTAGTGCATCGGATGAGAACGGGACAACGGGGCACCAAACGACCCCACACAAAAACAAAACCTAGCAGGTTTCATACAGGCACCTCGCTTTCATCAGACCAAGAGATCCGGCGCGCGAGCGAGCAGACATCCCCCCAGGTGGCGCGCGCAGTCGGACTTCCCCGCCATAGCGGGACAGGAACGGCGGGTTGATCAGTGGCAGCAGATCAAACCCGCCGTTTCTACATCTAACACCCAGTTTTCCGCGAGGGGCGCGGCGGACTCAAGCGCGAAAGCGCATAGTAGGAACGTACACAGTGAGCCGCAGGTTCAGAGGCGAAAGCCACCACAAGGTCGATGCGAAGGGGCGGGTTTCAATTCCAGCCTCTTTTCGGCGTGTGCTGGAGGCGGGCGATCCGAACTGGAAGAGCGGCGAAAACCCCGAGCTGGTCATTGTCTATGGTGACAAGCGCCGCCAGTACCTTGAATGTTATACGATGAACGCGATTGACGAGGTGGATGCAAAAATCGACGCACTCCCACGTGGCAGCATGGAGCGCAAGATGTTGCAGCGTCTGTTCCACGGACAGTCTTTCCCGACAACGGTAGACGAGACGGGCCGTTTGGTATTGCCGGCCAAGCTGCGTCAGAAAATCGATCTTGAGAACGAGGCGTTCTTTATCGCCGCCGGTGATACGTTCCAGATTTGGAAGACCGAGACCTACGACACAGTCGAACGTGCCAAAGAAGAAGAATGGCTGGACGATCTGCCAGAGGATTTTGATCCGATGGCGTTCCTTGACGGCCCTCCGGGGGAATAACTGCTATGGCTGCTGCGGCCTCTGACAATACATCTGCCCCCCATACACCGGTTTTGCTGCGCCCTATCTTGTCCGCTGTTGCCCCTGTTGAGGGAGTCTGGCTGGATGGCACCTTTGGCGCAGGCGGGTATACCCGAGCGTTTCTGGACGCAGGTGCTGCGAAAGTCATCGCAGTGGATCGTGATCCGCTGGCGTTTGACATGGCGGCGGACTGGGCGGGGGAATACGGTGACCGGCTGGTGATGCAGCAGGGTGTGTTTTCCAAGATGGACGAATATGCCTCGGGCCTTGATGGCGTGGTCCTTGACCTTGGCGTTTCCTCCATGCAGTTGGACATTGCCGAGCGCGGTTTTTCTTTCATGCGGGACGGGCCGCTAGACATGCGGATGTCGCAGGACGGGCCATCAGCCGCTGATATCGTGAACACTGCCGAAGAAGACGTGATTGCCTCTATTCTGTTCCAGTTTGGGGAAGAACGCGCAAGCAGGCGCATTGCCAAGGCAATTGTCATGGCCCGCGAAGACGCACCAATCAAGACAACCCACGAATTGACGCGTCTGGTAGAGGGCTGTTTGCCCCGCTCCAAACCCGGCCAGAGCCATCCGGCGACACGTAGTTTTCAGGCGCTGCGCATCGCGGTGAATGATGAATATGGCGAGTTGTTTCGCGGGCTTATGGCCGCTGAACGGGCGCTGAAACCGGGTGGGCGGCTGGCTGTTGTGACGTTTCATTCTGTCGAGGACCGGATGGTTAAACGCTTTCTTACGGCGCGATCAGGTGGTGGGGGAAACGCCAACCGCTTTGCACCCGAGACTCAGCGCGACGCGCCGCAGTTCATCGTGAAAAAGCGCAAGGCCATTGGGCCGGATGCGCAGGAGCTGGACGAAAACCCGCGCTCGCGTTCTGCGAAGCTTCGGGTGGCGATCCGTACGGATGCGCCAAGTGGCGTGGTAACTGAGAAATCCCTCGGGATGCCGATGGTTAAAGGACTGTAAAGACATGCGCGCGATCCTTCATATCCTGACTGCCATGGCCGTTATTGCATTGGCGTTCTGGGCCTACCGCGAGAATTACGCGACCCAGCAGGCGCTGAGCGAGGCGGACAAGCTGCATGCCAACATTCGCGCGGCACACTCAAGACTGGCGGTTCTCAGGGCTGAATGGGCCTATCAGAACCGCCCCGAACGCCTGCGCGATCTTGCGGAAATCAACTTTGAGCGGTTGGGCCTGTTGCCGCTGCATCCTGACCAGTTCGGCAAGGTGGACGAGGTGGCCTATCCGCCCGCGCCCTTGTTGCCGATCACAAATCCCGTTGACGTCTCCAGCGCCGCCGATCCGGAGGACCCGCTATGATCCGCACACCGCTGCGCCCGTTGGCGCGTATCCTTGAGGCGCGTCAAAAGGGCGAAAACCCCGATGCAATCGAACGTGAAAACAAACGTATCCGCCACGAACAGATGCGCGACCGTTCGCGCTTGCGCGCTGAAGGGCGGTTGTTTGTGTTGGGCGCGTTCTTTCTATGCGCCTTTACAGTTGTCGGGGCACGCATGGGCATGCTGGCCAGCACCGATCCGGTAGAACCGCGCGCCCATGCGCCGGGTGCCGTGATCTCTGCCTCCCGCGCGGATATCGTTGATAGGAATGGTAATATCCTAGCCACCAATTTCGACACGCATGCGCTTTATGCACAGCCCAAGCACATGGTGGATCCGGTGCAGGCGGCCAAGGGACTGGTCAAAGTGTTTCCTGATCTGGATGAGGAACGTCTAATCAAGGATTTCACGGGCAAGCGTAAGTTTTTGTGGATCAAAAAGAAAATCAGCCCCGAGCAAAAGCAGGCGGTGCATGACATCGGTGATCCGGGATTGCTTTTTGCGCCCCGCGACATGCGGCTTTATCCAAACGGATCGCTTGCGGCGCATGTTTTGGGTGGCGCATCTTATGGCAAGGAAGGTGTGCACGCCGCTGAAGTGATTGGTGTTGCGGGCGTCGAGAAGTACTTTGACGATTATCTGCGTGATCCTGCAAATGGCGCAAAGCCGCTGAAATTGTCGCTGGACCTGACCGTGCAGGCCGCTGCCGAGCGTATTCTGTGGGGCGGCATGAAACTAATGAACGCCAAAGGCGCGACAAGCGTGCTGATGGATGTGAAAACCGGTGAAGTGATTTCGGTTGTATCGCTGCCGACATTTGATCCCAACGACCGGCCACGGCCCCCGACAGAAGGGGATGCATCGGACAGTCCGTTGTTTAATCGCTCTGTGCAGGGGGTGTATGAACTGGGCTCGGTCTTTAAGATATTCACTGCGACGCAGGCCATCGAACTGGGGCTGGTGAACGTCAATACGGTGATCAACACCGCAGGCCCGATGAAGGTTGGCGGGTTCAAGATTGGCGAGTTCCAGAACAAGAACTACGGGCCTTTGTCTGTCTCCGACATTATCGTGAAGTCTTCGAACCGTGGCACCGGACGTATGGCTTTGCAGATTGGTGTGCAGCGGCAAAAGGAATTTCTAAAGAAACTTGGGTTTTTCGAAGCCACGCCTTTCGAGATCGTCGAGGCGGCAGGCGGAAAGCCCCTGTTGCCGAAGCGTTGGACAGATTTGTCAGCGGTGACAATCTCTTATGGTCACGGGTTATCAACTTCGCCGATGCACCTGGCAGCGGGTTATGCGGCGATTGCAAATGGCGGCTACAAGGTGACGCCAACATTGATCAAGCAGGACCGGCCCACGCAGGGACCACGCATCATGTCAGAACGTGCGGCACGTGACGGGCGCAATATGCTGCGCAAGGTGGTGTCTGATGGTACCGCAAGCTTTGCACGGGTGCCGGGCTATTTTGTTGGTGGCAAGACGGGCACCGCTGACAAACCCAAGCCCCGTGGCGGCTATTACAAGAAAAAGACGCTGGCGACCTTTGCGTCCATTTTCCCGGCACATGATCCGAAATATGTGCTGATCGTCACACTTGATGAGCCTTCCGAGAATTCGGGTAAGAAACCGCGCCGAACGGCGGGCTGGACTGCAGTGCCTGTGGCGGCTGAGATGATCCGGCGCGTGGCACCTTTGCTGGGCATCAGACCAACTGTTGAACCTGTGAACCCGGCTATGGTAACGCTGACCAGCAGCAACAACTGATAAAAGACTTTCCCCCATGAGCACCCGATCCGTTTCGCTTTCTTCACTTGGGCTTACGGGCCGGGGTGGGGCCAATCCCGACATCACAGGACTGGCGGTGGACAGCCGTTTGGTGCGTGACGGATTCCTTTTTGCTGCCCTGCCGGGATCGCGCGTGCATGGTGGTGAATTCATTCAATACGCGGTGCGCCAAGGTGCGATTGCGGTTCTGACGGATGCGGAAGGGGCGAGAATTGCTGCCGATGTTATGGCAGAGGCGGGCGTTACTGTAGTGGTAACGGATGCCCCGCGCGAGGCGCTCTCACGCACAGCTGCGCTTTGGTTTGGTGCGCAGCCCGCGACGATGATCGCCGTGACAGGCACCAACGGTAAGACCTCGGTATCGACCTTTGTGCGCCAAATCTGGATCGAGATAGGTCTGGCTGCGGTCAACCTCGGCACCACAGGGGTCGAGGGCGCGTGGACCGCACCGCTGGCACATACAACGCCAGAGCCGATCACCCTGCACAAAGCGTTGGCTGAAGCCGTTGCCAACGGGATTACCCATGCCGCAATGGAGGCATCTTCGCACGGGTTAGACCAGCGGCGTTTGGACGGGGTCACACTGCAAGCCGCAGGATTTACCAACTTCACCCAAGACCATTTGGATTATCACGAAACATTCGAGGCGTATTTTGATGCCAAAGCAGGTTTGTTTGCCCGCGTATTGCCCGAAGATGGCACCGCTGTGGTCAATATCGACGATCCTAAAGGTGTTGAAATTGCTGCGATTGCGCGCGCGCGTGGCTGTGATGTCATTACCGTTGGGCGTGACGGCGGTGATTTGCAGCTTTTGGGGCAGCGATTTGATGCAACCGGACAGGACTTGCGGTTTTCTTGGCGTGGCAAGGAGTATCAAAAACGGCTGGACCTGATTGGCGGCTTTCAGGCGGATAACGTGCTGCTGGCCTGTGGTTTGGTCATCGCCTGTGGTGGAAACCCGGCAGAGGTGTTTGATACGCTGCCACACCTCAAGACCGTGCGCGGCCGGATGCAACTGGCCGCAACCCGCGATAACGGCGCGGCGGTGTTTGTGGATTACGCACATACGCCCGATGCGGTTGCGACCGCGTTGCAGGCGATGCGCCCGCATGTCATGGGGCGGCTGGTGGCAATTGTGGGTGCTGGCGGGGACCGTGATGCAACAAAACGTCCATTGATGGGCGCGGCTGCAACCGAACACGCGGATCTGGTGATTGTGACGGATGACAATCCGCGCTCCGAAGATCCGGCAGTAATCCGGGCGGCGGTCTTGCTTGGCGCGCCGGAAGCAAGCGAAGTGGGGGATCGCGCCGAGGCAATTCTGCGCGGCGTGGATGCCATTGGTCCCGGTGATGCGTTGTTGATTGCGGGCAAGGGACACGAGACTGGGCAGACCGTTGGCGATGATGTTCTGCCCTTTGATGACGTGGAACAGGCAAGTGTGGCGGTCGCAGCACTGGACGGGAGACTGGCATGAGTTTGTGGACAAGCGCAGAGGCGGCAGCGGCCACCGGCGGGCGTGCCGTGGGAGCGTGGACCTGCGAAGGTGTGTCGATTGATACGCGCACCATCGCGCAGGGTGATCTGTTTGTCGCGCTCACGGATGTGCGCGACGGGCATGAGTTTGTGGCGCAAGCGTTGGAAAAAGGCGCGGCAGCGGCCATGGTATCAAAAGTACCGGACGGCGTGGCGGACGGTGCGCCTTTGCTGATTGTAGACGATGTGCTGGCGGGGCTAGAGGCCTTGGGCTGCGCCGCGCGTGCGCGCACCGATGCCAAGGTCGCGGCCGTAACAGGCAGCGTGGGGAAAACCTCGACCAAGGAAATGCTCTTGGCGATGTTGGCTGATCAGGGTCGCACACATGCTTCTGTGGCCAGTTACAACAACCACTGGGGTGTTCCGCTGACGCTGGCGCGGATGCCTGCCGATACGGAATATGCTGTGATTGAGATCGGGATGAACCATCCCGGCGAAATTGCACCGCTTTCGCGGATGGCGCGGCCCGATGTGGCAATGGTGACAACTGTGGCAGCCGCGCATCTGGAGGCCTTCGAGAATGTTGCCGGAATAGCGATGGAAAAGGCCACGATTTTTGAGGGTGTGCCGGTTGGTGGTGTGGCAGTCATCAACGCCGATATCGAACATGCGGCGATCCTGATGGCCAAGGCTGTGGATTGCAAACTGCGCGAGATCGAATTTGGCGAACACGGGTTCCAGTTCAAGCTGAAGGACGTAAATGTGCAGGCGGAGGCGACCGTGGTGCAGGCCGACGCAGACGGCACGCCGCTGCTGTTCAAGATCGCCACGCCGGGGCGGCATTTTGCGATGAACGGGTTGGGGGCCTTGGCGGTGGTTCAGGCCTTGGGCGGTGATCTGGCCTTGGCGGCGCAATCGCTGGGGCGCTGGGCACCCTATGAGGGGCGCGGCGGGCGCGAAACACTTGTGCTGGATCCCGTTGAGACACATCTGACACTGGATTTGATCGACGACAGTTACAATGCAAACCCGACCTCGATGGCGGCGGCATTGGAAGTTTTGGCAGCATCGCAGGTCACGCATGACATCGGACGCGTCAGCAAGGGCCGCAAGATCGCGTTTCTGGGTGACATGAAAGAACTTGGCGAGGATGCGGTTGCCTTGCACGCAGGGCTGGCCCATCTGGAGGCAACCAAAACGCTGGACGTAATTCATTGCATCGGGCCGTTGATGCGGTCGCTGTATGACCTGTTGCCAGAGCACCAGCGTGGTGATTGGACCGAAACATCGCATGAGATGTTAACGGGTCTGCGCCAAAAACTGGACAGCGGGGATGTGGTGCTGGCCAAAGGGTCGTTGTCGATGAAATTGGGCGCAATTGTTGACGCCATTCGCAAAATGGGCCATCGGGTAGATGGTGTGTAATCTGGACTTGGTCCTACAAGATGATGATAAGGTGCGTGTTGAATGTTGTATTGGTTAACCCTGCTGTCGGACGGCGGCGACTTTTTTAACCTGTTCCGCTACATCACGTTCCGGGCGGGCGGTGCTTTTTTGACGGCCTTGATCTTTGGTTTTCTGTTTGGCAAGCCGCTGATTGCTGTGTTGCGCAAACGGCAGGGCAAAGGACAACCCATTCGTGAGGACGGTCCAGAGGGGCATTTTGTGAAAGCGGGCACCCCGACCATGGGAGGGCTGCTGATTGTGGGCGCTTTGCTGACCTCGACGTTGCTTTGGGCGCGGCTGGACAATCCGTTTGTCTGGCTGGTGCTGTTTGTCACGATGAGTTTTGCCGCCATCGGTTTTGCGGACGATTATGCCAAAGTCAGCAAGCAAAACACCGCAGGTGTGTCTTCTAGAATGCGGTTATTGTTGGGTTTTTTGATATCGTTGATTGCAGGAATCTGGGCGACAATTTACCACCCTGACGCGCTGCAATACCAGCTGGCTGTTCCGATTTTTAAAGACACCCTTATTCACATGGGGCTTTTCTTTGTCCCGTTTGCAATGATCGTGATTGTCGGTTCGGCAAATGCGGTAAACCTGACGGACGGGTTGGACGGTCTGGCAATCATGCCGGTTATGATTGCTGCCGCGACCCTTGGCGTGATTGCTTATGTGGTGGGACGTGTGGATTTTACCGAGGATTTGGGGTTACATTACGTGCCCGGCACTGGTGAAATGTTGGTTTTTACGATGGGGTTGATCGGCGGTGGACTGGGGTTCTTGTGGTACAATGCCCCGCCCGCAGCCGTGTTTATGGGCGATACCGGATCGCTTGCGCTTGGCGGTGCTTTGGGTGCAATTGCGGTGGCTGCGAAGCACGAGATCGTTTTTGCTGTTGTGGGTGGTGTGTTTGTCGCTGAAGCGATGTCTGTGATCTTGCAGGTGCTGTATTTCAAACGGACGGGCAAGCGGGTGTTCTTGATGGCCCCGATCCACCATCACTATGAGAAAAAGGGCTGGGCGGAGCCGCAGATCGTGATCCGGTTCTGGATCATCTCGTTGATTTTGGCGATGATCGGATTGGCTACGTTGAAAGTTCGGTAAAGGTGCCAAGGCACCTATGGAGGGCTCTGCCCTCCAAACCTCCCGCGAGATTTAAGGCCAAAAAGAGAAGGGCGTCCGATGATACCGGTGCGAGGATTAGCAGGGCTTAAAGTTGCTGTGCTGGGGTTGGGGCGCTCCGGTTTGTCTGCGGCACGTGCCTTGCGTGAAGGCGGGGCCGAGACGATGTGTTGGGACGATAATCCGGCGGCACGGGACGTGGCGGAAGTTGACGGATTTCAGTGTGCGTCGTTTAGATCCGAGCAGGATTTTGACGAGATTGCGCGGCTGATTGTCAGCCCCGGCATTCCCCATTTATATCCGACCCCGAACCCGGTTGTTGCCTTGGCATTGGCGGCAGGTGTGCCGGTAGACAATGATATCGGTCTGTTTTTTCAAAGCTTTGCGACACCGCAATGGGATAGTTTCGAGACATCGCCTCGGGTGGTTGCTGTGACGGGGTCTAACGGTAAATCGACAACGTCTGCGTTGATCCATCATATTCTGGAGCATGTGAACCGTCCCTGCCAGCTGGCTGGAAACATTGGGCGCGGTGTGCTTGATCTGGAACCAGCGGTGGACGGAGAGGTTGTTGTGTTGGAACTATCATCTTACCAGACCGACCTTGCGCGTAATCTGACACCGGATGTGGCGGTGTTTACCAATCTTAGCCCTGATCATCTGGATCGCCATCACGGAATGGGGGGATATTTTGCGGCCAAGCGTCGCTTGTTTGCAGAGGGCGGGCCGGACCGCGCTGTGATTGGTGTGGATGAAGACGAGGGGCGGTTTCTGGCAGGGCAGTTGAGCCAGGGACCGACAGATGATCGTGTGATCCGCGTGTCGGTTGAGCGCAAGTTAACCGGTCCGGGGTGGCAGGTGTTTGCCCGTAAGGGGTTTTTGTCGGAGTACCGCAAAGGTAAGCAGATCGCGTCGATTGATTTGCGCTCTGTGGCAGGGTTGCCGGGCGCGCATAACCATCAGAATGCCTGTGCGGCTTACGCAGTTTGTCGGACCTTGGGATTGGCACCAAAGGTGATCGAGGCGGCGTTTCACAGTTTTGGTGGTTTGCCGCATCGTTCACAAACGATTGCCGAGCACAACGGTGTGCGTTTTGTAAATGACAGCAAGGCGACTAATGTGGATTCAGCAGCCAAGGCATTGACCGCATTCAAGAACATCCGCTGGATTTGTGGCGGGCTTGAGAAAGAAGGTGGTCTTGAGGGGCTGGCTGAGGCCAGTAGTTCCGTGCGCAAGGCCTACGTAATCGGGCGGGAAGCGGCAGGATTTGCGATGCAGTTGAATGTCGAGGCAGAAGTCTGTGGGACGATGGAGGTTGCTGTGGCCAAGGCGACGGCTGAGGCGGAGGAGGGTGATGTTGTGTTACTCGCTCCGGCGGCGGCGAGTTTTGATCAATACGATAGTTTCGAGCGGCGCGGCGATGATTTCGCAGCACAGGTTGAGAAGTCTATCGCCCGCTGATCGCACGTGCGGCGGCCATGCCTGACGACCACGCCCACTGAAAGTTGTAGCCGCCAAGCCAGCCTGTGACATCGACAGCTTCACCGATGAAATAAAGATTCTTTACCTCCTTTGACATCATCGTGCGCGAGGACAGGGCGTCGGTGTCGACGCCGCCACGTGTGACTTCGGCGGTGCGGTAGCCTTCGGTGCCGTTTGGCGTAAGTTCCCATGCGGCGAGAGTGTCGGAAAATTCTTGTAGGCGTGCGTCGGACCAATCTGCGAGGTTGCCGGAAAGGTCCATTTGCGTGCTCAGGTGATCGACAAGACGGGCCGGGAAGTGGTGGCCAAGTTCGGTGGTGAAATTCTTGCGGCCTGCGGTTTGGCGCTGGGTGCGCATTTTGTCAAAGAGGTCATGCGCTGGTGTGAGGTTCAGAACGATTGTCTCGCCCTCGTTCCAGTAGCTTGAGGCTTGCAAAACGGCTGGGCCGGAGAGGCCGCGATGGGTGAACAGGAGCGCTTCTTCGAAGGTTGTATCACCCGCAGTGACTTTGGCGGGAACGGCCACACCAGAGATTTCGGCAAAGCGGCGTTCTGCGAATGTGAACGGAACAAGTGCGGCGCTGGTGTCAATCAGGGGCAGTCCGAATTGACGGGCGATGTCATAGGCAAAACCGGTTGCGCCCATTTTGGGGATCGACTTGCCTCCGGTTGCGATAACAAGGTTGGTACTGGTGATTTTTGTTTTTTTATCAGATAAATGCAGCGCCATGCTAAAGTGATCGTTTAGCTTTTCAATTTCGCTGATGCTGCTGTTCAGGCGCAGTTCAACGCCTGCTGAAGACATCAGATCGCGCAACATGGCGATGATGTCCTTGGCAGAGTTGTCGCAGAATAACTGGCCCAGAGTCTTTTCGTGCCAAGCGATGCCATGTTGATTGACCAGTTCGATGAAGTCCCATTGGGTATAGCGAGCCAATGCAGATTTCGCGAAATGCGGGTTCTGGCTGATGAAGTTTTCAGGCCCCGTATACATGTTGGTGAAATTGCAGCGGCCACCGCCAGAAATGCGGACTTTCTCGCCCGGTGCCTTGGCGTGATCGACGACCAATACGCGTCCGCCTGCGTGGGCGGCGCACATCATGCCTGCGGCACCTGCGCCTATGATGACCGTGTCATACTGCATAGGGCGGGGATGCACTGAACAGCGGTGGTGGTCAAGTTGGCGTGAAGAGGGTTGCGGTGCCTGCGTCAGCGCGTCACGTCTGTCACCAGGTATTCCAGATAAAGGACGACGTTATGGCGCTTGCAGCAGGATCACCCTTTCCGAAGTTGGACATTGCCAAGCTGGGCGGTGGGGCTTTGACGCTGGGTGTGCCGCGGGGTGGACATGATTGGCAGATGATCGTCGTTTACCGTGGATTGCATTGCCCGCTTTGCAAGAAGTACCTCGCGCAACTTGACGAAATTGTTGATGAATTTGCGCAACTGGGTGTCGACGTTGTTGCTCTCTCTGGGGATGGAGAAGTCAAGGCGCAGTCTATGGTAGACGAAATGGGTTTGAAGCTGGCGATGGGCTATGGTTTGAGCGTGGCGCAGATGGCCGCGCTGACCCTCTACATCAGCGATCCGCGCAGCCCGCAAGAGACCGACCAGCCGTTTCCGGAACCGGGCCTGTTTGTGGTGAACGGCGAAGGAAACATACAGATCCTTGATATTTCCAACGCGCCTTTCGCGCGGCCGGACCTGAGCAGCCTGTTGGCTGGACTAAAGTTTGTGCGTGCCAACAATTACCCGATCCGCGGGATGCATGCTGCGGGGCGGGTGTCCTAGAGCGGTCGGTTTCAGCGCGAACCTGTAGTGGAAAAGCCCTAGCCTGCGACGCCAAAACGGTTTATACATTCGCCAGAGACCCCAAAAATGGGGCAGTCCTTCGGGGCATTTGAGGCAGTGTAAGGCAGACAGTCATGACAGCGATGGCGCATGGCACCGTTCGGATACAGGACGGTGAACCCATTCTCCCAAAATGGTGGCGGACGGTAGATCGTTGGGCGATATCCTGCGTGCTGATGTTGTTTGGTGTTGGGCTTTTGCTTGGGCTTGCGGCGTCCGTGCCGCTGGCGCAGCGAAACGGGTTCGATCCATTTCACTACGTCCAACGTCAGGCGGTTTTTGGTACAGTGGCGATCATCGCAATGTTGCTGACGTCAATGATGTCACCGTTGGTGGTGCGGCGCTTGGCTGTGATCGGTTTTTTAGTGGCGTTTGTGGCGCTGATGTTTCTGCCTTTGTTCGGGACGGACTTTGGCAAGGGGGCGACGCGTTGGTATTCGCTCGGGTTTGCATCTGTGCAACCATCGGAATTTCTGAAGCCCGGATTTGTCGTGGCGGCTGCCTGGATGATGGCTGCATCCCTTGAGATCAACGGGCCACCCGGCAAGACGTGGTCGTTTGTTTTGTGCCTGACAATCGTGCTTATGTTGGCGTTGCAGCCCGATTTCGGTCAAGCGTGTCTGGTGTTGTTTGGGTGGGGTGTCATGTATTTCGTGGCCGGTGCGCCGATGGTGCTGCTGGTTGGCATGGCTGCGCTGGTTGTGATCGCAGGCACCGTAGCCTACGCTAATTCAGAGCATTTTGCGCGCCGTATCGACGGATTCCTGTCCCCCGATGTCGATCCGACAACGCAGTTGGGCTATGCTACAAACGCCATCCGCGAAGGTGGATTGTTTGGTGTGGGTGTGGGCGAGGGCGAAGTGAAGTGGTCCCTGCCTGACGCGCATACTGATTTTATCATTGCTGTGGCGGCTGAGGAATACGGGTTGGTTTTGGTCATGTGCATCATTGCGCTTTATACCGGTATCGTTGTGCGCTCGCTTTTGCGGCTGGTGCGCGAGCGTGATCCGTTCATCCGGCTGGCCGGCACGGGTCTGGCTTGTATGTTTGGTGTTCAGGCAATGATCAACATGGGTGTTGCCGTGCGCTTGCTGCCCGCCAAGGGGATGACGCTGCCATTTGTGAGCTATGGTGGATCGTCAGTGATTGCCTCGGGCATCGCCGTCGGCATGTTGCTGGCGTTTACCCGCACGCGGCCACAGGGTGAGATTTCGGATATTCTGGGCAGGGGTCGGGCGCGGTGAAACAGCCACTTCTGATCATAGCGGCAGGCGGAACAGGCGGGCACATGTTCCCCGCTCAGGCCTTGGCTGAAGTGATGCTTGCGCGCGGCTGGCGGGTGCGGTTGAGCACGGATGCGCGCGGGGCGCGCTATACGGGCGGTTTTCCTGACGCGGTCGAAATTGTCGAAGTGAACTCTGCCACTTTTGCGCGGGGCGGGTTGGCGGCCAAGCTGATGGTGCCGGTCCGGATCGTGGTGGGCGCATTGGGTGCCGCATGGCGCATGATGCGTGAAAAACCGGACGTTGTTGTGGGCTTTGGCGGCTACCCAAGCATTCCTGCGCTGGCGGCGGCCTATCTGTTGCGTGTCCCCCGCATGATCCACGAGCAGAACGGCGTCTTGGGGCGGGTGAACGAGATTTTTTCAAAACGTGTGGATGCGGTTGCCTGCGGAACATGGCCCACGGCATTACCAGACGGTGTCGAGGGGGTGCATGTGGGCAATCCGGTGCGCGGTGCTGTGTTGGAGCGGGCAGGCGCAGGATACATACCGCCAGGCGATTACCCGATGGACCTGCTGGTGATGGGGGGCTCGCAAGGGGCCCGTATCCTAAGCGACGTCGTGCCGCCCGCTATTGCGGGCTTGCCGATGGAGATGTTGAAAAACATCCGTGTCAGTCATCAAGCGCGCGATGAAGACGCTGAACGGGTGTCAGCCTATTATGCTGAACAGGGCATAGATGCTGATGTGCAGCCATTCTTTGACGATGTGCCGCGCCGCATGTCTGAGGCACAACTGGTGATCAGCCGCGCAGGTGCCTCTAGCGTCGCCGATATTTCGGTGATCGGACGCCCCTCGATCCTGATTCCCTTTGCGGCCGCAACCGGCGATCACCAGACCGCCAATGCCCGCGGTCTTGTTGAGGCGGGTGCCGCGATCATGGTGCCTGAAGATGCAGCAAGCCCCGAAAGCATGACCGCACAAATAGAAATGGTTTTGGGTGATGCAGATGCCGCCCTCCAGATGTCGATTTCGGCGCTGTCCACGGGCAAGCCCGAAGCGGCAGAGGCTTTGGCCGGAATGGTCGAAGCCTTGGCGAACAAAAGGAACACTTAAATGAATGCAGCAGCCACCAAATTGCCCACGGATGTTGGCCCGATCCACTTTGTCGGTATCGGGGGTATCGGCATGTCCGGCATTGCCGAGGTGTTGCTGAACCATGGCTACACGGTGCAGGGATCGGATTTGAAGGCGACCAAAATCACTGACCGGTTGAAAGGACTGGGCGCGACGATTTTTGAAGGCCAGCGCGCAGAAAACATCGAAGGTGCCGAGGTTGTTGTGATTTCATCCGCAATCAAACCGGGGAACGCGGAACTGGACGCCGCGCGTCTGGCGGGCCTGCCAATTGTACGCCGTGCCGAGATGCTGGGCGAACTGATGCGCCTGAAGTCGAACATTGCTGTCGCGGGGACTCACGGCAAGACCACAACCACAACGCTGGTGGCGGAATTGCTGGTGGCGGGCGGTATCGACCCGACGGTTGTGAATGGCGGCATCATTCACGCCTATGGCTCGAATGCCCGTATGGGGCAGGGCGAATGGATGGTGGTGGAAGCGGACGAGAGTGACGGCACCTTCAATCGCCTGCCTGCGACCATTGCGATTGTGACCAACATCGACCCCGAGCATATGGAACACTGGGGCGACTTTGATACCCTGCGTCAGGGTTTCCTCGATTTTGTATCCAACATTCCGTTTTACGGGTTGGCGGTCTGCTGCACTGACCACGAAGAAGTGCAAAAGCTTGTGGGCAAGATCACGGATCGCCGCGTTCTGACCTATGGTTTCAACGCGCAAGCGGATGTGCGGGCCAAGAACCTGCATTACAAAAACGGCGTGGCGCATTTCGATATTCATTTGCAATCTGAGGACAAGGTGATTGAAGATTGCGCCTTGCCGATGCCGGGGGATCACAACGTGTCCAACGCATTGTCCGCGGTCGCTGTGGCGCGGCACTTGGGCATGAAGATGGACGAGATCAAAACGGCTTTGGCGGCCTTTGGCGGCGTTAACCGACGGTTTACGAAAGTTGGTGAAGTTGATGGCGTGACGATTATTGATGATTACGGCCACCATCCCGTCGAGATTGCCGCCGTGTTAAAAGCGGCACGGCAGGCGACAGAGGGGCGCGTGATTGCCGTGCATCAGCCGCACCGCTATTCGCGCCTCAGCCATCATTTTGATGAGTTTTGCGCCTGTTTCAACGATGCCGATGTGGTCGGTATTGCCGATGTGTTTTCCGCCGGAGAAGATCCGATTGAAGGGGCGTCACGCGATGATCTGGTGGCAGGGTTGATCCGCCACGGACACCGACATGCGCGGTCCGTCACGGGCGAAGATGATCTGGCGCGGCTGGTACGTGAACAGGCGGGGCCGGGTGATATGGTCGTATGTCTTGGTGCAGGCTCGATTTCGGGGTGGGCCAACGGGTTGCCGGAACGGTTGTTGGCGCTCAAAGGGGCGGCGGCGTGAGCACGCTGTTGATTCTGGTTCTGGCATCTGTGCCGTTCATAACGCTGGGATGCGCAGTATTTATTGGGCCGGCGCGTGCGGCGGCAATCACCGCAGGCATCTGTCTTCTCCTCCTTATAGCACCTTATCTTTATTTTGGCGTTTGGGGGCTTTGGCGGGGTGCAGGGCTTTGGTCCACTTGGTCTCTGGTCGCTCAGAGCTGGCCCGGGATGCAGACCATTCTGGCGGCAATCACGGTTTGGTCGGCGATCGGGATTGTTTTCGGTGGATTGTTCCGTTTTGGCTGGACCTTATGGAAAAGGAGTATGGCATGACCTTACTTTGGTTTTGCGTTTTATGGGTGTTCGCATCCGCAGGCGTGGCGATGTTGCCGATGCGCCAACAATATATTCCCGGCATCGCGCTACTGCTTGCGGCACCTGTGCTGATTGTGCTGATCGGGATGAAAGTCGGCTGGTTCATGGCGCTGCTTGGCGTGGCGGCGTTTGTGTCGATGTTTCGCAATCCACTCCGGTTTATCCTCGCCAAGCTGCGCGGGCAGAACCCGCAGGTGCCACAATGAGCGGATCGCTGATACTCGCCTGTCTTTGGGCCGTGATCGCCAACGTTCTGGCAATGACACCCAGCAAGGATTACCATTGGCGTAACGCCTATATCCTCATTGCAATCGGTATCCCCGTTGTGGGCTATGTAACCATGCAGCACGGTCCATGGATTGGCCTGCTGGTGCTTGCGGGGGGCTGTTCGATCCTGCGCTGGCCGGTGATCTACTTTGGCCGCTGGCTGCGACGTCGCGTGGTCTTCAAAGGTCCGGCAGAGTGAGCGGGTCGATTGATACCCTCATCGGGCTTTTCGCTTTCTGGATGGCGGCTTGTTGTTATTGCGGGCTCTACGGCCGTTTTGTTGGCTTTCTGGCGGTGTTATTTGCCGGATTGATGGCAAATATGTTCTGGATGGTCTTTGGTCTCAAGGCGGACGCCTTTGGGCTGATGGCGATCAACGTTCAGGGGGCAGGTATCCTTTGCGCACTATGTGCATACCTGCTGGGATGTTTTGCAGGCCGCATTCGCCGCGCGTGGAACGAAAGCGCGATCACCGATCCCGAGGTTTGACGCCTATCGCGTTTCGAAGTAGGCGGTTGATATGACTCATTCCCATCTTCCGATACCGCGTGGCAAGCTGACATTTGACCGCAGCCTGAATGATCTTACATGGCTGCGGGTTGGTGGCCCTGCGGATTATCTGTTCCAACCTGCTGATCGGGACGACTTGCGCGGATTTCTGCGTGATCTACCGCGCGATGTGGCAGTTTTCCCCATGGGGGTTGGCAGCAATTTGATCGTGCGCGATGGGGGACTGCGTGCTGTTGTGGTCCGTCTCGGACGGGGTTTTAACGGTATTGAAATTTCGGGCGGGCAGGTAAAAGCAGGCGCTGCGGCACTGGATGCGCATGTGGCACGCAAAGCGGCGGACGCGGGGTTGGATTTGACGTTCCTGCGGACCATTCCGGGCAGCATTGGTGGCGCTGTGCGCATGAACGCAGGTTGTTACGGCAGTTACACGGCGGATCATTTTGTTTCGGCCCAAGCGGTGTTGCGGGACGGTTCTGCAGTTACGCTCACGCCGCAGGACATGAATTTCCGCTATCGCCAGAGTGACTTGGCAGATGAGGCTGTGATTGTCTCGGCGACTTTTGCGCCACCATCGGGTGATCCGGAAACATTGCACAGCCGCATGGAAGAGCAACTGCGCAAGCGTGACGAGACCCAGCCGACCAAAGACCGCAGCGCGGGCAGTACCTTTCGCAATCCAGCCGGATTTTCATCAACCGGGCAGGCCGATGATGTGCACGACCTCAAGGCGTGGAAGGTCATTGACGACGCTGGCATGCGCGGTGCGATCAGAGGCGGTGCGCAGATGTCGCCCAAACATCCTAACTTCTTAATTAACACTGGAGGCGCGACCGCTGCGGATCTGGAGAACCTTGGCGAAGACGTGCGAAAAAAGGTTTACGATTCAAGTGGTATAACGTTAGAGTGGGAAATTATGCGCATCGGTGATTTCGAGTAATTCCGGCGCGTAGGAAACAAGTCGAAAATCGACAACAACAAAGAATAAGGACCGCAAAAGGTCCGGGACAAAGGCACAAAGTGGGTACGTCGAGCAGGACACCCCCGAAAGTGGCAGTATTGATGGGTGGCCCCTCGGCGGAACGCGAGGTGTCACTGAACAGCGGGTCAGCCTGCGCTGCTGCATTGCGGGAACGGAACTACCGGGTGGTTGAGGTCGATGCTGGCCCCGACCTTTGTGCTGTTCTGAGCGACCTCAAACCGGATGTGGTGTTGAACTGCCTGCATGGCCGCTGGGGCGAAGACGGTTGTGTGCAGGGTTTGCTGGAATGGATGGGGCTGCCCTATACCCATTCGGGTGTGTTGTCCTCGGCACTCGCAATGGACAAGCAACGCAGCAAGGATGTGTTCCGCGCCTATGGCTTGCCGGTAGTAGAGAGCATTATTGCCAAATCCGACGACGTGCGAAAGTCGCACGTCATGGCACCGCCCTATGTGGTGAAACCCAACAATGAAGGCTCCTCCGTTGGAGTCTATCTGGTCGGCGAAGAAAACAACGGCCCACCGCAATTAGACGGCGACATGCCGGACGAAGTGATGGTTGAAGCCTTTGCGCCGGGCCGTGAGTTGACAACAACCGTGATGGGCGACCGCGCCTTGACGGTGACGGATATCATTACAACCGGCTGGTACGACTATGACGCCAAGTACAAAGAGGGTGGATCGTCCCATGTGCTGCCTGCGGATGTGCCGTCCGAAATTTTCGACCTGTGCATGGACTATGCCCTACGCGCCCACAACGCCTTGGGGTGTCGCGGTGTCAGCCGCACGGATTTCCGCTGGGATGAAAGCAAGGGTGCAGCGGGTCTGATCCTGCTGGAGACCAATACACAGCCTGGCATGACCAGCACGTCCTTGTCACCAGAGCAGGGCGAAGCCGTTGGCATTTCCTTTCCGGACTTCTGCGCTTGGATGGTGGAGGACGCCTCATGCTCTCGATGATCCGCCGGCCAAAACCGGCCAAATCCGATCCGGCCCCGTCCCGCTGGGCGTGGCGGATGCAGCGTTTGATGCTGACGCCGGGCTTCCGTCTGGCTTTGCGTGCCGGGGTGCCGTTCTGTGTGACCTTACTGGCGGGCACGATATACCTTAGCGACGAGGCACGGCGCGGCGCGATTGCCCAAGCGGTTGCTGATGCGCGCGCAAGTATCGAAGAGCGGCCGGAGTTTATGGTCAAGTTGATGGCGATTGACGGGGCAGAGGGCCAGTTGGCCGCAGACATTCGCGGCGTCATGCCGCTCGATTTTCCGCAGAGTTCGTTTGATCTCGACCTGCCGACCTTGCGCCGCGACATTATTGGTCTGTCAGGGGTTAAGACTGCCAATGTGCGTATTCGTCCGGGCGGCGTTCTGCATGTCGACGTTACGCCGCGCGTGCCCGTTGCGGTCTGGCGCAACGAAGATGGTCTTGAACTGATCGACGAAGGGGGCGCGCATGTTGCTGTTGTAACAGCGCGTGGCGATTATCCCGGCTTGCCGTTGATCGCAGGGCAGGGCGCGGCGCGTCATGTGCCCGAAGCATTGCAGCTTTTGCGCGCGGCTGCCGCTTTGGGGGAGAGGGTACGCGGTGTGGTGCGTGTCAGTGACCGGCGCTGGGATGTGGTGCTGGATCGCGACCAGCGGATCATGCTGCCCGAAACCGGAGCTTTACCCGCATTGGAGCGGGTGATCGCACTGGAACGTGCAGAAGAAGTATTAACCCGCGATGTGGCGCGGGTGGACATGCGTTTGGGGCAACGTCCTACAATTCGTATGAACGCGGATGCCAACGAAGCTTGGTGGAACGTAAAAACAAAATAACGGCTCAAAAAGGGTCGAATAATGAAGGCAGTGCAGTGATGAACGATCTATACGAAAGCCAGCGCTCGATGCGTAATATGCGCAAGGTTGCCATGCAGCGCGGTGTTGTTGCCATTCTGGATGTGGGCAGTTCCAAGATTGCCTGTCTGGTGTTGCGCTTTGATGGCGGCGACACGGCCAATGATGAAGGCACAATCGGCTCCCTTGCAGGGCAGTCCGGTTTTCGTGTGATCGGTGCTGCAACCACCCGTTCGCGCGGTGTGAAATTCGGTGAGATTTGCGCCATGGGCGAAACCGAGCGCGCCATTCGCACCGCATTGCAAGCGGCGCAGAAAATGGCCGGTATCCGTGTGGACCATGTAATCGCCTGTTTCTCGGGGGCTGAACCACGCAGCTATGGTCTGGACGCGCAGATTGATCTGGACGGTGACGGCGTGACCGAAGACGATGTGGCCCGCGTGTTGGCTGAATGTGATGTGCCGGAATATGGCGAGGGGCGCGAAGTACTACATGCACAGCCCGTCAATTTTGCGCTGGACCACCGCTCGGGTTTGAGTGATCCGCGTGGCCAGCTGGGCAACTCACTGGCTGTGGACATGCACATGCTGACCGTGGACGCCGCCGCCGTGCAGCACCTTGCGCATTGTATCAAGCGTTGCGATCTCGAACTGGCGGGGATCGCGTCGTCGTCTTATGTGTCGGGCATTGCCGCACTGGTCGAAGATGAACAGGAACTTGGTGCCGCTTGTATCGACATGGGGGGCGGTGCCACCGGTCTCTCCATCTTTATCAAGAAACACATGATTTATGCGGATACCGTGCGCATGGGTGGCGATCACGTCACACAGGACATATCGCTGGGCTTGCAAGTGCCTACGGCCAATGCGGAACGGATCAAGACGTTTTATGGCGGAGTGCACGCCACTGGCATGGACGACCGCGAGATGATCGAGATTGGCGGCGACACAGGGGATTACGAACATGATCGCCGCACGGCCAGCCGCGCCGAACTGATCGGCATTATGCGACCCCGGGTCGAGGAAATTCTGGAAGAAGTGCGCGTGCGGCTGGACGCCGCGGGCTTTGATCATCTGCCCAGCCAGCAGATTGTGCTGACGGGTGGCGGCAGCCAGATCCCCGGACTGGACGGATTAGCAAGCAAGATTTTGGGCCAGCAGGTACGCCTTGGTCGACCACTTCGTGTGCATGGATTGCCGCAGGCTGCAACGGGGCCAAGCTTTGCTTCCGCCGTAGGACTGTCGCTATTCGCCGCCCATCCGCAGGATGAATGGTGGGACTTTGACATTCCGGCGGACAAATATCCGGCGCGTTCGCTCAAGCGGGCAGTGAAATGGTTTAAAGACAACTGGTGATTTTCAGAACGATATGTACCTTGTTTCCTGATTCATCGGGGGGATAGTTTATGCGGTATTTCTTAGCGGCCCTTGCATTGGCGGGGCTTGGCGCCTGTGCTTCTGCGCCAGCTGACATGACGTTTGTTGCACTTGGCGATGTACCTTATGGCAAGCCATCCGAGGTTTATCCGCCGTACAAATCACTCATCGCTAATGTGAATACCGCTGATCCGGCGTTGGTTGTCCATGTTGGCGATACGCATGGGCATTATACTTGTGACAATGCGGTTCTTGATCACCAGCGTACGTTCTTGAACGATTTTGCCGCACCCGTTCTTTATACACCGGGCGATAATGAGTGGACCGACTGTGGCAGCACCGAGGTGGGTGAATTCGATCCGCTGGACCGTCTGGCCTATATTCGGCGCAGCTATTTCAAAGGCAGCAGGACGTTGGGCGCAAAGCCTGAAAAAGTCGTTAATCAGGCCAAGAAGGGCTATCCCGAAAACGCCCGCTTGATGAAAGGCAATGTTGGCTTCATTACAGTGCATGTTGTCGGGTCAAACAATAACTTCAACCCGTCTGACCCCAAAGCCGCAGATGAATTCTACGCGCGCAACAAGGCGAATGTCACATGGCTTGAAGAGAGTTTCGAGGCGTTCAAAGATACGGATGCGATTGTTGTCGCCATTCATGCAGATATGTTTAAAAGCCTGTCCGGATTTCGTGACGGCTGGTGGCCGATGTCACCGTTCCGCGACATCGGCATCACGTTGGGCAAGCAAAGCTCTGCGCTGAAAAAGCCTGTCCTGCTGCTTTATGGCGACAGCCACGAACACAAAGTGTTCCAGCCATTCAAAAAGTACCGTCCCTATCTGTATGCGATAGAGGTATTCGGCCATCCCGATATCAAGGCGATAGAGGTTGGCGTGCGCCCTCAATCGTCGCGCCCCTTCCGGGTCGAGAAAGTATTCAACCCCTAGTTGGATTGTGCCGGTCACGTGTCGTTGGGGGCGCGCAAATGTGCGTGACAAGCGTCTCAAATCGCTTTATCCTAATACCAATCGCAAAGGTCGAAATAAGGCCATTACATCTACAAGCGAGCGCGGGTCGAGCAGGACCACGTAAAAACTTATCCGAGTCGATTTCGCGCAGCGTTGGTTGCGCGGCGGTTTTTTTGCGTTGTGGTTCCGGGGCGGTTCGCCCCTAGGTTTATCCCTTTCGGCGAAATCTCGCGTGGAATGGCCAAGATTATTACCATATTTAGTGTTATTTTGGCGATTATAGGGTGACGTTGGTGTTCAGTACCGTTAATGTTATCTGAATTTACGACGACAGAGTGCCCGTGGGACGTGGGCTGAAACAACAGGCGGATAGCACATGACACTTAATCTTTCGATGCCAGGTCAAGAGGACCTCAAGCCACGTATCACCGTTTTTGGTGTAGGTGGTGCTGGTGGTAACGCGGTCAATAATATGATCGAAAAACAACTGGATGGCGTTGATTTTGTCGTGGCCAACACGGATGCGCAGGCACTTCAGCAGGCCAAATCAGAGAACCGCGTTCAGCTCGGTATCAAGGTGACAGAGGGTCTGGGGGCCGGTGCCCGAGCTACTGTCGGTGCCGCTGCTGCGGAAGAATCAATTGAACAGATCGTCGACCACCTTGCAGGGGCGCACATGTGTTTCATCACGGCCGGTATGGGTGGTGGCACGGGGACAGGCGCGGCACCGATCATTGCACAAGCTGCACGTGAACTGGGTGTTCTGACCGTCGGCGTTGTGACCAAACCCTTCCAGTTTGAAGGTGCCAAGCGCATGCGCCAGGCCGAAGACGGCGTTGAAGCGCTGCAAAAGGTTGTCGACACGCTGATCATCATTCCAAACCAGAATCTTTTCCGTCTGGCGAATGAAAAAACCACCTTCACCGAAGCGTTTTCCATGGCGGACGATGTGTTGTACCAAGGTGTTAAGGGTGTGACCGACCTGATGGTCCGTCCCGGCCTGATCAACCTCGACTTTGCGGACGTACGCGCCGTGATGGACGAGATGGGCAAAGCAATGATGGGCACAGGCGAGGCAGAGGGCGAAGATCGCGCTATTCAGGCCGCCGAAAAGGCCATTGCCAACCCGCTGCTGGACGAAATCAGCTTGCGCGGTGCCAAGGGTGTCTTGATCAACATCACCGGTGGCGAAGACCTGACCTTGTTCGAACTGGACGAAGCGGCCAACCGCATCCGTGAAGAGGTCGATCCGGAAGCAAATATCATCGTTGGTTCCACGCTGGACGACAAACTGGGTGGCATGATGCGCGTGTCGGTTGTTGCAACCGGTATCGACGCGACAGATGTGAACACTGAGATGCCAGTGCCGCGTCGTCCGATGAGCCAGCCGCTCAAGCCGCAGACAATTGCCGAGGAAAAGCCAGAGATGGCAGCAGCCGCAGCAATGTCTGCAACCGTTGCAACTCAGAACGAAGATCAGGCCCCTTTGTTTGAGGAACTCGATGTGCAGCAAGCCGCAGCACAAGAGCAGGCCGAAGACATCTTTGAGAATGACACGCGCGATGCGGCAGACGACCTACCGCCCCCTGCATATCAGCCACAGGTTGCCGCATTTGAGCCGCGCCGTGAGGACGATCTTGAAGCAACGCCTGAAGCCTATGTTGCACCTCGCGCACCGGCACCGGGCACACCTTCGCCCGAAGCACTGGAGCGGTTGCGCGCAGCTGCACAGAAAGCGACACCAGAGAACAGCCAGCCCCAGCAGCAGCGTCCGGCAGCTGCAGCACCCGAGGCTGGTGTCACTGGTGAAAAGCCGCGTTTTGGTATCAATTCCTTGATCAACCGGATGACCGGACACGCAGATGGCGAAGCCGCACCACAGCAGCGTTCCGCACGTCAGCAGCCGCCTGTCCAGCAGCAGCAGCCCCGCGTTGCGGCCGCTCCACAGCCGGTGCAAGAGCAGGATCCGGACCAAGAGCGCATCGAAATCCCGGCTTTCTTGCGTCGCCAAGCAAACTAATTCACGTTTGATCGTGACAAATGGGCTGCCTTTGGGCGGCCCTTTTTCTATTTATTTCAAGTGGTTGGGGTAGGGCAGGCGCGTTCACGCCACTTTGTTACAGCCATGTTTCAGTCGGTTACAAAGATTGAGTTGAGCAAAGCGGCCCCTGCGCCTATGTCCCTTGATAACTTAGACAATGATCTATGAACCCGAGGTTAACATACGTGCAGACGACCATTAAATCACCGATCAGCTTCGGCGGCAAAGGCCTGCACTCCGGTGCGCCGGCCACGGTGACCATCCGTCCGGCAAGTGTGCATCACGGCATCTGGTTCAAGCGTACAGATATCGACATGGGTGACAGCCTTATTCCGGCACGCTGGGATGCGGTCAACCGTTCGCCTTTGTGCACCAAGCTTGAGAACGCAGCGGGTCTGACTGTTTCCACTGTCGAGCACCTTATGGCCGCATTGGCAGGCTGTGGCATTCACAACGCATTGATCGAGATTGATGGCCCTGAAGTGCCGATCCTTGATGGATCGGCTGTGCCTTTTGTGCGCGGCTTTATGCAACGCGGTATCCGCAGTCTTGCGGCCCCGGTGATGGCGTTTGAGGTGTTGAAAACGGTCACAGTGACCGAAGGCGACGCCACGGCAACGCTGGCCCCTTCCGAGACAATGCGCATTGATTTCGAGATCGATTTTGCCGATGCGGCCATTGGTCATCAGTCAAAGTCGTTGATTATGAACAACGGTTCTTTTGCACGTGAGCTGTGTGACAGCCGCACCTTCTGTCGCCAGGCAGATGTGGATGCGATGCAGGCAAACGGCCTGGCGCTGGGTGGCAACGCAGGTGAAAACGCTGTGGTTTTTGACGGTGACCGTGTGACCAGTCCTGGTGGCTTGCGCCATGCAGACGAACCTGTACGCCACAAAATGCTCGATGCCTTGGGTGATCTGGCGCTGGCAGGGGCACCGTTGATTGGTCATTATACCGGATTCCGTGCGGGACATTCTCTGACAAACACGTTGCTGCGCAAACTGTTCGCCACACCGGGTGCCGTACGCATGGTGGAATGTGACGCGAAAATGGCGCAACGCCTGCCGGGCTATGGTCTGGTGTGGGATGAAATTCCCGAAGTCGCTTGACCAACGTGATCCGGGCGAGAAATACCTTTCCGCCCGCCTTATTGATCCATGCGCCAAGCTGCTGTATTCAAGGCAAGATCCCTCCCTTGCGCGCCCCTTCGCTTTCAATCTTGCGAGAGGGGGCAATAAGCTGCGTAATCGGCGTTTTGCATTGTAGATTAATGTGCTAGCAAGAGCGAAAGAACGGTTGAAAAGACCAAAGGTGTGAAGATGCAAGAGGTTCAGGCATGAACACAACAGGCTCAGCGCTACGGGTGATCTGTACAGTCCTTGCTGTTACGGCCATTTCGGCCTGCGATGGTAACCGCAATGCGGGGCGTGTTGGCGGCAGTTTCTTCAATCCGCAGGACATTCCGCTTGAAACCTATTCTGCCGAACAGATATTCGAGCGTGGCGAATTCGAATTGAACCGCAAACAGGCAGGTGATGCGGCGTTTTATTTCTCCGAGATCGAGCGTCTTTATCCTTATTCCGATTGGGCGCGGCGGGCTCTGATCATGCAGGCGTTCTCCTATCATCGCGACAAGGATTACCCGAATTCGCGATCAGCAGCGCAGCGTTTCATCGACTTTTACCCCGATGATGATGACGCAGCATATGCGCAGTATCTTCTTGCTCTCAGCTATTACGACCAGATCGATGAAGTGGGCCGTGACCAAGGACTGACCTTTCAGGCGTTGCAATCCCTGCGTGACGTGATCGAGACGTATCCCGACAGTGAATACGCGAAATCCGCAATTCTGAAGTTCGACCTTGCCTTTGACCATCTTGCGGGCAAGGAAATGGAGATCGGACGCTACTATCTCAAGCGGGATCATTACACCGCTGCGATCAACCGTTTTCGCGTCGTGGTGGAAGACTTCCAGACCACAACCCACACTGCAGAAGCATTGCACCGACTGGTGGAATCCTATCTGTCTCTAGGCCTGACCGAAGAAGCGCAGACAGCAGGTGCCATTCTCGGGCATAACTTCCAATCTACCGAGTGGTATGAAGACAGCTATAGGTTGCTGACTGGAAAAGGGCTGGAACCTGCGTTC
This sequence comes from uncultured Sulfitobacter sp., assembly GCA_947501805.1. Taxonomy (GTDB): domain Bacteria; phylum Pseudomonadota; class Alphaproteobacteria; order Rhodobacterales; family Rhodobacteraceae; genus Sulfitobacter. Next base: position 312,139 of record CANMXJ010000001.1, on the reverse strand, counting down.
TTCAAGGACAATTGGTTGGCAGCATTGTATCGTCAGACCATCAAAGGCCAGTGGTTGTAGTAACGGTGGGTTTCGCCTGCCTCACGGGATAGCCAAATGCTGCGCGGACTTGATATTTCCGACATGCTGATCATTGACCGGTTGGAGCTTGGCTTTCAGCCCGGTCTGAATGTGTTGACGGGTGAGACGGGTGCGGGCAAATCCATCCTTTTGGATTCATTGGGTTTTGTATTGGGCTGGCGTGGGCGGGCTGATCTGGTGCGCCAAGGCGCGGCGCAAGGTGAGGTTACGGCGTGGTTTGATTTACCCGAAGGCCATCCTGCGCATGCGGTGCTGGAAGATGCAGGGCTGCCCGGCGGAGACGAGTTGATCTTGCGTCGCATCAACACGGCTGACGGACGCAAAACGGCTTGGGTCAATGACCGGCGGTGTTCCGGTGAGGCGCTGCGCGCGTTGTCCGAAACACTGGTGGAATTGCACGGCCAGCATGATGATCGCGGGCTTTTGAACCCGCGTGGGCATCGTGCGATTCTGGATGATTTTGCCGGCAATGGCCCCGCCCGCGAGAAAGTGCGCAAAGCTTGGAGCGCGCTGGGGGCGGTACGTAAAGAGGCAGCACTTGCCGCGGCCGAGCGGGAAGCCATCAAGGCCGAAGAAGAGTTTCTGCGCCATTCCGTTGCCGAATTGGACAAACTGAACCCCGAAGCGGGTGAGGAAGCCAGCCTCGATACCAGACGTCGTTCCATGCAATCCGCTGAGAAAATCCGTGCTGACGTGGTGAACGCTTACGAGATTTTAGGCCAAAATGGAGCGGAACGCAGCTTGGGTGATGCCCTGCGGTGGCTCGATGGCGCGGCAGAGCGTGCCGAGGGGGCCTTGGAAGCGCCCATGGCGGCATTGAACCGCGCGATGGTCGAACTGGATGAGGCGCTGTCGGGCGTTGCAACAGCAATTGACGGCATGTCGTTCAACCCGCTGGAATTGGAGGAAGCCGAAGAACGCCTGTTTGCAATCCGCGCCTTGGCCCGCAAACATGACGTGGCCCCGGATGATCTGGCGGGCTATGCGGCAACATTGCGCGGCAAACTGGAGGCACTGGACGCGGGCGAGGTGGCAGAGGCGGCGTTGCTCAAGGCAGTGAAAGAGGCGGAAGCGGCCTATGATGCTGCGGCGGATGCGTTAACTGCGGCACGCCGGAAGGCCGCTAAAAATCTGGACAAGGCCGTCACGGTCGAGCTTGCGCCGCTGAAAATGGAACGCGCGGTCTTTGAAACACAAATCACGCTGGAGGAGGCCGGACCGGACGGGCGTGATGGTGTCAGCTTTACCGTGGCCACCAATCCGGGCGCACCTGCAGGACCGCTGGGCAAGATCGCTTCGGGAGGGGAACTCAGCCGCTTTCTCTTGGCCCTCAAGGTGTGTTTGACGCAAGGACAGGCCGGTCTGACACTGATCTTCGACGAGATTGACCGCGGTGTTGGCGGGGCAACCGCTGATGCAGTGGGGCGGCGTTTGTCGGCGCTGGCCAGTGAAGGTCAGGTGCTGGTTGTGACGCATTCCCCGCAGGTTGCCGCGCTTGGCGCGCATCACTGGCGTGTGGAAAAGGCTGTGGCAAAAGGGATCACAACATCAACTGTTGTACCGCTGTCACCGCCCGAACGAGTGGACGAGGTTGCGCGAATGCTGTCGGGTGATACGATCACGGATGCCGCCCGCGCAGCGGCAGAGGCATTGCTGGCAGGTTGATGAAAACAGGGGCAACATAGAATGCGTGATCCCGCTCCCTCTTTCTTGTCTCAACAATTGTCCAATGCCACTGCCTCGTGCAAGCAAGGCTGGCAAGTCATCCGCGACAAAGGACCGGGCAAGGTCACGTTCTGGTTTATTGCATTGCTGATCGGGATTGCCGCAGGCTTTGGCGCGTTGTTCTTTCGCAAGGGCATCAACTGGTTGCAGGCCACACTTTACGGCACCGAAGATGTTCAGAACTTGCATACATTTATCAGCGGCTTGGAATGGTATTGGGTTGTGTTGATCCCGACCATTGGCGGACTTGTCGTCGGATTGATTTTGCATCATTTCACCAATGATGCCCGTGCGCGTACCGTGGCGGATGTGATCCTTGGCGCTGCAATGCATGATGGTCGGGTCGAAACAAAGGCGGGAATTGCCTCGGTTTTTGCGTCGATGATTACGTTGTCTACGGGGGGCTCTTCGGGACGTGAGGGACCGGTTGTCCACTTGGCAGGTGTGATCTCGACATGGGTCAGTAAACGCATAAATGCGGACGGAATAACGGGGCGCGATCTGTTGGGATGTGCGGTCGCAGCCGGCGTTTCTGCCAGCTTCAATGCGCCGATTGCGGGGGCGCTGTTTGCGCTTGAGGTCGTGCTGCGCCACTTTGCCGTGCATGCTTTTGCCCCTATCGTCATTGCCTCCGTCGCGGGAACCGTGATCAACCGGATTGAATTTGGCGGCGTCACCGAATTTGTCCTGCCAACCTATGGTGATCTCCAGTTTTACGTTGAATTACCAGCATTTTTGTTGCTTGGACTGACCTGTGGTCTGGTGGCCGTAGCGCTGATGCGCAGCATTTTCTGGGCCGAAGATCTGGGCAATTATCTGCAGGATCGCACCGGGTGGCCGCGGTGGCTGCGCCCCGCCATTGCGGGGGCCTTGTTGGGTATTCTGGCGCTGTGGTACCCGCACATTATCGGTGTGGGATACGAGACAATGTCAAATGCCCTGACCGGCGCGTTGACTTTTCATGAGGTGGTTGTTTTTGCGATCCTAAAGGTCGCAGCAGTTGCCATCACGCTGGGGGGACGTATGGGGGGCGGTGTGTTTTCACCGTCCTTGATGATCGGGGCATTGACGGGCCTTGCCTTTGGTCTGGTTGCGACCGGTGTTTTTCCGAATGTCTCCGGTTCGTCATCGTTATATGCGCTTGCAGGGATGGGCGCGGTTGCAGCGGCGGTGTTGGGGGCACCGATTTCCACCACGCTGATCGTTTTCGAGCTGACGGGGGACTGGCAGACCGGACTGGCGGTAATGGTCGCGGTCAGCATGTCGACAGCACTGGCCAGCCGGATCGTGGATCGCAGCTTCTTTCTGACCCAGATCGAGCGGCGCGGGATTCACTTGGCGGCGGGGCCGCAGGCTTATCTGTTGGCGATGTTCATGGTAGCGCGGATCATGCGCAGACCCGATGATCCGGATGCGGCGGACGAGGCTGCCTGCTGGGCGCTGATTGATGACGGCACCTACGTAGACGGCACCTCGACGCTGGAGGCGGCAATGCCGATCTTTGACAGCAGCGGTGCACGGTTTATTCCCGTTGTAACCTTGTCGGCCAACGCGCCGCCCGAATTGCTTGGCGCTTTGTTTCATGTGGATGCGCTCAAGGCTTATAACCGCGCTTTGGCGGCTACAGCGGCCGAAGAACACTCTTAATTTGGTCTTAAACGTTGCTCAGGGATGGGTAATGCAATGGCGCGCTACAGCACTGTTTCCCAAGCTGCATCAATCGGCCCATTTTGTTTCACGAACCCCATAGTAATGCGGAAATCGTCGGTTATTGTTTCAATAGATAATTTAGCCAGAGGAGCCTGCTGCCATGCTTGCTTACATACTTCTTCCATTGATCGGTATCGGACTGATCGCGTCGCTTTTTGACGGGAGCGATGATGATGATCCGGTTGTTGTAGAGCCACCGCTGCCAGAACCCGAGGTGCTGGAAATCGAAGGTACGGACGGCGACGATTCCCTGACAGGAACCGGTGGCAACGATTTGATCCGTGGTCTGGATGGCGATGACGAATTGCGCGGCTTTGGCGGCAATGACACCTTGCTGGGTGGAGCGGGTGACGATTTCGAAGTCGGCAGTGATGGCGACGATTCGATGCAGGGCAATAATGGCGAAGATACGCTGTGGGGCCGTGACGGTGATGACCGCATGAGCGGCGGCAACGAGAATGACACCTTGCGCGGCGACAACGGCGATGATGTCTTGCGCGGTGGTAACGGTGATGATGCGGTGATTGGCGGACCGGGTGACGATGTTTTGCTGGGCAATCAGGGCAACGATCGCATTGATACCGGCACTGGCGCGGATCAGGTCTTTGGCGGCAACGGCGATGATACGATCACGGGCAATGTTGATGACACCATTACCGGTGGAGCGGGTGAAGACCTGATCCGGACCCTTGGCATTGATGTGGAAGGGGGCGGCGGTGTGACCGTGACCGACTTCAACCCGGCGGAGGATACCTTGTTGTTGGCAGCAAGCAGCGGCCCTGCACCGAGCATTGATGCGGATGATGACAGCCTGAGCATCAGGCAGGCTGAAAATGGTACGGATACCAACGTTTCTGTTGATGGGGTACTGCTGGCAGTGCTGCTGAACACGGATGCGGCTGCTCTGGCAGCAGATACGTCCTGGCTGGCAAATGTGGCAGAGGACCAGACCACTGTCATGCCACCTGTTGTTGTCCCGCCGACGGTGACTATCAATGGAACAACTGAAGATGACACCCTGACGGGAACTGGCGCGCCGGATCGCATTTCAGGTGATGAAGGCGACGATGTTATCCGCGGCTTCGGCTCCAATGACACGCTGAACGGGGATGAAGGGAACGACTTCCTTATCGGTGGTGCGGGTGACGACGACCTGAACGACCAGATCGGCAATGACACCCTGTGGGGGCTCAGTGGCGATGACAATCTTGAGGGCGGCAGCGGCAACGACGTGTTGCGAGGTGATCCCGGCAACGATGTTCTGTCGGGTGGCCGTGGTATCGACGCACTTTTCGGTGGGGACGGCGATGACACCTTGAACGGTGGCAACGACAATGACGTGCTGGAAACCGGCGACGGTGCTGACGTGGCCAATGGCGATGACGGCAATGATCGCATCTTTGGGTTTGAACGCCCTGGTGGCCCAACCACAACTCTAGGGGCTGACGATACCGCAGCGGATACCCTGAACGGTGGCAACGGCAATGATACGATTACGGCCAACAATGGTGATGAAGTCACCGGCGGCAGTGGTGACGATCTGATCCGTGTTCTGGGGCTTGACCAGATAGATGACGAGACGCAGGTGCGTGTGGTCGTGACCGATTTCAATCCCGATGAGGACACACTGGTTCTGGTAGACCGGACAGGGGCTGATGTGGTCTTTGACGCACCCGCCACTGATGATGGTCCGATTGATCCGGACAGCGTTGTGCAAATCCGCGCTTCAAGTGATGGCGACAGCACCGAAGTCATTTATGGCGATGTGGTGATTGCGCTGCTGCAAGGCACTGATGTGGATGATCTGGTAGGTGAAGAAATCTGGCTTGCCAATGAGAACGCGGTTGTTATCGCGCAGCTGGCTGCAGCCCCACCAATTGTCGTCGCCAGCTAAAGTTAGTTATCACTAAAGAGATTAATGAGCGCCTCTAAGGAGGCGCTCAAAGCTGTTCAACGGTGATTTCGTCAATGCCGTAAAAGGCCAGATGATCCTTGATCTCTGCGACGTCTTCTTTGGGGTTTTCATAAGACCAGACCGCATTTTCCAGCGTCCTGCTTTTGGTCACAACCGAATAGTATCGGGCGTCCCCCTTGTGCGGACAATGGCTTGTGGTCTCTGTGGCATCCAGAAATGCCATTGCGATGTCGCTGCGCGGAAAATAGATCACAGGGGCCATGCCTGCTTCTGTCAGCTCAAGTGCAGCATTGCTTTCGCCCAATACGGCACCGCCAGCGCGTACAGTCCATGATCCCGGCGCTTTGGTAATTTTGATCTGATCTGCCATGAAATTGTTCCCCGCTATGTTCGTCCGCGCTTACAGTGGCGCTGTTGCCGCATCCAACCATAGTTTTGTGGCCGGTGATACCCGTGGCCCGATTTTTTCTGCAACCTGTGCGTGATAGGCGTTGAGCCACTTGGTGGATTCTGAGTCCAGAAGTTCCGGAACAATCAGGCGTTTGTCGATGGGCGCAAAAGACAGGGTTTCCCACTCCAGCATCGCACGGTGGTCATCGCCGCCCGGCAGGGCAGGGGCAGGGCGCACCACCAGCAGGTTTTCAATGCGGATGCCAAAGGCACCTTCACGGTAATAGCCCGGCTCGTTGCTCAGGATCATACCCGGTTCCAGCGGCACCTCACTGATCCGGCTAAGGCGTTGCGGACCTTCATGGACGCTCAGGTATGTGCCCACACCATGTCCCAACCCGTGATCAAAATCCTGCCCCGCCAACCAGAGCGGAACCCGGCCCACGGCTTCAATATGTGCCCCTGCCAGCCCGACGGGCCAGCGCAGACGGCTCATAGCGATCATCCCTGCAATCACGCGGGTAAAGGCCGCACGGGCTTCTTCAGGCGGGGATCCGATGGGAATGGTGCGGGTGATATCAGTGGTGCCATCAAGGTACTGACCGCCGGAGTCGAGAACGATCAGGTGACCGTCTTGCAGGGTTGTATCGGTCTCTTCGGTGACGCGGTAATGCATGATTGCACCGTTTGGACCGGTGCCTGCGATGGTCTCGAAACTGATGTCTTGCAAGGCATTGTCATTGCGCCGCATCGCCTCAAGCTGTGAAACAACCTGCGTCTCTGTGATCGTGTCCGGTGCTTGGACATCCAGCCACGCCAACAACTCACAAAGGGCCGCGCCATCGCGCAGATGCGCCTGTGCTGTTCCGTCGATCTCAGCGGTGTTTTTGCACGCTTTTGGTAGGGCACAAGGATCATCACCCCAAACTGCCCGCTCCTCCAAGGCGTCCGCAATGATCACTGGAACGGTTGATCTATCAAGTCTGACAGGACCTTCAAGCGTGCCGAGGAAATCCAGGAGGGCGGCTGGATCATGGATGCGCACGGCGTCTCCAAGATGCTCCTGCACCCCGTCCAGTTTGCTCTGCGCCATGAACAAATCGACGGATGCGTCGGCGTGCAAAACAGCAAAACCATGCGCAACGGGGTTACGCGGAATATCTGCTCCGCGGATGTTCAGCAGCCAGTTATGGCTGTCGGGCAGGGTGATCACCGCGGCTGTCTGACGTGCATCCTTAAGTGTTTTCGCAAGGCGCTTGCGTTTGTCGCCGTGGCTTTCGCCGGCAAACTCGATAGGATGCAGCTTGGCGGGCAGCATTGGTGGCGCTGGCTGGTCTTCCCAAATCCGGTCAACCAGATTATCGCTCCGACGTAGCGTGACCCCCGTGCCTTTCAGCCCGTCCTCGGTCTGTGCAATCTGTCCCGGTGTGTGCAACCACGGATCAAACCCGATCACACCTCCATTTGGCAATTGTTCCTTGAGCCAGTCCGCCAGCGAGACCTCGGGCCACGGCACCGGTGTAAACTCCGCAGCAACTTGCGCTTTGACCTGCGTGCGATAACGCCCGTCGATAAAAACACCTGCAGTTTTGCGCAACGCCGCGCAAAATCCTGCTGATCCGGTAAACCCGCTTAACCACGCGAGCCGCTCGTCATGTGCTGCGACATATTCGCCCTGATGCGCATCTGCGCGCGGGATCAGGAAACCATCCAGCCCTTCAGCTTGTAACGCGTCCCGCAGCATTGCCAGTCGCGGCGGCCCCTGTTCCGGCCGTGCAGTGACCTCGAAACTCTGGAACATCGCCAATCCTTCCAAATGGTAAAAAATCTCCGCCGGAGGCTCCGACACCTCAACCAGCGCGACGTATGCCCATCACACGCGCCCGTGCGCGCGGATCACTGTCAAACAACGCGGCCAGCTGTTCTGTCATCGCACCCGCAAGCTGATCGACATCCGTAATCGTAACAGCGCGGTCATAGTAGCGTGTCACGTCATGGCCGATACCAATCGCCAGCAGCTCAACAGCGCGGCGTTTTTCGACCATGGCGATCACGTCACGCAGGTGTTTTTCCAGATAATTCGCGGGGTTTACCGACAGCGTTGAATCATCCACCGGTGCACCATCGCTGATCACCATCAGGATTTTGCGCGCCTCGTGACGGGCCAACATGCGGCGGTGGGCCCACTCCAGTGCCTCACCGTCGATGTTTTCTTTCAGCAAGCCTTCTTTCATCATCAGCCCCAGATTGTCGCGCGTGCGGCGCCATGGTGCATCTGCTGATTTGTAAATGATGTGGCGCAGGTCGTTCAAACGGCCGGGCTGCACGGGGCGGCCCTCGTTCAGCCATGCTTCGCGGGCCTGGCCACCTTTCCATGCGCGTGTGGTAAAGCCGAGAATCTCGACCTTGACGTTGCAGCGTTCCAGCGTGCGCGCCAGAACGTCCGCACAAATCGCGGCAATAGAAATCGGACGCCCCCGCATGGAGCCGGAATTGTCGAGCAGCAAGGTCACGCAAGTATCGCGGAATTCGGTATCTTTTTCCTGCTTGAAGCTGAGAGGGGTTGTCGGGTTCGCCACAACCCTTGCCAGACGGCCCGCATCAAGCGTGCCTTCCTCAAGGTCGAACTCCCAAGAACGGTTCTGCTGGGCCTGAAGACGGCGTTGCAGCTTGTTTGCCAGACGGCTGACGGCCCCTTTGAGTGGCTCCAGCTGTTGATCAAGGTAGGCGCGCAGGCGTTCCAACTCAATCGGGTCGGCAAGGTCCTCTGCGCCAATCACCTCGTCGTGGGCATCCATGTAGACCAGGTAATTCGGGTCGGCGTCCGAGACGGGTTGCGGCGCGGGCGGCTCCATCGGGGCGTCGCCCTCTGGCATCTCGGCCTCTTCGCCCATCTCCTGATCGGCCATATCGTCCATGGAGACCTGCGCTTCAGCTGAATCTTGCTGATCTTCCTGCGACTGCTCTGCGCTGCCTTCGGCGTCATCCTCGTCCTGATCATCCTGACCGGTGCTGTCGGGATCCTGCTCTTCTTCCGCGCCTTCTTCGGCTTCGTCTTCCTGATCTTCGTCCAATGCATCGGGATCATCGCCCAACTGGTCGCCATAGCCCAGATCACTGATCATCTGTCGCGCGAGTTTGGCAAAGGCTGATTGATCTTCAAGAATATCGTTCAGGTTCTCCAGCGTGCCGCCCGCCTGATCTTCGATGAACCCGCGCCACAGCTCCATGGCGTTTTCCGCACCCGCAGGCAAGGCGCGCCCGGTGGCAAGATGGCGCACGAGATATCCGGCGGCGGTGGCCAGCGGCACGTCGCTGGCTTGTTTGGCTTGATCATAGCCCTTGCGCAGGGCTTCATGCTTGATTTTTACGTCAATATTCGTTGCTGTACCGGGCATGTCGCGCGCGCCCATGGCCTCGCAGCGTGCAGTTTCCATGGCCTCGTAGAGGTCACGTGCCATCTCACCTTGCGGAGCATATCGCGCGTGTGTCTGGCCGTTGTGATAGCGCCGGTTGAGGGCGAGGGCATCAGCGGTGCCGCGGGCCAACAAGACTTCCTCTCGCGTCATGCGGCGCGACACTTGCGGCAGGCGCATGGTCTCGCCCGACAGGCCCGAGGGATCGACCGAATAGGTAACGTTCAGTTCGGGATCATCCGCCATGACCTTGGAGGCTTCGGCCAAGGCTTTCTTGAACGCATCTGCGGGATTGTCGGATGGTTTGCTCAACTTACTCTCCCTGTTGTGCGGACCTAAAACTCTTTAAAGAGTTTAGCCAAATTTCTTCGAAGAAATTTGTGCCCTTTATCCCAAACTTACACTTGCCGCTGACTCCGGCAATTCCTCGTCAAACAAACGCTGATAGAACTCCGCAACCGTCTGGCGCTCCAACTCGTCGCACTTGTTCAGGAACGACAGGCGGAACGCATATCCCACATTGCGGAAAATCTCGGCGTTTTGTGCCCATGCAATGACGGTGCGTGGCGACATCACGGTGGACAACTCGCCGCTCATGAACGCGGTGCGCGTGAGGTCGGCCACTGTCACCATCTGCTTGACGGTCTTGCGGCCCTTATCGGTGTTGTAATGCGGGTTCTTGGACAGAACGATCGCTGTTTCCGCCTCGATCGACAGGTAGTTCAGAGTGGCGACCAGTGACCAGCGGTCCATCTGGCCTTGGTTGATCTGCTGGGTGCCGTGATAAAGGCCCGTCGTGTCGCCCAGACCCACAGTGTTCGCAGTCGCGAAAATTCGGAAATAGGGGTGTGGTTCGATGACTTTGTTCTGGTCCAGCAGCGTCAGCTTGCCGTCCACTTCCAGCACACGCTGGATCACGAACATCACGTCGGCGCGGCCGGCGTCATATTCATCAAATACAATCGCGGTCGGGTTGCGCAGTGCCCAGGGCAGGATGCCTTCCTGAAATTCGGTGACCTGCACGCCGTCTTTCAACTTGATCGCGTCTTTACCGATCAAATCAATACGGCTGATGTGGCTGTCGAGGTTCACACGTACCGCTGGCCAGTTCAACCGTGCGGCGACCTGTTCGATGTGTGTTGATTTACCAGTACCGTGATAACCCTGCACCATCACGCGGCGGTTGTGGCCAAAGCCTGCAAGGATCGCCAGTGTCGTGTCGGGATCAAACTTGTAGGTGCTGTCCAGTTCAGGCACGCGGTCCGAGCTTTCTGCAAAGCCCTTGATTGTCATGTCGGTATCAATCCCGAACACGTCACGGACGCTGATGTCTTCTGTTGGTTTTGCGTCGATATCCAGCGCGCCGTTGGTCATGGGTCGTCCTTTCATTCACGCTCCCCGGGGGGAGACTTAGGTCCGTGCAGTGGTGCTATATATCGCAGCCACCTGCAAGGGTTGGCCTACGGGTTTTTACGTCTTTCAAGCCAGTTATCTGTGCCGGCGCTACAACATGGCAAGTTGCGCACAGCCACAAGCGGCTTTGACGGGTCGGTCAGCGCGTGCCTCTGCCAGATCAAGGCGCAGTTTTATGTGGGCGATTTCTGCTGTCTTGTTCTGTGCCATCAGGCTGTCATAGAGCCCGCGCAACGCCCAGACGTTATCGGGGTGCTGACAGGCACGTGGTACGCCGGGGGCAAGGCCGAGATCCTGACGAAAGACCTGTTCTGCCTCTGCATGGTGGCCCTGTTCCAGCAACAGCGCCCCAAGTGCGTGACGCGTGGGCTGCATCCAACCCCAAGGTTCGTCGTAGGGCAGGGCATCATCCAGTGCGACCGCGTCGCGCAAACGTTTGAACGCGGTGTCATAGTCGGTTTTGCGGTAGGCAAGTTCCCCGTCGAGCATGGCCGTCGCGATCTCAAGCAGGTCCAGGACACTGACATTATGTAGTTTTCGAGTGTCCGGCACGCGGGCTTTGGCGTCCATGAATACGGCGTGCTGGATTTCTGCCTCCGTTACACGGCCCAAGGCGGACAAGGCCAGCGCCTTTGCATATTCGATCATCGCGACCTTTGTACAACGGGTCTCGATGTCTTCGGGTAAGGACAGGTTCAGGATGTCATCCCACATGCCAAAGCGGATCAACACATGCGGTTCCATGCTTAGATAAGCCTCAAGGAAATCTGCCATCGGGGGCGACTTCACCTTAAGCAGGGCATCCGGCGTGGTGTTATCCATGCCCCGCACGGCCCGCATTGCAGGTTCGTATTGCCCAAGGAACAGCGCACCGTAGATAACAAAGTGATAATTGTGCTGGCGGTATCCAGTGTAAATGTTGAAGGCACCCTCGGCGTTGTAATAGATCAGGTCCGCTTCAACCGCTTTTTCATTCCAGCGCAGGACATTTTCGTATTGCCCGCACAGCACGTCGATGTGGCTGGGCATGTGCACCAGATGACCGGCATCCGGGACCAGCGTGCGCAGAATATCCGCTGCTTTCAACGCCTTTTCAGGCATCGGCGACATTTCCATCAGGTGCACGTAAAGATGCAGGATACCGGGGTGCTGCATGCCCCCCGCAAGGGTCATATGCCGTTCCAGAACGATTTGGCATTCCAACGTGGCTGCATGGGGTGCAACAGCGCCTGTTGGCAAATCCCACATCTCCCACGGGGTGAGGTTCATCAGCGCATCCACAAAAATCGTGGCGATGTCGGGGTCATCTGGAAAGTCCGACTGAACTGTGCGCATCCGGTTGGCAAAATCCAGATCCCAAGCGGCCATGTCGTCTACAGGCGTGCGTTGTGGATAGCGGTGGATGAGCGTGCCGATCAGGGCTTTCTCTGCCGGGGTCATATGAGCGATGTGTTTCAGGGCTTCGCGGGTCGCTGAATAGGCTGTATCCAACGCCTCGGCGCGGCCTTTGGGATCATAGAGCACCCAAGGCATGTTGTAATTCGGACCGGCAGCGTAGGCGTGACCCCAATGCGCCATCGCACAGGTCGGATCCGCGTCGATTGCCTGTTTGAAACAGGCAATCGCCTCTTCATGATTGAACCCGTAAATCCAGTTCAGGCCGCGATCAAACCAGAGTTGCGCCGCGGCGCTGTCCGTTGTGATCTTGCGTGAAAATCGCCCTAAATCATAAGAATAATCCATCATCGCTTCCTTTGAACAGAGGGCAGGCCGACGCCTTAGTCCTTAAAACTGCGGCTGCCTTTGATCTGGTCCCATGCCCACATCACGAGTTGCAGCTGATCTTCTTGCGACCGATCCCCGCCGTTCATATCAGGGTGCAAAACCTTGATCAGCATCTTGTAGGCTTTGCGGATTTCCGGCTTGGTCATGTTGTCTTTGACTTCCAGAATTTCGACCGCGCGTCGTTCCGTGGGTGGTAAACGCTTGCCCGCCTGCGGCCCCTTGCCGGGGTTTTGCGTGGCGTTCTTGCCCAACACCTGATGGGGATCTTCGATGCCAAGGCGCGCCCATGCGCGGGCCTCGGGATCACCCAATGGCTTGGTCTTGCGCTCCCAAACCTTGTCTTCGGTCTGTTGTGCATTGATTTCCGCCTCTGTGGTGCCGTCAAAGAAGTTCCACTTGAGGTTATATTCGCGCACATGTTGCTGGCAGAACCAGAAATAATCGTCCAGCACGTCCGGTGCCTTGGGCGCGCGAAACTTGCCCGGATCCTCGCAACCGTCGTGATCACACACCCGCGTTGAGGTTTCGGACGCACCTGACATGCCGCGACGGCCGCGCGGATTTTTCTTTTTCGATGTCGAGACCGACATATCGAACCCAAAGGGATCTGGTTTGCTCATGGCTTAGACCTTTCCGACTCAAGGCGATGACTTTAGACCTTGTGGACAGAGATTGAAGGGGGCTGGAGAAAAATAATGTCGAAAACGCAGGAGATTGAAGATCGGTTGCGGGCTGCGCTGGCACCGCGGGAGCTGTTGGTGGTGGATGACAGCGAAAGCCATCGCGGGCATTCGGGGTTTCAGGAAGGCGGCGAAAGCCATTTTAATGTGCGTATTCGCGCGGATGTGTTCAAGGGGATGAACCGGCTGGCACGCCATCGCGCTGTGCACGGGGCATTGGGGCCTGCACTGATCGGTCGGATACATGCGCTTGCACTTGATCTAGACGTTTAAGGACACGCTTCAACCATCTGGTTTTGCTGATTTTCTGGTGGCAACCAGTGTCTCCAGTGTTGCGCCTATGCCGTCAACGTCGCTGGTATCTTCGACACCGTTATCCCACTCTGAATCGATTGATTTCACGGCCGTATCCGCACCAGCTTTGCTGTCTTTGGCAGGGAGCTCTGCATCCACTCGGACAGGGTCGTCCTGCGTCGGAGCGACGGGTTTTGCAGACTCCTGAGCAGCCGTTTCCGGCGGTGGCAGCAGTTCAGGGGCAAAAAGCTCTGCGTCATGTTCGCGCAGACGGCGAAACACAAGAATATTACGCCATTCGGTCGTGGAAGACGTGAGGCCGGACCGCTCGATACTCGGCAAAGTTTCCGCCCGCTGGTATTCCCAGCCATAACCTGAAAGTCCGTTCATAAGTTCCTGAATTGCATGGGAAAACCGCGCTTCGGCCCCCTTGATACCTTTGCCTTTAAGGCCCTTGGTTGGGGCGGGAACAACTTTGTATTCGTAACGGGACATATGTGGTCTCTGACTTGGGATCACGGCGTTTTAACGCAGCAATTCGGGAAAGGGAACGGGGCAGAGGTTACGTGCGGATTAATTGTCGCACAGTGTACACCGCACGTCCACGCCGCGTGCACATGGTGGGTCACGGATCAAGATTACCTTGGGACATGGCATCTTTCCCGATAGCGGTCTTTTTGAAAGCAATTCCGCGCCATGCGGGCAAGCCATAGAGGAGCTTCACGACAGGTTTTCTGCTGTTTGGCACCTATAACGGGAGGTCGAACAGGTGGCAAAGGGTGCGGCGGGGTGCCCCCCTCTACCGTTTGAGGGAGATCTTGCGGCCAATGCGTTCTGGTGCGGGCAGGGTGCCTTGGGTGGCTTTGTAATTGGCCAATGCGTCCCGGATGGATTGCGGCATGGGGGCAACTTTGGGGCCGGACTGGTCGATGTGCAGGGTCAACCCTTCGGCAGTGGCGGCGAGCCAGCCGTCTTTGTGATAGAGTTCCTGATAGCCGTGAAAGCGTTTTTCGTCATGCTCGATCAGGTGGAAGGTGGCGGTGACTTCGTCGTGCACATGTAATTCACGCAGGTAGCAGATGTGGAATTCCGCGATGTATGTCGTACAGCCGGTGGATTTAAGATAATCAAGACCGAAGCCCAGATGTGGGTAGAGTTCATCAACCGATGTGTCGAACAGCACGTTGTAATAGGCCATGTTGAGGTGGCCGTTGAAGTCGATCCACTCCGGTTTGACGGTCATCGGGGACGAGCGGAAGGGCGTTTGCATTAGGGCACCTTGAGAGGGAAGTGTAAGGCGGGATTGATCCCGCCTTACGCCTTGAGTTTCGCGGCGACGATCTGATTGACCGCCTTTGGATTGGCCTTGCCACCTGTGGCTTTCATCACCTGCCCCACAAACCAGCCCGCGAGTTTCGGATTGGCTTGGGCCTTTGCGACCTGATCGGGATTGGCGGCAATGATTTCGTCCACCGCAGCCTCGATGGCCCCTGTATCCGTGACCTGTTTCATGCCTTCGGTTTCGACGATTTCGGCAGGGTCGCGGCCGGTGGTATAGCAGATCTCGAACACATCCTTGGCGATTTTGCCGGAGATGGCGTCAGAGGCAATCAGGTCAACGATCGCGCCGAGGTGAGCAGGCGGGACAGGGCTATCGGAGATGTCTTTTTCGTCTTTCTTCAAGCGCCCGAAGAGTTCGTTGATCACCCAGTTGGCAGAGGATTTGCCGTCGCGTCCCTTGGCCACCGCCTCAAAATAGCCAGCCGAGTCGAGGTCAGCGGTGAGGACGGAGGCGTCGTAATCAGACAGGCCGAAGTCATTGATAAAGCGCGCTTTCTTGGCGTCCGGAAGTTCAGGCAGATTTGCCTTTATGTCGTCCACCCATGCCTGTTCGATCTCCAGCGGGAGGAGGTCGGGGTCGGGGAAGTAACGATAGTCATGTGCTTCTTCCTTGGAGCGCATGGAGCGGGTTTCCTGTTTGTCCGGATCAAACAGGCGGGTTTCCTGCGTGACCTCACCGCCGCCCTCAACAATAGCAATCTGGCGCTTTGCTTCGACTTCGATGGCCTGCTGGATAAAACGCATGGAGTTCATGTTCTTGATCTCGCAGCGGGTGCCGAGGTGGGAGAAATCCTGTGAGGCCTGATACTTTTCGTACTGGCCAACACGGCAGATCGAGACGTTGACGTCCGCGCGCATGGCACCGGACTGCATGTCTCCGTTGCAAGTACCCAAGTAGCGCAGGATCTGGCGCAATTTGGCGAGGTAGGCGGCGGCTTCTTCGGGGCCGCGGATGTCGGGTTTGGAGACAATCTCCATCAAACACACACCCGTGCGGTTGAGGTCGACGAAGGACATGTTGGGGTCCATGTCGTGGATGGATTTGCCCGCGTCCTGTTCCATGTGGATACGCTCGACGCGCACGAGGCGGGCGGTGCCGTCGCCCATTTCCACCAGCACTTCGCCTTCGCCGACGATGGGGTGGTAAAGCTGGCTGATCTGGTAGCCTTGGGGCAGGTCGGGGTAGAAGTAGTTCTTGCGATCAAAGGCGGATTTAAGGTTGATCTGCGCTTTCAGGCCCAGACCCGTGCGCACCGCTTGTTCAATGCAGAATTCGTTGATCACGGGCAACATGCCGGGCATCGCGGCGTCAACAAAAGAGACGTTGCTGTTGGGTTCGGCCCCAAATTGGGTTGAGGCACCGGAGAACAGCTTGGATTTAGAGGAAACCTGCGCGTGGACCTCCATGCCGATGACAAGCTCCCAATCGTGTTTTGCGCCTGCAATGACGCGGGGTTTCGGGGTCTCGTAAGTCAGATCAAGCATGGCATGGCCCTTCGTGCGCTGGTGTTGAGGTGGGTTTAGGGCAGGTGGCGGGGTGCTGCAAGAGTGCGGCGGTGTCAGACAGGGTTGCGCGCGTGTTCTTTTACTGGTTCTCGACAGGATGTTCTTAATATGTTCTGTTGGCAGTGGCGCTAGACAGGCAGGAGCAGCACATGGATCATCAGAGTAAATTCGACGTATTTCGCGCCCTGCATTGCCGGGCAGCGGCTTTTGTCATTCCGAATGCATGGGATGCGGGATCTGCGCGGCTTTTGACCAGTCTGGGCTTTGAGGCGCTTGCGACCACCAGTGCAGGTTATGCGTTTTCTGTTGGCAAGCGGGATTCATTTGCGGGGCTGAGCCGTGATGAATTGCTGGAAAATGCTCGCCAGATTGTCGGGGCAAGCGATTTGCCGGTGTCAGCAGACCTTGAGGATGGTTTTGGAGCGGATCCGGAAAGCTGTGCGCTAACGATCCGGATGGCCTGTGGTATCGGGCTTGCGGGTGGTTCGATCGAGGATGCGACGGGGGATCCTGCTGCGCCGATCTTCGAGCGCGATCTGGCAATTGAACGGGTACGCGCCGCGGCTGAGGCTGCAAAGGGGGAGCCCTTTTTGCTAACGGCGCGGGCCGAGAATTTCATCTGCGGACGGCCTGATCTGGCTGATACAATTGCGCGGTTGCAGGGGTTTTCAGAGGCGGGCGCAGATGTGCTTTATGCGCCGGGCCTGCCGGACATTGATGCGATTGCGACAGTCTGTCAGGAAGTCGACAAGCCGGTAAATGTGCTTATGGGATTGCAGGGGCGGCGGTATTCTGTGGCTGAACTGTCAGAGGCAGGCGTCAAGCGGGTCAGCGTTGGTGGATCATTTGCGCGGGCCGCTTTTGGCGCATTAAAACGGGCAGCCGAAGAGGTGCGCGATTTTGGCACCTTTGCCTATGCTGATGATGCTATGCCGGACGCTGAGCTGGCCGCGCTGATGTCGCAGGTGCAGGGGCGGTCGGAGAATTCGTCTGGCTAAATGCGACGTGGTTAACCCTGATCAAACGCCGCCATCATAGCGGCGCGCAGGCGGGTGACGTCCTGATCTACGGTTGCTTGCGGATCACATATGAACGGCTCAAGTGCTTGAATGCGGATCGTACCGCTGGACGGAACAAATTTGCCACGTGGCAACAGGCGTTCTGAATCGTGGATCACGATGGGTTGGATTGTGCGGCCGGTTTCGCGCGCAACCAGCACAGCCCCTGCTTTGAATTCACCAAGCGTTTGTGATTTGGTGCGCGTGCCTTCGGGAAACAGCACAACAGAGCGGCGGTCGGGCATGTCGCGCACCGCTTGGGTCAGTGTTTCCATCGCAACGGAGCCGGAGGCGCGGTCAATGGGGACCAGCCCTGCGCCATTAAAACCGGTGCTGAGCAGTTTTGCATCGCAGAGCTCTTTTTTCGCGGCAAATGTGAACCATTTTTCATCTGGCACCACATGCATCAGGGCAAAACCGTCCAGATGGCTGCGGTGGTTGATGACGATGATGCTGCCGGTGTTGGCGGCAAGTGCGGCCTGTTGGGCGGCGGGCATTTCGGCGCGGATACTAAGCAACCACAACAGGCGCGAACAGGCACGTTTTACAAAGCGCCAATACCAGCCGCGAAAGCCTTTCCGCTGCGCGCAAAGCAGCGGGATAAACGCAAGAAACAGAAAATAGACCGGTCCCAGAACGATTAACAGGGTGCGTTTGATCAGGCGAACCGGAAACGGATCAATCGCTTGGGTGGCTGTATCGCGGGAGGAGGAGAGATTTGCCATGACATCCTGTGGTCTGCCGCTCCGGAATAGAGGGGCGATTGTGTCATGAGGGTCTTGGCGCATCATCTTTGTATTCCTGCGTCATGACATGCGCCGGAGGTGATGGCCAAGGCCAAAAAGCTGCAAGTCTGTATCGGCGAATGAGCGGGAAAGTTCAATCAAATAGTGACGTTGGGGAACGGTTCCTATTGATGCAGTTTGTGTGGCGTCTGGGTCAACTGAACTTTGCTTGTGCCACGGGCCCTGTATCGGTGAATACGATCTTCTTGCCTGCCGCAATTTCCTTGGTGAACATGGAAGAAATGATGCGGATTGCATCGTCCCGGCCAGAGGCGGCAAACCGCGAGGGCGAATGGATGCGCAGGTTGTTGTCAAACCCGCGCGCCGCATGTGCCCAGATCATCGGGTGCAATTCCGTCAGATGCTCGCGTACAATCCAACGGGCACAGTTTGAAATCTGGCTGCGGATCTGGTCGGCCTGATCGTTGCCGGAAAATGACTGTCCGATGGAATTCGAGCAATAGGCGGCCAACAAGTTGGCGGTATAGGCGTCCGGACGGCGGTTCAGAATGTCGCGCAGCCCTTCGATAAAGAAGTCCAGATCTAGATTTGCACAGGCCTGATCGTCACAGGTGATCGCGTCAAACTGGACCCAAGTGTAGCCGCCAGCGCCCCAGAGTTTCGCCGTGCGGGCTGCGGTGCGGCGTGCTTCCAGTTCCAGCGCGTCATAAGAGCCGTACCAGCGTGGCAGCAAATGGTTGCCCATGGCGCGCATCGGGCGCGGGTTGCCGGGGTTCAGGTCGATCAGGGCTTCATAACGGTCTGCGACACGGTGATTGGCGTCGCCGCCCGCCCCCATCAAGGCACAGCATGTGGCGGCCAGCAGGGGAGAACCGAGGTTTTTCGGGCAAAACTCTGCCATAATGTCTGAGGCGCGGTCGAAATGGGCGGTAAAGGCTTCGCGGTTGCGCGCCGGCACTTCGATATCCCAACCCGTGCCGCGCCATGCCCATGCGATGTCCATATGTGCCTGTGCGACGATACAGGCGACGACATAGGATCCGGGAAATTCGGCCAGCACATGCTCCAGCGCTTCGATGCCTGCGAGAATCGGTGCACCTTTGGGCGGGCGGCCATCCATCAACACATGTTCGGCAGCATGGATAACGTCGGCGCGGGCACCAAACGCCATCAGGTCCGCAATCGGCATTGTGCCGGGGGTCATGTGCCGTTGTTCGTCGGCAATCTCGATTGCGCTGATCAGTTCGTCCCAGCGTTCCTGACGGACAAGGTGTTGTGCGGATGCGAGATATTTGTCGCGAATGGTGTCTTCGGCAGTGGGATCGGGACAGGTAATGTGCAGGGTTTCCTGTCCATCCACTTTCATCACTGTGCGGGGGGCACGGCGCCGGATCACTACGGGCATCTCCGGTGCTTTCAAAACACTTTTCTGATTGCTCAACAGGTTGCCCAGCGGGCGTACATGCTTTTCTATAAAGGCGCTCAGCGGGGTCATACGGTCCTGTCCGGTATCACGTTTCGATCCTGACCAAATTGCCGGACCATTTGGGCGGAACCGTGGCAGAGGCGCGGAGATATCGCGTTGTTAATTCTACGCAAGCGAGTATTCGCCGATGCAAGATCGCCTGATCGTTCGTGAAAAGTGCACGGTAGCAGGGCTTTGGCGGCTTTGTTTCGGTATTAACACCTATGGCAGGGTGTTCCTTGCCAAAGGTTGTTTTTGCTTTGCATAGTGGGCGGGTGAAAAATCTGCTGGGCCTTTGTGCGCTTGCCGTTGTGTGCGGCGCTGATGTTTTGGACGCGCAATCGCCTGTGCGCCCACAGGCGCGTGAGATGGCCTTGGTCGAGGTTTCGACGATGGCCGCACAGGCCGACTCCGAGACGGCTTTGCAAAGCGATGAGGTGGGACAGTCGGGCGCTGAAACCGGCACGCCCCTTGTACAGTTCAAGACAACACTGCGACCACCGGCGCGCACGGCGCAACTACCGCGCACCAGATTCCAGCATAAGCGAGGTCACGCATTGTGGACGCGGGCAGCCTTGTCGGCGCTCAAGGATCACGGGCAGCCTCTGGTTGATCTTGTACCGGCGGATATCAAAAACTGGTGCCCGAAATACCCAACAGCAACAGACGCTGAGCGCCGCGCTTTTTGGGTCGGCTTTATGTCGGCGCTGGCCAAGCATGAAAGTACTTACAAGCCACGGGCGGTTGGCGGTGGTGGTCTCTGGTACGGCCTGCTTCAAATTCTGCCGTCAACGGCGCGCGGCTATAAATGCAATGTCGGCACCGGCGAGGCGCTCAAGAACGGGGCGGCCAATCTCAGCTGCGCTGTGCGGATCATGGCGACAACGGTGCCACGTGACGGTGTGATCCATGGGTATAGAAACCGCAAGGGTCAGGGGGTCACAGCAGATTGGGGGCCAATGCATTCGGCACCAAAACGGCGGGACATGGCGGGCTGGTTGAAACGGCAGACCTATTGCAAGCCGCTCGATGCGACACGGCCCAAACCGCGACCCTAGATCGGGCCCCAGAGGTTATTGCATGAGCTGAAAATGGGTGCGGCGCGTAGGGACGCCGCGCGCGTCCAAGGCGTCTTCGAGTTCTTGATGGGGCGGCGTTGTTTCGAATGGCAGGCGTATCTTGGTCCCGGTGTTTAGAACGACTGTAACGCGCACGGAAAAATCCAGACGGGTGTCCAGACGCACCTGGTCGATCTCATCCAGTTGAATGGTACCGTGGCGTTTGCCGCTGAACCACGTGAGGTTGGTGTCTGACAGGGTCAATCCGCTGGAGGGATCGGTGATCAGATCCCAAAGCGCGGGCAGGGTGAACAACCCAAGAAAAGCCACCAGCCAAGGTGCTGCTTCAAGCCCGAGCCAGAGCGTGACCAATGCAAACCAGACAGCTGCCACAGTCAAACCGGCACGCAGGGTGCGGCCTTGCGACTGGTGAACAAGATCAGGGTTCACCGCCCGTCCGTTCCTGACAGGGGCAAAGCGACAATGCCGTAGATGGGGCGCAAGACCTAGGCCCCCTTGATACGGGTCAGCATTTCGGTGGTGTCGCGGCTGAGGTTTGGTGTGGCGAGGATGCGGTCAACTTCGGCCAGTATTTTCGCTTGGCGGTCTGTGTCATAGCGTTTCCAAGTCTGAAAGGCGGAACACATGCGCGCCGTGGTTTGCGGATTGAGCGGATCAAGAATGATCAGCCAGTCGGCGAGCAATGTATAGGCGGCACCGTTCTTGTGGTGGAAGGCGTCGTGATAGGCGGCGAGCGCCCCAAAAACCGCACGGAAGCGGTTCGGGTTTTTGTGATTAAAGTCGGGATGTCCTGTCAGGCGCTGGGCGGTGGCGGCCGCCTCTTCGGGCTTGGAACAGCTGACTTGGAGGCCGAACCATTTGTCCATCACCAGCCTGTCGTCTTTCCATTGGTCATAGAAGGCGGCAAGGGCGGGCGCACCATCGCCGTGGCGCACGATCTGGCTGAGGGCGCTGATCTGCTGGGTCATATTGTCGGCATTATCGAATTGTTTTTGCGCCGTTGCGGTTCCGCTGTGGCGGCTGATGAAAGCGAGCATGACGTTGGTCAGTGCCCGTTTGCCGGATTGTTCGGCGTTTGGCTGGTAAGGCTCGGTGACGTTGTGGCGCGCATAAATCTCCGGTGCGGCGTCGGCGAAAGTTTCGGCCATGGCGTTGCGCATCTCTTCGGAGACCTCGAAGAGTTGTTCAGGATCAGGCACTTCGCCAGCTTCATGAAGCACGGTGGCCAGTTCGGAAGGGCCGGGCCAGCCGATCATCAGATCACGGAACGCCGGGTCAAGGGTTTCATCGGTGGCGATGGCTTTGGTTGCTTGCAGGAAGGCAGGGTCAGGCGCGGTACCCTCGCGGATCATTGCCAGCATGGCATTGCGGCCCAGCATGTTGCCAGCTTCCCAGCGGTTGAAAGGATCGGTGTCATGGGTCAACAGGTGCGCGCGGTCCGCGTCCGACAGGTTGTGGGTCAGGACAACCGGGGCCGAAAATCCGCGCAGGATGGAGGCGACAGGTTGGTCTTCGAGGCCGGTAAAGCGAAAGCTTTGCTCGGCTTTTGTCATTTCGAGAATTCTGGTTTCGAGCGCCTCGGTGCCATCGGGATAGATCAGGCCGAGGGCGATGGGGATGACTTGGGGTTCTGGGTTTGGCGTTGCGGCAGACGGTGGCGTATGCTGGGTGAAGGTCAGCGTTAGAGTGTCCAGCTCGAAGCTCTCTTCGACACTCAGGCGCGGGGTGCCTGCTTGGGAGTACCAGCGTTTGAACTGGGTCAGGTCACGACCGGTGGTTTCTTCAAAAACGGCGAGCCAGTCCTCAATGGTGCAGGCCTGACCATCGTGGCGGGTGAAATAGAGTTCGACGGCTTTGTAATATGCGTCGTCCCCGACGAGGGTCTTGAGCATGCCGATGACTTCGGCACCTTTTTCGTAGACGGTTGCGGTGTAGAAGTTGTTAATTTCCTGAAACGACTCTGGCCGTACCGGATGTGCCAGTGGCCCTTGGTCTTCGGCGAATTGGCGTCCGCGCAGGTCGATGACATCGGAGATGCGTTTGACGGGTGCGCTGCGCATGTCAGACGTGAACTGGCTGTCGCGGTAGACGGTCAACCCTTCCTTAAGGCAGAGCTGGAACCAGTCGCGACAAGTGATGCGGTTGCCGGTCCAGTTGTGGAAATACTCGTGCGCAATGATCGCTTCGATCCGTTCGAAATTCATATCCGTAGAGGTTTCGGGCGAGGCGAGGACAGCGGAGGAATTGAAGATGTTCAGCC
This sequence comes from uncultured Sulfitobacter sp., assembly GCA_947501805.1. Lineage (GTDB taxonomy): Bacteria > Pseudomonadota > Alphaproteobacteria > Rhodobacterales > Rhodobacteraceae > Sulfitobacter. Next base: position 289,275 of record CANMXJ010000001.1, on the reverse strand, counting down.
CCTTGTTCTCCATCGCGCCCATGTTGAAATCATCCACCGCGACGATGTTGAACAGGTCGAGATCGTACTCACGTCCATAGACCTCTTCGTCCCATTTCATGCTTGCCTTGAGGGCTTCCATGCCAAAGGCGCATTTGCCCTCGTCGCCGGGGCGGACGTAGAGGTTCAGATCGACTTTGCGCCCCGATTTGGTGGTGAAGGTGTTGTGATGGGAGATCAACTCGCCTGCGACCAAAGCGAGAAGATAGGCAGGTTTAGGCCATGGATCGTGCCATTTGGCGAGGTGTTTTGAGCTTGTGACGGGGTTGCCGTTGGACAAGAGCACCGGATGTGGGCCCTCAATGGTAACGGTAAAGACGCTCATCACATCGGGGCGATCGGGGTAGTAGGTGATCTTGCGAAATCCTTCGGCCTCGCATTGCGTGCAATACATGCCGTTCGACATATAGAGCCCTTCGAGGGCGGTGTTGTTTGCGGGATCAATCTCGACCTCGGCTTCCCATGTGAAAGGGCCGCTCGGTACGGCGGTCGTCAACCCTTCGTCGGTGATGGTGGCATCAACTGGGATGCCTTCGATCTCGGCCCAGATGAGTTTTACCTTTTCGCCATGAAGGAACATCGTCGGCAGCGGCGCGTCGGGATCTTCGACATAGGCGGGGTTGGGTGCAAAACGGATGACGCTGCGCACGCGGGTGGCATGCGGATCGAGGGTAAAGTGCAGATCGACGCTCTCAATTGTCCATGGATAGGGGGTGTAGTCGGACAGATAAATGGTCTTGGGGGCAGCATCGCGCATGGGGGACCTCGGAATTTTGGGAACGAATGATCAGGTCGCACGTTAGTATGGCAGCACCCGACCCTCAACGGGTCAAATGGACCCAACGCCAAAGGAGATGACATGTCAGCCCCCGACACAAATATCGAGAAGCAGGAACAGAACCACAAAGCATCCCTTATGGGCATCAAAGGCGCGATGATTTTTGGCGCGTTGATGTTGGTTCTTGTGATCGGCTTTACCATGATGAATGCAAACGATCCCGAAGGAGATGCGGGTCTGAATGCCGAAGATGGTGCCGCAGCGTCAACAGCAACTACAGGCACGACATCTGATTGATTGGGTCAAAACGCGGCTTGCCCGCAGGCCAGATCAAACCATATTACAGGGGCGGCAGGGGAGACATCTCGTGCCGCCCTCGCGCTTTTCAAAAACGTAAGGCCGCTTATGCCCAAGATGCAAAAGAAAGCCGATTTGCCGCAAAAAGACTGTGCCACATGCGGGCGTCCTTTCACATGGCGGCGTAAATGGTCGAAGGTCTGGGACGAGGTCAAATACTGCTCTGAGCGCTGCAAATCCGCGCGCAACACGGTGTCGTAGCAATTTGGTATGCAATGGTGTCCAGAGCGCCTTGTCGGGAGTTTCCATTCGTTCTAAGTGTTTCCGATAAGAAACACCGACCCCGGAGAAACCGATGAACAAGGCGACACAAACGATGAGAACGGACAAAGATGGCCTGCAGGTTGATCCGCAACTGGTGGCGTTTATCGAAGAGAGCGCATTGCCCGGCACGGGTGTTTCGGCCGCGGATTTCTGGACCGGTTTCTCGGCGCTTGTGCATGATTTGGGGCCCCGGAACCGTGAATTACTGGCAAAGCGGGAAGATTTACAAACCCAGATTGATGAATGGCATCGCGCGCACCGCGACGCGCCCCATGACAGCACGGCTTATCTGAATTTTCTGGAAGAAATCGGTTACCTAGTCCCGGAAGGGGAAGACTTTGAAATTGATACGCAGAACGTGGATCCGGAAATCGCCTCAGTTGCGGGTCCGCAGCTTGTGGTGCCGATCACCAATGCGCGTTTTGCACTGAATGCGGCGAACGCGCGGTGGGGCAGCTTGTATGATGCGTTCTACGGGACCGATGCAATGGGCATGTTGCCACCGGCGGGGGGCTATAACCAAGGACACGGGGCGCGGGTCGTCGCCCGCGCGCGAGTCTTTCTGGATAACGCATTCCCGATTGACGGTGTGAGCCACGCGGATGCGCGTCGGTATGCGATCCAGAACGGGGTGTTGTTGGTCGATGACCAACCACTCATGCAAAAGGAAAAATTTGTTGGCTATCGTGGTCATCCAAAAGCACCCGATGCGGTTCTGCTGCGCAATAACGGATTGCATGTAGAACTAGTGTTTGACCGTACGCACCCGATTGGCAGCCGTGATCAGGCAGGGCTGGCGGATGTGCGTTTGGAAAGTGCTGTCTCTGCGATCATGGATTGCGAGGATTCTGTGGCGTGTGTGGATGCCGAGGACAAGGTGCTGGCCTATGGCAACTGGCTGGGCCTGATGAAGGGCGATCTGGAAGAGACGCTGGTGAAGGGCGGCAAAGAAATGACGCGCCGTTTACACGAGGACCGTGACTATATCACACCCGACGGTACGGGGCTGACCGTGAAGGGACGTGCGCTGATGCTGGTGCGCAATGTGGGACATTTGATGACGAACCCTGCGATATTGGACCGAGACGGGAACGAAGTCTTTGAAGGGCTGATGGATGCAATGATCACCACGCTGATTGCCAAGCATGATTTGGCACGCGAGGGCGGCAATTCGCTGCATGGGTCCGTTTATGTGGTGAAGCCCAAGATGCACGGGCCGGAAGAAGTGGCCTTTTCTGACGACATTTTTACACGTGTGGAAAAGGCGCTGGGCTTGCCACAAAATACGGTGAAACTGGGGATCATGGACGAGGAGCGGCGCACCTCTGCCAACCTCAAGGAATGTATCCGGGCGGCGAAAAGCCGTGTGGCGTTTATCAACACAGGTTTCCTTGATCGCACAGGTGATGAAATTCACACGTCAATGGAGGCGGGCGCGTTTTCGCGCAAGGATTTGATCAAGAACAAAGGCTGGATAACGGCCTATGAATTGCAGAACGTAGATATTGGGCTGGAGTGCGGCCTGTCGGGGCGTGCGCAGATCGGTAAAGGTATGTGGGCCATGCCCGACCAGATGGCCGCGATGCTGGAACAGAAAATCGCGCACCCCAAGTCAGGTGCAAATTGTGCATGGGTTCCCTCGCCAACAGCAGCCACCTTACATGCATTGCACTATCACATGGTTGATGTTTTTGCCGTGCAGGACAAACTGCGCAAGGGCGGTCGGCGTGCGCATAAAGAGGGGCTGCTGGAGATTCCGCTGGCCAGCTATCGCAAATGGTCGGACGCGCAAATCCAGCGTGAAGTCGAGAACAACGCACAAGGTATTCTGGGCTATGTGGTGCGCTGGATTGATCAGGGTGTGGGTTGTTCCAAGGTGCCTGATATGAACGATGTGGGCCTGATGGAAGACCGCGCCACCTGCCGCATCTCGGCACAGCATGTCGCGAACTGGTTGCACCATGGTGTTGTGGACGAAGATCAGGTGATGGGCGCGATGAAGAAGATGGCCGCTGTGGTGGACCGTCAGAACGCGGGCGATCCGCTTTATAATCCGATGGCCCCGAACTTTAACGGGATCGCCTTTCAGGCGGCTTGTGATCTGGTGTTCAAAGGCCGCGAGCAGCCTTCGGGTTATACCGAACCGGTCCTTCATGCGCGCCGGTTGGAGTTGAAGGCCGCAGGCTGAACCAGTGACAAAGAAGGCTTGCGCATCTGGATCGCGCTGCGCAAGGTGATCGGTAATAACATCAGGTAGGATGTGCGATCATGACGATATCCTTGCGAAAAGCCCGTACTATTGTCCGTAAGACGTTGGAAAAAGGACGGGAGTTGAACCTGAAACCGCTGTCGGTGATTGTGCTGGATGCAGGCGGGCATGTTCAGGCTTTCGAGCGCGAGGATGGTGCCCCTCCGGGACGGTTCTCTATTGCGCATGGCAAGGCCTATGGGTCTGTGATGTTGGGCATGGGGGGGACGGCGCAGATGAAACGGGCCGAGGATCAGGCCTATTTCATGGCGGCGGTAAACGGTGTTTATGGCGGGCAGGTCATTCCGGTGCCGGGCGGCGTTTTGCTGCGCGACAAAAAAGGCACGGTGGTTGGTGCGGTTGGTGTTACTGGCGATGCCTCTGACAAAGACGCGCTGGCCGCAATGGCGGGAATTGACGCTGCGGGACTGGTGGGAGAGGTCTAAGCCCGCTTGAGCGTACCGCGCCGCGAGGCTATATAGCGGGAAACGCAAACAAACCCACAAGCAAACCCAGGTGGATATATGGCCCGACCCGTTGTTGGCATCATCAGCAATTCCTATCTGATTAACGATCAATATGCGGTGCATGCCGCAGGGCAGCTGAACGCGGATGCCCTTGTTGATATCTGCGGATGTTTGCCGCTGGTTGTGCCTGCTGATCCAAACCATGTTGATCTTGCCGATTTGCTGGACGTGTGTGACGGGTTCTTGCTGACAGGCGGGCGGCCCAATGTGCATCCCGAAGAATATGGTGAAGTCGAAACCGAAGCGCATGGGACGTTTGATCGTGCCCGTGACGCGCTGGTGCTGCCCTTGGTACGGGCGTGCGTAGAACGCGGTCAGCCGTTTTTGGGGATTTGCCGTGGCTTTCAGGAAGTGAATGTTGCGATGGGGGGATCCTTATATCCTGAAATTCGCGATCTGCCGGGCCGGATGAACCACCGGATGCCACCCGAAGGCACGATGGAAGAGAAGTTCGAGCTGCGCCATGATGTGCATTTCACCGAAGGGGGTGTGTTCCATGGTGTCATGGGGGCTGCGAAAGTGCGCACCAACACCTTGCACGGGCAGGGGATCAAGCAAGCAGGACCGCGTATCGTGATTGACGGCCATGCAGAAGACGGCACGCCCGAAGCAATCTATGTGCAGGGGGCTGCGGGCTTTACGCTGGCGGTACAGTGGCATCCTGAATGGAACGCGGCGGGTGATCCGGTGTCACGCCCCTTGTTCGAAGCATTTGGCACCGCGTTGCAGGATTGGTCAGCAAGGTCTGCGGCACCTGCGTTAAAAGCGGTATAGGTTCTAGTTTACCCAAGGCCGCATCTCTGGATCCTGGGGCACCGGTTTCGGGGTTTGGGGTTTGTGCACTGCCTTGCTGCTTTCGATCAGCCCAGCAGGCTGTGCATGACCATATTTCAGATCGCGGTGAAAGGACGTGTGGGCCCAATCTTGCGGACACGAGCAAAGACCCGCGTGTACGGGGCTGAGATGTATCAACTGCCGGTGCCGTTCGAAATCAGCTTTGTCTTTGATGTGATGGGACCAATGGCTGCGCTGCCAGAGACCTTTTTCGCCACGTTTGATCTGTTTCAATGTGCGGTTAGCAGGCATTGGCATTGCGCGGGAAAACCGTGATTTCAGCATGGCAATGCGGGTGGTGTAGCTCTGTTCCCCCTGCGGCAAGGTCAACAGCATGTGCAAGGTTGCCGGCAACACGCAGATGGCATCGATGTGAAACGGATGGCGCAATTTGGTCTCGCGCATGGCATTGCGCAAAACGGATATCTCGCGGATCAGCAGGTTGCTGTGACGATTTGCCAAACGGATCGTAAAGAAATGGCATGGACCGGCGGCGGCGTGATGGATTGCGTTGGACATGTTCATCAAGATGAGCCCAAAGTGGTTAACGGACGGTTAAGTCCCTAACATCAACAAGCAAGCGGGGCTGGATATGACCAAGTGGACGGATGCCAGTGGGCTATCCCCGCGTCAGTTGCTGGATGTGCCGCCGGTGTGGCTGTTTGGCGCGCTGGCGTTGGTCTGGTTGTACGTGCGCATGTTGCCAGAGTGGAGCTACCGCATTGGTGTGCTTGCGTGGTTAGGGGCGTTGCTTGCTCTTGCTGGTGCTGTTTTGTTGTTCTGGTCCATCGCTGTCTTTCGAACGCATCAAACCAGCGTTGTACCGCACCAGATGCCGGCCCGCCTGATCACCTCCGGCCCCTTCGCACGCAGCCGCAATCCGATCTATCTTGGGGATGTGATGATCCTGACAGGCGCAGTTTTGTGGTGGGGGGCATGGCCTGCCTTGGTGCTGATTCCCACCTTTGTCTGGATTCTGACGCGACGCTTTATTGCGCCGGAGGAGGCCCGAATGAAAGAAAATTTCGGACCGGAATTCGACGATTTCCGCAGAAAAACGCCACGTTGGCTGTGAAAAACGTCTGGTTCCGCCGATTTGCGGCCTCAAACGCTTGTGAGTAGGCGGCCAACGCGATATTTGCTGCAGATGCAAACAAGGCCCGCGCGCAATTGCTGACAGGGTGAGTAAACAGGGGGACGGCCGTGAAGATCGGAACGCCAAAAGAGATTTTTGAAGGGGAAGCCCGCGTCGCCATGACGCCGGAGTCCGCGAAAGCACTGCAAAAGCTGGGTCATGAATGCATGATTGAAGCAGGTGCCGGAGCCTTGGCCGGATTTGCCGATGCTGCCTATGCCGACGCAGGCGTTGAGGTCGTGAAAACGGCTGCTGCCTTGTGGAAAGGTGCCGATGTGGTCGCCAAGGTGCGCGCGCCGGATGCAAGCGAGATGAAAAGGCTGCGAGAGGGGCAGACGCTGGTCTCTTTCTTCAGTCCTGTTGCTGACGAAGCAAACATGAAAAAGGCGGCTAGCAAAGGGGCCACCGTTGTCGCAATGGAGATGATCCCGCGGATTTCACGGGCGCAGAAGATGGATGCGCTGTCTTCTATGGCCAATATCGCGGGCTACCGGGCGGTGATTGAGGCGGGCAATAACTTTGGCCGCTTCTTTACTGGCCAGATCACGGCGGCGGGCAAGGTGCCCCCTGCGAAGGTCTTGATTGTCGGTGCTGGTGTGGCCGGTTTGGCCGCGATTGGCACCTCGACGTCCTTGGGCGCGATCACCTATGCCTTCGACGTGCGCCCCGAAGTGGCGGAGCAGGTTGAATCGATGGGGGCCGAGTTTGTCTACCTTGATTTTGAGGAAGAACAGCAGGACGGGGCTGCGACGGGTGGCTATGCCTCTGTGTCCTCCCCCGAATTCCGCGAGGCGCAGCTGGCGAAGTTCCGCGAGATGGCACCCGAAGTTGATATCGTGATCACTACGGCGTTGATCCCCAACCGAGAAGCACCCGAAATCTGGACCCCTGATATGGTTGCGGCGATGAAGCCCGGATCGGTCATCGTCGATCTGGCGGCCGAGAAGGGAGGCAACTGCAAACTCACCGTGATGGACGAGAAGATCGTGACCGAGAATGGCGTGACCATCATCGGCTATACCGATTTTCCGAGCCGGATGGCAGCGCAGGCCTCAACGCTATATGCCACCAACATCCGCCATTTGATGACGGATCTGACGCCGGAAAAAGACGGTGTGATCAATCACAACATGGAAGACGATGTGATCCGTGGCGCGACGATTGCGCATGCAAAAGAAGTGACCTTCCCGCCACCACCACCGAAGGTGGCGGCAATTGCGGTTCAAGCGAAGAAACCCGCCCCCAAGGAACTGACGTCCGAGGAAAAACGGTCGGCGGAGATAGCAGCATTCAAGCAGCAGACCAAAAATCAGGTAACGCTTTTGGCTGTTGGTGGCGCGTTGTTGCTGGCCGTCGGACTTGTGGCACCTGCCAGCTTTATGCAGCACTTTATCGTGTTTGTGCTGGCGGTGTTCGTGGGTTTCCAAGTCATCTGGGGCGTGGCGCATAGCTTGCACACACCCCTGATGGCGGTGACAAATGCGATTTCCTCTATCATCATTCTGGGGGCGCTGATGCAGATTGGATCAGCTTCCTTCCTGGTGATACTCCTTGCTGCCCTGTCGATCTTCATGTGTGGGATCAACATCTTTGGCGGCTTCCTCGTGACACGGCGCATGCTCGCCATGTTCCAGAAATCTTAAGGGGGCTGGATAGATGGATTTTGGTTTCACAACAGCAGCGTATGTGGTTGCAGCAATTCTGTTCATCCTGTCATTGGGTGGGCTTTCGGGGCAGGAAAGCGCCAAGCGCGCGGTCTGGTATGGTATTGTCGGTATGGCATTGGCCGTTGCCGCAACGCTGATCGGGCCAGGCTCCGGCTATTGGCTCTTGTCGTTGATCCTGATCGCAGGTGGCGGTGCCATTGGCTACCAACTGGCGACACGGGTGCAGATGACGCAGATGCCAGAACTGGTAGCAGCAATGCACTCGCTTGTGGGTCTGGCGGCGGTCTTTGTGGGTTTCATCGCGCACTTTGAGATTGGCCGCGTTGCGACCTATGTGGCCGAAGGCGGTGATGTTTACGCGCTTGGCACCTTTGCGGGGCTGATTGCGAAAAAGACGGTCGTCGAGATTAACATCCTGCGGGTCGAAGTCTTCCTTGGTATCTTCATCGGTGCGGTGACCTTCACAGGTTCCGTCATTGCCTATGGCAAGCTGGCGGGGCGTGTGGATTCAGCGGCGAAAAAACTGCCGGGTGGTCACATGCTGAACGCGGGGGCAGCGGCGCTCTCGCTGTTGTGCCTGATCTGGTATTTCAACACCGGCGGGTTCTTTCCGCTGTTTGTGATGACGCTGGCGGCGCTGTTTATCGGCTATCACCTGATCATGGGGATTGGCGGGGCGGACATGCCTGTCGTGGTCTCCATGCTGAACAGTTATTCCGGCTGGGCAGCGGCAGCGATTGGCTTTTCGCTTGGCAACGATCTGTTGATCGTGGTTGGTGCGTTGGTTGGCTCCTCCGGTGCGATCCTGTCCTACATCATGTGTAAGGCGATGAACCGGTCGTTTGTCTCTGTCATCCTTGGCGGCTTTGGTGGCCCTGCGGGCGAACAGATGGCTGTGGAAGGCGAGCAGGTTGCGATTGATGCGGATGGTGTGGCAACGGCGCTGAACGAAGCGGACAGCGTTATTATCATTCCGGGATATGGTATGGCTGTGGCGCAGGCGCAGACAGCGGTGGCGGAACTGGTCAAGAAGTTGCGGGCCAAAGGCAAGAACGTACGTTTCGCCATTCACCCTGTTGCCGGGCGTTTGCCAGGTCACATGAACGTGCTGCTGGCGGAGGCGCGTGTGCCTTATGACATCGTGATGGAGATGGACGAGATCAATGAGGACTTCCCTGAGACGGATGTGGCGATTGTCATCGGGTCCAATGACATCGTGAACCCGGCGGCGCAGGATGATCCGAATTCTCCGATTGCGGGCATGCCTGTGTTGGAGTGCTGGAAGGCCAAACAGGTTTTTGTCTCCAAGCGGGGGCAGGGCACGGGTTACTCCGGTATCGAAAATCCGCTGTTCTTCAAGGACAACACGCGGATGTTCTATGGGGATGCCAAGGCGTCTTTGGACAAGTTGCTGCCGATGATTGAGTAATCGTTTTCTTTGAAAGAAAACGGTCGGAAATTTTGAAAATTTCCGATGCATGATTGAAACGCCCTGCCAGAAATGGTGGGGCGTTTTGCTTTTCACGGGATGCATTCGCGCATCGTGAACGCAAAACCATGTTGATGGCGTCGTAAAAGCGGCAGTTCACGTAATGGAACTGGTGCAGATGCGGGGTTATGTGGTCCATGTCCATGAACACCAAAACAGCACAGGACAACGCAGATGACAGGTATTCTAACAGGTGCACCGCTCTGGGTCTGGCCCCTCCTTTTGTTGCTTGTCATCGTGGGGTTGCGGGCACGGCGGGACCGTCAGGCACCTGCAATTCTGATCTACGCGATGCCGCTGCTTGGTATTCTTGCGCTGCGTTCAACTGCGGCGCTCCCGGCGTCGATGTGGATCTGGCTGGTCTTTGTGACCGCCTATTTGTCAGGGGCTAAAGCAGGGTATCAGGTGCAAGGCCGCTGGTTATCGGGGCGTGTGGGGAAACTGGTGCGCCTTAAGGGAGAGAACCTCACGCTGGTGGTGGTTATGGTTGTCTTTTGGGCAAATTTTGCTGGCGGCTTTTTGCAGGCTGTCTTACCGGATGTATACGCGAATGCAGTGTTTCATATGGCATTTACCGCACTCATTGCGCTTGGTGCCGGCAGCTTTGCGGGGCGGGCAGTGCGGGTATTCCAAAGCGTCTGACCTTAGCGTTCAGTATACCATTGTATCCCCTTAAATCATTGAAAAGTTTAAAATATTTGAAAACTCGCTGGACCCGGACTATGTAGGTTAGCGTAGGATACAGGAATCTGCATATGGCCCCGATCAAAGATTATCCGCAACGCTATGCTTTGACAGGCGAGCTGCATGCGCGCCCTTTTCCGTCCCTTAAGGTACCTCAGACGGCTGTGTTTCTGGCGATCAAACAGCCCGAAGATGCGGCCAGCCGTGATAAAAGTGCGGATCTGGCGCATCTTACAGCACTTCTGGATCACTACGGTGCACCACGTCCGGACGCTGCGGCGACCCATTATTACGGGGAGTTGGGCAAGTACACGCTCAAGTGGGAACAGCACACGGAGTTTGTCACCTACACTGTTTTTCGGGATGATATCGGGGCGCGGGCCTTTGATCCGGCCGAATTTGATGTTTTTCCCGAGTATTGGCTGGATCAGGCTCCGGGTGGGCGGATCACGTCGGCCCTTCTGCGCCTGATGCCCAAGCCGAAGACAGAGCAGATGATCAATGACCACCTTGCGGAGTGGTTTGTGCATGAGAGTCTGGCGGTGGCTTCGGTGCTGGACGGGGCGGCTGTTGTGGCCTCTGATTTTCGCATCGATTCTGCGGGACATTTGCGCATTGCCGTGTTCACAGATGCGGCAACGGGCAGTCGGCGCACAGGCCGGATTGTGCAGCGGCTTTGCGAGATAGAGACATATAAATCAGCCTCTATGCTGGGATTTTCGATGGTGCGCTGGTTGGCACCGCAATTGAACGCCCTTGATAAGAAGCTGACGGACCTGATGGCGCAGATGCGCGCGCCTGCGAGCGGTGCCGAAGACACGTTGCACGCCCTTCTGGACATCTCGGTGGAGTTGGAAACGCTGGCTGTGAACACGGCGTTCAGGTTTGGTGCAACGGGGGCCTATCATGCCATTGTCGACCAGCGGATCGAGGTGTTGCGCGAGGAAAGGTTTATGTCGCGACAGGGATTTGCGGAGTTCATGATGCGTCGCTACGAACCTGCGATGCGCACAGTATCATCGACCGAAAATCGGTTGAAGGCGATGTCTGAGCGGGCGATCCGCGCATCAGAACTGTTACGGACTCGTGTGGATGTCGAACGCTCGGCGCAGAATCAGGAAATCCTTGCCAGTATGGACAAACGTGCTGACCTGCAGTTGCGTTTGCAAAAGACGGTCGAAGGACTGTCGGTTGTCGCGATCAGTTATTATGCGGTCTCGTTGGCGGGATATCTGTTGTACCCCGCCGCTGAAATGCTGGGCGTCAGCAAAGGCACGTTGCTGGCCGCTGTCACTCTGCCGGTAGTGGGTGCGGTTTGGTGGATGGTGCGGCGTCTGCGGAAACATCTTGGCTAAGCAGCGCCTGGGCAAGTTTGGCACCGACCGCGATCATCACAATCGCCAGAATGGCGGCGACCGACAGGGTTGGAACGCCGGACAGGCCTGCGCCCAATGTGCAGCCTCCGGCGAGCACGCCACCGACACCCATGAGCGACGCACCGAGCATGTAGCGACCGGTCTGGCGGGGTGAGTCAAAGCTTTGCCACTGGAAGCCGCCAAAGATCAGACTGGCAGCCAGAGAGCCGAGAACAACGCCGCCCAACAGACCCGTGCCAAAGCCCGGAGAGATCGAGGTGCTGGCGATGCTCCAGAACAGGGTGTCAGCGGCGGGTGAAGTGAAGGACAGGCTTTCCATCGCGATGGGGTCAAAATCGTCATAGAGGATGAACCCGGTACCAACCCATGCCAACGGCACCAGCAGGCCGATCAGGACCGCAAGGATTAGAGAAGACGCGCGGTTGCCCGAGCGCAGGACCAATGTGAGTGCACCAAGAGCAAGGAGAGCCGTCCAGAGCCACGCACCACCCGGAAGAGAGGCCAGTGTAATGGCATCGCCCATATCAACCGTGACGCTACCAAGCGTTGTGCGGACAGGTGCCAGCACGCCCTTGAGGGTCATATGGGCGACAAGCGCAAAGACAACCAACACAATGGCAGCCCGCAGATTGCCGGAGCCGGCCAGCACCGTCAGGCGCGAGATGCAGCCACGGGTCAATACCATGCCCGCGCCAAACAGCAGGCCACCTGCGACAATCGCAAGAACGGGCAGCTCGGACACCATAAAGCGGTGGTCATCAAAGGTGATCCAGCCCGCAGCCACGGAGGCTTGTGTGCCGATCACGGCCACGGCCAATGCGGTAAACCACACACCGGCGGCGGCACGGCGGTCTTCGCCGACAATTGCGCGGCGAAAGCAGAATTTGCTGATCTGCGCCATCACGCCAAACAGCGCGCCGATGAGGAGGGCGAAGAACACGGATGCCTGTGGGGCGGTCAGTGTCTCAAATTCAAATGTCTCAAACACGCGCGGTCTCCTTGATAGAACATGCGTGCTATCTGGGCCGGAAAATTGCTGTGATCAAGGGCTTGGGGAGAGGTATGCCTGCACAGGATTGGAACGTTGTTCCAGTTTTGACCGTTTGTGCAGGTTGATCGTACTGGCTGGCGTGGTTGTGCGAAACGCGGGGCCTGCCCAGACAGGTGCGCCCGCGTTTCGATCCTTATTTAGCGTCCGCGGATGCGTGGGTCGAGAGCGTCGCGCAGACCGTCTCCGAGGTAGTTCACGCTCAACACCGTGAGGGAAATCGCGATACCGGGCAGCATCACACGCTCGGGGAACTCCTGCATCCGCTGCACCGCATCGGCCAGCAGCTTGCCCCAGGTGGGGTAATCGGACGGAAAGCCGACACCGAGAAAACTCAAAGCACTTTCGGTGATGATCGCGGTGGCAAGGCCCAGCGTGGCCGACACCATAATCGGTGAGATCACGTTGGGCAGCAGGTGGCGGCGGATGATTTTGCCGGACTTGGTCCCGATGGAGCGGGCGGCAAGGATGAATTCGCGCTCTTTCAGCGCCAGAACGTCACCGCGCACGATCCGCGCGGTTTGCATCCAGGAGGTCAGGCCAATCACCGCGACGATCAGAATGAACATCCCGCCTTCAGGGCCAAAACGCGCGTTCAGCGGTTGGCGGAACAGGGTCACGGCCAGCAACACGAGGGGCAGAATGGGCAATGACAACACCAGATCGGTAAAGCGCATCAGCCAGAAGTCCAGCCGCTTGAAGTAGCCGGACAGAACGCCGATTGCGGTGCCGATGATCAACGCCAGCGCCATAGCAAGCCAGCCAACAGCCATAGACACCCGTCCTCCCGAGATCATTTGCGCCAAAATATCACGGCCCAGCTGGTCGGTGCCGAAGGGATGTGCCCAGCCTGCTTTGGCGTCGCTGTCCCACAACAGGTTGATGACGGGGCGCCAGTTCTTGTTGCGAATGTCGAGACCCTTGGGGTCGACATCCCACAGCCACGGGCCAAAGATCACGCCCAGCGTAATGAAGATCAGAAAGCCACCGCCAAATACCGCGCCTTTGTGTCTGCGGAATTGGTCCCAGACATCGCGCCACTGGCTGCTTGGCGGCTTTTGTGGCTCTTTGTCTTTCAGCGCGCCGAAGACTTCGATGTCGGCCTCGACGGGGCTTGCGGGGATTGCTTGTTCAGTCATAGCGGATCCTTGGGTCAAGCAAGCCGTATAGAACATCGGCGATGAGGTTAAACAGAACGATGAGGATGGCGAAGATGAATGTCAGCGTCATCACCATCGGCAGGTCGTTGGCGAAAAGAGCGGTCAGCAGCAGCTGCCCGATGCCGTTCACTTTGAAGACGTTCTCGGTGATAATCGCGCCGCCAAAGATTGCGGGCATGCCAAGTGCGATGACCGTAACCACCGGGATCATCGAGTTGCGCAGCACATGGACCATAACGACCACGCCTTCACGCAGGCCCTTGGCGCGGGCGGTGCGGACATAATCTTGGTTCAGGTTGTCCAGCATCGCTCCGCGCATGTAGCGGCTGATCTGGGCAGTGGTTTGCAACGCCAGCACCATCACGGGCATGATCATCTGGAAGAATTGTACTTTGAAACTCTCCCAGTCGTTAACCACATGCGTCGTGTCATAAATCGAGGGCAGCCAACCCAGATAGACCGAGAAGATCACAATCAGCAGGGGGCCGGTGAAGAAAGGCGGGATCGAAAAGCCCACCATGGTGATAAACGTACCGGCCTGATCAAACACCGAATAGTGCTTGTAGGCCGAATAGATGCCGATCGGAATGGCGATCACGATGCCGACGACGTAGCTAAGGCCAACCACCCAAAGCGTCTGGGGCATCCGCTGCATGACGATGTCCATAACAGGAGAGCGGGTCTGCCATGAAATCACGCGCAGCTCGTCCTTGTAGAAGTTCGTATCCGGCAACCAGCCCAGCAGGTAGCTGCTGTTGGTCAGGTAATCGATGAACACTTTGGGTTCGATCCAGAAGAACTGGATCAGCCACTTATAGTATTGCACATACCACGGTGCGCCAAGGCCAAGTGCCTCGCGCATTTTCTGTTTCACTTCGGGCGGCACGGTCAGCGGCACCTGCGCCATCGGGTCGCCGGGGGCAAGTTGCAGCAAACCAAAAATAATAAAACTGATGAACAAAAGCGTTGGGACTGAGAGGATCAATCGTCGGAGGGTGAAGGTCAGCATGGGTGGCCATCGCCTTTGTTTATGAGTCTTCGGAAAAGGTTGCGTAAGGCGGGATTAATCCGCCTTACGCTGAATGTGTAGGGCGGGATTAACCCCGCCCGCAGATTATTTGATGCGGTACCAGTCGGCAACATTCCAAAGCTCGGAGTCCCATGTGTTCAGGACAACGCCGCCAAGAGTAACGGAGGCTGCGGAAACGCGACCACGGTCAACCAGTGGCAGCATGGAGTGGCTTTCCTTGGTCAACATGTCGTTCAGCTTTTTAGCGATCTCGCCGCGTTTGGCAAGTTCACCTGTCTGGCCGAGACCAGCCACCAGTGCGTCATAAACCGGATCACAGAAACGGTTGATGTTTTCGCCCTGCCACTGTGTTTCTGGGCTTGGCATCTTGTCGCAGGTGCGCTGTGCCAGATAGCTTTCTGGGTCAGTACCGTCAAAGTTGTTGGCGTACATTTCCACATCTGCATAGAACTTCTGGAAAGTGTCAGGGGAGCCCGGATCACCGCCAAAGTAGACAGAACCGTCGATGTTGCGCAGCTCGGTTTCGATACCGATCTGGCTCCACCAGTCTTTGATCAGCGCCTGAAAGTCCTGACGCACAGCGTTTGTGGATGTCTGGTACAGGATCGACATCTTGACGCCGTCCTTGTCGCGTACACCGTCGCCATCGCTGTCAACCCAACCGGTTGAATCAAGCAGTGCGTTTGCGCCGGCAATGTCCTGCGTCAGACATTCAGTGTTGTCAGATGCATAAAGTGCAGGGGCAGGGACAAGGTTACAGGTCGGACGGCCGGCCTGACCGTAACCGACTTCGACCAGCAGTTCGCGGTCGATTGCCATCGACATTGCTTTACGCACACGTACGTCGGACAGGAACGGATGCGGGTGCTTGACCGTAGAACGCTCGCCCTCTGGCAAATCGGGGGACGGGTTGGTCATGTTGATCTCGATCCGCTCGACCAGCGTCCCGAAGGCGGCGATTGGCTTGCCTTTGCCCGCTTCCGCCATCTTGGCCAGAACGTCCGGTGCCAGCTGCATGTTCCAAGCGTAGTCATATTCGCCGGTTTCCATAACCGCACGACCTGCTGCCACCGCGTCACCGCCGCCTTTGAAGGTCAATGTGGCGAAGGCAGGCTTGCCCTCGTGGCGGAAGTTCTCGTTTGCAGCCATCTGGATCACGTCGTTTGGACGGAATTCTGTGACAGTGAACGGGCCTGTGCCAATCGGGTTGAAGTTGGCCTCTGTACACTCAGGTGCTTTGGCACCGGTACAATCAGCAAACTGTGCAGCCTGAAGGATCGGGGACTGACCACCCATGAACGGGCCATAGGGATTCGGCTTTGGCTCGGAGAAATTTACAGTGACGGTCAGATCGTCAACGATGTCGACAGAGTTTACACCCTCGAACTTTGCCAGTTGGGCGCAACCGCCTTCGGGGTTCATGCAGTAGTCAGCGGTGAACTTGAGGTCGGCAGATGTGACAGGCGTGCCATCGGACCAAAGCAGACCTTCTTGCAGCTTCCAGGTAATCGACTTGAGGTCGGCACTGACGCCGCCGTTCTCGACGGTCGGGATGCTTTCAGCAAGGAAAGGGACCAACGCGCCTGTCTCGTCATACCGGCCCATCGGTTCCAGCACCAAAGAGGCTGATTCGATGTCTTTGGTGCCGCTGGACAGATAAGGGTTCAGGATGGACGGTGCCTGCCAATAGATGATCTTTACTTCACCATCGCGGCCGCGCTCGCCTTCATGGCCGTCGGCCATGACCATGGGTGCCAATGCGGTTGACGCAATCGCACCCATCAAAAGGGTTCTTAATTTCATTCATACTCTCCTTGTTGGACACGTTTGATGCGTGCCGCGTTTTGAGGCGGAGGGTTCCGCCCAGTCTCGTCGTTATGGGGGTACTTTAAGAATGTCGCCTAACCTAACGTAAAGACGTCGATTTCGGATCAACTCGTTTGCGCACCCCCAGAACGCATGGCGACATTCACAACAGGTTTGGGAGAAATTGCAAGCCTTGTGATGGATGAAAGGTGGATTTGGATGCTGAATCTTGCAGATGCGTTTGACCTGCCTTTGCAATCGCCTTAGCGTCTTGATCAACAAGCGGCCGAATGCGTTCGGGGATCATCAGGGGATATCATGCTGGATCAAACGTCAGAGCACACGGCATTGGAGCCGATTGCGCAAATCAAGGGGCTTCGGGTTGAATTCCAGACCAAGGACGGTCCTGTGGTCGGGGTGAAAGACGTCAGCTTTGACATCAATCCTGGCGAAACCGTCTGTGTGGTAGGCGAATCCGGGTCGGGTAAATCGGTATCATCGCTGTCGCTGATGCGGCTGGTCGAATACGGCGGCGGTGATATTACCGCAGGCAAGCTGCTGTTTGACCGTGATGGCAAGGACCAGATTGATCTGGCTCAGACCAACGCTTCCGATATGCGTCGGATCAGGGGTAACGAGATCGGGATGATCTTTCAGGAACCGATGACAGCGCTGAACCCTGTGTTTACAGTGGGCAAGCAGTTGACCGAAGGGCTGCGCCTGCACAAAAATATGAGCAAACGGGATGCCGAAGCGCGCGCGCTGGAGTTGATGACGCAGGTGCGCATCCCCGAGCCGGAAGCGCGACTGAAGCAATATCCACACGAATTGTCCGGCGGTATGCGCCAGCGAGTTGTGATTGCGATGGCGCTTGCTTGCGAGCCGAAATTGCTGATTGCGGACGAGCCGACAACGGCGTTGGACGTGACCATTCAGGCGGAAATCCTTGCGCTCATGGATCGCTTGAAGCGCGAGACGGGTACGGCGGTGATGTTTATCACGCATGACATGGCGGTGGTTGCGCAAATGGCGGACCGCGTGGTGGTGATGTTTCGCGGTGAAAAAGTCGAAGAGGGCACGGTCGAGGATATCTTCGAGAAGCCGCAGCATGCTTATACCAAGGCTTTGTTGGCCGCGGTCCCGAAACTCGGTGAAATGACGGGCAAGAAATACCCTGAGCCGATGAAACTGCTTGGCTCCGAAGATAAGCCGATTGTCCCGATTGAGGGGACCGAAGAGGTGCTGTTGTCGGTCAAGAACCTGACCACGCGTTTCCCTGTCAAAGGTGGGTTCTTTCGTCGGACAATTGCCAATGTTCACGCTGTCGAGGATTTATCCTTTACCATCAACAAGGGCCAGACCCTGAGCCTTGTTGGGGAATCCGGTTGTGGTAAATCTACGGCAGGCCGTTCGATCCTGAGACTGGTTGAGCCGATGACAGGCGAAATCCGCCTTGCTGGCAAGGACATCATGGGGCTTAACAGCCGCGATCTGCGCACGGCGCGCCTTGATATGCAGATGATCTTTCAAGACCCCTTTGCCTCGTTGAATCCGCAGATGCAGCTTGCCGATCAGGTGGCCGAGCCGATCCATAATTTCGGCACGCTCAAAGGTGCGGCCATTCAGGAACGGATCGAAATGCTGTTTGACCGGGTGGAATTGCCACGCAGTTTCATGCGCCGCTTTCCCCACGAACTTTCGGGTGGTCAGCGCCAGCGGGTCGCAATTGCGCGGGCCTTGGCGTTAAACCCCAAGCTGATCATTGCGGATGAGGCCGTATCGGCGCTCGATGTGTCGGTGCAGGCGCAGGTCTTGAACCTGATGATGGAATTGCAGGCGGAGATGGACCTGAGTTTTCTGTTTATCAGTCACGACATGGCTGTGGTCGAACGGGTCAGCCATTATGTCGGCGTCATGTATCTGGGCCGGATTGTTGAACTTGGCCCGCGCGACCAGGTGTTCGAAAATCCATTGCATAAATATACCCAAGCCTTGATGAAGGCGGTGCCAATTGCGGACCCGCGCAAGCGCAAGGACGAAAAAGATCTGAACTTCAAACCAATCCCGTCTCCGATCCATTCGACCAAATACAAGGCCGAACCGTCTGAATACGCTGAAGTGCACCCCGGTCACCATTTGCTGATTACCGACAGCGGGTACTGACATGATCAAACGGCTGACGCCCTTTGAGTTGATGGAAAAGCTGGTCGGTTTTCCAACGGTTTCGCGCGATACGAATATCCCGCTAATTGACTGGGTGGCGGACTATCTTGATGGTCATGGCATCGAAAGCCACCGCTACATCGACCCAGAACAGCCCAAACATGCGCTTTTTGCCCATATTGGACCCTGGGAAGAAGGCGCAGTGGTTTTGTCCGGTCATACCGATGTGGTGCCCGTAGACGGCCAGCCGTGGGACAGCGATCCGTTTAGCGTGGTCGAAAAAGGTGGTAAATACTACGGTCGTGGCACTTGCGACATGAAAGGCTTTGACGCGCTGGCAATCTGGGCGCTGGTCGAGGCACGATATACTGATCTCAAGCGGCCCTTGCAGATTGCGCTTAGTTATGACGAGGAAGTCGGCTGTAGCGGTGCGCCGCCCATGATCAAGGCAATGGAACCTGTGTTGCCCAAGGGGTCTGCGGCAATCATCGGCGAACCCTCCAGCATGCAAGCGGTAACTGGCCACAAGGGTGGCGTCGGTTTTGATACGCATGTGATCGGCTTCGAGGTCCATTCCTCGTTGTTGCACACTGGGGTTAATGCGATCATGGCAGGGGCCAAGCTGATTGAATGGGCCAACGAGATGAACACGATCAATATGGCCGCGAAGCCGAGCGATCTGGCCGCAATGTTCGACCCGCCCTTTACAACCTGTCATGTCGGCGTGATCGAGGGCGGCACGGCCCACAACATCACGGCCAAGGACTGTAAGTTCGCGATGGATTTTCGCGTGGTGCCAGGTGAGGACAAGACCGCTTGGGCCACTGCGTATCTCAAGAAGGTGCGCGAGGTCGAAGCACAGATGCAAGCGGTTGTGCCGGAAACTGAAATCAGGATCAGTGAACGCTTTGATGTGCCCGCCTTGCAGCCTGAAAACGGGGGGGCAGCTGAAACGCTTGTGCGCCAGATTACCGGCGACAATGCCAGCCACAAGGTCAGCTACGGCACCGAGGCCGGACAGTTTCAGGAAGCTGGCTATTCCGCGGTGATATGTGGACCCGGCGATATTGCACAGGCGCACCAGCCCAACGAGTTCATCGAGGTCGCGCAGTTCAATGCAGGCCATGATTTTATGCGCAAGCTGCTGGAACGGTTGCGCACCTGACCTGCGCTGACATGGAGCGTGTGTAATGCAACCCTTCCCGATATCGCAGAGCACGGCAATCACCTATGCCGGACCGCCGCCCGCAACTGCAGATGTGGTGGTGATCGGGGGCGGCGTCATTGGCGTTTGTACTGCGCTCTATCTGGCGCGGGGCGGTATTTCGGTTGTGTTGCTGGAAAAGGGACGCATCGCCGCAGAGCAATCATCGCGCAACTGGGGCTGGATCAGGCAACAGGGGCGTGATCGCGCCGAGTTGCCAATCATGTCCGAAGCGATTGGGCGCTGGAAAGAACTCGCAGGTGACACCAACGTCGATTTCGGGTTGCGTCAGGGAGGTGTCACTTATTTTGCAAAAACGGCCAAAAAACTGGCAGGATTTGAGGCATGGGCCGCGCATGCACAGTCCACCGGAGTTGATACCCGTGTCTTGAGCGGGACAGAAACCGCGTCGATGTTCCCAAACATGGCGCATGCCATGAAAGGCGCAATGGTGACACCTTCTGACATGCGGGCGGAGCCGTGGATAGCCGTGCCAGCTTTGGCTGGCGTTGCTAAACGTGCAGGTGTGCATCTTGTTGAGAACTGTGCCGTGCGGATGCTGGACATTGAGGCGGGTCGTGTCGCAGGTGTGATCACCGAACAGGGACCGATCAAGGCGCAGAGCGTTGTGCTGGCGGGGGGCGCGTGGTCATCGCTGTTCTTGCGTAATCACGGTGTGGACATTCCCCAGCTATCGGTGCGTGAAAGCGTGGCGGCAACAGATGTCCTACCGGAAGTTTACAGCGGTGCCGCAGCGGACAATCGCGTGGCGTTCCGACGACGTTTAGACGGTGGATACACCCTATCGCCTGTTGGTGTTTCGGAATTGTTTGTCGGGCCGGATGCGTTTCGTGCGTTCAGGAAATATCTGCCCGTTGTGAAATCCGCGCCTTTGTCGCAGTCTTACTTGCCGTTTGCGCCAACAGGGTTTCCAGACGCATGGGGAACGCAGCGACAGTGGAGCGGGGACGACATCACCCCGTTCGAGCGTATGCGCATCCTGAACCCCGCGCCAAACATGCGTCAAATCGGCAGGCTGGCGGGTCATTTCAGATCGCTGTTTCCTCAATTGCCGCCCATCAGGATCAAGACCACATGGGCGGGTATGATCGACACGATGCCGGACGTGGTGCCAATTGTGGATCATTGCGCCCAAATACCGGGCCTTGTGATCGGCACCGGCATGTCCGGTCACGGCTTTGGCATTGGTCCTGCAATGGGGCGGGTGCTGGCGGCTCTGGTCACTGGCGACGCGGTGGGGCATGATCTGACACGATTCAGGGCGGATCGTTTCAGCGACGGCAGCCCGATACAGCTTGGACCCTCCGTCTAGAATTTTCGCAAAAGGAATTCCATTATGCCCATCAAGAACCGTTTTGCCGAAACCCATGCCGAGATCACCGCATGGCGTCGTCACCTGCATGAAAACCCTGAATTGCTGTTTGACGTGCATGAAACGGCGAAATTTGTTGAGGAAAAGCTGCGCAGCTTTGGCATCACGGACATCGCCACGGGCATCGGCAAGACGGGTGTTGTAGCCGTGATCGAGGGGCGTACCAACACCACGGACCGCGCCATTGGTCTGCGCGCCGACATGGACGCGCTGCCGATTATGGAGGCGACAGGGTTGCCCTATGCCTCCAAAGTGCCGGGCAAAATGCATGCTTGTGGCCATGACGGTCACACTGCAATGCTGCTGGGCGCGGCGCAATATCTGGCGGAAACACGCAATTTTGACGGGCGCTGCGTGCTGATCTTTCAGCCCGCCGAAGAAGGCGGCGGTGGTGGCAACGAGATGGTCAAGGACGGCATGATGGAGCGGTGGAACATCGAAGAAGTCTACGGCATGCACAACATGCCATTCTTTCCGGTGGGGCAGTTTGCGACCTGTAAAGGTGCGTTGCTGGCGGCGGCGGATGAGTTCACCGTCACCATTGAGGGCAAAGGCGGTCACGCGGCGGCCCCGCATGAGGCGGTGGACAGCAACCTCGGCGCTGCACACGTGTTGATTGCCCTGCAAAGCATCGCCAGCCGCAATGTGGACCCTGTTAAACAGGTGGTTGTTTCCGTCTGTACCCTGCGCTCGGATACCGACAGCCATAATGTGCTGCCTCAAAAGGTGGTCTTGCGCGGCACCGTGCGCACGCTGGACGAAGACGTGCGCGATCTGGCCGAAGCCCGCTTTCGCGATATTGTGACCCACACGGCGGCGGCGCATCAATGCACCGCCGAAATCGACTATCAACGCGGCTATCCCGTGACAGTGAACCACGACGAACAGACCGATTTCGCGGCTGACATGGCCGAAAAGGTGACGCCGGGGGTGGTGCGCGACACGCCGCCGATCATGGCGGGCGAGGATTTTTCATACATGCTGAACGTGCGCCCCGGCAATTACATGATGATCGGCAACGGGGTCGAAGGCGCGACGGTGCATCACCCGATGTATGATTTCAACGATGATGCCATTCCGGCGGGCTGTTCGTGGTTTGCGGAACTGGTGGAGAACAGGTTGAAGGTGCGGTGATTAATATCTTCGGATGACTGCTTGGAGCCCGAAGTGGCCAGAATTTGTCAAACCTGAATAGAGCATCTAGGTTTTTGGCTATATCCCGAAACCAATCGTAGAGGTTCGTTTGGTGATACTACCCGCAGGTCGGATTCCACTGATTTCTGGCGAATTCGATGGTATTCTTGAGGCCGTCGATCACTTCCATGACGGGAACCTAGGTTGCGCAAGCTTCACCGCCGAAGGCCTGATGGCATTCATTGACTCGATCTGGTTTGGTCACGAACTGAGCTATAATCCAAGGCCAATCATAGGTGGTGTTTTTTGGTTTTATCTTAATGATTTAACGGAAGTCTATAAGTTTGAATCCTACCATGACAGAGGCATTGGCGACATATGTCTGAACAAAGCAACCAGTTCGATAAAAATCCAATTTTCAGACGAACCATATGACAAGATAGAATTTAAGTTTGGCGCCAACGCAACTATTCAGTTCATTGCGTCGAGTTCATTGGACCACGTTGTTTTGGAACGACGCTAAACCCCTGCGTTCCAATGCAAACTGACGGTCACTTTGTCCATGTAGCTGCCTTTAGCATCCGCGCCTACCCACACGATCTTCCCTATCTCTCTCCAGCGCAATACACTTAAGCCCGACCTCCCATCCACACAAAGGACATCCCATGCCCGTCAAGAACCGCTTTGCCGAATTGCACGATGACATCACCGCCTGGCGCCGTGATCTGCATGAACATCCCGAGATCCTGTTTGAAACGCACCGCACCTCGGCCAGCGTGGCCGAGAAACTCCGCAGTTTTGGCTGTGACGAAGTGGTGGAGGGCATCGGGCGCACCGGGGTTGTGGGCGTGATCAAGGGCAAACAGGACACCTCTGGCAAGGTCATTGGCCTGCGGGCGGATATGGACGCGCTGCCGATCCATGAGCAGACTGGTTTGCCCTATGCCTCCAAAACGCCGGACGCAATGCATGCCTGCGGGCATGACGGGCACACGGCGATGTTGCTTGGGGCGGCGCAATATCTGGCGGAGACGCGCAATTTTGACGGCACTTGCGTGGTGATCTTCCAACCTGCCGAAGAAGGCGGCGGCGGCGGGCGCGAGATGTGCGAAGATGGCATGATGGACCGTTGGAACATCCAGGAAGTTTACGGCATGCACAACTGGCCGGGCATGCCGACGGGCAGTTTTGGCATCCGCACGGGGCCGTTCTTTGCGGCGACCGACCTGCTGGATATTGAGATCGAGGGGCTGGGCGGCCATGCGGCCAAGCCACACGAGACCGTGGATACGATGGTGATCACCGCGCATATGATCACGGCTTTGCAGACCATTGTGAGCCGTAATGCTGATCCGATTGCCAATATCGTAGTGTCGATTACGTCGATTGAAAGCTCTTCCAAGGCGTTCAACGTGATCCCGCAGCGGGTGAACTTGCTGGGAACTGTGCGCACTTTGTCAAACGAGCTGCGCGATCTGGCAGAGAAACGGGTGAGCGAGATTTGTAACGGGATTGCCGCGACATTCGGGGCAAAAGCCACGGTGAACTACAAGCGCAACTATCCGGTGATGGTGAACCATCCCGAGCAGACGGAATTTGCCGCAGATGTGGCGCGGCAGGTGTCGGGGGATTGCGACGAAGCACCGCTGATCATGGGCGGCGAGGATTTCGCCTTTATGCTGGAAGCGCGGCCCGGTGCCTATATCCTGGTCGGCAATGGCATGGACGGCGCGGCGGTGCATCATCCGCTCTATAACTTCAATGACGATGCCATTCCTGCGGGCTGTAGCTGGTGGGCGGGTATTGTGGAACAGCGGATGCCTGCGACCTAAGAGGCAAGCAGGCGGCGGTAGAGCGCAATAAGTTCTGCCGCTTCGCGTTCAATTGCGAAGTGTTCGGCCACATGGGGGCGGGCGTGTTTGGCCCATTCCGTTAGGGGACGGGGCGGCGCGATGGCTGCGCGTATCGCTTGTGCAAGTGCTGCGGGATCCTCCGGATCGACCAGTGCGCCAGTTTCGGGCGTCACGATCTGCTCGAACGCGCCCACGCGGGTGGCGATCACCGGCACACCACAGGCCATGGCCTCGATGGGCGTCAGGCCGAACCCTTCCCAGCGCTGCGGGGCGACGTATAGGTCCAGAACGCGATACCAGTCTGCCATGTCCTCTACCGGTACTTCGGGCAGGAAGTGAAAGTTCTTGGTCAGGTCATGTTGTTTCACGCCGCTTTTGATCCGCTCAAGAAAATCCCGATCCTTTGGCACGGCGCGGCCCATAATCAGCGCATGGACGGGAGAGGATTTTAGCACATCTGACATCGCTTCAAAGAAAACATCCGTGCCTTTTGAGCGCCGGATGCGGCCATAACAACCGATGAGCAGCCCGTCGGTGGGTAGCCCGAGCTTTGCCCTAAGTGCGATCTTATCCTCGGCAGGTGCGAAGCCTTCCAGATCAATGCCGTGCATGATCACTTGGGCAGGGTTTTCAAGGTAAGCGGCACCGCGTTCAGAGGTCGCTACAACCGCATCCATCCGGCGGATCAGCCAGCGGGTGAGGCTAGACTGCTTGCGTTGCGATGCAGAGGTGAAAACCAGCTTGAGCCGCTTGCCCAGCAGGTATTTCAACGCCAGCCCGCCGATCATTTCCACGTTGCGCCGCGCATGCCAGATGCGCGGGCCATCAGGGCCAGAACGGGGCATTTTGATCAGCGCGGACAGGGGGATTTGCGGCACATGCTCAGGGATCACAGGTCCGGTGGCGGCTATGGCGATATCGCGGGCTTGAAGGGGAACCAGCCGCACCACGGTTGCGGTTACGCCGGACAGGCGCTTTTTGAAGTTCGGTGCGATGACTTGCACGTCACGAATATCAACCTTGCTCATTTTGACAATTCCAACGCGTTGATCAGGCGGATTGCGATACTGTCGAGCATGTCGGTCTGGTCAGCAGTAAAGGCTATGGCGGCCGCACATGCTTTGCCGCGTAGGGCGTCGTCGCTTAGCAAGGCATCCACGCGGACCGTCAGATCATCACTGTCCGCGACCAGACGCGCGGCGCCGGAGGCTTCCATAGCGGCATAGGTTTCCGCAAAATTGCTGACGTGGTTGCCGGACAGGACGGTCGCACCGGATTGTGCCACCTCAAACGGGTTATGCCCGCCGATAGGGCTGAGCGATCCGCCAAGGAAAACCACATCCGTCAGCGCGTACCACGTGCCAAGTTCGCCCATGGTGTCGGCCAGAAAGACCTGATTGTCCGGCGCATCGCCACGGGTGCGCCGCGTCAGGGACAGGCCCGCACCTGCGATCAGGTTCATCACGTCCTGTCCGCGTTCGGGATGGCGCGGGGCGAGAATCAGGCAAAGGTCGGGATGGGTTTTCAACAGTTCTTTATGGGCGGCGAGCACTATAGTTTCTTCGCCTTCATGGGTGGAGGAGGCAACCCAAACGGGGCGGTGGCGCAGGGAGGCACGGGCCTCATAGAGCGCGTCTTCATCTACGGGTAGCGGGTCAGACATGGATTTGAGGTTAATGCCGCGCGCTACGCGTTCGGTCGGTGCATGCATGGCGACCATGGCCTGTGCCATGGCGTCATTCTGGGTCAGGATCAGACTGAACACATCAAGCAGATAGCGGGCAAATGCGGGATGTTTGCGCCAGCTCGTCATGGATTTTTCGGACAGCCGCGCATTGACCAGCGCCAGTTTTGCGCCCGACGCAAAGGTTCGGCGCAGCATTTGCGGCCAAAGCTCGCTTTCTACAAAGATTGCCGCGTCCGGTTTCCAGTGTTTCAGAAACCGTTTCAACGGGCCGGGTGCATCAAGGGGCGCAAACTGGTGCACTGTGCGGGGTGGCAGGCGATCTGCGATCAGGGCGGCAGAGGTGGCCGTGCCGGAAGTGATCAGAAAGGTCGCGTTTGGCAGCGCAACCCCCATGCGGGTGATCAGGGCGAGCACAGACAGGCTTTCCCCGACAGATGCAGCATGGAACCAGATCAGCGGGACGCCTTTTTTGCGCGGCTCTGTGGCGTGGCCCAGTTTTTCATGCGCACGCAGCACGGACACGCCCGCGCGGCGTAGTTTCCTGACTTCGGAACGTGCGAAAAACGGGACCAGAACCATGCTTGCCCCGACCCATGCGCGATAGAGAAAGGGCGCGGACATGCCGGGGTTAGCCGCCCGTATGGCTCATATGGCGCGGCATTTGACCGTCTGCACGTTGGCGGGAATAGTCGAAATCATGGCCCTTGGGCTTGAGGTTGATCGCAGCGCGGATCGCATCTTCCAACGGGCCGTTGTCATCGGGGTGATTGCGCATGGGCGCGCGCAGATCGGCCATGTCCTCTTGTCCCAGACAGAGATAGATTTCACCAGTGCATGTCAGGCGCACGCGGTTACAGCTTTCACAAAAATTATGCGACAGCGGCGTGATGAACCCGATTTTCTGGCCGGTTTCCTCAAGCCGCACATAGCGCGCAGGCCCGCCGGTTTGTTCGGCCAGATCGGTGACGGTGTAGTGTTCGGCGTATTTCGCGCGCACATCCTTGAGTGACCAATATTGGTCCAGACGGTCCTCGTTGCCGAGATCGCCCATTGGCATGACTTCGATCCATGTCAGGTCCATGTCCCGTTCGGCGCACCATGCGGTGATGGTGGGCAGCTCTTCTTCGTTGAAGCCTTTTAGGGCAACCGCATTGATCTTGACCCGCAGACCTGCCTTTTGGGCGGCATCCACGCCCCGCAGAACTTGAGCCAAACGACCCCAGCGTGTGATGTCCGCGAATTTCTGTTCGTCCAGCGTATCAAGCGAGATGTTCACACGGCGCACCCCAGCGGCATACAGCTGATCGGAAAAACGCTCCAACTGGCTGCCATTGGTCGTCAGCGTCAGCTCCTTGAGCGCGCCGCTTTCAAGATGGCGCGACATACCGTTGAAGAACGTCATAATGTCACGGCGCACCAGCGGCTCCCCGCCCGTGATGCGCAGTTTTTCCAGACCAAGGCCGACGAATGTGGAACACATGCGGTCCAGCTCTTCGAGGGTCAACAGTTCCTTTTTGGGCAGGAATGTCATGTTTTCAGACATGCAGTAGACACAGCGGAAGTCACAGCGATCCGTCACCGAAACCCGAAGGTAGGTGATGGGGCGGGCGAAGGGATCAATCAAAGGTGCATTCATAGGAGCATAGGTAATGCTCCGCTGAGGGCTGGGCAAGCGGCATTTGGATGATTGAAGTGACAGGGGACAGAAGTTAGAGTTGCAACATTGAACAAGACAGGATTACGAAATGAAGCACTTTATGATTATCGCAGCATTTGGCGCGCTTTTGGCAGGCTGTACGGAGCCCGAACCAGCCGAAACCTCTGAGCCGGAACAAGAGATCATTCCTTTGAGCATTAAACTGCCGTCATAAGCGGAGAGTTTCAGGTTAACCGCGCTGAAGGATGGTGCAACGTAGAAGGTGGGTTTGGGTATGAAGCGCGTGTTTTTCACCGGCGTTGTTGTGGCGTTATTGTCCGGTTGTTCGGGGTTTGGGGATTTCATTCAAAAGGAACCGGAGCCACTGGGCACCTCACGTGATACTGGCCTGCCGCCTGTGGAAACGGTTGAGGAAACCACCCTTGCCCCCGCCACCGCGGCGCCGCGCCCCCCTGCTGCCGCCCGCACGGTTGAGGCCCTCGATACCACCACGCCAGAACAACGGGCCGCTGCCGTAGCGCCGCCTGAAGCCTCCAGCAAAGGGCTTGGAACAACGATTGTGTCCTTGGGCAGCCCGACAGAGCCGGGGTTGTGGATCAAGACACCGCTGGTCAAGACCGAAGCGCAGGGGCGTGTTACCAATCCGGCAAATGGCAAGTCTTCTGCGGTCACCTTGATCCCGCTGGATGGTCCCGCGACAGCGGGCAGCCGGATGTCGCTGGCGGCAATGCGTCTGATCGAGGCGTCGTTGAGCGACCTGACCGAAGTCGAAGTTGCGCTGGAAGGCTAGGCTTTCTTTAGGAAACGCAGGGCTTCTTTTGCCGCAAAAGGCCGCATCTGGTCGCCATGCTTTTCAACAAAAGCCGTGGTGCGGTCGGCATCATGTTTTGACAGCTCACGCAACCACCAGCCAAGCGCCTTTTGAATGAACCACTGGTGGTCCGTGACCAGCGTTGCGGCCCAATCCAGAATCCGGTCCCGCTGTGCCAGTTCGGACGGTTTCGGGTTGTTTTGCTTGGTCCAGGGTAGGGTGCTGACAAAGGCCGCGCGGCGCGTCCACATGTGATCTGACGTGATCCATGCCTCAACTGCGTCCAGTCGCGTAGGGTCCGCGACCAGCCGTTTCTGCCCTGCGATACAGGCGTGATCTGCGATGGCCCAGCTGTCGAAATCAGGTGTCCATGATGCGATCAGGTTCCATGCCGGGGCATCATCGGGGCGAATACGGGCTTGAGTCAGCAGTTTGGCGGCGGCCACACGGGCCTCGTAGATATCGGTTTGCCAGAGGGCATCGGCAAGCGCTACGCGGTCTTCCGTCTCCAGTTGTGCGCGCCATTCTGTTGTCAGGGCGTCGATCTGCGGGTTCGTCAGGCCGAGGTAAACGCGGTCCGCCTTGTGATATTTGCGCATCTCCAGCGCTTTGGCGGGAACGGTCAGGGCCGTGAGTTGTTCGAGATAGGATTCATGCATCGTCGGTGTCCAATATATGAGTGGGCAAACCGTCGATGGTGGTTTGATTGCGCTCTTTCCAGTAGGTTTCGATCCCGTCTGCGCCCTTGTTTTCGGTCCATTCGGTCATGGTCGGGCGAGGGCCTTGGTGGTCAAAAAACGGCACGCCGTACCCACAGGATGTCTGCATAAGATCCACCGTCATATCGTAGATTTGACGCGCCCCATCGGTTTGCGGGAAGTCCGTATTGAGTGCATAAAAGTCGGCATCACGCGGATGCAGTGTGCGTGCTGTGCCAAAGGCGCGCATGATCATCGGGCGCGCCTCAAACCCGCACCACATCAGCGTCATGCGGTTGTGCAGCGCCAGATGCGCGGCAGTTTCATTGCCTGAACCCGTCCAGTTGCGCCAGATGATCCGGTTTGGCCCCATAACACGCAGTGAATCCATGCCTTTAGGCGAGATGTTAACACGGCCTTCATCCGCGGCTGTACCGCAGAAAAAGATGTGCTGTGCCTCGATAAACTGGCGGTGATCGTCAGTGATGTGGTCGAATTGCTTGGCCACTACTCCACCGTCACGGATTTGGCGAGGTTGCGGGGCTGGTCCACATCGGTGCCTTTCGCAACTGCTGTATGATAGGCCAGCAATTGCGCCGGAATGGCATAGAGAATGGGGCCAAGTGCCTCGGCTATCTTGGGCATTTCAATCGTCGCCCAGACACCTTCGCTTGCTGCCGCCAGCCCTTCGCTGTCAGAAACAAGGATGACCTTGCCCTTGCGCGCCATGACTTCTTGCATGTTGCTGACTGTCTTGTCGAACAGCGCGTCTTTGGGGGCAAGCACCACCACCGGCATATCTTCGTCTATCAAGGCGATGGGGCCGTGTTTCAGCTCGCCTGAGGCATAAGCTTCAGCGTGTATATAGCTGATTTCCTTTAGTTTCAATGCGCCCTCAAGGGCCATCGGGAACATCCGGCCACGCCCAAGGAACAGGACGTCCTGTGCTTGTGCCAGTTTGTAGGCAGCGTCGCGCATCGCATCATTCAATTCAAGTGCGACATTCAGAATAGACGGTAGTCCGCGCAGTGCGCTGATGTGGTCTGCAAGAGCTGCGTCATCCAGTTCGCCGCGATCATGGGCGGCTTTGAGCACCAGCAAGAACAACACAGTCAACTGGCAGGTGAAAGCTTTGGTGGAGGCCACGCCAACTTCGACCCCTGCGTAGATCGGAAGCGCAAGATCGCTCTCGCGTGCGATGGAGGATTCAGGCACGTTGATCACTGACAGGATTTTTTGTGCTTTGCCTTCACAATATCGCAACGCGGCAAGAGTGTCCGCTGTCTCGCCCGACTGGCTGACAAAAAGGGCGAGGGTGCGGGCAGGGATCGGCGGTTCGCGGTAGCGGAACTCTGAAGCCACATCGACTTCGACGGGGATGCGGGCAATTTGTTCAAACCAGTATTTCGCGGTGAGACAGGCATAAGATGCCGTCCCACAGGCAACCATGGTAATACGGTCGATTGTCGTGAAATCAATGCCGGCATCGGGCAAAACGATTTCGCCCGCATCGGTAAGGTAGTGCGACAAAGCCTGACCAATCACGCCGGGCTGTTCGGCAATTTCCTTGGCCATGAAATGTTTGTGACCGGCTTTGTCGATACGGGTTGAATCGATCTGGATCGTTTTGATGGCACGGTTGGCGAGGGTGCCATTGGCATCCGTGATCTCTACCGTTTTGCGAGTGATGACGGCAATGTCGCCTTCTTCAAGATAGGAAATCCGGTCTGTCATCGGGGAGAGGGCAATCGCGTCACTGCCAACAAACATCTCTCCTGTGCCGTAGCCGATTGCCAGCGGGGATCCTTTGCGGGCGGCGATCATCAGATCCTCGTGACCGTCAAACAGAAACGCAAGGGCAAATGCGCCATCAAGACGGGCGAGGGTCTGCTTGGCGGCCTCGACCGGTTCTGCACCCTGAAGCATGTAATGATGGGTCAGCAGTGCAACAGTCTCCGTGTCGGTTTCGGTGACAAACTCCACACCTGCCTGCGCCAGTTCCGCGCGCAAGTCGCGAAAATTTTCGATGATGCCGTTGTGGACAACAGCGACAGGGCCAGCCTGATGAGGGTGGGCATTGACCACAGTTGGCGCGCCGTGCGTGGCCCAACGCGTGTGACCGATGCCTGATTTGCCCGCCAGCGGTTCATGCACCAGCAGATCCGACAGGTTCACCAGTTTACCAACCGCACGCCTGCGGGCCAGTTTGCCCTTGTTGACGGTTGCAATTCCCGCACTGTCGTAGCCGCGATACTCAAGACGCTTGAGCGCCTCAACCAGAATGGGCGCGGCTTCGTGACTGCCAAGTACCCCTACAATTCCACACATATTCAGCTGCCTCGCTGTTGCTTGGCCTTTTTGGCCTTTAACATTTCGAACATTTTTCGGGCCATTCCCGGTTTCTCTACTTGTGGCGCACGTGACAGCGCAAGGGCATCCGGCTCCACATCTGAAGTGATAACCGACCCGCTTCCTGTGAGGGCACCGGCACCGATGGATACAGGGGCAATCAACATGGTGTTTGATCCGATGAAAGCGCCTGCACCAATGTGGGTGTGGTGCTTCATCACGCCGTCGTAGTTGCAGGTAATCGTCCCGGCGCCAATGTTGGCTTCAGCCCCGATGGTTGCATCGCCGATATAGCTGAGGTGATTGACCTTGGCCCCTTCGGCGATTTGCGCGTTCTTGATTTCGACAAAGTTCCCGATTTTTACGTGCTCTGCCAGCTCTGCACCGGGACGCAGGCGCGCATAGGGGCCGACGATGCTGCCGCGTGAGACATGACACCCCTCAAGGTGCGAAAACGCCCGGACTTTCACACCGGACTCGACTGTAACGCCGGGGCCGAACACCACATTTGGTTCAATCAGGCTATCGCGGCCGATCACGGTATCGCGGGCAAGGAAAACCGTTTCGGGGGCGGTCAGCGTCACACCGTCCTCCAGCAGCGCAGCGCGGGCGCGGGCCTGAAAGTCGGCTTCGGCCTTGGCCAGTTCAGCGCGGGAGTTGATGCCAACAGTTTCCCATTCGTCGCAAGTCACGGCCGTGGCAGTAAGGCCGCGACTGCGGGCAATTTCGACGATATCGGTGAGGTAATATTCTTCGGAGGCGTTCTTGTTGTCTACGGCGTCAATCAGATCGAACAGCAAGTCGGATTTGCAGGCCACCACACCGGAGTTGCAAAGCGTGATCATGCGTTCTTCGTCAGAAGCGTCCTTGAACTCTACAATACGATCCAGTTGCTGTCCGTCCATCACCAACCGACCATAGCGGGCAGGGTCCACGGCTTCAAAGCCCAGCACAACAACATCGCTCTGGGATAGTGCATCGCGCATCCGTTCCAGTGTTTCGGAACGGATAAACGGTGTATCGCCATAAAGAACCAAGGCCATACCGTCGAACCCCTTGAGGGCATCACGGGCCTGCGCAACGGCATGCGCTGTGCCCAGTTGTTTTTCCTGTTCGACAATTTTGATATCCGGATCATGAGCAAGGGTCGCTGCGCGTACGTCTTTGACACCGTAGCCTGCCACAACAACACTGTGATCGGGATCAAGCGTGCTTCCGGCTTCAATGGCATGGATCAGCATCGGTTCACCGGCGATGGGGTGCAGGACTTTGGGCAAGTCCGAATTCATCCGGGTGCCTTTGCCAGCGGCAAGGATGATAAGGGCGGTTTTCATATGCTGCTCATTTACGCGTTGTTATTAACTATTGAACCTCTCTTTACGCGCTTGGCACAAAGGCGCAAGTCTGCCACCAATCAAACAAGGTTGCGTGTTGCAACATCATCGGGCGATGTTCCGCGCATGAAAGGGATTTTGAATGAAAACAGTTGTGTTTGATCTGGACGGAACATTGGCCGACACCAGCGGTGATTTGATTGCAGCGGCCAATGCGTGTTTTCGCGATATGGGGGCGGGCGATCAGCTATGTGCGATCACGGATGCAGGGACCGCCCTGCGCGGTGGGCGCGCGATGTTGCGCCTCGGCATGCAGCGGCTTGAACGTGAACACGACGAGGCGTTGATTGACGCCTATTACCCCAAGTTACTAGAGGCGTATGCCCGTGACATTGATACCCACACAGTCATGTATGACGGTGCGATGGATGCCGTGGAGCTGCTGAAGTCTACGGGCTATCGCGTGGCGATCTGCACGAACAAACCCGAAGGTCTGGCGCGGCAGTTGCTCGGGCGTTTGGGGGTGCTGGACGCTTTTGGCGCGGTGTTGGGTGCGGACACACTTGCTGTGCGCAAACCTGATCCCGAACATCTGTTCGAGACAGCGCGCCGTGCGGGCGGGCATGCAGATAAATGTGTTCTTATTGGTGATACCGAAACAGATCGTAACACGGCTTTGGCCGCTGGCGTGCCTTGCGTTTTGGTCACATTTGGTCCCGCTGGCGGGGATATGGCTGCGCTTGCCCCCGAAGCTTTGCTGGACCATTACAACGATCTGCATGGTATTGTGGTGGAGCTGATCGGTAGGGCCGCAGCATGAGTGAAGTCTTTACCGGTAGTTTCACCCAACAAGAGCCGATCCCCGAGGAAGGGATCGAGGCGGCGGTGGCTGTGATGCGTTCGGGTCGCTTGCACCGGTATAATACGGCTCCGGGCGAGCTGGCAGAGACCGTGCTGCTGGAACAAGAATTTGCCGAGCAGGTCGGTGCGAAATACTGTCTGGCAGTGGCCTCGGGTGGCTATGCGATGTCGACGGCGCTTAGGGCTGTCGGCGTGAAATCCGGTGATCGTGTTTTGACCAATGCGTTTACTCTGGCCCCTGTGCCGGGGGCAATTGCAGCCGTCGGGGCGGTCCCTGTGTTTGTAGATGTCACCGAAAATCTTGTGATCGATCTGGAAGACTTGCGTGCAAAAGCCGACCAATCGGATGTGCTGCTGTTAAGCCATATGCGCGGGCATTTGGCGGATATGGACGCGCTGATGGCGATCTGTGACGCTGCGGGTGTTGGTGTCATCGAAGATTGTGCGCACACGATGGGGGCGGCATGGAATGGCGTCCCTTCCGGCACACAAGGGCGCGTGGGGTGCTATTCGTGCCAAACGTATAAACATGTGAATTCGGGTGAGGGTGGTCTGTTGGTCACCGATGACCCAGAGGTCGCTGCGCGGGCGATCATGTTGTCGGGCTCCTATATGATGTACGAAAAGCATCTGGCAGGACCACCTAAAGACGCATTTGAAACGATCCGCTATGAGACACCGAACATTTCGGGTCGCATGGATAATCTGCGTGCGGCCATTTTGCGGCCTCAGTTGCGTGATCTGGATGCGCAATGCGCACGCTGGAACGAACGCTACTTCGAGATCGAAAAAGGGCTGCGCGATACGCCGGGCCTCACTGTAATCGAGCGGCCAGAGCAAGAAACGATCGTCGGCTCCTCAATCCAGTTTTTACTCAAGGGGTGGCAGGCTGACGCGGTTGGCGAAGTGTTGGCGCGGTGCCTGAAACGCGGGGTCGAATTGAAATGGTTCGGCGGAGCCGAGCCTGTGGGCTTTACCAGTCGATACGATTCGTGGCGCTATGTGGATGCGCCTGTGTTGCCGGAAAGTGATAAGATATTGGCTGGTATTGTGGACATGCGCGTGCCGTTGACATTTTCGCTAAAGGATTGCGCCCTGATCGCGCGGATCATCAAAGCGGAGGTTGGAGCAGTTTATCAGGCGGGCTAGTAAACGCGGATGGGCTTCGGTCCTCCTGCGGGAATCGTTGACCTGAAACACTGACCCCGCTATGTATTGAACAAGCGTTCATTAAATCGGTTTTTGGGGGAGAAAGCCATGTTCACCGCAAGCATGAAATTTGATCTGGGCGAAGACGTCGAAGCGATGCAGGAAATGGTCCATCGTTGGGCGCAAGAGCGCGTCAAGCCGATGGCCGCCGAGGTGGATCAAAAGAACGAATTCCCCGCCGAGTTGTGGAAAGAAATGGGCGAACTGGGTCTGCTTGGCATGACCGTGGACGAGAAATTCGGCGGCACTGGCATGGGCTATCTTGCGCATACTGTCGCGGTAGAGGAAATCGCGCGGGCATCAGCGTCTGTGTCGCTGTCATATGGTGCGCACTCCAATCTCTGTGTGAACCAGATCAGCTTGAACGGCACGGACGCGCAACGCGCCCAGTTCCTGCCAAAACTGTGTTCAGGTGAACATGTCGGCGCATTGGCGATGTCGGAAACTTCTGCGGGCAGCGATGTAGTCTCGATGAAGCTGCGGGCGGAAAAACGCAATGATCACTATCGTTTGAGTGGCAGCAAGTACTGGATCACCAACGGGCCGGATGCCCAGACTTTGGTGGTTTATGCCAAGACTGATCCTGATGCCGGGTCCAAGGGAATTACGGCATTTTTAATTGATAAGGACATGAAAGGGTTCAGCACCAGCCCGCATTTCGACAAGCTGGGGATGCGCGGATCAAACACTGCTGAGCTGATCTTTGAAGATGTGGAAGTGCCGTTTGAAAATGTGCTGGGCGAAGAGGGTCGCGGCGTACGCGTTCTGATGTCGGGCCTTGATTATGAACGGGTTGTGCTTGCGGGAATCGGCCTTGGCATCATCGCCAACTGTCTGGACGAAATCATGCCCTACATGGCCGAGCGCAAACAGTTTGGACAGCCCGTGGGCAATTTCCAACTGATGCAAGGCAAAATGGCGGATATGTACACCGCGATGAACTCTGCGCGGGCCTATGTTTACGAGGTCGCAAAAGCATGTGATCGCGGCGACGTCACCCGTCAGGATGCGGCGGCCTGCTGTCTTTATGCCTCCGAGCAGGCCATGGTGCAGGCGCATCAGGCGGTGCAGGCGATGGGCGGTGCAGGCTATCTGTCGGACAATCCTGTGGGCCGGATTTTTCGGGATGCCAAGCTGATGGAAATTGGTGCGGGAACGTCCGAAATCCGTCGCATGCTGGTTGGTCGCGAGATGATGGCAGCGATGGCGTAACGCAATGCCGCGCTGGCTGTGGTGGGCACCGGT
This sequence comes from uncultured Sulfitobacter sp., assembly GCA_947501805.1. GTDB lineage: Bacteria > Pseudomonadota > Alphaproteobacteria > Rhodobacterales > Rhodobacteraceae > Sulfitobacter. The sequence goes on along the minus strand of CANMXJ010000001.1, from coordinate 253,235 downwards.
CGGGGTTTTGATCACCGTGTTTGCGTTGATCGGGCTGCGTCTTGGCTGGATCGCGGCGACAATTACGGAGACGGATGTGATCAATCGGTTCGCAGAGTTGTACGTGCAAACGCAGGGCGGTGACGCCGCCTTGCGCGATTGTGCGGCGATCTCGGGCCGTGATCCAGGCATCTGGATTGTGGTGCGTTGTACGCCGCAAGGCACCGATGAAACCTATGAATATCATGTGAACCGTTTGGGCGGGTTCGAGTACAGCGCACAACCCCAGCGGCCCGTCCTGATGGAGCCGCAAACATGACAGTATCTTGTTTGGCATTAGCGGGAGTTGGGACATACCAAATCCCCTTTGATTGCATCACGCTATCTTTTGCGCAAGACTGCACAGCACCTTGGACAGCTTTTTGTCTCGCCACAGAAAGATCAGCCGAATGCAGCAGAAAGCGGCTGGCAAGTCATTTATATTCAAAAGAAATCGAAATTCCGGAGGTGCCGCGAAGGTTGGACACGGGCACGGCAGTTCTACGAGAGCGAGACGCGGATTTTGCGCAATTGGTTGAGGAAATGAAATGAAGTTATCATCACAGGCATTGCCATCGTCAGAGGTTTTCAAGGCCAATGAGGCTGCACATCTTGAGGCTTTGCAGCCGGTACAGGACGCCGCCGAAAGCGCCGCTTTGGGAGGGGGCGAAAAATCCCGCGCACGCCATGAAAGCCGGGGCAAGATGTTGCCGCGCGAAAGGGTCGCAAACCTGCTTGATCCGGGTTCGCCGTTTCTGGAAATCGGGGCCACCGCGGCACACGGGCTCTATGACAACGCGGCCCCTTGCGCGGGGGTGATTGCTGGTATCGGTCAGGTGCAAGGTCAAGAGGTCATGGTTGTGTGTAATGATGCCACGGTTAAAGGCGGTACATATTTCCCGATGACCGTGAAAAAGCATCTGCGCGCGCAGGAGATTGCGGAGGCGAACCATTTGCCCTGTGTCTATCTGGTTGACTCGGGTGGTGCGAACTTGCCCCAGCAAGACGAGGTCTTTCCGGACCGCGACCACTTTGGCGCGATTTTCTATAATCAGGCGCGGATGTCGGCCAAAGGCATACCGCAGATCGCGGTTGTCATGGGGTCCTGCACGGCGGGCGGGGCTTACGTCCCTGCGATGTCTGACGTGACAATTATTGTCAAAGAGCAAGGCACTATATTCTTGGCGGGGCCACCTCTGGTCAAGGCCGCAACTGGCGAAGTTGTCACCGCGGAAGATCTGGGTGGCGGCGATGTGCATACGCGCCTGTCCGGTGTTGCGGATTATCTGGCCGAAGATGATGGGCATGCTTTGGCCTTGGCACGTCGGGCTGTGGGGCAGTTGAACCGCGCAAAACCTGCGACAGTGCAGTGGCAATCGTCCGAGGAACCCGCCTATGATCCGTCCGAATTGCTTGGTGTGGTGCCGGCGGATTTGCGCACACCCTATGACATCCGCGAGGTGATTGCGCGGTTGGTGGACGGCTCGCGGTTTGATGAATTCAAGGCACGGTTTGGCGAGACTTTGGTGACGGGATTTGCGCATGTGAAGGGCTGTCCGGTGGGGATCATCGGCAACAATGGCGTGCTGTTTTCAGAGGCCGCGCAGAAAGGTGCGCACTTTGTCGAGCTGTGTTCGCAGCGCAATATTCCATTGGTTTTCTTGCAGAATATCACTGGCTTTATGGTCGGGCGCAAATACGAGAACGAAGGTATCGCGCGGCACGGGGCCAAGATGGTGACCGCTGTGGCATCGACCAATGTGCCTAAGATCACGATGCTGGTGGGTGGTTCGTTTGGCGCGGGCAACTACGGGATGGCGGGGCGGGCCTACCGGCCCCGGTTCTTGTGGACATGGCCGAATTCACGGATTTCCGTGATGGGGGGCCCACAGGCGGCGGGTGTTCTGGCGACCGTGAAGCGCGATGCAATCGAGCGGGCAGGCGAGACATGGTCGGCAGAGGAAGAGGCCAAGTTCAAGCAGCCGACAATTGATATGTTTGAGGAGCAGAGCCATCCGCTTTATGCGAGCGCGCGGTTGTGGGATGACGGTATCATCGACCCACGCAAGAGCCGTGATGTGCTGGCCTTGAGCCTGTCGGCGAGTTTGAACGCGCCGATTGAAGAGACAAAATTTGGTGTGTTCCGGATGTGATCATGAAGAAGTCGTTAAATGTCAGACAACGGATGCTGCGCGTACATCGCAGGTACAGACACGGAGGCGCACGATGATATCGCAAGAAGACGCCTTGGCGAAGTACCCTGGTGCGGTCAGTTTCAAGTTCGGTGACACGCCTGAACTGAATGCCGAGATTCTCGAGCTCGTTTTGGCCGGGGCCAAGACCGTGACATGTGACGCTGTCGCCAGCTTTGAGGCACGCGGCGAGGAGAAGCCGCTGGCGGGACGGGTGGATGTCGCCCTGAACTGGAACGGACAAGCTGTTGCGGCGGTAAAGACCGTGGCGGTGGATGTGATCCCTTTTGATCAGGTGAACGAGGACATGGTTGTGGATCAGGGAGAGTTTCGCGATCTGGCGCATTGGCGCAAAGGGTATGAGGCGTATCTCACGCGCGCAGGATTGTTTGCGCCGGATGTCGCGATGTTGGTTGAAAGATTTGAAGTGGTAGAGCGGTTTTGAGGTCGGGGTTTTCGGAGGCTCTGCCTCCGGACCTCCGCGAGATTTAAGGCCAAAAAGAGAAGAAGATGGGCGAGAGGGTTGGTGCGCTATGTTTGACACAATTTTGATTGCGAACCGTGGCGAGATTGCTTGCCGGGTGATGGAAACGGCGCATCGCTGTGGCGTACGCACCGTTGCGGTTTATTCGGATGCGGATGCCGGAGCCAAGCATGTGGTGATGGGTGATGCGGCAGTTCATATCGGCGGCTCTGCCCCTGCGGATAGCTATTTGCGCGGCGATGTGATTATCCAGGCGGCTTTGGACAGCGGCGCGCAGGCGATCCATCCGGGTTATGGTTTTTTGTCGGAGAACCCCGATTTTGTGGAAGCGGTTGAAGCGGCGGGGTTGGTGTTTATCGGTCCGTCGGCCTCCGCGATCAGGGCGATGGGTTTGAAGGACGCCGCAAAGGCGCTGATGATCGAGGCGGGGGTGCCGGTGGTGCCGGGATATCACGGAGCGGATCAGGATGATGCGCTGCTGGCAGCCGAGGCCGACAAGATCGGGTATCCGGTTTTGATCAAAGCCGTGGCGGGCGGTGGCGGTAAGGGAATGCGCTTGGTTGAAGATGCGGGCGGCTTTCAGGCGGCTTTGGAGTCTGCGCGCTCGGAGGCCAAGACGGCGTTTGGCAATTCGGATGTGCTGATAGAGAAGTTCGTCTCCAAGCCGCGCCATATTGAGGTGCAGGTGTTCGGGGACGGGACGCATGCGGTGCATTTGTTTGAGCGCGATTGCTCCTTGCAACGCCGTCATCAGAAGGTGATCGAGGAAGCGCCTGCGCCGGGGATGACAGACGCAATGCGCAAGGCGATGGGCGATGCGGCGGTGAAAGCGGCAGAGGCGATTGGCTATGCGGGCGCTGGGACGGTTGAGTTTATTGTGGATGGCTCTGACGGGTTGTCGGCTGACGGGTTCTTTTTCATGGAGATGAATACACGTTTGCAGGTCGAGCATCCGGTTACTGAAGCGATCACAGGTGTCGATTTGGTCGAATGGCAGTTGCGCGTGGCGGCGGGAGAAGCGTTGCCGATGGCGCAAGAGGACCTGTCCATCAACGGGCATGCGTTTGAGGCACGGCTTTACGCGGAGGATGTGCCAGCGGGATTTTTGCCAGCCACAGGCACGTTGACGCATTTGCAGTTTACTGACCAGACGCGGGCCGATTCCGGGGTGCGGGCAGGGGATACGATCAGCCCGTTTTATGATCCGATGATTGCCAAGGTGATCGTGCACGGAGCAACACGTGATGTGACTTTGGCCAAACTACGGGCCGCGTTGAGTGGCTGTCAGGTTGGTGGGACGGTGACGAACCTCGCGTTCCTTGGAGCGCTGGCAGGACATGATGGATTTGGCCGTGGTGACGTCGATACCGGATTGATCGCGCGCGATATCGATGTGCTGACGGCAGTGCCTGCGGTTGAAGCGCGGCACGTGGCGCTGGCGGGGATGGCCGCGCTTGGGGTGATGGAAACGGGGGCCGAGACAGGGTTTACCTTGTGGCGTGCGCTGCGGCGGTCTGTGATCTTGGGGTGGGGTGATGAAGAGCATGTCGTTAAGGTACGCGTGATGGGACCGGATCAGCAGCGTTGGTTTGTTGGCGATAGAGAAGTTGAGGCGGTCAAACGTGGTGGACGCTGGGTTGTTGGCGGTCAGTTGGCGGCGGATGTGGTTGTTGCCAACGGTGTTGTGACGGTGTTCGAAGGATACGGGATGGCCTTTGATGTGATTGATCCGCTGGACCGTGCGGCGGGGGCGCAGGGTGATGGCAATCTGATCGAGGCACCAATGCCGGGGTTGGTGCGATCTATGGAAGCGCAGGTCGGGCAGGTTGTGAAACAAGGCGACCGTCTGGCTGTGTTGGAGGCGATGAAGATGGAGCATGCATTGCTGGCAGCGCGCGATGGTGTGGTGGCCGAAGTTTTGGCCGCGACGGGCGATCAGGTCGAGGCGGGCGCGGCGCTGGTCCGGCTTGAGGCGGAAGTGGAGGTTGCAGCGTGATCACGCTGCATCATTGTCCGCAGACGCGTTCGATGCGCACGCTTTGGTTGCTGCACGAGCTTGAGGTGGATTTTCGTGTTATGTTGCACAGCTTTGACCGGACGTTGCGCGATCCGGAATACCTCAGCCTGTCGCCTGCGGGGCGTGTGCCTGCGTTGGAGATCGACGGCGAGCGGATGTTCGAGACCGGCGCGATTACTCAGTACTTGTGCGAGCGGTTCAGCCCTGACCGGATGGGGCGTTCTGTGGCGAGTATGGACCGGATGGCGTGGCTGGTTTGGCTGCATTTTGCAGAGACAATCAGCCAGCACACTGCGGCCTTGACCCAGCAACATGTGGCGCTGCGCGAAGATTATATGCGCAGCCCTATCGTGATGAAGCTGGAAGCGGCGCGGGTGGCGAAATGCTATGATGCGCTGGAGGCGCGATTGTCCACGCCGGTCGAGAACCGCGACTATCTGCTGACCTCCGGCTTCAGCGCTGCGGATATTTCGTGCGGGCAGGCGGTTTATATGTCACGCTTCTTTGTGACGCTGGAAAACCATCCTTCTGTGGCGGACTGGTACGCACGGATTACGGAGCGGGAGGGATTCGTGAAATCATTGCCGCAGGGGGACGGGATTTACAGCCAGGACTTTTATGCGCCTTGGCCGGTTGAGTGACACAGGGGCGCTGACATTTACAAAAGGGATATACGATGAGCTTGGGACCATGTGAGATTTTTGAGGTAGGCCCGCGGGACGGTTTGCAAAACGAAAAACGCGAGATACCGGTGGCTGAAAAGATCGCGCTTGTTGACAAGCTTACGGAGGCGGGGTTTGGCCGGATCGAATGTGCGAGCTTTGTTTCGCCCAAACGCATTCCCCAAATGGCCGGATCGGCAGATGTACTGGCAGGAATCAAGCGAGGCAAAGGGGTCCGCTATGCGGCGCTGACACCGAACATGCGCGGTTACGAGGATGCGCTGGCGGCAGGGGTAGACGAAATTGCTGTTTTTGCATCGGCCTCGGAAGGGTTCAGCCAGAACAACATCAACGCCAGCATTGCCGAGTCACTGGAACGGTTTGTACCGATTCTCGAGGATGCGCGGCACCGTGACATTCCGGTGCGCGGATATGTTTCCTGTGTTGTCGAATGCCCCTATGACGGCGCGGTTGCCCCGGCAGCAGTGGCCGAGGTGGCGGACAAGCTGTTCGCCATGGGGTGTTACGAGATTTCACTGGGCGATACGATTGGCGCAGGCACGCCTGATAGCATTGCGCGGATGTTGCTGGCGGTGCGTGATGTGGTGCCAGCGGGCCGCTTGGCGGGTCACTACCATGACACAACCGAGCGGGCGATGGCGAACATTGACGCGTCGCTGTCCTTGGGCGTGCGAGTGTTTGACGCCGCCGTGGGTGGCCTGGGCGGCTGTCCTTATGCGCCCGGTGCGGCGGGGAATGTGGCCACGGAAGCGGTAAACAAACATCTTACCGCGCTGGGCTATGTTACGGGACTGGATCAGGCGGTGCTGGAAGAAGCGGCAGATATGGCACGGGCGATGCGGGGCTGATCCATGAAGATCGCACTGCGGGCAGACCGGCTGATGGGCACGACGGATGAGGTATGGCTGCGCCATGCGAATCCGTGGTCCGGCTGGACCCGACTGAGTATCCTGCCACTCTGGGCGCTGGCGATTTGGGGCCGGGTGTGGATTGGCGGCTATGCTTGGGGCGCTGTGGCGCTGGTGTTGATCTGGATATGGTTCAATCCACGTGTTTTTGCGCCGCGCGTCCTGTTTGACAAATGGATGTTGCGCGGCGTGTTGGGAGAGCGTTTGTTCCTGCAATTTAACGAAGCTTTGCCCGCGCATCACCGCAGGATGGCGATTATTCCGGGCTATGGTTCAGTGCCGGGACCGCTTGTTCTGGGTTGGGTGCTTTGGGTGCTTGATCCGGCGTTTGTCGTCTTCGGCGTCATCCTCGCGGCACTGCCCAAGCAGTGGTTTCTCGACCGCATGGTGTGGATTTTGGAAGACTGGCAACGCCAAGACGGCCATGTGCCGGGCATGCCTAAAGGAGTGAACTATGTTTGAGACCCTAACGATCGAAACTGATACACGTGGGGTAGCAACGCTAACCTTGAACCGCGTGGAAAAACACAACGCAATGTCGGCGCAGATGCTGGCGGATTTGACAGATGCGGCGGCGCAGCTGGGTGCCGATCATGCGGTGCGCGTTGTTGTGCTGACCGGCGCGGGCAAATCGTTCTGCGCGGGCGGCGATCTGGAATGGATGCGCGCGCAGCGTGATATGGATGCGGCCACACGCTCGGCTGAGGCGGGGAAACTTGCGACGATGCTGGGGGCGCTGAACCGGTTGCCGAAACCGCTGATCGGGCGGGTGCAGGGCAATGCCTTTGGCGGTGGTGTTGGCATGGCGAGTGTGTGCGATGTGGCGATTGGGGTCGACAACCTCAAAATGGGGTTCACCGAAACGCGGCTGGGAATCATTCCGGCGACCATCGGGCCATATGTGATTGCGCGGATGGGCGAAGGGCGCGCGCGGCATGTGTTCATGTCGGCGCGTTTGTTTGGCGCGGATGAGGCGGTTGATCTGGGGTTACTGGCGAAGGTTGTGCAGGTTGAAGATTTGGACGCCGCGATTGAGGCCGAAGTTGTGCCGTACCTGAGTTGCGCGCCCGGTGCGGTGGCGGCGGCGAAGAAGTTGGCAATTGATCTGGGCGGAGCAGGAACGGAAGCCGCCGTGGCTATGTCAATTGCGGCCTTGGCTGAGCGTTGGGAAACGGAGGAAGCCGCCGAGGGGATCGGGGCGTTTTTTGACAAGCGGAAGGCAAACTGGGTGAAGTGAGAGTGATGTCCGGTGTGCGTACGAAGCGCCTTTTCACTGCGGCTGCGGGAATGACCGCTTAGGAGATTCAGTGAAACGTGATAGGGTCTTAATTCACAAACTGGGGAAATTTGGTTGTTATGAACAACGATAAGAAAATTTCCACACATTATCACCACGGAAACCTGCTAACCGCAATTGAGGCAGGCCTCAAAAAACAGGGTATTGAACCTGAAAATGCCACTGTTGAGGATCTTGGCCCAGTAGATGAATTTCATATTGGTGGGCGGGCAGCGAGCGCTCATTTCCTGGACCAGCTAAAGATATCTCCGTCCCAAACCATACTCGACATCGGCTGCGGCTTAGGTGGTTCGGCGCGTTTCGCTGCGAAGACTTACGGAGCAAGGATCACCGGGATTGATTTGACACGTGAATACGTTGCTGTTGGCCAGCAACTCTGCGATTGGGTCGGCCTCTCGGATAGCATTAAACTTCAGCATGGTAGTGCACTGTCGCTTCCTTTTGCGGGTGCAAGTTTTGACGGCGCATTCATGATGCATGTCGGCATGAATATCGAAGACAAGCATGTACTGATTTCTGAAGTGTCCCGTGTTCTGAAATCGGGTGCAAAGTTTGGTATCTACGATATCATGAGGGGCAACGATGAAGAGCTAATTTACCCTGTTCCTTGGGCAACAACCTCTGAAACAAGCTGGGTCGCAGAGCCTAAAGACTATCGAATGGCGCTCGAAGCCAACGGGTTTGTCGTGACTGACGAAAACAATCGCCACGACTTTGCTCTGGATTTCTTCAAGAAAATGAAAGCGGCAAGCGGAGCCGCTGGGGGACCACCCCCCTTAGGTTTACATGTGCTCATGCAGCAGACCACCGCAGAAAAAATCCCAAATATGGTAGCAAATTTGGCTGCAGGACGCATCTCACCTATCGAAATGATCGCGATTAAGGACGCGTAGAACTTTGGGCTCTGGCGTTGTGATGAAGCCGATCGTATCGACATTACCGCCTAGAATAGTGGACATCTTTGCAGCGCGCAGCATCGGTCAGTAATGGGCTCAAACCTGATATCCGCTCCTTTTCTGTCTGAAAAGTTGCCGCCCCCCGTGACACCTTTCCACACCCCATCCCGTTGACCCTTCCGCGTCATCGGTTTAGACCCAGACCTGACTATGTTCTGCCAGCGTCTGTGCCACCGTGCGCAGGCCCCAGCCTTAAAGGAGCCTCCCTTGGACGATATGCTGCGGGAATACCTGCCTATCCTTGTTTTTCTGGCTGTTGCAGTCGGTTTCGGCCTGATCCTGATCATTGCTGCCGTGCTGATTGCCGTACGAAATCCGGACCCTGAAAAAGTGTCGGCTTACGAGTGTGGTTTCAACGCTTTTGACGATGCGCGGATGAAATTTGACGTGCGCTTCTTTCTGGTCGCAATTCTATTCATTATTTTCGACCTCGAAATCGCCTTCCTGTTCCCATGGGCTGTGGCTTTTCAGGATCTGTCGATGACTGCGTTTTGGTCGATGATGGTGTTCCTTGGCGTGCTGACCGCAGGCTTTGCGTATGAGTGGAAAAAAGGAGCGCTGGAATGGCAGTAACGGACGCAGGCGGCTACTCCGCCGGACCGGATCGCGACGTTCAGGCGGCGCAGTTCAACGATGCCTTGCAGGACAAGGGCTTTCTGGTCACGTCTTCGGCGGATGTGATCAACTGGGCGCGCACGGGTTCATTGCACTGGATGACTTTCGGGTTGGCCTGTTGTGCCGTGGAGATGATGCATACCTCCATGCCGCGCTATGATCTGGAGCGGTTCGGGACAGCGCCACGCGCCTCCCCACGCCAGTCGGATCTGATGATCGTGGCGGGAACCCTGACCAACAAGATGGCCCCCGCGCTGCGCAAGGTTTATGACCAGATGCCGGAACCGCGCTATGTGATCTCTATGGGGTCCTGTGCCAATGGTGGCGGCTATTACCACTATTCCTACAGTGTTGTGCGTGGATGTGACCGGATTGTGCCTGTCGACATCTATGTGCCGGGCTGCCCGCCAACGGCCGAGGCGTTGCTCTATGGCATCCTGCAACTGCAAAAGAAAATGCGCCGGACGGGGACGATTGTTCGATGACTGAAGCACTGCAAGAACTTGGGGCCTATATCGAGGCCAAGCGGCCCGATTGTGTGCTGGCCTGGGATGTGACCCAGGGCGAATTGAACATGGATGTCACGCTCGCCAATATCGCGGGGCTGGTCGATTTTCTGAAAGGGGACGCGACTTGCCGGTTCTCTACGCTGGTTGATATTACGGCAGTGGATTATGCAGGACGGGCCAAGCGGTTTGATGTCGTGTATCATTTTCTCAGCATGTATCAGAACCACCGTATCCGCCTGCGCGTGGCTGTGCGTGAAAAGGATATGGTGCCGTCACTGGTTGATGTGCATCCCAGCGCCAACTGGTTCGAGCGTGAAGTGTTCGACATGTTTGGCATCTTGTTTTCCGGCCACCCGGATTTGCGCCGCATCCTGACCGACTACGGTTTCCGCGGCTATCCGCTGCGCAAGGATTTCCCGACCACGGGCTACACCGAAGTACGCTATGACGAAGCTGAAAAGCGCGTTGTTTATGAACCGGTTAGTCTGGTTCAGGAATACCGGCAGTTCGACTTTATGTCGCCTTGGGAGGGAGCAGAGTACATCCTGCCCGGAGACGACAAAGCGGAGGCCAAGTAATGGGCGGTTTCTGGTGGCTTGTGTTGTCGGCATTGACCGCGATCCCCATGTTAAAACTGCTGCCGTTCTTTGGCATCAACAAATATTGGGCTGCGGCCTGTCTGGTCCCGTTTGGCACAATTGCCTTGCTGTGGTGGATGGGTTTGCGCCTGCAAGAGTTGGAGAAACTGTGATGATTGCGTTTCTGGAAGAGATGATGGCAAAGCTGTTTGGTCAGCGCCAAGAGCAGCCCGTTCGTGTGCGGGTGGATGAGGCGAAGCGGCCTTCGGACCGGATGCTGAAGGGGCGTAAATGATGGACGGCGATATTCGCATAAACACCTATGATGACGGCTCCACCGACTTTGAGACGGGCGAGCAGAAAATCCGCAATTTCAACATTAACTTTGGCCCGCAACACCCTGCGGCACATGGTGTTTTGCGCCTTGTTCTTGAGTTGGACGGCGAGATTGTAGAGCGTTGCGATCCGCATATTGGCCTGCTGCACCGTGGCACAGAAAAGTTGATGGAAAGCCGGACGTATCTGCAAAACCTGCCGTATTTCGACCGGCTGGATTACGTCGCGCCAATGAACCAAGAACACGCTTGGTGTCTGGCGATTGAAAAACTGACAGGCACTGTTGTGCCGCGCCGTGCGTCTCTGATCCGCGTGCTGTATTGCGAAATCGGGCGGGTATTGAATCACTTGTTGAACGTGACGACACAGGCCTTGGATGTGGGCGCGCTGACGCCGCCACTTTGGGGCTTCGAAGAGCGTGAGCAGTTGATGGTATTCTACGAACGTGCTTGTGGCGCGCGTCTGCACGCCGCGTATTTCCGTCCCGGCGGTGTGCATCAGGATCTGCCGGACGCCTTGCTGGATGACATCGAGTCGTGGTCCAAGCAATTCATGACCGGCTTCATGGCAGACATTGATGGTTTGCTGACCGAAAACCGCATCTTCAAACAGCGTAACGTCGATATTGGCGTGGTGACAGAAGAAGACATCCTGAACTTTGGCTTTTCCGGCGTGATGGTGCGTGGTTCTGGCATGGCTTGGGATTTGCGTCGTGCGCAACCTTATGAATGTTATGACGAATTCGAGTTTCAGGTGCCGGTCGGCAAGAATGGCGACTGCTATGATCGTTACCTTTGCCGCATGGAAGAGATGCGCCAGTCGGTGCACATCATCCAGCAGGCGATCGAAAAGTTGCGCGCACCGGACGGGCAGGGTGATATTCTGGCCCGTGGCAAGATCACACCTCCTTCGCGCACTGCGATGAAGACGGATATGGAAAGCCTGATCCACCATTTCAAGCTTTACACCGAAGGCTTCCATGTGCCTGAAGGTGAAGTCTATTGTGCCGTCGAAGCGCCGAAAGGGGAATTTGGTGTGTATCTGGTGGCTGACGGATCGAACAAACCCTACCGTTGCAAAATTCGCGCCCCCGGTTTCTTGCATTTGCAGGCTATGGATCACATGAGCAAAGGTCATCAACTGGCTGATGTTGCTGCGATTATTGGTACGATGGACGTTGTGTTCGGAGAAATTGACCGGTGAGAGGGCTGCTTGTTGTCGGTGTGGGAGCGGTGTTGGCCAGCCAGCTTGCAACGCAGGCAGTGGCACATGCAGCACATAAAAAGCGTCCCGAGTTGATTGAAGCGATGAAAAGCAACGGATGTGAGATGACACCGGCTTTTGCGAGCGAAATACTTCCCGTGTTGGGAATTGATGCGGAAACTGCCTTAGAGTTTTTTGGCAAGATGATAGATGAAGGCATTGCCGCCTTTGCCGATGATGATGAAACGCTTTTGCTTTTGCCGCCTGCGTGCAAAACCTAGGGCGCGAGGAACCAGAATATGTTGCGTAGACTACACCACGACCAGCCTGAAAGTTTCGCCTTTACGCCCGCCAATCAGGCGTGGGCTGAAGGGCAGATCACCAAGTACCCCGAGGGGCGTCAGGCCTCTGCCATCATTCCGTTGTTGTGGCGCGCACAAGAGCAGGAAGGCTGGCTGACCCGTCCGGCGATTGAACATGTGTCTGAAATGCTGGGCATGGCTTATATCCGTGGGCTTGAGGTCGCGACATTCTACTTCATGTTCCAGTTGCAACCCGTTGGTTCTGTTGCGCATATCCAGATTTGCGGCACCACGTCCTGCATGATTTGCGGGGCCGAGGATCTGGTGTCGATCTGTCAGGAAAAGATTGCAAAAAACCCGCATGAATTGTCAGCGGATGGCAAATTTTCCTGGGAGGAAGTCGAATGTCTGGGAGCCTGTGCGAACGCGCCTATGGCACAGATCGGCAAGGACTATTACGAAGACCTGACAGCTGACAAGCTGGTGCAACTGCTGGACGATCTTGCGGCGGGTAAGGTTCCGACGCCGGGTTCCCAGATCGGTCGTTTTGCGGCCGAGCCTGCGTCAGGTCTGACAAGCCTCAAAGAATATGACAGCGGCAAGACGCAGTACAATGCAAGCGTGCAACTGGCCGTGGATATCGGGGATACGATCAAGCGGATCGACGGAACAGAGGTGCCATTGTTGATGCCTTGGCAGGGAAAGGCAGCAAATTCGGCCAGCAAACCTGCAGCGCAGAAATCGGCGGTAAAAGCTTCTGCGCCAAAGCCTGCAAAAGGCAAGCCAGCGGATAAAACCGGTGTGACCAAGCAGGAGGCTGTTGCCTCTTCCAAGGCCAAACCACCGTCCAAGGCTGATCCGGCAGGCGCGGTTGCAAGTGATGCCTCTGCCAGCGCGGGCAAAAAGCCCAAGACCATGAAGGCTCCCCGCAAATCGGGTCCGGATGATCTGAAAATGATCAAGGGTGTCGGTCCCAAGCTGGAAAACATGCTACATGGAATGGGCATCTTTCATTTTGACCAGATTTCAAAATGGGGTGCGTCCGAAGTGGCTTGGGCGGATCAGAACCTGAAAGGGTTCAAGGGCCGCGTCAGCCGCGACACGTGGGTGGAACAGGCGAAAAAACTGGCGGCAGGCGAAGAAACGGCCTTTTCCGCCAAGGCCCGAACGGACGGGCGCTACGACGGCGACGCCTGAACGCGCGCCTTTGGTAACGGGAAAGTAGGACACGATGTCAGAGAATAAGAACAGCGCCGAATGCAAAGTAGTCTGCTGGGCTGCGGCGGCTTTTGTCGGATTTGTGTCCATGATCCTGCTCTATCTCATGGCGGATTTTGGCATCCTTCAGGCTATCTTTACCGGCGGTTTGATTGGTGTTGTTCTGGGATTGATCCTTAGTCTGTTTATTTGTCGCGGCCAGACGGCTGCGGCGGATCTTGCGTCGGATGAGAAACCCGCACAACGCTATGCAAAACAGGCTGCTGCGGAAACAGAACAGCGCGAAGGCAGTACAGTGGAGCGCGCAGGCAGTTCGGGATCAACGGATGCTGCGCCAGCGGCGTCGACAGCCCCAGCAACAAGTGCTGCGGCCGCGACAGGCACGGCGGCCCCGTTGATGGCATCCGATGTGTCACAATCCAAGCCTGCTGAAAATGCCGCCGATGAGGACAAGGCGGAAACTAGCGGGACTGCCGCGACTGCGCAGAAACCGGAGGCGAAAAAGACGGCTGCGAAGAAGACCACTTCGGATGATGCAAATGCGAAGAAAGAAGTGGCCAAGAAAGCGGCTGCCACGAGCGGCGCGACCAAGGCCAAGCGCGCGCCTGTTGCGGCAGATGGCCAGCCCGAGCTATATACCACGCCGCCTGCGGACGGTGGTGATGACCTCAAGTTGATCAGCGGTGTTGGTCCGAAGTTGGAGCAGACCCTGAACGATTTGGGTATTTACCGGTTCGAGCAGGTCGCAGGTTGGCGCAAAAAAGAGATAGCATGGGTCGACGACCGGCTGCGTTTCAAGGGGCGCATCGAGCGGGATGACTGGATGAGTCAGGCCAAAATACTGGCCAAAGGCGGCGAGACCGAGTTCTCGAAGCGCAAGAAGAAGTAAGGGGCCCACGTGGGGGAGCAGGAAGACAAAGCACTCGCGAAAAAAGGCCAGACGGTTGGTCTGGTGATTGCGATTACTATGGTGCTCTGGATGATAGCGAACCTCGCAGGACCGCAATTGGGATTGCCGGGGCGATACGCGTTGTTGTTCGATTTTGCTGCATTGGCGGCGTTGATTTGGGCGATGGTGGTGATCTGGCAGATGTGGCAGGCGCGCCAGGCAGATAAACGGGATTAATCAGTCTGAACGGGCTGAAAAGAGTAGAATAGGACGCAGCAATGCTTGCAGATCAGGACCGCATTTTTACCAACATCTACGGCATGCATGACCGCACGCTAAAGGGTGCGCAGCAGCGCGGCCATTGGGATGGCACGGCTGGCATCATCAAGAAAGGTCGCGACTGGATTGTGGACCAGATGAAAGCCTCGGGTCTGCGCGGGCGCGGCGGCGCGGGTTTCCCTACGGGCCTCAAGTGGTCGTTTATGCCCAAGGAAAGCGATGGTCGTCCCAGCTATCTGGTGGTGAATGCGGATGAATCCGAGCCGGGTACATGCAAGGACCGCGAGATCATGCGTCACGATCCGCATACGTTGATCGAAGGCTGTCTGATTGCGTCTTTCGCTATGAACGCGCATGCCTGCTATATCTACATTCGTGGCGAATACATTCGCGAGCGCGAGGCGCTTCAGGCTGCAATTGACGAAGCTTATGACGCGGGCCTTGTGGGCAAGAACGCCTGCAAATCCGGTTGGGATTTCGATATCTACCTCGCGCATGGGGCGGGTGCCTATATCTGCGGCGAGGAAACGGCGCTGCTTGAAAGCCTTGAGGGGAAAAAGGGCATGCCGCGCATGAAGCCGCCATTCCCTGCGGGCGCGGGTCTTTATGGCTGTCCAACCACTGTGAACAATGTGGAATCGATTGCCGTTGTGCCGACGATCCTGCGGCGCGGCCCTGAGTGGTTCGCAGGCTTTGGCCGTCCGAACAACGCGGGCACCAAGCTGTTTGCGATCAGCGGTCACGTCAACAATCCTTGTGTTGTTGAGGAGGCAATGTCGATTTCGTTTGAAGAACTGATCGAAACTCATTGCGGCGGTATCCGTGGCGGTTGGGATAACCTTAAGGCGGTGATTCCCGGTGGCTCTTCCGTGCCGATGATCCCCGGCGCGCAGATGAAAGACGCGATCATGGACTTTGATTACCTGCGCGAGCAACGCTCGGGTCTGGGCACAGCGGCGGTGATTGTGATGGACAATTCGACCGATGTGATCAAAGCGATCTGGCGTCTGGCAAAATTTTACAAGCACGAGTCCTGCGGTCAGTGTACGCCGTGTCGCGAAGGTACCGGCTGGATGATGCGGGTGATGGATCGTCTGGTCACGGGTGATGCGGAGCCGGAAGAAATCGACATGCTGCTGGACGTGACCAAGCAGGTTGAGGGGCACACGATTTGTGCGCTGGGTGATGCGGCCGCGTGGCCAATCCAAGGATTGATCCGCCACTTCCGCGACGAGATCGAGGACCGGATCAAACACAAGCGCACGGGGCGTGTCTCTGCTGTCGCGGCAGAATAATGGAAACGTTTACCGCCTATAGCCACGCCATAGCCGCACTTGCAATTTGGGCGCTTATGTCCGTTGTTCTGGCGGGCCTGTCCACCATCGGACGCACAGATGAAGACCGTTGTGCCTGTGGCAAACCCAGGCGTGATTATGCAAATCCGGTGTACCGGCGCGAACGTGCGTTTGCCAATGCGGTTGAAGTTTCCGGTCCCTTTATCGCTGCCACGCTGGCCGCAATACTAGCGGGGGCCGCGCCCTTCATGGTGAACCTGCTGGCCTCGGTCTTTATAGTGTCACGCATCGCAATGGCCTATGTTCACATCCGCACCGAAAATCAGGCGGCGCGTTCGATCTGTTTTATGATCGGTTGGCTTTGCATGATCATACTTGCGTTGATGGCTGCGCGGGCGGCAATCTTCGGGTGAAACAGCCTGCGGGGCATCATCTGGCGGAGTTGAACCTTGGAATCCTGAAGTACGATTGGGATGATCCGCGCGTACAGGATTTTGTGGATGGCCTTGATCTGGTGAACGGGGCCGCGGTGCGCAGCCCCGGTTTCGTGTGGATGTTGCCCGAAGAAGACATGCATTTTGAACAGACCAGCGAGGATGGCAACATGGGGGCGAACCCGCGTATGGCCAGCACGCTGAGCGTTTGGGAAAGCGTTGAAACGCTGGAACATTTTGTCTGGAACACCGTGCACAAGCGGTTTTATGACCGCAAGGCAGAATGGTATGACATGGGCGCGGTTCTGCGTTTTGCGATGTGGTGGGTGCCGATCGGGCATAAGCCGGACATGAAAGAAGCAATGGCGCGGTTTCGGCATCTGGAGGCAAACGGGTCAAGCAATCATGCCTTTGGCTGGGATCACATCAAAGAGGCGCAGCTTTGGCGCACCAAGGCTTGCGGATAGGGATATGGGATTTTTCAGGAACATCTGGGATGGGTTACTGAGCCTTCTGGCGGCGGTGCTATCCTTTGGCGTATTTGCGGTGCCCATCTGGGCGACACATCAGGCAATCACCTATGGTATTGTGCCGATCTGGGCCTATGCGGCTGTGCTCGGGCTGGTGTTTATCGGTGGCAATCTGACAATCGCGTTTCTGCGCAAGGCGTTGGACGGGGTTGCCCCGTTACGTGAAAGGAAGCGGCGATGAATGGCATGCATTTAGCAGAGCTGAATGTGGGGCGGCTCGTAGCCCCCACCGATGACCCACGCGTTGCGGATTTCATGGGCAATCTGGACAAGCTGAATGGATTGGCCAAACGGATGCCGGGTTTTGTCTGGATGATGGAAGGTGCGGCGGGGGGCGGCAATACCGAAACTGCGATTGACGGTGATCCGCTGTTCATCCCGAATTTGAGTGTCTGGGAAAATGTGAAGACGCTGGAGACTTATGTCTGGGGCACCATTCATAAACAGTTTTATGAGCGCCGTACAGAATGGTTCGAGGTCTTGGGAGAGATGCATTTTGTCATGTGGTGGGTGCCGGAGGGGCATCAGCCCACATTGGACGAAGCACTGGCAAGGCTGGAACATTTGAAAACCCACGGCGACAGTGATCATGCCTTTGGCTGGACGCATCTGCGTGCGGCGACAATGCACCATACGCACGGGTGTCGCGATACAAAGGTTGCCTGACGGGCGATTATCGCAAATATGGAAACAATAAGGGGATAACCCCGCGCGATCCATCACGACCAGAGCAGGAGATATCCATGAAAAAGTTCAGATTTCCCGAAGACGGGGATGTCGCCGCAGACATTCGCGAACGCTATGGTTTTGAAGGGGATCTGCTGGACCTTTATGCAGATAACGAAGGCGTAAAGGTACACAAGTGGCATCATTATCTGCCGATTTATGACCGTTACTTCGCCCGGTATCGCGGAACGCCGGTGAAATTCCTCGAGATTGGCGTGAACAACGGCGGTTCCTTGCAGATGTGGCGGCGCTATCTGGGGGAAGATGCTGTGCTGTGCGGCATCGACATCAACCCTGATTGTGCACAATACGATGGGCAATCGGGTATGGTGCGGATTGGATCACAGGATGATCCGGCCTTTCTGGCCGGGGTTGTCAAAGAAATGGGCGGTGTTGATGTGGTGCTGGACGATGGCAGCCACCGGATGCCGCATATCGAAAAATCGCTGCGCGTGCTGTTTCCGCTGCTGACCGAAGGCGGCACCTATATGATCGAAGATCTGCATACGGCCTATTACCCGCGCTTTGGCGGCGGGTTCGAGGCCAAGACGAATTTCTTTAACACGGTCCGGCATATGGTAGATGACATGCACAGCTGGTATCACGGGAAAAAGAAGCTGGCTTTGCCGGAGTTGGGGCAGGCGTTCAACGGCATCCATATTCACGATTCCATCGTGGTCATCGACAAGGCGGCGGTTCAGCGGCCGACACATTCGAGGGTTCAGAAATGAAGACGATATCTGTGGCAATTGTTCTGGCTGTGGGGCTGGTGCCGGGTTGTACCGATCAGAAAAACCAGCTGCGCTTTGACGGGCAGTATTTCCGCACCAAGGTCGCCAAAGTGGATGGCCAGCGGGATGTGTTTACGGTGCGCATCCGCGATGTGGCACGTTCTCTGGATGGTGCGCGCGAAGCGGGGCGTCATGCGGGCACATCCTATTGTGTAGAAACCTACGGAAACTCCGATATCGATTGGGCTATTGGACCAGATACACCACCTGAACAGTTGCAGATTGTAGACAATACTCTGGTGTTTCAGGGGGTTTGCCCTCAGCTTTGAAATGGGCAATAAGGCGGTTGAGCAAGGCAGTCCTGTCGGCTGTTATTGCATAACAAAGGGACCGTAACCCATGTGGGACAAAGGCAAAGTGCCGCAAACCACATGAGGGCAAGAGATATGAGAATTCTGATCGCAGCTAGTTTGGCCACAAGTATGATGGCCGTGCCCGTGATGGCCAAGCCGCCTTTGCGTGAAGTTGCCGCGATTGATGATGCCCTATTTGATTTGGGTATTGCGGATATTGTCAGAAAAAATTGCCCGACGATTCACGCGCGCTTGTTCAAAGCGATTGGATATGTGCGCAAGTTGGAAAAAAAAGCACATGAAATGGGCTACTCGGATGCCGAGATCGAAGCCTATACCGACAGTGACATCGAAAAGAACCGTTTGAAGGCCAAGGCCCGCGCATTTTTCCGGGCTCAAGGGGTCGATACTTCCGATCCACAAAGCTATTGTGCCTTTGGACTGCAAGAGATTCAAAAAGCGAGCCGGATCGGTTCGCTCCTGAGAGCAAAGTGAACCTATGAGCGACCTGCGCAAGATCATCATCGACGGTAAAGAAGTTGAGACTGAGGGAGCGATGACGCTCATTCAGGCTTGTGAGCAGGCGGGTGTCGAAATCCCGCGCTTCTGTTACCATGAACGCCTGTCGATTGCGGGCAACTGCCGGATGTGTCTGGTAGAGGTTGTGGGCGGTCCGCCAAAGCCTGCCGCGTCTTGCGCGATGCAGGTGCGCGATTTGCGCCCCGGTCCTGAAGGGCAGCCTCCGGTTGTGAAAACAAACAGCCCGATGGTGAAAAAGGCCCGTGAAGGGGTCATGGAATTCCTGTTGATCAACCACCCGCTGGATTGCCCGATCTGCGATCAGGGCGGCGAATGCGACTTGCAAGATCAGGCAATGGCGTACGGCGTCGATTTCAGCCGCTACCGTGAGCCCAAGCGCGCGACGGAAGATCTGGATCTGGGGCCACTGGTCGAGACCCATATGACCCGCTGTATTTCCTGTACACGCTGCGTGCGTTTCACCACCGAAGTCGCGGGCATCCACATGATGGGCCAGACGGGGCGCGGTGAAGATGCCGAGATTACATCCTATTTGGGCCAGACGCTTGATTCGAACCTGCAGGGCAACATCATCGATTTGTGTCCGGTTGGTGCGCTTGTTAGCAAGCCTTATGCGTTTACGGCACGTCCTTGGGAATTGACCAAGACTGAGTCGATTGACGTGATGGACGCGCTTGGGTCCAACATCCGTGTCGATACCAAAGGGCGCGAAGTGATGCGATTCCTGCCACGCAACCATGATGGTGTGAATGAGGAATGGATTTCCGACAAGACGCGTTTCGTTTGGGACGGTCTGCGTCGTCAGCGGCTCGACACGCCGTACATCCGCGAGAACGGCAAATTGCGCAAAGCGGAATGGCCCGAAGCGCTGGCAGCGGTTGCAGCGGCGATGAAAGGCAAGAAAGTTGGCGGTCTGGTTGGTGATCTGGCACCGGTTGAAGCGGCTTATGCGCTGAAGATGATGATCGAAGGGCGGGGCGGTTCGGTTGAATGTCGCACGGACGGGGCAAAGCTGCCTGCGGGCAACCGTTCGGGCTATGTTGGCACGGCGACAATCGAGGATATTGATTCCGCCAGAATGATCCAGCTGATTGGCACCAATCCGGCCATTGAAGCACCTGTGCTGAACGCCCGTATCCGCAAGGCGTGGACGCAGGGCGCGAACATCGGTTTAATCGGGCAAGCGGTTGATCTGACGTATGAATATGCGCACATGGGGGATGATCCGGCGGCGCTGGAACAGACTTTGGGCAAGACTTTCAAGGAAGTACTTGAAGTGCCTTCCGTTATTATCGTCGGTCAGGCGGCGCTTTGCCGCGAGGACGGCGCTGCGGTACTGGCCGCTGCGATGGAACTGGCAGAAAAGACAGACAGCAAGTTGTTGGTGCTGCACACGGCAGCGGGCCGTGTGGGTGCGATGGATATCGGTGCGACCAGTGATAACGGGATCACGGATGTTCTGGCGGCGGATGTGATTTATAACCTTGGCGCAGATGAGGGTGACATTCCGGCGGGTCCGTTTGTGATCTATCAGGGTTCGCATGGGGATCGTGGTGCGCATCGCGCTGACATTATCCTGCCGGGTGCTGCCTATACCGAAGAAGGTGGTCTGTTTGTGAACACCGAAGGGCGTCCGCAACTGGCAGCGCGTGCCAGCTTTGCGCCCGGTCAGGCCAAGGAAAACTGGGCGATCCTGCGGGCCTTGTCTGCGGAATTAGGGGCCACGTTGCCGTTCGACTCACTTGCTGCATTGCGCAAGGCACTGGTCAAAGAGGTGCCGCATCTGGGTGACATCGACGTGGTTGCAGAAAACGAATGGCAGCCTCTTGCGCGGGGCAAGCTTGGCAATTCACCTTTTGGTGCGGCGGTTACGGATTTCTATCTGTCCAATCCGATTGCCCGTGCAAGTGAGTTGATGGCGGAACTTTCTGCCAATGCCGCTGCGCGCAAGTCAAAACCGTTGGCGGCGGAGTGAGAGCGGTGATGGCCCTTGCCACATTGGCACTGGCCGCCTGTGATCCGGCCGTTCCTGTCGCGTCTGATTTTATCCCTGAATACAAAGGGATAGAGACAAAGCTGCTGGACGGTGATCTGGTACAATTCAACGTAGCCATGACCAAAGCCCAAAGCGGGCAGGACGTGGCGGATTACGCCGAATGTGCAGCCGCGCAATATACGCTCATTCGGGGCTACGGATTCGCAAGACATGTACGCACAAATGTGGCTCAAGAGGGTGGCATTTGGCGGGGAGATGCTGTTTACACAATCTCGCCGAGCTTGCCACGCGGCATAAAGACAATAGACGCCGAAGTCGTCGTAGCTAACTGCGTCGAAAAGGGCATACCGAGGGTATGAGGGACAATGGTTGAATTCTTTACACAAACCGGTCTCGGCATCGGTCTCTTGATCACTGGACAGGTTCTGCTGATCATGCTGCCCTTGCTGTTGTGTCTGGCCTTTCTGATGTATGCCGACCGCAAGATCTGGGCTGCCGTGCAGATGCGGCGCGGGCCAAACGTGGTTGGCGTCTTTGGTCTGTTGCAGTCTTTTGCGGACCTTCTGAAATATGTCGTCAAAGAGGTGGTGATTCCCGCCGGTGCAGACCGTGCGGTGTTCCTGTTGGCCCCGATGATTTCGCTGGTGATGGCGCTGATTGCCTGGGCGGTGATCCCGTTCAACGAAGGCTGGGTGCTGTCGGACATCAACGTGGCGATCCTCTATGTCTTCGCGATATCCTCGCTTGAGGTTTACGGCGTGATCATGGGCGGTTGGGCGTCCAACTCCAAATATCCATTCCTCGGCTCCCTGCGCTCTGCCGCGCAGATGATCTCTTATGAGGTGTCCATTGGTCTGATCATCATCGGTGTGATTATTTCTACTGGTTCGATGAACTTTACCGGCATTGTGCATGCACAATCGGGCGATTGGGGCATCCTGCACTGGTATTTCCTGCCGCATTTCCCGATGCTGATCCTGTTCTTTATCAGTGCCTTGGCCGAAACCAACCGCCCGCCGTTCGACCTTCCCGAAGCGGAATCAGAACTGGTTGCTGGCTATCAGGTTGAATATTCATCCACGCCGTTCCTGTTGTTCATGATCGGTGAGCTGGTCGCTGTGGTGCTGATGTGCGCACTGGTGTCGCTGCTGTTCTTTGGCGGCTGGTTGTCACCGGTACCGTTCTTGCCGGATGGTTTCTTCTGGATGTTCATCAAGATGCTGTTCGTCTTCTTCTGCTTCTCGATGGTCAAGGCGATCACGCCGCGTTACCGCTACGATCAGTTGATGCGTCTGGGGTGGAAAGTATTCCTGCCGTTCTCCTTGTTCTGGGTGGTCTTTGTGGCCTTCGCGGCCAAGTTCGAATGGTTCTGGGGCATCTATGCCCGTTGGCCGATGTGAGGGTGATATGACACAGATTGATTACGCACGGCACGCCAAGTACTGGCTCTTGCAGGACTTCGTTAAGGGATTTGCCCTTGGTCTGAAATATATGTTCGCGCCCAAAGCCACCATCAACTACCCGCATGAGAAGGGGCCGTTGTCACCGCGTTTTCGCGGCGAACACGCGTTGCGCCGCTATGCAAACGGGGAAGAGCGTTGCATTGCCTGCAAATTGTGCGAGGCCGTCTGCCCCGCGCAGGCAATTACAATTGATGCGGAACCGCGCGAAGATGGTTCGCGCCGCACAACGCGCTATGACATCGACATGACCAAATGCATTTACTGCGGTTTCTGTCAGGAAGCCTGTCCGGTGGATGCCATTGTCGAGGGGCCGAACTTCGAATTCTCGACGGAGACCCGTGAAGAGCTTTACTACGACAAGAACAAGCTTCTG
Organism: uncultured Sulfitobacter sp.; assembly: GCA_947501805.1. Classification (GTDB taxonomy): domain Bacteria; phylum Pseudomonadota; class Alphaproteobacteria; order Rhodobacterales; family Rhodobacteraceae; genus Sulfitobacter. The sequence continues at coordinate 230,310 of CANMXJ010000001.1, read as the reverse complement.
GAAAACGGCGACCGCTGGGAAGCAGAGATTGCACGCAACCTTGAGATGGATGCACCATACCGATGACCGATCCCGTAAACCCCTTTGAAGCGATGATGAAACAAGCGCAGGAGATGACAAAGTCGTTTCCGTCGATGGATGCGTTTTCGCCCAAGGTGTTCGAGGCGATGATGGGCACAATGCCAAAAGACATGATGGAAATGATGTTTGGCAATGGTGTCAACAAGGATGGTCTGGACGCGCGCACGCGGCTCTTGCTGACGCTTGCTGGTTTGACCATGCAGGGCGCACAAAACGACATGGCGGTACGCCAGACCGTGCGTCACGCGCTTGAGGCGGGAGCCACCAAACAGCATGTGAAAGAAACCATCGCGCAGATGTCGGTGTTTGCGGGGCTTCCTGCAATGACACGTGCGATGGAATTGGCCGACGCCGCCATGGCGGACATAGAAGACGAAGAGAAGGGCACCGGAGCATGATGGTATTTGCTTTCTATTTGTTCGCGATCAGCGTGATTGCGGGCGGGCTTTTCACGGTGATCAGCCGCAATCCGGTGCATTCCGTGCTGTGGCTTATCCTGTCTTTCCTGTCCTCGGCGGGTCTGTTTGTGCTGCTGGGTGCTGAGTTTGTCGCGATGTTGCTGATTATTGTTTATGTCGGTGCGGTGGCGGTTCTGTTCCTGTTTGTGGTGATGATGCTCGACGTCGATTTTGCCGAGTTGAAGGCCGAGATGGCGAAGTACATGCCACTTGCGCTGCTGATCGGCCTTGTGATCCTGATGCAGTTTGTGATGGCTTTTGGCGCTTGGGAAACCAATGCGGCAGCCGAGGGTTTGCGCACGCAAGCAATCTCGGGGGATGTGCAGAACACCGCGGCCCTCGGGCTGGTGTTGTATGATGATTATTTCCTGTTGTTCCAGTTGGCGGGTCTGATTCTGCTGGTGGCAATGATTGGGGCGATCGTGCTGACACTACGTCACCGTGTCGATTTGAAGCGTCAGAACGTGGTGGCCCAGATGATGCGTGATCCGGCCAAGGCGATGGACCTGATCGATGTGAAACCGGGGCAGGGTTTGTGATGATGGCGGAAACTTTCAAAGTTTCCGACCGTTTTCTTTCAAAGAAAACGACTAATGACGGAAAGACAGTGAACGATGATCGGACTTGAACATTACTTGACAGTGGCGGCAACGCTGTTTGTCATTGGCATCTTCGGGCTATTCCTGAACCGCAAGAACGTGATCATCATCCTGATGAGCATCGAATTGATGCTGCTCGCGGTGAACATCAACTTCGTGGCTTTCTCCTCAAGCGTGGTAGGGCATGGTGATCTCGCAGGGCAGGTGTTTACTCTGTTTGTGCTGACGGTTGCTGCGGCCGAGGCCGCGATTGGTTTGGCCATTCTGGTCTGTTTCTTCCGCAACCGTGGCTCGATCGCGGTTGAAGACGTCAACGTGATGAAGGGCTAAGGCACATGGAAACCACAATCCTTTTTGCCCCCCTGATCGGGGCCCTTATTGCCGGTTTTGGCTGGAAAATCATCGGTGAAGCGGCCGCGCAGTGGATCACCACAGGCCTGTTGTTTCTGGCCGCTGCCCTGTCCTGGGTTGTGTTCTTCAGCTTTGAGGGGCCAACAGAGCATATCCAGATCCTGCGTTTTATTGAATCCGGTACGCTGAGCACTGATTGGTCCATTCGTTTGGACCGTATGACCGCGATCATGTTGATTGTTGTGACAACGGTGTCCGCGCTCGTGCACCTCTACTCCTTTGGCTACATGGCGCATGACGACAATTTCAGCGGCGAGGGCGAGAACTATCGCGCCCGTTTCTTTGCATATTTGTCGTTCTTTACCTTTGCGATGTTGATGTTGGTCACGTCTGACAACCTTGTGCAGATGTTCTTTGGTTGGGAAGGTGTTGGCGTTGCCTCCTACTTGTTGATCGGTTTCTACTACAAGAAACCAAGCGCAAATGCCGCGGCGATCAAAGCTTTTGTAGTGAACAGGGTGGGCGATTTCGGTTTCGCTTTGGGCATTATGGCGCTGTACCTGATGACGGACAGCATCCGTTTTGACGATATCTTTGCAGCCGCTCCAGATCTGGCGAACCAGACCATATCTTTCCTTTGGACAGACTGGAACGCGGCCAACTTGATTGCCTTCCTGCTGTTTGTAGGTGCCATGGGTAAATCAGCGCAATTGTTCCTGCACACATGGTTGCCGGATGCGATGGAAGGCCCGACACCTGTGTCTGCGCTGATCCATGCTGCGACCATGGTAACGGCGGGTGTTTTCCTTGTTTGCCGTATGTCACCCATCATGGAATTCGCGCCAGAAGCGATGATGTTTGTGACCTTCATCGGTGCCACGACCGCGTTTTTTGCGGCCACTGTGGGTTTGGTACAGAACGACATCAAGCGCGTGATTGCGTACTCCACCTGTTCCCAGCTGGGCTATATGTTCGTTGCCGCCGGTGTCGGCATGTATTCAGCCGCGATGTTCCACCTGTTCACCCACGCGTTCTTCAAGGCAATGTTGTTCCTTGGCGCAGGGTCGGTCATCCACGCGATGCACCACGAGCAGGACATGCGCAACTACGGCGGTCTGCGCAAGAAAATCCCTTACACGTTTTGGGCCATGATGATCGGTACGTTGGCAATCACCGGTGTTGGCATTCCGCTGACCCATTACGGTTTTGCCGGCTTCCTGTCCAAAGACGCGATCATTGAAAGCGCTTGGGCCGGTGGCTCCATGTACGGCTTTTGGATGCTGGTGGTTGCTGCGGCGATGACCTCTTTCTACAGCTGGCGTTTGATGTTTATGACCTTCTATGGCAAGCCGCGCGGCGACAAGCACACGCATGAACATGCACATGAATCGCCTACGGTGATGCTGGTGCCGTTGGGTGTCTTGGCGCTGGGTGCGATCTTTGCCGGGATGATCTGGTTCAAACCGTTCTTTGGCGATCACAAGTATGTCGCAGCGTTCTATGATATCCCGCTGGCCGAAATGTCAGAGGCAGGTGAGGCCCACGCAGATGGCGCAGAAGACGGTAACGGCGCGGCGGGCGACGACAGTCACGGCGAAGCGCATCATGCAGCCTTTGGCGGTCAGCCGGGCGAGGGGGCATTGTACTTTGGGGCGGACAACACCGTGCTTGAAGACGCTCACGGTGCCCCCAAGTGGGTCAAAGTTGCGCCGTTCGTCGCGATGTTGTTCGGTTTTGTCATGGCAATGTGGTTTTACATCTGGAACCCGAGCCTGCCCAAGAAACTGGCCGAGGATCAGGAGCCGCTCTACAAGTTCCTGCTGAACAAATGGTACTTTGACGAGATTTACGATGTGATCTTTGTCCGTCCGGCCAAGGCAATCGGCCGTTTCCTGTGGAAACGCGGCGATGGCAATGTCATCGACGGCACGCTTAACGGAATTGCCATGGGCATCGTCCCTTTCTTCACGCGGCTCGCCGGTAAGGCGCAGTCTGGTTATATCTTCACCTATGCCTTCGCCATGGTGATCGGCATCGCGGTGCTGGTGACATGGATGACGATGACCGGAGGGTCAAAATAATGGACACCCATCTGCTTTCCATTATCACGTTTCTGCCTGCTGTTGCAGCGGTGATCCTTGCGGTTTTCCTGCGCGGAGACGATGCTGCGGCGCACCGCAATGCCAAATGGCTGGCGCTGATCACCACCACAGCGACTTTTGTGATCTCGTTGTTTGTGATGTTCGAGTTTGATCCGCAGGATACGGGGTTCCAGTTCGTGACCGAGGCCGAATGGCTCTTGGGCCTGAAGTACCGTCTTGGCGTTGATGGTATTTCGATCCTGTTTGTTATGCTGACGACCTTTATGATGCCGCTGGTGATTGCGGCCAGCTGGAATGTCGACAAGCGGGTCAAGGAATACATGATTGCCTTCCTGCTGTTGGAAACGCTGATGCTTGGCGTGTTCATGGCGCTGGATTTGATCCTGTTCTATCTGTTCTTTGAGGCAGGTCTGATCCCGATGTTCCTGATCATCGGCATCTGGGGCGGAGCGAACCGCATTTATGCCAGCTTCAAGTTCTTCCTCTATACATTCCTTGGGTCGGTCCTGATGCTGATCGCCATGGTTGCGATGTTTGCAGATGCGGGCACGACCTGTATTGGCGGCTGTGATGTCAGCTTGTTGAACCATCAATTCGGCACCGAAAGTTTCTCCATCCTCGGCATCCAGATTGTTGGCGGCATGCAAACACTGATGTTCCTTGCCTTTTTTGCCAGCTTTGCGGTGAAAATGCCGATGTGGCCTGTCCATACATGGCTGCCAGATGCGCACGTTCAGGCCCCGACCGCGGGTTCCGTGGTGCTGGCGGCGATCCTGTTGAAAATGGGCGGTTACGGCTTCTTGCGCTTTTCCTTGCCGATGTTTCCTGTCGGATCTGACATTATGGCACCGCTGGTGTTGTGGATGTCCGCGATTGCGATTGTTTACACCTCACTGGTTGCCCTTGTGCAGCAGGACATGAAAAAGCTGATTGCCTATTCCTCTGTCGCCCATATGGGTTTTGTAACCATGGGCATTTTTGCGGCGAACCAGCAGGGCATTGATGGTGCGATTTTCCAGATGATCAGCCACGGCTTCATCTCAGGCGCACTCTTCCTCGCCGTTGGCGTGATCTATGACCGTATGCACACCCGCGAGATTGACGCTTATGGTGGTCTGGTGAACCGGATGCCGGTTTATGCGATGATCTTCATGCTGTTCACGATGGCAAATGTCGGCCTGCCGGGCACGTCCGGGTTTGTTGGTGAATTCCTGACATTGATCGCTGTGTTCCAAGTCAACACATGGGTCGCTGCGGTTGCGACAACAGGTGTGATCCTGTCAGCGGCCTATGCACTTTGGCTCTATCGCCGTGTGGTGATGGGTGAGCTGATCAAGGAAAGCCTCAAGGGTATCAAAGACATGACCGCCCGCGAAAAATGGATCATGGCACCACTAATCGTGATGACATTGCTGTTGGGTGTCTATCCCGCGCTGGTCCTTGACATGATCGGGCCGTCCGTTTCGGCGCTGGTTGATAATTATGCAAGCGCGGTGGATGCGGCAGCAACTGCCATGCAAACCGCACAAGCCGCGAACTAAGGAAATTCACGATGATTGCCGCTGACCTGAACGTCATCCTGCCCGAAATCCTGCTGGCCGCCTTTGCGCTCGCTGGATTGATGGCTGCTGTTTACACCACCAAGGATAAAATCGGCGGGATGCTGGTCTGGGCTACAGCGGCAGTATTTGTCGCGCTGGCTGCATGGATCGGCATGACGGGCGAGGGGACGCGGGTGGCGTTCAACGGCATGTTCGTCGAGGATGGTTTCGCGCGTTTTGCCAAGGTCACGATCCTGTTGTCGGCGGCTGCTGTGTTGATCATGTCCGAAAACTACATGAAAATACGCGGTTTGCTGCGGTTTGAATATCCGATGCTGGTGGCCCTGTCGGCTGTTGGCATGATGATGATGGTTTCTGCGGGCGATCTGATGGCGCTTTATATGGGGTTGGAGCTGCAATCGCTCGCTCTTTATGTCGTTGCCTCGCTGCGCCGCGACTCCGTACGCTCCACCGAAGCGGGCCTGAAGTATTTCGTACTTGGCGCGCTTTCCTCCGGCATCCTGCTGTATGGCGCATCTCTGGTCTACGGCTACGCGGGCACCACGTTGTTCTCGGGCATTATCACCACGGCACAATCCGGCGAAACCTCGCTTGGCTTGCTGTTCGGTATCGTGTTCCTGATCTCCGGCCTTGCGTTCAAAGTATCCGCTGTGCCGTTTCACATGTGGACACCGGATGTTTATGAAGGTTCGCCCACACCTGTCACCGCATTCTTTGCCACCGCGCCCAAAGTGGCGGCGATGGCGCTGTTTGCGCGTGTTTTGCATGATGCCTTTGGCAATGCGGTTGGCGACTGGAGCCAGATCGTTGCGCTGCTATCTGTGCTGTCGATGTTCCTTGGCGCAATTGCAGCGATTGGTCAGACAAATATCAAACGCCTGATGGCGTTCTCCTCTATCGCCCATATGGGCTATGCTTTGATGGGTCTGGCGGCGGGCACCGCCTTTGGTGTGCAGGCGATGCTGGTCTATATGGCGATCTATGTGACGATGAATGTCGGTACCTTTGCCTTTATCCTGATGATGGAAAAGGACGGTATGCCGGTGACGGACATTTCGTCGCTGAACATGTACGCCAAACAGAACCCCGGCCGGGCGCTGGCGATGTTGGTGCTGTTGTTCTCGCTTGCGGGCGTGCCGCCGATGCTGGGTTTCTTTGGCAAACTGTATGTCCTGCGTGCCGCCTATGATGCCGGTCTGGCGTGGCTGGCAATTGCCGGCGTGATCGCCTCGGTCATTGGTGCCTATTATTACCTGCGCATCGTTTTCTACATGTACTTTGGCGAGGAACAGACCGAGCAGTTGGACAATTCGGGCAGCGGCGTCTTGCCAGTGTTCCTGACGGCATCTGCCTTGATCATGGTGCTGGGCATCATCAATATGTTTGGTGTTGAAGGTGCCGCATTGTCCGCAGCCGGTTCTCTGGTGAATTGAGAAGGCTGCGCGGGCGGCCACTGATGCAGGGCATCCCCAAGTTGGTGAAGACATGAGCGCGTGGCCTGACGGGTACGCGCGTCATGTGTTTGATGTCGTCGGTTCAACCCTGAGCGAAGCCGCGCGGATGGCACCAACACTTAACGGACCTGCATGGCTCTTGGCGCTTGAGCAAACCGAGGCACGCGGGCGGCGTGGGCGGGCGTGGGCCACTCCACGTGGTAATTTTGCGGGTACATTGATCATGCGGCGGCGCGAAGAGCCGGGTGTCGCGGCGCTGCGTAGCTTTGTGACGTCCTTGGCGCTGTACCGAACTTTTGTTGCGGTTTCGGGACAGGCCACACCATTTGCGTTAAAATGGCCCAATGATGTGTTGCTGAACGGCGGCAAGGTCGCGGGTATCTTGCTGGAAAGCATCGGCGATCATCTTGTGATCGGCATTGGTATCAATCTGGCCCATGCGCCTGCGCCCGAAGACGTCGAGGCGCGCGCACTCACTCCGATGAGCCTTGCGCGGGATCTGGGTGTTCGCGTGGATCCCGAAGTTTTTCTCGATATCCTCGCCGCTGAGTATGCCCTGCTCGAAGATCAATTCACCACTCACGGTTTTGCACCTATCCGAAGCGCATGGCTTGAGCATGCGGCGAAACTTGGCGAAGTGATCACGGCGCGCACCATGAAGGACGAAACCATCGGCACGTTTGAGAACGTCGATGAAAACGGTAGTTTGATTTTAAAGACAGCACAGGGCCGCGTGGCCATCACGGCAGCGGACGTGTTTTTCTAGAAGGAGGGCACCCATGCTCTTGGCAGTTGATTGTGGCAATACAAATACGGTGTTTTCCATTTGGGACGGGACCGAGTTTATCGCGACATGGCGCACCGCGACGGAATGGCAGCGCACGGCGGATCAGTATTATGTCTGGCTGTCGACCTTGATGATACTGCAAAAGGTCGATGTGGAAATCACGGACATGATCGTTTCTTCGACGGTACCACGGGTGGTGTTCAACCTGCGTGTCCTCGCGGACAGATATTTCAATACGCGCCCGATGGTTGTGGGCAAGGCGGGGTGTGAATTGCCCGTTGATGTACGCGTTGACATCGGGACGGCGGTCGGGCCGGACCGTTTGGTGAATACCGTTGCGGGTCATGATTTATATGGCGGTGATCTGATTGTTGTGGACTTTGGTACGGCAACAACCTTCGATGTGGTGGCTGCGGATGGTGCCTATGTGGGCGGCGTGATTGCGCCCGGTGTGAACCTGTCGCTTGAGGCCCTGCACAATGCCGCCGCCGCATTGCCGCATGTCGATATCTCCAAACCACAAGCCGTGGTGGGCACCAACACTGTTGCCTGTATGCAATCTGGGGTTTTCTGGGGTTACGTCGGACTGGTTCGTGAGATATGTGCGCGGATAAAGGCGGAACGTGAGCGTGACATGCGCGTCATTTCCACCGGAGGATTGGCCCCGCTGTTTCAGCAGGCCGTCAACCTCTTCGATGAATTTCAGGATGATCTGACAATGCACGGCCTGACCGTGATTTATAAGTATAACAAGGAATTAGCTGAACAATGAGCAGCGAAAGATTGATCTACCTTCCCCTCGGCGGGGCGGGCGAAATTGGCATGAATGCCTATGTATATGGCTACGGCAAACTGGGCAAGGAACGCCTTATTGTTGTGGATATCGGTGTGGCCTTCCCGGATATGGATGGCTCTCCTGGTGTGGATTTGATCATTGCGGATATCGCGTGGCTGGTTGAGCGCAAGGATCAGATCGAAGCGGTGTTTGTGACCCATGCCCATGAAGACCACGTGGGTGGCATTGCCCATACATACAGCCAGTTGCAGGCACCGATCTATGCCCGCAAGTTCACCGCCAATATTGCCAAGCGCAAGATGGATGAACATGGTCATCCCGAAGATGCCGTGCGCGTTGTAAGTGCGTGGCCGCAGCAAACGACGGTGGGTCCGTTTACCGTTGGCTTCCTGCCGATCTCGCATTCGATCCCCGAAAGCTCTGCTTTGGTGATTGATACGCCCGAAGGCCGCGTGATCCACTCGGGCGATTTCAAAATCGACCTGACGCCGGGCGTTGGCGAAGCCTATGATCCGGAACTCTGGGCCGAAGTGTGCAAAGATGGCATCAAGGCGCTGATTTGTGACAGTACCAATGTGTTTTCGCGGGATCCGGGGCGTTCCGAAGCGACGGTTGGCCCAGCGATCGAAGAACTGGTCAGCAACGCAGAGGGTATGGTTGTCGCAACGACGTTTGCCTCAAACGTGGCACGCGTAAAAACGCTGGCTGTGGCGGCGGACAAGGCGGGGCGTTCGGTTGTCCTGCTCGGCCGTGCAATGAAACGCATGGTCGAAGCGTCGCTTGAGACGGGCGTGATGAAAGATTTCCCGCCTACCGTCAGTCCCGAAGAAGCGCGCGGTATTCCGCGTGAAAACCTGATGCTGCTGGTCACGGGATCGCAAGGCGAGCGCCGTGCGGCGAGCGCCCAACTGGCCCGCGATAAGTTTCAGGGAATAGAGATGAAAGAAGGCGACCTGTTCCTGTTTTCCTCAAAAACCATCCCCGGCAACGAAAAGGGTGTGATCCGCATCATGAACCAGTTCTCTGAACGGGGTGTTGATGTGGTGGATGAGTCTTCTGGTGGTCATTACCATGTGTCTGGCCATGCAAACCGACCCGATTTGGAAACGCTGCATGCTGTGGTGAAACCGCAGGTGTTGATCCCGATGCACGGTGAGCACCGTCATTTGCGTGAACACGTGAAGATCGCGGATGCAGGTGGCATGAAGGGTGTTCTCGCGGTTAATGGCATGATGATCGACCTGTCTGGGAACACACCAAAGGTTGCGGAATATGTCGAAACAGGGCGAACTTACATTGATGGTTCCGTGCAGATTGGGGCATTGGATGGCGTGGTGCGAGATCGTATTCGCATGGCGTTGAACGGACATGTGACCGTGACTGTGATCATGGACGACGAGGATGAACCATTGGGCGATCCGTGGGTCGATGCGATGGGCCTGCCCGAACAGGGCCGTTCCAAAGCGCCGCTGGTGGATGTGCTGGAAGCAGATTTGGGCCAGTTCCTGGGGCGCTCAAAGGCGGCAACCCTGCGTGACGATGACAAGCTGAACGAGGGGCTGAAACGCGTTGTGCGTCAATCCGCGCAAGACGAGATCGGCAAGAAACCCGAAGTGACGGTGGTGGTCAGCCGTTTAAGTTGAACCTTTTCACATTGGAAACCAAAACGGCCCCGCAATTGCGGGGCCGTTTTTCGTTTGTCCGGAGTAATTAATTGCTGGGGCGGTCGTCAAAGCTCAGTTCGATGAACTCTGGCGTGTGATCGCCAAGGCCGACCACCCGGTTGCCGCCACGGTCATTATTGCCGCGTCCGCCACGATTGTCGCTCCGGCTTCGATTGCTGGAGGGGCGGTTGTTGTCGTGCTTGTCATTGCCGCGGTTGCTTGCGTCACGCTTTGGCTGCTGACTTTCGCTTTTGGCGTCCTGTTTGGTATCTGCTTCATGTGCTTTGGCTTCGCCAACATCTGTTTCCTGCGGTGCATCCTGCTTGGCTTCAACGGGCTTTGGCGCATCATCCGACTTGCGGCTGCGGGACCGGCTGCGCTTTGGCTTCTCGGCCTTCTTTTCTGCGGCTTCCGGTTCAGACTTTGCCGTTTCATCAGGCTTGCCACCGCCCAGCGGATTTTCCAGACGGGGAATTTCGCGCTGAACAAGTTGCTCAACGTCCGCAAGGTTGCGTTCGTCACGTGGCACACAGATCATAATGGCGGTGCCATCACGCCCCGCGCGGCCTGTGCGGCCAATGCGGTGTACGTAGTCTTCGGCGTGGCTTGGCACATCAAAGTTAAAAACGTGGCTGACGGACGGTACATCAAGACCGCGCGCAGCCACATCAGAGGCAACAAGAAAGCGCAGGCTGCCTTCGCGGAAACCATCCAGTGTCTTGGTGCGGTGGCTTTGGTCCAGATCGCCGTGGATCGGTGCGGCGTCATAGCCGTATTTTTTCAACGACTTGGCAACGGTATCCACGTCCATCTTGCGGTTGCAAAAGATGATTGCGTTGGTGCATTTTTCGCCTTCGGCGTCGATCAAAGCGCGCAGTACTTTGCGTTTTTCCGTGGCTTCGCGGTCTTTGCGCGAGGCTTTGAACATCAGCACACCTTGAGTGATGTTCTCGTTGGTTGTGGCTTGGCGCGCCACTTCGATCCGCTCAGGGTTGCTGAGGAATGTGTTTGTAATCCGCTCGATCTCGGGGGCCATCGTGGCCGAAAAGAACAGCGTCTGGCGGGTGAAAGGTGTCAGACCAAAAATGCGCTCGATGTCGGGAATGAAACCCATGTCGAGCATACGGTCGGCTTCGTCCACAACCATGACTTTCACGTCTGTCAGGATCAGTTTGCCGCGTTCGTGGTGGTCCAGAAGACGGCCCGGTGTGGCGATCAACACATCGACGCCTTTGTCGATCAGCTTGTCCTGTTCCTTGAACGAAACGCCGCCAATCAGCAGCGCTTTGGTCAGCTTCAGATTGGCTGCATAGGTGTCAAAGTTCTCAGCCACCTGTGCGGCAAGTTCACGTGTCGGGCAAAGCACCAAAGAGCGCGGCATGCGCGCGCGGGCACGTCCACGGGCCAGCATGGTGATCATTGGCAGCACGAAACTGGCAGTTTTTCCGGTGCCTGTCTGGGCGATGCCAAGGACGTCGCGGCCAGCAAGGGCAGGGGGAATGGCACCCGCCTGAATCGGCGTCGGGGTTTCATATCCGGCTTCAAGAACAGCCTTCAAGACTTTTGGATTGAGGTTTAGATCGGTAAATTTTGTCATATATGTCCGGTTTATGCGGACACTGTTATGGCCCGCTTCAAGCAGTGTACCGGCCCGCATGGCCCAAGTGGCGGCTGTGCCGCGATACGATGCGTTCGCATAACAACTTGGACGCACAGGGTCAAATAGATCACGTTTCAGGGTCTGTAGTCGGGGAAATGCTTGGTTAATGTGGTATTTAGGTCGAGATTGACGTGTTTAAGAAGGCCATGTTTGCCAAGCTTTTCACGCAAGACGGGTGTGTCGGTGCAGACTTCATCGAAAAAGGCACGTAAACCCGCTTCGCCCGCTTCGGATTCGATTATCTGAAAGAGTTCGTGCATGGAAACGCCTCCCTTGTCGCGGGGGCGGTTTGGGGAGAGTTCGCTGCGGTATGACCCTTTTTCAAGTCGATAGCGGTAGGCGGCATGCCAGCTGTCCCAGCTTTTTGCGTGACAATGGGCCAGGTCGATACCCGCAGTGGTTTCGGCCCCCTTCAACATTTCGCCGGATTGGAACACGTTGTGAATTTGAACGCGAATGTCTTGTAACCCGCTACGGGCAAAACATTTTCCGGCAAGGTGGCTCAGAAATCCGCCTTTGATGTAGGCACCATAGGTCGGATAGAGGTTCGCAACAATGCGGGCGCGATCCGGGCCGTTTGGGATGAAAGCCTTGAAGGTAGTGCCATCGCCGGACAACTGCTCCATCGGGCGGATGCGTGCGATCTTCGCATCTTGTGGTTGCGCCGCGAGGATGTCTGAGACAGGTTGTTGGGAGACAAGAAATTCGTCCACGTCCATGTGGATCAGCCAGTCAACATCAAGGCACCGGTTGTAGGCGTGGGTGGCGTTATGTGTCTGTCGGACCTGATGTTTCTTGGGGCGTTTGCCGTTCCAATAGGCGTCATTGCACAAGGTGGGGCGGACTTTGGGATGGGCTTTGAGCAGAGCAAACGCAGCCGTGTTGTCGTCATCAAGGTAGATGAACAACCGCTTTGCGCCGGCCTCAAGATGATAGGCGACAAAGCGCAGAATGTCGTCCACAGGGGCGAGGATTGTGGCGCTCAACCCCCAGCTTGTCATCAGACCATCATTTCCTTGGTTGCGGTCAGGCGCACGTCTGGATAGTCGCGCTCGATCCGGTCGATATCCCACTGCAAGCGGGTCAGATAAACGATGTCGCCGTCATGATCATGCGCAATGTGTTGTTTGTTGCTTTCTGTAAACTTATCAACTGCTTGCTTGTCACCATTCACCCAGCGCGCGGAGGTGAATTGCGAGGGTTCAAAACGCACCGGCAGGCCGTATTCCAGCTCGATCCGGCTGGCGAGGACTTCGAATTGCAACTGGCCTACAACGCCTACGACAAAGCCGGAGCCAATAGAGGGCTTGAAAACTTTGGCGGCCCCTTCCTCGGCAAATTGCATCAGGGCTTTTTCGAGGTGTTTCGATTTCAACGGATCGCCCGCGCGCACACCTTGCAGCAGTTCGGGCGCGAATGAGGGGATACCTGTAACTCGCAATGCTTCCCCTTCGGTCAACGTATCGCCGATGCGCAATTGGCCGTGGTTGGGGATACCGATGATATCGCCCGCCCATGCTTCTTCGGCCAGTTCGCGGTCGGAGGCGAGGAACATCACGGGGCTGGACACAGTCATCACTTTTTTGCTGCGCACATGGGTCATTTTCATACCGCGCAGAAAGTGGCCAGAAGCAAGGCGAACAAAGGCGACGCGGTCGCGGTGCTTGGGATCCATGTTGGCTTGCACTTTGAAGACAAAGCCGGAAACTTTTGTTTCTTCTGGTAAAATCTGCCGCGGTTCTGCGGATTGTATCTGCGGTTCGGGGGCGAATTTGGTGATACCTTCCATCAATTCCTTTACACCAAAGGAGTTGATGGCAGAGCCGAACCAGATCGGCGTGAGGGAGCCTTCGGCCATGAGTTCAGGGTCGAGAGGCAGCATCAGTTCGCGCACCATTTCGAGGTCTTCGCGAAGTTTTTCGAGCAGATTTGCGGGGACGTGTTCGGCCAGTTTCGGATCATCCAAGCCATTAATTTCGATGGATTCGGCAACCTTGTTGCGGTCCGCGCGGTCCATCAGTTCCAGACGGTCGCGCAGGATGTCGTAGCAGCCGACAAAATCGCGCCCCACCCCGATGGGCCAGCTGGCGGGGGTTACGTCAATGGCGAGGTTCTGCTGGATTTCGTCGATGATCTCAAACACATCGCGGCTTTCGCGGTCCATCTTGTTACAGAAGGTCAGGATTGGCAGGTCGCGCATGCGGCAGACTTCGAACAGCTTTTGGGTCTGGGATTCCACACCTTTCGCACCGTCGATCACCATCACGGCGGCGTCCACGGCTGTCAGTGTGCGGTAGGTGTCTTCGGAGAAGTCCGAGTGGCCGGGAGTGTCAACAAGGTTGAACCGGAACACGTTGTTATCGTTGGTGAAATCGAAAGACATGGCGGAGGCGGAGACAGAGATACCGCGGTCCTTTTCCATCGCCATAAAGTCGGAGCGGGTGCGGCGGGCTTCGCCTTTGGCGCGGACCTGTCCGGCCATTTGGATTGCCCCGCCGAAGAGCAGGAATTTCTCGGTTAGCGTGGTTTTACCGGCGTCAGGGTGGCTGATGATCGCAAATGTCCGGCGGCGCGCAATTTCGGGCGGCAGCGGGGGGCGATTATTATGGTTATCCAACATCTTGCGGGGCGTTCCTCATGTGTCTCTCACCGGTTCTGCGGCAAAGGGTGAACAATGCGCGAATTGTCACACGGGCGTCACCCCGCGTACACATACCGTACATACGCAGGGTGGCAAGGGTTTGGCCGTTTTTGTCGAGATTGGGCGGCAGTTGATGCTCTTCGTTAGTGTTCTGCTTCGACTGCCAATGTGAAGCACCTACTTAGACTTGAGTAAAGTTCCAAGCGTGGGCCGATCGACGGGAAACTGCGCAATAGATCTCCGCGAAAACGATTTGACCGGAGCCATTCGTCAGTTGTTATCATTGGTTCCAATGGGCTGACTAGCTTTAGTCTGAGTTCAACGCCGCGGGTTAGATGATAAAGCACGCCCATATGATATTCGGTATCGTTCGGGCAAACATCTTTCAAGATATCCGTAAGAGGTAGCAAATCGGGATGATGCAACAGGGCCGCGCCGCGCATTCGGACGACATTTTTTGCGACGGAAAGGTCGGTAATGCGGATATGTTCACCGAATTGAGTGGTCAATATCCGATCTTTAAACTCCAGCGGTGGCAATTCATTCATGATATCGCGAAGCGCGTTGGCTCTCGCTTCTGATGCCTCTGTGTCCGTCACCCAGTCTGTCCGGCGCAGCGCGCCTTCGATCATTTCAGCATATGCAAAAATCGAGGCTTTGGTGATCGGGAGCAGCTTGGGGTGAGACAGGAGACGCAAGGTGGTGACGTCGTCATTGTCCATGTTTAACGGCATATTCGCGGCTCCGTATGCCATCTCAAGCTGCCCTGCATCCGCCAAGGCAGTCGCATAGGCGGGGTAATCTTGGATATCGTTTTGCGAGAGCAGGGCCGCAAGGGGATGTTGTGATGCAATCGCTTTGAGCCAACTCTTGCCAAAGCGCCCATCGTATTTGTGGGTCAATCTTCGACGTTTTTTGTGATCGAGGTCCTTCAGGGCATGGAAATAGGTGTGCGGTTGCCTCTCAACCAGCCCGAGCGTCAGTTGTGCTGCAAGATTTCCACTTGATGCGAGAGCTGAGAATTGGCGCAGAGTTCCCAAGTCGTCCTGACCCGACAACCATGCGCTTTTCGCGATTTGATATTTGCGGTCATCCTCTCCGTTGACATCCGCCAGCGCGACGAAGGATATCAAGGATAGGGTTATGGCGCAGAGTAAACGGACAATCACCGCGTCGACGCTTTCTTCAACAACTCCGCCATATCGGGCCGGTCCAGCAACGCCTCGTTCACATCCAATCCCGCGTGCGGCAGGTCGGAGTGGCCGGGGATGACCTCGCCCATCGCGGCGGATAATTCTTCTGGCAACACGGGTTTGGTGCGGGTGTCGATCAGCATGGTTTCGGCGGCGATGCCTTCGGCGTAGATAATCTGGTGGCTGTCAAAGAGTAGTTGGAAATAATCGACAAAGCCGCCCTCCATCACTGTCACCGTATAGCCGTTGACCAGATGGCGGGCTTTTACCAGAATTTCAGAACGGCCCGCGCCCACTTCGTCGCTGCGTTGATAGATAAACAGGCGATGATCGGGGCTGAGGATCAGGTCGTGGTCGTTGTTGAGCGTACCTGCATGTATCTTGATCGGTGCGAATTCGCCCACGGCGCGCACGGTAGACTGGGCGATCCAGCGGATTTGTTGCACGCCGTCGTCGCGGGTCAGGATCTTGTCATCGATGATGAGGTCTTCGATTTTGCGCTGTTCGCCGGAGGACATGGTGATGTGGGTGCCACGGGTGAAGGATACGCAGGCCACTTCAGCGAATTTCCGGCGGGCATTTTGCGTGTCGATGCCGACAAGGCGGTATTCGACGCCGCTGGTGAGTGCGGTGAGGGGCAAAAGGTAGATGTCCGCGATGCTGCCGTGTGCGTCTACTTCGACCAGCATCAGCGTTTCATGGGTCATGCCGTCAGGCGACATAAAGCTCAGGGCGCTGTCAAGATGGAGATCGGCTTGGGCGGTACCGACACCGGTTTCGGAAGAGACGCGAAACGCGGTGCCCTGTGCGGGAAGGATCGAGAGGCGCTGTGGTGTGGTGCCGAAGGGGAGTTCGTAGATGTCGTCAAGGATCAGGTCTTCGGCAATGGATAATTCGTCGCCCATGTTTGCGCCATCCGTACAGGCGAAATCCATTGCGCGGTAGACCGGTAGGCTTTGCGCGGGGGCAGGACGGGATCGGGCCATGAAGGTACCTTTGATCAGAGCGGTGTTGCGAGCGGTTTAGGCTAGGATTGTGACACGGATTGGTCAAGCGCGGGGCGTTTTCGGGTTTACCTGTTTCGCTGGTGTGTCCAGTTGGTCATGGTAGGTCTTGGGTCAAACAGTCAAAGGGAATCGTACAATGGATTTGGGATTAAAGGGTAAACGCGCACTCGTCTGTGCATCGTCCAAGGGCTTGGGGCTGGGGTGCGCCGAGGCGCTGGCGGAGGCAGGCGTTGATCTGGTGATGAACGCGCGCGGGGCCGAGGCGTTGGAGGCATCCGCAGATCGGTTGCGGTCTGAGTGCGGCGTGAGCGTCACTACGGTTGCAGCGGACGTGGCGACGCCGGACGGTCAGGCGGCGGTGATTGCGGCGGCTGAGGGCGTGGATATTTTGGTGAACAACGCGGGCGGCCCCCCTCCGGGAATGTGGTCGGATTGGAATCGTGAGGATTTCATCAAGGCGCTGGATGCGAACATGCTGGCGCCGATTGCGCTGATCAAGGCGCTGGTGCCTGCGATGATGGATCGCGGCTGGGGGCGTGTGGTGAACATCACTTCGCAGTCGGTCCGTGCACCGATTGGGGTGTTGGGATTGAGTAATTCCGCGCGCACCGGTTTGACGGGTTATGTCGCGGGGACGTCGCGACAGGTCGCAGGGTCGGGTGTGACGATCAATAACCTATTGCCCGGTATTCATGCAACGGACCGCGCGGATGCGTTGGATGGCGGCGTGGTCAAGGCGCAGGGCATCACGCTGGAAGAGGCGCGTGCCCAGCGGGCGGCGGGTATTCCGGCGGGGCGCTATGGCACACGACAGGAGTTCGGCGCGGCCTGTGCGTTTTTGTGTTCGACCCACGCGGGATTCATCGTGGGGCAGAACCTGTTGCTCGATGGTGGTGCTACCAACATTACGATGTAGGGTACAGAAATGGCTGAAAAATTCTCTCTCAAGGATCATCTGTTCAATGCGGAGACTGTGGGGCAGTTGGCGTCTGAATATGCCGCTGGTCTCTCGGGGTTTGACGGTGAACGCTTTCGCACGGAGGTGTTGTCGGGGTTTGCAGAGCGCGAGTTGATGGCGCGGATGGAGTGGATGGCGGATTGTCTGGAAGGGCAGTTGGCGTCCGATTTTCCGACCATGGCGGACCAGCTTGAGGCAGCAATGCCCGCGCGGCTTGATCCGTCCTTGAGCGATGATGATTTCGGCCATTTCATCCACGCATTGCCGGGTATTCTGGCGGTGCGGCACGGGCTGGAGGATCACCGCGAAAGGGCGCTGGATTTGCTTTATGAGGCCACGCAGCGGTTCTCGATGGAGTTCTATATACGCCCGTTTCTGAACCGCTGGCCTGAGGAAACTCTGGCGCGGTTGGCGATCTGGGCGGAGGATGAAAACTACCACCTGCGCCGCTTGGTCAGTGAAGGGACGCGGCCAAAGCTGCCTTGGGCCAAGGCGGTGACGTTGACCTCGGACCAGACGGTGCCTTTGTTGAACCGGTTGCACTGCGACAATACGCGATATGTGACACGTTCGGTGGCGAACCACTTGAATGATATTGCAAAAAAGCAACCAGATCTGGTCTGCGCACGGCTGACGGCATGGGCCGAGGCGGGAGAGCAGGATGCCAGGGAATTGGCGTGGATGACGCGTCACGGGTTGCGTACCTTGGTGAAGCAGGGACATGGCGGGGCGTTGGAGCTGTTGGGATATTCCCAAGAGGTCGAGGTTAAGGCCACGCTGGATTTGGGCGCAGAGAGCTACAGGATGGGCGAGAAACTGGCGGTGTCTTGTGTGCTGACGGCGGCATCGGACCTGCCCGTGTTGGTGGATTACCGGATTGTATTTGCGCGCCCTGACGGCAAAACCGGCGAGAAAGTATTCAAACTAAAGATTGGACAGATCAAGGCTGGCCAGAGGTTACGCCTTGCCAAGATGCACCCGCTAAAGGGGGATGCCAGCACGTTCAAATTGCATGCAGGCCCGCATGAGGTGGTGTTGCAGGTCAATGGGCGTGATGTGGCACGGGCGGGGTTTGTGCTGACGGCGTGATCACGTTTTCGGGACATTGCCATGAGGGGCGTGGCGCGACGGCGCGGTCTGTCTTATGGCGGTTTTCAGATTGATCAAAAGGCCGCGTTTTCATGCAAACTACTGTTCTGATTGTGCTCTTCGGGGCAGTTATTGTTGCAAGTCTGCTGGCCGCACCGCGGCGCGCGTCGGTTGACGGCTTCTTTGGCGGGTTGGGTGCGACGGGGCAGGTACCCGGACTTTGGGTGTTGGTGCTAAGCCAGGTCACCACGTGGATTTTTGCGCGTTCGCTGATGAATGCCGCGATACTGGGGTATTATTACGGGATTGCGGGCACGCTGGCCTATGCGGCCTACTATGGCTCGTTTCTGACGGGTGGTTTCATCGTGGCGCGGCTGCGCAGGCAGGGTGCATGCTCCATGCAGGACTGGCTGGGTACGCGTTTCGGGGGTGTCGGCAACGGCTGTTACAATCTGGTGATCGCGCTGCGGCTGCTGTCCGAGGTTTTTGCCAATCTGCTGGTGGTCGGGTTGATCTTCAACGCTGTGTTGGCGGGCAGCGGGACAGGCGCGATCCTGATCGTGGCGGTTCTTGGTTTGGCCTATTCGACGTGGGGTGGTCTGAGCGCGGCCTTGCGCACGGATGTGGTGCAGATGGTTGTGTTCTTGGCGGTCTTTGGTGTGGCCTTCGTCGCGCTGGTCACGGGGGCAGATTTCGATCTTGCTGCTGTTGTCACGGCGCAGGGGACAGCGGGTGCGTATAACGGTTGGGTTCTACTGGCCGTGGCGTTGTTGCAGGTGTTTTCCTATCCTGCGCACGATCCTGTGATGATGGATCGCGGGTTTATTGCGGATGAGGCGACCACGTCGAAATCTTTCCTGCATGCGTTCTGGATATCTACATTGTGCATCATCGGCTTCGGTTTTTTCGGCATTCAGGCCAGCTTGCAGGGCGCGGCCTATGAGGAGGAGTTGATTGGCACGTGGTCGGCGATGTTCCCGCAGTGGGTCTTTGTGGCCTTGATGGTGTCGTTGCTGGTCTCGGCGCTGAGTACGCTGGATTCCGCATTGGCCTCTGCGTCTCGGTTGGTGGTGGAGGAGTTGAAACTAGCCCCGCGCACGTTGAATGGCGGGCGCTTGGTAATGGTGGCCTTTATGGGCGCTGGAACGGTTCTGACGCTTTGGGGCAATGCCACATTGTTTGACGCGGTGGCGGTATCTGGCACGGCGTCGATGTTCCTGACGCCGGTGCTGATTGTCGGGCTGGTGATGGGCCGCGAAGTGGCGCTGTGGGGCTATCTGGTGGCTTTTGGGGCGGCGATGATCGGGGCGTTTGCTTATTTTGCGCGCAGCTGGCCGATGGTCGCGGCGATCCTGCCGGAAGGACACAAATACGAACAATTGCTGGTGATTTGTATCTGCGTTGTGGTTGCCGGATTTACCGGAGTGCTTGCGGGCATGCAGCGGGGCTGATAGCTGCATTCCGAGTAAATCTATCGGATATCCATGCAAGTTTCAAAACCCCATCACATCCCAAGGCTCATACCACGACTTGAGATTAAGGACCTGCGCCGCTCCTTTGGGGGACGCGCGGTGGTGGATGGTGTGTCCCTGCAGATCATGCCGGGGCAGGTGACCTGTTTGTTGGGGCCATCGGGCTGTGGCAAGTCGACCACCTTGCGGATGATCGCAGGGGTCGAGATGCAAGACAGCGGTACCATTCATGTGGATGGTAATCTGATCTGCGATACGGTGTTTCGTATCCCGCCGGAGCGGCGCGAGATCGGATTGATGTTTCAGGATTTCGCGCTGTTTCCGCATCTTTCGGTTGCGGATAACGTGGGGTTTGGCCTGAAGGGAACCAAGGCCGAGAAACGGGTGCGTGTCGAGGAATTACTGGCGCGGGTGGACCTTCTGCGCTTTATTGACGGCTATCCGCATCAGCTTTCCGGTGGTGAACAGCAGCGGGTTGCTCTTGCCCGTGCTTTGGCACCGCGGCCGCGGATCATGCTGATGGACGAGCCGTTCTCGGGACTGGACAACCGGTTGCGTGACGGCATCCGCGACGAGACCCTGAGCATCCTCAAAGAAGAAGACACCGCCGTTTTGCTGGTGACACATGAGCCGGATGAAGCGATGCGCATGGCCGATGAAATAGCGTTGATGCGCGATGGGCGAATTGTGCAGCAGGGCGCGCCTTACAACGTTTATACCCGCCCGATTGATCGCGCCTCGGTAGCGTTTTTCAGTGATGCGAATGTGGTCGAGGCCACAGTGCAAGGTGCCTTGGCGCAGACGGTTTTTGGACGGTTCCTGTCTCCGGGTGTGGCTGATGGCACGCGGGTGCAGATTGTATTTCGCCCGCAACATGTACGGATTGATTTTGACCGCGCGGGCAAGGGGCCGAACCCGACTGCAAAGGACGGCACGCCTGCGCGCGCTGTGGTCAAACGCGCGCGCTTCATGGGCTCGGAAAGTCTGATTGAGTTTGCGATGGATCATGACGGGTCAATGGTGAGGGCCACGGTGCCAAATGTGTTCCTGCCGCAACCCGGTGCGGTGATGTGGCTGACGATCCCGCGGGATCGGTGTTTTGTTTTTCCTGTCAGTTAGAGGTGCGAAATGGCTGAGACGTTATTGGTGGAATTCGGCATGGGATCATCTTTGCGCCGTGGTGATTATACCCAGGCGGCGGAACGTGCGGTGCGTGATGCGTTGTGGCACAATTCGATCAATCTGGCGGAGCTGTTTGGCTTTGATAAGACGGATATGATGATCACGCTGGATGTGGGGGTGCAGCAACCTGATGCGGTAGATGTCGCTGTTTTGAAAGCGGTCTTTCCATATGGGAACGTGACGGTGAATGTCATAAAAGGTGGTTTGGACGTGCCGCGCCCCGTAGGACAGGAAGGCGGTGGCTATCCCACGGTGATGGCCAATGTCGCGCTGTCGGTAGGCTTTGACATGGAGCGGGTCAATGGATGATTTGAGCAATATGCACCGCGTGATTATTGAAATGGGCATGGGCAATGACCTGCACGGTATGGATTACACCAAAGCCGCCGCACGCGCGATTGAAGACGCGTTTCGCCATTCATCGCTGCCATTGTTTGGGGTGACGGGGCTCACCCATGACCAGATGCGGGTTGAGGTGACGGTTGGCGTGCAGGAACCTGACAAGCTGGATCTTGACGTGCTGAGATCGAAACTGCCACGTGGGCAGGCAGAGGTGAAAGCCGTGCACGGTGGACTGAACGTGCCGACGGGTGGAGATACCATTGTGATTGCGCAGGCAAGCGTTGAGGCGTTCTTGCCGCCCCAGGACGGGTGGAAACTCAAAGGCTAAGTGCGGGCCTTTCTTCTCTTTTTGGCCTTATATCTCGCGGGGGATCGGCCCTTGGCCGATGGGGCAGAGCCCCGACCCATCCCTGCGACCCGCGCTGTCCTCTATCAAGGCACATAATCCGACAGCGTCTTGCCTGCTTCATCAACAAAAAGATCGGGCAGGGCTTCTGTGCTTTCAATCAGATCAAGGCGAAAGACGCGGAACGCGGCGCGCAGTTCGCACCACGCTGTCAGGGTCCAGACACGGCCCCAATATTCCATGTGCAGCGGTCGGATTGTGCGGCTGGTGACGTTCCCGTCGCGGGAGGTGTAGGTCAGACGTACTTTCTGGCGGGCTTTGATCGCAGAGCGCAGCAGGGGCATATGGGTCAGGTTGCGAGTCGGATCTGCAAAGGGGTAGACGGCGAACTTCCATGCTTCCGCTTCGGCAATTGTGCGGGCGGGTAGAACGGCGTCGATCTTGTCTGCGAGCGTGTCAGCCGCAATTTTCAATGCGTCATCAGCGGCTTGGCCGACAATCGCCAGCCCCAGATTAAGCGCCTCAAGCTCGGCCACCGTCAGCGTCAAAGGCGGCAGGCTGATTGCTTCGGTGATCATGTATCCAACACCGCGTTCGCCCTCGACTGGGACGCCGGAGGCCGCAAGTGTATCCATATCGCGGTAGATTGTGCGGGTCGAAACCTCCAACTGCGCGGCCATGTCCTGCGCGCGGTGCAGTTTACCGTCGCGCAGGATCTGGATGATGTCAAAAAGGCGGTCGCTTCGGCGCATATTACTCCTGTTGGTAATGGACCTGTGCATGGCGCATCTGGACATGATCCGGATCAATCATCTGCATCATGGGAGCCGCGGCAGGATCAGCCATCATCATTTCGGCGGTATTCTTTGCAGCCTCCATCGAGGTCCATGTTATATGATCGGTCCAGGTGCCTGTGTCGTCACAGGACAAGGTGCGGCCGGTGACATTGCCGGTGGCCTGCAACATCGGTTCGAGCGCGCGGGCGGCAAGGACAAATGCGGCAGCGTCACTGCCGGTGGTCAGGCGAAAGGTTACGATTTCGGCAACGTCGGTTCGGGTCTTGGACATGAGATACTCCTTTGATCATGTGTGAGACCCGCTTAGGACACCCCAACTGACATAAACCTGTCAGTTGAGTGCGGCAAGGGGCGAAAATAGGTGTGTTTGCGGCTTTATCACTGCCGCAGACTGGCTTTGTCGCTTTGCCTTGCGGGGAGGCCTGCGTAGAACAGGGGAGAAATTGAATGATGAGGCGCAACACGAATCCCTGCGCCGGTTTGGGAGAAACGACATGTTGAACAATATTGGTTTGCCGGGCCTGCTGCTGATCGCGGTTGTTGTGCTGGTGCTGTTCGGGCGCGGCAAGATTTCCAGCCTGATGGGTGAGGTCGGAAAAGGCATCACGTCCTTCAAGAAGGGCATCAACGAAGGTGAAAAAGAACTGGCTGACGATAAAGACACTGTCGAAAGTGAGATCGTAGCCGACAGCGACACGACCAAAGACAAGGTCTAAACGATGTTCGATCTGGGCTGGACCGAGCTTCTGGTCATTGGCATTGTGGCCCTGATTGTTGTCGGGCCCAAGGATTTGCCAATCCTGTTCCGCCGTGTGGGGCAGTTTGTGGGCAAGGCCAAAGGCATGGCACGCGAGTTTTCCAGTGCGATGAATGATGCCGCGGATGACAGCGGCATGCGCGAGATGTCATCTTCGATCAACAAGTCCCTGAAGGCGGCAACGAATCCTGTGGGGACCGCGATGGACGGGGTGAAGTCGGCGACAAAATCGCTGACCGACCTTGACCTTGATCCCAACAGCGAAACGGGAAAGCTGGCTGCGAAGCGGGCAGAGGACGTCAAGAAAATTCAGGCAGGCACGGCGCGGGCGGCGGCGGATCGCAAATTGCGCGAAGCCAACGAAGCCATCGCAAAAGCGGAAGAGCTAGAAGCGGCGGCTGCGTCGGCACCCGCAAAAACCGCACCGGCAAAGACCGCAGCTGCAAAGAAAGCACCGGCAAAAAAGGCTGCGGCCAAAAAGGCACCTGCCAAAAAAGCGCCGGCCAAGAAAACGCCAGCAAAAACGGCTGCGGCCAAGAAGAGTAGCACATGAGCGCGACGGACGAAATTGACGACAGTGCAGCGCCACTGATCGAGCATCTGGCAGAGCTGCGCACGCGGCTGATCCATTCGGTGATAGCCTTTATCATCGGGATGATCATCTGTTTTACCGTTTGGAATCCGATATTTAACTTTCTGACCAACCCTCTGTGTTCTGCCATGGCAGAGCGCGGACAAGAGGATTGCGGGCTGATCCTGATCAAGCTGCAGGAAGGTTTCTTTGTTGCGATCTCGATCTCGTTGTTGGGGGGGCTGGTTCTCGGCTTTCCCTACATCAGCTACCAGATGTGGCGGTTTGTGGCGCCGGGGCTATACAAGAACGAAAAGGGTGCGTTTTTACCGTTCCTGATCGCTTCGCCCGTGATGTTCTTTATCGGGGCGTCTTTTGCCTTTTATGTGGTCACACCGCTGGCGTTTGATTTCTTCCTCGGGTTCCAGCAGGGATCTCTGACAGGGGACGGTGCCGAGGAAGTGGCAAGCGGTGTTGCAGGGATCGCGTTTCAGGGGTCCGCACAGGAGTATTTGAGCCTGACGATCAAGTTCATTGTGGCATTCGGGCTGTGTTTCCAGCTGCCTGTCTTGCTGACTCTGATGGGCAAGGCAGGGTTGGTTAGCTCCGAAGGTCTGGCCAACGTGCGCAAATATGCGGTTGTTGCGATTCTGGTGTTGGCCGCGTTGGTCACGCCACCTGATGTCATCACGCAGGCCATCCTGTTTGTGGTGGTGTACGGATTGTACGAAATCTCCATTCAGCTGGTGAAGCGGGTCGAGAAAGTGCGCGAAGCCAAGTTGCGTGCCGAAGGGTATTACGACGACGAAGACGCCCTATTGGCGGATGATGAACCCGACGACAATCTGAAGTGATAGTTCTATGCCAATGATTGACGACCCGATGGACCGGATCGCAGCGGCGCTTGAGCGGATGGCTCCGGCACCGCTTGCGTCGCCCGACTTTAACGAAGCCTCCGCCTTTGTGTGGCACACGCAGCCGGACCGTCTGGAAGCGGTGGCGAATGTGTCGCGGGTTGATCTGGGGCTGTTGGTAGGTGTGGATCGTTCGCGTGATACCTTGTTGCAGAACACGCGTCAGTTTGCCGCCGGGTTGCCTGCGAATAACGCGCTCTTGTGGGGCGCGCGAGGCATGGGGAAATCCAGCTTGGTCAAAGCGATCCATGCTGATGTTCATGCATCACATGAGGCGTTGCGCATCGTAGAATTGCAGCGCGAGGATTTGCCATCGGTGGGGCGTTTGCTGAACCTGCTGCGTGGGGCAAAGCAGCGGTTTATCCTATTTTGTGATGACCTCAGCTTTGGTCATGATGATGCGCATTACAAGTCACTCAAAGCGGTACTGGATGGCGGGATCGAGGGACGACCGGAGAATGTTGTGCTTTATGCCACGTCAAACCGGCGCCATTTGATGCCACGCGATATGATCGAAAACGAGCGTGGATCAGCGATCAATCCGGCCGAAGCCGTTGAGGAAAAGGTGTCTCTGTCGGATCGTTTTGGTCTGTGGCTGGGGTTTCATCCCTGCGATCAGGATCAATATCTGGCGATGATCCGTGGCTATTGTGATGCATATGACGTCGCAGTCGAAGATGATGTGTTGCGCGCGGAAGCGATCGAGTGGCAGGCTACACGCGGGTCGCGTTCAGGGCGTGTGGCGTGGCAATATTTTGTTGATCTGGCTGGTCGCAAAGGTGTGACGCTGGGCGCTTAACGTCATGCCAAGGCAGGTAAACAGGCGGCTTCATATGCCGTTGCAGTGACAAAGGCTTGCGGGCCATAGCTGTCGGCATCAATGCAAAGTGCAGGAAAACGCCGGATAATTTCGCAGCGTGCGGCGGGCGAGAGGGCTTTCAGAGCTTCGGGGCCGGGATAGAAGCTTTCGCTCAGCAATCCGCTGGTTTTGACGATATGATGGCCTCTGAGCAACACGTGCAGATAAGTGATTTCCGGCTGCCTGCGACGGTAGATCGTGTCACCGTTCACAAGGTCTTTGGCACGGATCAGTGCGGCATCTGTTCCTATGAACATCTCGGCGCGCCAGTCCTGTATCAAGACGGCATGGTTGGGTGAGAGGACAATGTCACGGGTGTTGCCAAGTGCGCCTTTGGAAATAATGACCGGGGCGAGGTCCGCGTTTGCCTTTACGGTACTTTTGCCAATCCATTCAATCGCTTGCGTACCTGCGTTATGGGTACAAATCAGATCGCCTTCGCTCAGATCGTCGATACGGCGTTGGCCCTTCGGCGTGTCGATCAATGTGCCTGCGCCAAAGCAGGTGACATCTGCGTAATCCCAACCAACGCCACTGTCGACCCAGCCCCCCGCGTTGCCAAGCAGTGTGTCGCCGGTTTCAAATGAGGAGCCGGGCAAGGGAAACCAATACCATTGACCCGAAACCTGAAAGAACGCGACTGATTCAACGGCGTCCTGAATGCCGTCATTGTCAAAATCCATCCGCACATTCAGGATTGATCCGCCGTTCACCTGCGCGTTGGTGTGATTGCCATCGGACGTGGTAACCAACTGGTTGGTGTCGTTTGCGCCAAACCAGTCCATAACACCATCATCATCGCTGATCGTGATATTGAGAGCCGGGGTGGAGGGAATGTTGTACCCTGTCCAACGATAGCCGATGCCGTTGTAAAGAGGCACGGGTTACCGCCCGATCCGAGGTGACGTGACGGCTGGCAAGGCGAAACGGGACAAGCGATCCTTGGAGGAGGAGGAGGGAGCACACCAGAAGGAAAGATGTGGAACTGTTGTCGTCATTTGCCTTGCCAATAGAGAAATCTATGTAGGATTGTTTCTAAACGGGCAACAGGGCGACCTTGGGGCGTATTGTTCCGCTTTGAGGCAAATTCGAGGTAAGTTGGCGGTCATTGATTGACCTAACGTAACTCTTGCGGGAATATTCAGGTTCGCCTGCCAAGCGGTGCAGATTTCGTTGTCAGGAAGCGTAAGGTTGCCCGAAAGGTTCAGGCGGCACAAAGGCAGGACGCTTCGTAACTGCGCAAGCAGGGGGCGGCCTTGGGACCGTAGCTGGTGAGGTCCGGAAACAGCGAGGTAATCTCGTCTCGTGCGGTTTCGTTCACGGTTTGCAGGGTCATGTCGCCGGGATAGAGGCTTTCGCTCCAGACCGCTTCGGACCGAACCAGATGATGTGCGTCAAACAGGATATGATAATAGGTCACAATGCCGCCGGTCTTGCGATAAACACCATCATGGCCCAGTAGATCAACGGCGCGCACAAGCACCTCGTCCTGACCAAACAGCAGTTCGGCCCGCCAGTCGTCCAGCAGGATCGCGTGCTGGGGAGAGACAACCAGATCACGATCATTGCCGAGCGTACCTTGTGTGATGACAACGGGTGCGAGGTCGCCTTGTGCCACCACAGTTGTTTGGCCGATCCACGCGATGGGTTGGAGGCCACCATCGCGCGTTTCAACCATATCGCCCACATTCAGGTTCTGAACCTGGACTTGCCCTTCCGCAGCCGAGATAAGCGTGCCGTTGGCAAAACACACAACGCTGCCGCCAAGATCGGCATGCAGCACTGCGTTGCTGTTGTCGGAGATGCCACCTGCCGTCAGGTTTGTGTTAACGGGGGGCATGCCGTCGGGAAAGATCAGAAAGTAGCCGTCTTCACCCGGATCATTCAGATCGTCATCATTGTTGAGATCAACGTCGATGACAGAAACGCGCCATGTGGTTGTGCCATCGGTGACGGTAAACGTGTAATCATAGATGACCTGGCGCGCTGTACCGGCAATGTCGACTGTCTGCGGGAAGGCACCTGTCAGCTGTTCCTGTGGGCTGACCTGTTCATTGGTGCTGTCGCCATTGAAGTTGGTGGCACCTGTGTTTTCGTCCACAACAAAGTATGTATCTGTTCCCGTCCAGCGCCATGTCGAGCCTGATGCCGGGGCAAAGTTGTAGTTGAACGCGGACCCGTTGACCGTGCTTTGCGTGCCGAAAATGGCGTTGGTGTAGCCGTAGTGGACGGGCATGTTTCAATCCAATCGCGTTAAATGCGTTGGATTGTTTCTATTCTGGCAACTTGGCAGGACCGCGGCGGTTCCGTGCAGTTTGAGGCAAACTCGCGGCAATTTGGAGGTATTTACGCCGGAAACCGAACCTCTGGTGGTAAGTAGGTGCCCTTACGTCAATTCAGGTAGGGGGCGGGGTCCACACTGTCAAAGCCCTTGCGCACTTCGAAGTGGACATAGCTGTCATCACCGCTGCGCAATTTGGCGATTTGTTGGCCCCGGCCGACGCTGTCGCCCTTGGCCACGCTCACGTCTGTAACGTTAGCGTAAACGGTCAGCAGATTGCCTGCATGGCGGACCACAACAATGGGTACGCCTTCGGCGCTCTTGGTGATCGCGGCAACGGTCCCGGAGTCTGCCGCTTTGACGGCTGCACCAGGGGTGGCTTTGATGTTGATGCCTTCGTTGCGCCCTTTGGCATAGCCGCGAATGATGCTGCCGGTCACGGGGGTGACCATTTTGGCAGCCTTGGCAGCTTTGGTCGTTTTGCCAACGTCGGCAACAGGTTTGGCGGGTTCTTCGACCTTTGCGACGGGCACTGCGGTTTTATCGTCGGGAAGAGGTTTGGCAGCCGACGGCGGTGTTGGCGTTGGTGATCCCACACCGGGCGCGGTTGGTTGAGCGGTCCGTGCAGGTGCCGCTGTGCGGGCGGGCGCCGCCTGCTGTGCGACAGGGATCAGCAGGAACTGTCCTTCGCGCACGGCAAAATCCGCACCAAGGCCATTCCAGTCCGCCAGCGCCTTGACGGGCACATTGTAAAGGCGTGCGACGGTATAGGCGGTTTCCCCACGTTCGACCTTGTGGCGCACCGGCTCCTGACCGGTTTGCGCCGGCGCGGCTTGTGCGGGCGGCAGGGCGGCGGTTTGTACGCCCGGCGTTTCGGGAGCGCGGTCAATTGCGCCACCTGCGAGTGTTGAAATATCAACGGGCTGGATCGGTCCTGTGGTTTTGGCACCTGTCGCGGGGGAAGGTTCTGCCACACGGGTCGAGAGCGCAATGATCTCGCCTGCGCGCAACGGCACATCTGCGTCGATCCCGTTGAAGCGTGCGAGCGATGCTGCATCCACACCAACACGTCCGGCCACATCGGCCAATGTGTCGCCCCGGCGCGCTACCGCAACTTGGTAGTTCGGATAGGAAATCACACCGCGATTATCAGGGCGGGGGCGGTCCGCAAGCGGGCCCGTGGCCGCATTGGCTGTGGAAAAGCCGCCACCAAGACCACGCAGATCAAAGTCCAGCGGTTGATCGCTGCAGGCCACCAGCAGCATGGCACTTGTGCCAGCCAAAACGCTCAGCCGCGTACGGCTTTTCAATCGGGAAGTTTGCATCTGCTTGTCCTCATTACCGTCGTTCCCCGTGTCTCCGGGGTTTTGTCGTACGTTAACCTATTATCCGTCTTTGCCCAAGCCCTCGAGCAGCGGCACAAAGCGCACCGAGCGCATTTCGTCGTATTCCAGCCCGTCTGCGGTCTTTCGAACACGGATCAGGTGTTGAACAGAATCTGATTGCCCCACAGGCAGCACCATGATGCCGCCTTCTTTGAGCTGCGCAAGCAGCGGGCCGGGGGGGTCTTCGGCGGCAGCGGTCACAATGATCCGGTCAAAGGGGGCTTGTTCAGCAAGGCCAAAGCTGCCGTCAGCAGTGATGGCGGTAATATTCACCAAATCAAGTTCGGCAAAAATCGCGCGCGCCTCGTGGACCAGACGGCGGTGGCGGTCGATTGTGTAGACGCGGCGCGCCAGTTTGGACAGGATTGCGGCCTGATAGCCGGAGCCTGTGCCGATCTCCAACACCTTGTCACGCGGCGAAATTTCGAGAGCTTGGGTCATCAGGCCCACAACGGAAGGCTGGCTGATGGTTTGCCCGCAGGCGATGGGCAGTGGCATGTCTTCATAGGCGCGTTCGGAAAAGAGACCTTTGATGAACGGGCCACGGTCGACTGCTTCCATCGCTTCCAGCACACGATTGTCGGTCACACCCTTGGAGCGCAGGGCATAGAGGAACTGCATCTTGCGTTGTGCGCCTTCTTCGACCTCATCGTTCATGTGTTGATGCCTGACAGGGTGTCAATCACATCATGCGCGGTCAGGTCTGCGCGCATCGGGGTGACTGAAATGTAACCCTCCAAGTTCAGAGCTGCATCTGAACCTGCGCTGGCTTTGACCTGCTGGTCACCCCCTTTGATCCAGGAAAAACGGCGGCCTGCGGGAGAAACGCGCGCTTCTGTGCCGAACACAACACCGGGGCGGCGGCCTTGGGGGGCAAGGCGCACGCCTTTCACGTCCGCTGCGGCAACGGGTGGGAAGTTGACGTTGTAGAACAGCGGATAGTCGACATCTTCTATCGGGGCCGCCTTGAGAATGCGGCGCAAAGCATCGGCACCATGCACAATCGATGGGTCAAATGGATCTTGCAGGTCTCGGTTGGCGGGGCCAAAGTACTGCGAGAGGGCAATGGCGGGAAACCCTTGCAAAGCAGCCTCCATCGCGCCGCCAATGGTGCCGGAATACAAGGTGTTTTCGGCCGAATTATTGCCCCGGTTTACACCGGACAAGACCAGATCGGGCGGGTTGTCTTTCATCACGTCATGCACGGCAATCAAGACGCAATCGGCAGGCGATCCTTCGGCGGCAAAGCGGCGCGGTTCAAGTTCGGTCATCATGGTCGGTTGTACGTAATTGATGCAATGAGCCACGCCGGACTGTTCAAAGGCGGGGGCGACAATCCAGACTTCGCCACGTGGCCCTGCCAGATCGGCAGCAATCGTTTCCAGGACGGCAAGGCCCGGTGCAGTAATACCGTCGTCATTTGTGATCAGAATACGCATGTGTTGCCCCTTTTGCAGCGTTTCGCATTTTCTAAGGATGATCAGGTAACACCAAGCGCGCTGAACTTTCTGATTTCAGCCAGCGAAGGGTGTTCCAAATCAAAATCGAAACGCTTGCGCCTTGATAGGTGAGGGGTAAAGCTGCGGCAAGCGTGCGTGTGGTGCGCTGTTGTCAGAGTTGCGCCAAAACCGCAGCGGCCTGAGCATGTGGATCGCTGAGGGCCGAGCGATCTTCGCCAGGAAAAAAACGCGCTCGGGTTGCGGTTGGCATCGGTTCTGGCGTCACAATGCGGATTTGCGGCCCGATTTTTGCAGTTTCGGCAGCCCAAGCACGGGCCAGCGCAATCTGGGCCGATTTTGTCGCGGCATATGCACCAAAGAATTTCTGGCTGTTGCGCGGATCGTCAAAGAAAACAGCGGTGCCGGATTGACCAAGCAGGGGGGATATATAGGTGATCAGCGTCGAGGTTGCCGTGATATTGCCTGCGACGGATTTCGCCATGTCCTTGGTGTCAATGTGATCAGCAGGGGCCAAGGGCGCTGCGTGAACCGCGGTGTGCAGCCAGAGATCAAGGCTGCCCCAACGGTCATGAATACCACGGCACAGAACGGCCATGGCATCTGCATTGGTGATGTCCATCGGCGCAAGCGTTGTTGCACCCCCTTTGGCCTGAATGCGGTCGTCCAATTCTTCCAGTGCGCCGGTGGTGCGGGCCACGGCGATGATGTGATGGGTCGGGGCAAGTGCTTCGGCGAGGGCGGCACCAAGGCCGCGAGATGCGCCGGTGATGAGAGCTGTTTTTGTCATGTCTGCGATGTGCCTGCTTGTGGCGGGCGGGTCAAGTGTCCGGCAGGCTGAGTATTTTGGTGTGTGTGCCTTTGGCGAGGATCACACGGTCGATGTCAATCGCGGCAACCGCACTGCCCGCGACAGTATCGCCGACTTTGATCCGCTTGATTTCACCGTTGTGTCCACGGATCAGGGCTGCGGGATGCGCGTCATTGCCAAACACACCGATCAAGGCCAGTGAAGGTAGTCTGACGTGTTGTGTGGCAAGGTCGGCCACGTGTTGCGGCGTTGGTTCTTGAATTTCTTTGAGGCTCATGTCCGGCTCTTTCGTACCCTTGAGGGGAGATTAGAGCGGCCAAGTAGCAGTTATGCTGCAGCGCAGAAAGATGGCAGGACATCATCGGCCAATATCAGCCGACGTTGGCGATACTGCGTTTGTTCAGATGATAGGTGAACGTCATTTGCGCCAGATGCGCGAGGGCCTGTTCCGGAAGCTTGCCGCTGAGCGATACGGCCAGACGGCGGCGACCGTCATTGGCGGGGAGGTCGGGATAGAGGTCGCGCATGCGTTCGGCCAGATCGGTCTTGCAATCGACAAAAAGGGCCAGTTGATCGGGGCTTGAAGGCGACCAATCCATCCGCAGGGTACTGCCAGTGCGTGGTTTGACAGGACGCCAAGCGGGCTGTCCCCACTTCAGAGACTCGCCCAGAGCCCCCAGATTATTCTCCTGCGCGATAGTGTGAAACAGGGTCCGACAGGCCCACGCCGCATTCTGCGCAGGGGCAGACCATTGGTCGATGGTTGACAGGATCGGGGCAGGTGCATGTGAATCTTCCATGACATGACCCTAGCACAGAGTGCTGACAGTTTCTGGCAGCAATATTACTCTGCGGCTGGTTTCATCTCAAACCCTTGATCCATCTGGTCGGAGGGCGTCACAGGGTATTCGCCAGAGAAACAGGCGTCGCAATACTGCGGACATTTCTTGTTGCGCCCCTCAGCCTCGCCAACCGCGCGGTAAAGACCATCCAACGAAATGAACTTGAGGCTATCCACGTTGAGATGCTCGCGCATTTCCTCTTCGGTCATGGTCGCGGCGAGGAGTTTTTCGCGTTGCGGTGTGTCGACGCCATAAAAACAAGGCCAAGCGGTTGGCGGGGACGCGATGCGAAAGTGAACTTCCTTGGCACCGGCATCAAGGATCATTTCCTTGATCTTGCGGCTGGTGGTGCCGCGCACAACGGAATCGTCAACCAAAATCACCCGTTTG
This sequence comes from uncultured Sulfitobacter sp., assembly GCA_947501805.1. Classification (GTDB taxonomy): domain Bacteria; phylum Pseudomonadota; class Alphaproteobacteria; order Rhodobacterales; family Rhodobacteraceae; genus Sulfitobacter. Next base: position 197,502 of record CANMXJ010000001.1, on the reverse strand, counting down.
CCTTTGATCAGCGCGCGGTTGACGTTGAGTTTCAGGCGCACACCCATGTTACGGATCTGCTCTGTCGGCTCGATGAAGGTGCGGCCCATATACTGGTTGCGGATAATGCCCATGGCGTAGGGAATACCGGATTCCAGCGAAAAGCCGATGGCGGCCGGAGTACCGGAATCAGGTACAGGGCAGACCAGATCCGCCTCGACCGGGCTTTCCTTGGCCAGCTCGCGGCCAATTGCCTCGCGGGTTTCATAGACGGACCGACCCCCGAGAATGCTGTCGGGGCGGCTGAAATAGACATGTTCGAAGATACAAAAGCGCGACGCCTGACGGCGGAAGGGGAAGTGCGACTCGACACCTTTGGCGGTGATGACAACCATTTCGCCAGGTTCGATCTCGCGCACAAAATCGGCACCGATGATGTCCAGCGCACAGGTTTCCGAAGACAAGGCCCAGCCTTCGCCAATTTTGCCAAGAACCAAGGGGCGCACGCCCAGCGGGTCACGCACACCGATCAGTTTGGTGCGAGTCATGGCGACTACGGAAAAGGCCCCTTCAACCCGGCGCAGGGCGTCTTCCATACGTTCGGGAATGTTGCGCTGCAAGGACCGAGCCATTAGGTGGATGATGCATTCGCTGTCCGAAGAGGACTGGAAAATGCTGCCCCGCTCGATCAGCTCGCGGCGCAGGGAAACCGCATTGGTGATGTTGCCGTTGTGCGCAATGGCCGCCCCGCCCATGGCAAATTCACCAAAGAAAGGTTGTACATCGCGAATCGCCGTCGGCCCTTTGGACCCGGAGGTCGAGTAACGCACGTGGCCGATTGCGATTTCACCGGGAAGGGTTTCCATGACCTTTTGCGAGGTGAAGTTGTCGCGCACATAGCCGAACCGGCGAGCGGACTGAAAACCGACCGAAGGATCGTAGCTGACAATGCCGCCGGCTTCTTGGCCGCGATGTTGCAGCGCGTGCAGGCCGAGGGCGACAAAGTTGGAGGCATCCGCCACACCAACCACGCCAAAGACGCCGCATTCTTCCTTGAGTTTGTCGTCGTTCCCGTCATCGCGCAGGTATGAGGTATCGAAGGGGTGGGCGGGAGGCATAATCTTGGGCGTGTTTTTGGGCACGGGGGGCAGCTCCGAATCCGCTAGGGGTCGGATATGTATCTAGGCGGATTGGGCTGATCTGTCACCCCGCTGGTCGCGTTCATTTTGTTATTGTTCAGGCCAAGGGCCGCAACGTCACGATTTCAAGCCGAAAACCGGCGTTGAAACAGGCTGGCGGTGGTGCGTTTGGCGAGGTTTCTTGCGCTGCGGGTTTTTGTCACGGTGCCACCAAGATAAGCACCGGGCAGGGAAAAACGCACAACGGCACCATGCCCGCCTGCCAGATTGCGCGCCACAAGCGTGCCACCGCGGGCCGAAATCAGCCGTTTGACGCCAAACAAGCCATAGCCGCTTTCTGCGCGAATCTGCCCCTTGTTCATCACTTTGAGCGCATCATGCGAAAAACCTTTTCCGTTGTCGGTCAACGTGACGTCCAGCAGACCGGAGAGGCCGGGGCGGACGTCCAGATCAATATGCAACGATTCGCGACCGCCGTGTTTGATTGCATTGTCGATCAGGTTTCGCAGGGCAATCTGCAGAGCGTTGCGGTCTGTGCGCAAGGTTGCTGTTGATGTGGTGATTGTGTGGATGCGGTTTGGGTCAAGGGTTGCGCTGATGTCGTGGCACAGGGCGGGAAAGCTGATCACACTTTCATCCGGTGCCACGGCAACCGTTTCCACGTGCGTGAGCACATCGGTGATCAGGTCCATTGATTTCACTGCGATGTCTTCAAGGCTGTTCAACAGTTCCATTTTGCCATCGCCTTGGTTGACGAAATCCTCGCGCAACATGTCGACAATGACAGCGATGTTGCGCATCGGTGCGCGCAGATCATGGGCGGCCAGAGCGACAAACTGCTCCATTTCAGAGGACATGGTGTCAAATTGCCCCTGCGCCTCAATCGCTTGGTATTCTTTGGTAACATCTGCGAAGCTGCCAAAAATATGCGTTAGCTTGCCTTTGCTGTCGCGGTGCGGCTGCAGTGTTGTCCGTATCGTGCGGGTTATGTCGCCGGTTGGCAGATCAAGCTGGTAGGTCCGTGGCACACCTTGATCGCGTACGTCGCAATGGTGGCGGTAGGCGGTGCGCCCGTAGGTTTCGGGGTACACGTCGAGAGCAGTGCGACCCAGATAATGAGAGAGTGGTTTGCCCAAAACCTCGCGCGCAGATGCGTTGAATGCGGCATAGACCGGTTGCACGCGTGCGTTCATTTCAAGCACGAAAACCGGACAGGGTATCAGATCGAAATTGCCGTAATCATATGAAACTATCACCAGATGCCCCCGTATTGGTGGCACCTTGGTAAAGCTAACTGGTTAAATGTGCTTTACCAAGGGCGGATCGGTTTTGCCTTACTCGCTGCAGGCACCAACCAATGCTTCATAGCGCGTGGTGATCCAGCCAAGGGCCGCTTCGGGGTTTTGCTCTTCGATTTGGCCGGTAAAGCGGGAAAAGACCACGGCAGAGCGGCTTTCGTCCACGATCGTAAACTGCTGCCCGGTGATCACGGTTTTGTAGACAAAAAAGGCAATCGCTACCAGCAGCACGCCGCGTGCTACGCCAAAAATGAAACCCAGTCCCTGATCAAGCCCGCCCAGAACGGATCGTTGCACAAGCGAGGAAAACAACGGGGTAAAAAGTGAGACGACAATCAAGGATATGGCAAAGACGATGGCAAAGGCACCGATGATTGACAATTCACAGCTGTCGGCCAGAAATTCGCCGACAACCGGGAGTTCGCGCACCAATGGCTCAACACGGGGTGCAAACAGGAAAGCCAGTACGGCGGCGGCAATCCAGCCGACAATCGCCATGCCTTCGCGCACAAGACCGCGGCCATAGGCCAGCAATGCGGACAAGATGATGACAAGCGCCACCACGCCGTCGATAATCGTAAAACCTTCCATCTGCCCCTGCCTTCTGCCCGTGACGCGTTACCCTGCGCCAAATATTTCACCAACAAAGCTGGTCAGATCGCTCATTGTGTTTAGCGAAATGCCAGCGGCTCCGGCGGCTTTTCCACCTGCAGGAGCGATGGCGCTCGTAAAACCAAGTTTTTGCGCTTCTTTCAACCTGTTTTCGGTTTGGGAGGCTGGACGGAGCGCGCCAGAGAGACTTATTTCCCCAAATACCACAGTTTCTGCCGGTAACGCCACGTCCTCGCGCGCGCTCAGCAGGGCGGCCGCTACCGCGAGGTCGGCGGCGGGTTCGGATATCTTCATGCCACCTGCGACATTGAGATAGACATCAAGTCCCGCAAACGGGATGCCGCAACGCGCCTCAAGCACTGCAAGGATCATCGCAAGGCGGCCCGAATCCCAGCCGACAACGGTGCGGCGGGCTTGGGAATGGGGCGAGGGGGCGACGAGGGCCTGAAGTTCGACCAGCACGGGGCGGGTACCCTCAATACCCGCAAAGACAACCGATCCGGCGGCGGGCTGGCCGCGTTCACTGAGGAACAGGGCCGAGGGGTTGGTGACTTCAGCGAGGCCGCGACCGGTCATTTCAAACACGCCGATCTCGTCTGCTGGGCCAAAACGGTTTTTGACAGAGCGCAGGATGCGGAACTGGTGGCCACGCTCGCCCTCAAAATAAAGCACGGTGTCGACCATATGTTCCACGACGCGCGGGCCTGCGATGGCACCTTCCTTGGTGACATGGCCCACAAGGATAACTGAGGTGCCGGTGCGTTTGGCAAATGCGGTGAGTTCGTGAGAGGCCGCCCGGACCTGGGAGACCGAGCCGGGGGAGGATTCGACGTTATCGGCCCACATGGTCTGGATCGAATCAATGATGGCCAATTGCGGGCGTTCTTTATCGAGCGTGGTCAGAATATCGCGCAGATTGGTTTCTGCGGCCAGTTGTACAGGCGCATCCGACAGGCCAAGGCGTTGGGCCCGCATGCGAACTTGGGCGGAGGCTTCTTCACCCGAAATGTAGAACGTCTTGAGGCCGGCATTGGCGAAATGCGCCGCAGCTTGCAAAAGCAGGGTGGATTTGCCGATGCCCGGATCGCCGCCCACAAGGATCGCAGACGCCGCAACAAGGCCGCCACCCAGAACGCGGTCAAGTTCCGCAATGCCCGACAGGCTGCGCGGCGGTGGGGCTTCTTCGGTGGAAAGGTCGGTCAGTTGCATGGCAGAGCCGCGCCGCGCGCCCAGTGATTTGCTGGGCGGGCCGGTGGATATGCCTTTGTCTTCCTGAATGGTGTTCCAGTCGCCACAGCCGTCACAACGGCCGGACCATTTGTTGAAACTGGCACCACAGGCGGTACAGGAGAAGGATTTAACGGGTTTTGCCATGCGATGCTTGTGGCGCAGCGGGCGTTAGGCGTCAAAGGGAAAAAGTGCGGACTAAAGCGCGTTTTCTTTTAAAGAAAACGGTCGGAAACTTTGGAAGTTTCCGGTTGCGCGTTACTCTGCCGCCTTGGGTTGCAAATCGACGATGGTGTTGTCTAGCGCTGTTTGTTCTGTCCGGATGCGGGTTTCCATACCAAGTTCAGGCAGGATTTCCTGCATCTCGGCGCGCAGGCGCTCCAATTGAGCCACAGCCACGCTTTCTTCCATCTCGACCTCGTGCACCCAGTGTTTCAGATCCGTTGTAATGCTCTTGGCTTGATCAAGGCGTTCATTAAATAGACCGATTTCCTGTTGGCGCTCGGTCAGGAAATTGCGCGCGCGGGCGATTTTTTCATCGGAGTAAACTTGCGCCAGTTCGCGGCTTATGTGGCTCATCTGTGCGGCCACTTCGAGTAGCGAGGGTTCCAGAATGCTCAGATCAGGGTGGTCTCGTAGATAGGCCAACCGCTCGCGCACTGCGTCAAATTCCGAACTGAGGCGAAAGGTTTCGGCGCGATCAGCGGCGTGCACGGCGGCATAGGCACGGGCGACGTCCTCCATGCCGATGGAGAAAGCGCGATGGGAATTTTCCAGCTGCATTATGCGGCGGTTCGACGGGAGGAAAAAACATATGCCGACAGCCAGCGCCGTTAGGCCGATCTGGACGTACATGCCGGCATTTTCGACAGGTTGTCCCTGATACTGCAAGGGAAGGCTGATCCACGCCCACTGACCCAGTGCTGCCATGATGCAAGACGCCAAAAGGGCCAGCGCCCCCAAAACGAAAATCGCAAGCGCAAGACGCTGCATCAGGAACTGGATCAAATGCGCAAGAGCGCGGACAGTGGACAAGTGACAATCCCCCCGGAAAGCTTGTATCAGCGACTTTATGCCGATTGACGGATTTTTCGAGAAGAAATTTACGAAAATTGCCGTAAACGTGGAATTTCTGCCACAAATACAACACTTCATCTTTGTTTTGTTTCGTTTTTTGGATCAATCTAGGGGTTTGGAGAGTGATTGTTCCGTGCGCCACGAAATCCAGAGTGACGTCAAAATGCACAGGGTAAAAAGGTAAAGCCCCCAGGCTGCTTCGATGCGCCCGACGCCGACGCCTTTTGACAATGTGATGTAGAGAGCGATCAGAAAAATATCCGCCATCGCCAGTTTACCAAGAATATGCAGAACCTGAAGGGCAGCTGGTTTGAGCAATCCGAAATGGACCAGCGCCAGACCGATGGTTTTGAGGTAAGGCGCAAAAAGCGCGAATATCGTGACCACAAGGGCAAGGAAAATATCTGTGGCCCACAGCGATTGCAGGCCGGTCAGCACGGAAATTTCGTTCAGCGAAAACAGCGGCAACAAACCTGCCCGCATCAGGGGGGCCCACCATGCGAGGGGATAGAGCACCAGCAGACTGAGGTTGAGGGCCGTCAAGACCCAGCCAGACCTGTTCACGTCAGATAGATCCGATCGTAGCGCGCCCCGAGAGAAGTCAGGATTTCATACCCGATGGTGTCGGCAAAACCTGCAACGGTATCCACCGATTGATGGGTGCCGATCAATTGCAGATGTTCGGGCACGTCGGGAAGGCTGCTGACATCCACCGTAATCATATCCATCGACACACGGCCGATGACAGGCAGTTTATGGCCTTCATGGGTAAAGGTTGCCTGTGCGCCCATCGCGCGGATCAATCCGTCTGCGTATCCTGCGGCCACGGTTGCCACGCGGGTTGGTGATTTGGCAACAAAAGCGTTGGCATAGCCGACACTTTCACCCGCCGCCACGTCACGGAACTGGATGACAGGGACGTCCAGTGAAACAACCGGTGTGGCGTCAATATAGGGCAAGCCGCCGTAAAGACCCACACCGGGTCTGGTCAGGTCAAAGTGGTACTTATCACCCAGAAGAATACCGCCCGTTGCTGACAATGATCTTGGAATATCAATGCCTTCTGTCATGTCGTTAAAGTTGTCGAGTTGCATCTGGTTCATCAGGTGATCTGGCGCATCCGCACATGCAAGATGGGACATGATCATAACGGGCTTTTGCGCAATTGCGATGTCGCGCACGGCCGACCATTCCGCAGGCTCCATCCCCAGCCGGTTCATACCTGTGTCAAGCTGGATACCAAAGGGATGTCCCGGAAGCGCCTCTACGTGGCAGAGCAATTGATCCACCGAGTTAATCAACGGCGTCAGGTTGGCGGCGCGGATCATGTCCGCGTCCCCCGGCATATGCCCCGAAAACACGCATATACCGGGGCCGGGCCCAAGGGCGCGGCGCAGCAATGTGCCTTCTTCGGCAGCGGCAACAAAGAACAGGCGCGCACCGGCTGCGGCCAGCGCCGGGCCGACTTTGGCAACGCCCAGACCATAGGCATCCGCCTTGATTACGGCGGCGGTTTCGCAGTCTGTCAGCTTGTCCAGAGCGCGCCAGTTTGCGGCGATGGCAGTCAGGTCAATTGTCAATGTTGCGGTGGTCATGGGCTTGGGCATCCGGTCCTTGGGGCGGGGCGATTGCATCGCTGCAGTTCTTGGCCCATCCTGTGTCTGATCTACCGAACTTGCATCCGAGGGACAAGCAAATGGCAACGGTTCAGGCGTTTGCGCTGCGTTGGCGAATACTGGCATCACATCCGTCTGTGGTCGTGATGGCATCGGCCTGCGCGCTCGCCTTCACGGCGCTTGTGGTTGCAGGACCGTGGTGGGGTTGGCTGCTTGTGCCGCTTGGGATCGGTGCGCAAATGCTGAACGAATACAACCTGCACCGGTACGTTTTTCATCAGCCACCGCCGAAACGCCAGTGGGCATTTGATCTGCTGTATCAAGCGCATTACGGGCATCACGACTTTCCCACAAACAAGCCGCTGTTCTTTGTGCCGATCTGGGTCGCCTTGCCGATGCTGGGCGGGAATTTCGCGCTGGTCTGGGCGGTGGCGTGGCTGCTGGGTGCGCCGTCCGCGTTCTGGATTGCCGTCGCGATTGTGCCTGCGGGTGGGGTTGGCATGTTCCTGATCTATGAATGGTTTCATATGACGGCGCATCTGAATATCCCCAAGGGCACCATCGCGCGGCGGGTCACACGGCTGCACAACCAGCACCATTTCCGCGACTTCAGCAAGTGGTTCCACGTCAGCCCCGGCGGCGAGATTATTGACCGTGTGATGGGCACGGATATCGACACCGAAAGCCTGAAACATCAACAGCGTATCGAATTCATGCGCACATTGGGTCTGCCCCCCGATGATCCGCGACTTGTGGCGGCACGTCAGCGGTTTGCAGGCAAGTACGGGTTGAGTGCGCAGGAGATCCGGCAGGCGGCAGCGACGGCAAACTGATGTAACGTCATTTAATGCGGTCTTGCCCTGTGGGGGCCAGTCGTTACGCTTCGCCCAACCTGAGGAGGAAACGATGCTGAAATCAACTTTGACAACGGCCCCCGTCGCTGTGGCGCTTGGGCTTGCGGCCGGTTCGGCCATGGCGGAAAACCGTATTGACAGACAACTGCCAAACGCGCCGGAACTGGCAGCGTATGGCGATTTGCCCGTTGGCGTGCGCCAGCTTGAGATGGTGAATCCCGGCCAGATCGACATTTTGGCGATTGACGGGGCGGCCCCCAAGCCGGATGTCCTGCCAACCTATGATCGCCCGCTGACTGTCGAAATGTGGTATCCGGCGGCTTCGGACGCTACCGGCAGCACCGAATTCAAGGCCTATCTGCGTGACGGCACCACCGAAGTCAGCCTGCAGGGGCGCGCCATGCGGGATGCCGCCCCGAATGATGCGGGCGGATATCCACTTGTGCTGATCAGCCACGGCTATCCCGGCAACCGTTTTCTGATGTCGCATCTGGCCGAAAACATCGCCTCCAAAGGCTATGTGGTCGCTTCGATCGATCACACCGACAGCACCTACCGCACGCAAGCGGCGTTTGGGTCGACGTTGGTGAACCGGTCGCTGGACCAGTTGTTTGTATTGGAAGAATTCGCCAAAATGGCCGCAGAGGGCGGGGATTTTGAGGGTCTTTACAACGCGGATAATGCGGGGCTGATCGGTTATTCTATGGGCGGTTACGGCGCGATCATCACGGCGGGGGGCGGGGTGACGCAAGCCTCTGTTGATTACCCGTGGGGTGGGCCGCATGGCACGTTGGGCATCCATCTGGCCGGGAGCGAGACTCATAATGCGCTGCCGGATGCGCGGATCAAGACTGCGGTTGCGATTGGCCCGTGGGGAATGAACACCGGATTTTGGGACGCGGACGGCCTTGCGGGTATCCAGATACCGATGCTGTTTATTGCAGGGTCACAGGATGACACATCGCTTTATGAAAACGGGGTGCGTGCGATCTGGGAAAATGCCTCGGCATTGCCGCATGGCTTGCTGACCTATGAAAATGGCGGGCATAATGCTGCCGCTCCGATGCCGGCACCTGTGGAAAGCTATTATTTCAGCGACGACAAAGGCTTTAACATTTCAGATCATTATACTGATCCGGTTTGGGATACGGTGCGCATGAACAATATCGCGCAGCATTTTGTGACCGCGTGGCTGGATCGTGCGTTGAAAGGGGATGCCGACAAAGGTGCCTATCTGGATCTTGTCGAGAATTCCAATGATGGTTCCTGGTCGTTGAACGAGGATGGCACCGAAAAGGAGGATCACACAGCGTGGAAAGGCTTTGCACAAGGCACGGCCAAAGGACTGCGCTATGAGGTTAAGTCCGTGGATTGATTCCCGCCGGACGTGTGGCCGGACCTTTCCGTAAGGTAAGGTCCGGCTATCAGTGTACTGTAATCTTTGGTTTTTCCTGAATGAAAAGTCTGTCCCATAAAGGGCAGACAATTATTTTTGGCCTGTGGAGAAAATTGTCTCGGGATCGGGGGCGCATCAGAATTCCTGCTCGCCCGCGCCTTGCTGCCACGGTTTCACAAGGTTGCCGAAACGGGTGAAACGACCCTCGAAACTCAACTCTACCGTGCCAATGGGGCCGTGGCGCTGTTTGCCGATCACCACTTCGGCGCGGCCATGCAGGCGTTCCATTTCTTCCTGCCAGCGCGCCATGGCTTCCAGATCGTGATCACCGGGTTTTTCGCGTTCTTTGTAATATTCCTCGCGGAACACAAACATCACTACGTCCGCATCCTGTTCAATAGAGCCGGATTCGCGCAAGTCTGACAGCTGCGGGCGTTTATCCTCGCGGTTTTCCACCTGACGCGAAAGCTGTGACAGGGCGATCACCGGAATGTCGAGTTCCTTGGCAATTGCCTTGAGACCCATGGTAATTTCCGAGATTTCGTTCACGCGGTTTTCGTTTTTGCCCGTGCCGCGCACCAGCTGCAAGTAGTCCACAATCAGCACATCGAGGCCATGCGTCCGTTTCAAACGGCGCGCACGGGCGGCCAACTGGCTGATCGGCAAGGCAGGCGTGTCATCGATATAGAGCGGGCAGGCTTCAAGCGCCTTGGCGGCGTCAACGAAACGGCGGAATTCGGTTTCTGTCATATCACCCGAGCGGATCTGCTGGGACGGGATTTCAGCTGCTTCCGACAGGATTCGTGCGGCAAGTTGTTCGGCGCTCATCTCCAGGGAATAGAATCCAACCACGCCGCCATCGACAGCACCTTCGGAGCCATCATGCAACTGGCCGCGTTTGTAGGCTTTGGCGACATTGAACGCGATATTGGTGGCCAGCGATGTCTTGCCCATGGAAGGACGACCCGCGAGGATCAACAGGTCAGAGCGGTGCAATCCGCCGAGTTTAGCGTCCATGTCGATCAGGCCAGTGGAGACACCAGAGAGGCCACCGTCCCGCTGATACGCGGCGTTGGCGACATTAACTGCGTCTGTTACGGCCTTGAGAAAGCTTTGAAATCCGCTTTCCGTCTGACCTTGCTCAGCCAGTTTATAAAGCTGCTGTTCCGCTTCGACAATCTGCTCGCGCGGCTCGGATGCAACATCGACTTGAGCTGCCTTGGCTGAAATGTCGCGGCCAAGCTGGATCAGATCACGGCGCACGGCCAGATCATAGATCATCTGTGCATAGTCGCGCACCGCAAAGGCGGAAATCGCAGCACCAGCTAGGCGGGCAAGATAGGCAGGGCCACCAAGTTCTTTCAGACCTTCGTCGTCTTCCATGAACGCCTTGAGGGTCACGGGGGAGGCAAGGTTGTTCTTGGCAATGCGTTGTGAGGCGATGTCAAAAATACGCGCATGTACGGGATCGTAGAAATGCTTGGGACCGATGATCGCAGCGACACGGTCATAGATGTCATTGTTGGTGAGGATCGCGCCCAGAAGCTGTTGTTCAGCCTCGATGGAATGTGGCATCGTTTCCGGTGCCTGCACAGCGATATCGTTCGCATTCAGCGATGTAATTTCGTTCATTTTCTCACCCGATAGTTCCCGATGCCCGTCTTAGAGGGCGTGGCATGGTGGCGCAAATTGTATGTTTTTGTGGATAAGCTGCGGACAGCTTTGCGCCCACCATATCTTGCCCCGAACCACTGTCCGGGGTCAATATGCTGTAACTTGGCATGCTCAGGTTTTGTGAGCGTCCTGCCATTCCGTAGGGGCATGCAGGAAGGATTCAACTTCTGATAGGGTGGCCTCGGAAAACGTGCCTTGTGCCTTGGCTTCGGCTAGAACGTCCCACCAAGTGCACAGGTGATGCAGGCTAACGCCGTGATCGCCCAAGGTCTTTTCGGTTTGCGGGAAAATGCCGTAGTAGAAGATCACTGCCGTATGCGCGCAGGTGGCCCCGCTATCGCGGATCGCGTCGACAAAACTGATTTTGGAACCTCCGTCGGTGGTCAGATCCTCCACCAGCAAAACACGCTGACCTTCGCTCATGTCGCCCTCAATGCGCGCATTCCTGCCGTAGCCTTTGGGTTTCTTGCGCACATAGGTCATTGGCAGCGCCATACGTTCGGCCACAAGCGCGGCAAAGGGGATGCCCGCGGTTTCGCCGCCTGCGATGTTGTCAAAGGCCTCGAACCCAGCGTTCCGCATGACGGTGACGGTCAGAAAATCCATAAGCGTGGCTCGAATGCGCGGGTAGCTGATAAGTTTGCGACAGTCGATATAGGTTGGGCTGGGCAGACCGGAGGCCAGCGTGAAGGGTTCGTCCGTGTTGAAGTGCACCGCCTTGATTTCAAGCAGCATACGGGCGGTCAGGCGGGCCATTTCTTCGGCGGAAGGGTAGCTGGTTGGGATCATCTGGGTTCTCCGGGTGGGGCCAAGATTTTTGCAAAAATCTTGGTCAATTTCTTGGAAGAAATTGGTGCCGTCAAACGACGGACCAGTTTAGCGGCATATCGGGGTCGAACACGGTGACGGGGCCGTCCGGTGTGTCGATGGCGGCGGGATACCGCGGTCCTTCGCGGGTCAGGGTGATCGTATCCGCGTTTGCGGGCAGGCCATAATAGGCAGGGCCGTTCAGCGAGGTGAAGGCCTCAAGCTTGTCCAGCGCGCCTTCCTGTTCGAACACTTCCGCCAGAATCGACATGGTGTTGGGCGCGGTAAAGCAACCTGCACAGCCGCAGGGCAGCAGTTTGTTCGCATCCGTATGCGGTGCGGAATCGGTGCCGAGGAAAAAGCGTGCATCGCCCGAGGTCGCGGCGGCACGCAGGGCAAGGCGGTGGCTTTCGCGTTTGGCGACCGGCAGGCAATAATAGTGCGGTTTGATCCCGCCCGCGAGGATGTGGTTGCGGTTAATCACCAGATGATGCGTGGTGATTGTCGCGGCAAGGTTCTTGTCGGCGGATTTCACGTAATCGACAGCGTCGGATGTGGTGATGTGTTCCATGATGACACGCAGATCGGGATGGGCGCGGCGGATCGGGTCCATCACGCGTTCGATGAATGCTGCTTCGCGGTCAAAAATATCGACGCTTGGATCGGTGACTTCGCCGTGGGTGCATAGTGGCAAACCTATCTCTGCCATCTTTTCAAAGACATGTGCTACCTTGTTAAAGTTCGCGACGCCGCTGGCGGAATTGGTTGTGGCACCTGCGGGATAGAGTTTGACCGCGTGGATCAAGCCGGATGCATGGGCCGCGGCAACGTCTTCGGCGTCGGTGTCTTCGGTCAGGTATAGTGTCATCAGCGGTGTGAAACCGGATCCCGCAGGCAGCGCGGCCATGATCCGGTCGCGGTAGGCGCTTGCGTCTGCACCTGTCACCACGGGCGGCACCAGATTGGGCATGATGATCGCACGGGCAAAATGGGTGGCGGTATGGGGCAGCACGGCGCGCATCATATCGCCATCGCGCAGGTGTAGATGCCAGTCGTCGGGGCGGCGGAGTGTCAGGGTCTGTGTCATGGGGGCTGCGCTAGCACAGGCACCCGCGCAGGGCTAGTCTTCTTGTGCTGCGCGAGCGTGATGGATGTCGCGCAGTTTCAGGGCAAACCGCCGCGCGCGCATGCGGCTGATGACATTTGAACACAGGGCTTCGATAAGCGGTTCGCGGTCATCCCCTTCAAGCACATCCAGCAGGTTGCGCAGGTAGGGCCGATAATCGCGCCGTGCGCGATAGATGCGTGCGAAGTGCTGCTCGCTAAGCGAATCCTCTGCCGCGGATTTCAGCACATCCGCCCAGATGCCCATCTCCAGAAGGTCGGTTTGCAAGGCATTGCCCATAAACCGCATGCGCAATTTGGTTACATTGCTGCGGGTAAAGAGGGCGGCGTGCATCGCGTCCAGTTGTTCACGCGGATCGTAAAAGACATGGGCATGTTCAGCCGCGTCCAGCATTTCGGGTGCATAGCCGAAGCGGGTTGTAAAGTCATGGATCCGCATGTCGGTAAAACGGTCGTCCCATTCGGTAATGCGCGGATCAAGTGTGGCTTGGGGCTGGATTGCGACAACACGCGCGCCCGGAGCGGAGACGGAATAGGCCGCGGCAGCATAACCGCAGGGACCAGCACCGTAGAACACTACATTGTCGAAGTCGTCAAAGAACCCATCGTCGATCAGGCGGTCAAAATAGCCGTAAACGGCTTTGTCTCGAAACCATGTGTCGCCGTTGCTGGTGATGCATAGATGCGACCAGCCGTGATCGCGGATCATTTCCCAGCCTAAAGGTTGGCCTAGATCGGACAGGGCTTGGATGCCTTGCAGAGTCTCGAAAGTGACCAGTAGGGTTGGGCCTTCTTCGATAAATATGGCGTTGTGACGTTTGCCAAGGGATTCGACATAGCCGTCCTCGTCCGCGATTTCTTCGGCCAGGGCCAGCCATTCCTGCCGGGGCAGGTCGGCCAGAGAAGTCTCAAGCGTGGGCGTCTGATCTGTCATTGCCGCGTCCTCAAATGCCTTATCGCTGCTTTGGATGAGCGATTTGAAAACGGAGGTACCACCGCAATAAGGCAGAATTTAGGAGAATGGGTGCGAAAATGCGGCTAGTCGTTTGCGCTTTGGCGGGCCAGATTGGCGTGACGGATCAGGAACCGCGCAGCTGTAGGGTCCACGGGGCGTGTCGGCGGGGTCATCAGCAGACGGCCAAAAAGAGCGCGGAAGGGTTCTTGTTTGAGCAGTTCTGTGAAGCGGGATTTGCGCCATGCAACGGCTTGATCGTGCAGGGATGCAAGGATTGGATCGGCCTTGAGTACATCAAGTTCCGCGCTGCGTCGGGGTGCGAGGGATTGGATTGTCGTGTCCGTATCGGTATTGAAATTGCGTTCGACAAAATAGTCGATTCCCAACAGATCATCTGAATGGACAGCACGGCCACGATCGGCCTTGAGAACATAGGATTCGAGCGCGCCCAGCGGATAGTGGTTGAGTTGCGCCAGTGTGTAATTATCCTGCCCGTAGTTGGAAAAGATACGTTTTGTTTTGAATGGCTCGGGCAGGGGACGACCTGACCCGTCAAACCACCGCGCAGCATCAAGCTTGGATTTGTCGGGATCGCGTGGGCGATGCACGCCGGGTTTCTTGTAGGTGCCATCGTTGCGGTAAAGTGTCTTGAACATCGACGCGCGCCACGGCCAATGCAGAATTGCGGGCGCACATTTGGTGAATGTATCGGTGACAGGTGTGTCCTGATAGCGGATCTGTTCAGATGTGCCAAACAGCCGCCATGTGAGCGTGATCGCAGTCGCATCGGGCAAGGCGGTGTGCAGGGCATTAAGCGTGTGATCGCCTGTGTGAATATTCACAAATTCATCAACGTCGAGCGGGAGTATCCACTTTGCCTGTTTGACTTGTTTCAGTTTTGCCGCCGCTTTGAGGGCGGTAAACTGGATGCCACCCTTGTCGTAGGGTCCATCGTTGCGGATGTGGGTCAGCAGCCCCATCTCGGCCAGACGGTCCAGCATCGTATCTGTACCGTCCGCGCAGTCGTTTGAAAACACGAGGAAATCATCAAATCCTACAGCGCGGTGATAGGCCAGCCATTCCAACAGGAAGGCCGCTTCATTGCGCACACAGAGAATGGCAAGATGGGTCATTTACCAGTTTTTACGAAAGGCCAGCACTTTGCCGTGCGAGCCGCGGTGGTAATAGGCCAGACCTGCATCCATGAAGGCGCGGAACACTCTGTTGATGCCCTCGGGGCCGATCCACTGTGGGTGGGTTTCGATGATCGCGGCACGCAGACCCGTGAGGTCGATGTAGGGGATCAAATCAACTTCTGCGCCTTCAATGTCGCAGATCAATACGTTTGCGCCGATATCTTTGAAGGTGGTTTTGGCGTTCAGCACGTCGACTTTGGTGGCAGGTGGATCAACTTCGCCCTCAAGCACTGCCATAGAAGACCCCAGCATCGGTTCGCGGACATAGAAATCAACGCTGCCTTTGCGCGGGCCAAGGATTGCGTTGTGGACATGTGCGTTGGTGACGCCGTTCGCGGAATGTACGGAGTTGATATAGGGGATCAGGTTCGGATTGGCCTCGAACACATGCACCGATTTGATGGCGCGTTTGGTGGCGACCAATGTGGACATATAGCCGATGCCGCCGCCCAATTCGACCACGACGTCACCCTCGCGCACGACGCGCAGGGCGGCTTCGGATTCTTTGGCCTCGTATTCGTTCTTGCGCAGCAACCGGCGGATTTTACCCTGCATGATTTCAGGATGTTTGGGAAATTTCATACCGCGCGAACGGATAAAGCCTGTGGTTTCTGCGTTCAGGGGCGTTTGGCCGTCCATGTCAGCTCTCCATATCCAGCGACAAGGCGTATGCGACCCGCTCTGTCTCGTTTAGTTTCACATCCAGCGCCTGACTGTAGAGGTCGGCAAATTCGGGCTTGGCGTGCAGTTCTTTGGCCTTGGCTTTGTGCCATTTCAGGCCGTCCTGATGGGCCTTTTTCAACTTGGGGTCTTGCATCAGCCTATCATATTCGACGCGCAGGCGGGGAATATTGCGCTTGATGGTGATGTCGCGGAAATCGGACCAATCCATGCGAATCCAGTAGTTGATGCCGATGGAGCGGTCTACATGCAGCGCACGGCCACGCTGGCGCTTGATCAGGAAGGATTCGGCGCTGCGCAAGGCGTAGTGGTTCAGTTGCAGCAGGTCGTAGCCCACGTTTTTCTTGGAAGACCGCCAGCCGTTGTGCGCAGCATCGCGGGTCATGTCTTGGCCGGATCCGTTGACCCATTTCACCTTACCCTCGAATTTCTCGTCCAGCTTGTTGGGGCGGTGGCAGGAAATCTTGGCATAGGCCCCGATGTTGCGGAACATCGTCTTGAAGCCCCAAACGGTGTGCGGTTTGGGGCAGTATTTCGGCGCACAGGCGTCAAACTGGTCGATGACAAATTCATCCTTCAGCTGTGTCACGCCGTTATGGCCAAATAGCCGCCATGTCATCGCAACATTGGTGGCGTCCGGCACAGCGGCAAAGAAATCATCCAATGTGCCGTTGCCCGTGCGCACGTTCATAAATTCATCCACGTCGATGTGGATAATCCAGTCGGCGTTTTTGATCACGGGTTCCTTCAAGGCTTGGTTCAGCGCATGTTGTTGCGGGGAATTGCCTTTCCAGTTGTCGTTGTTGCGGTGCTGGACGATGCCCATCTCCTGCAAACGGCCCAGCACCTCGTCGGTGCCATCCGTGCAATCATTGGTGTAGATCAGAAAGTTATCGACCCCCATGGCGCGGTGGTAGGCGACCCATTCGATGATATAGGGGGCTTCGTTTTTCATACAGCCGACGATGACATTGCCGGTGCTGCCTTTTTTCAGTTTGCGCGGTTTGATCGGCGTATAGGCGGCGGCCAATTCCTCTTCGTTCACCGCACCCAGATTATTGTGTGGTTTGAATTGCGTGGACATGACCATCTGGTGATTGACCTTGACGCGGTTGAGCAGACGTTGGTTGGCCTCTTGTTCGGCTTTGTTGGTGGTGTCATCGGCCAGCAATTGATCGAATTTTTTGGTGGCTTCCTTGGCTGCGTCAGCTTCGGCGCGTTTTTCGGCAATCGGGGTGGAGTTTTTGCGGATCGCATGGGCAAAGGCGGCAAGGTATTGCGTGGCGCGAAAACCCATTTGCGGATCGGCCTCTGTCCACGGCGTTGTCGGGGCATCGGGTTTGAGCACGGTCTTTAGATCGGGAAAGCGTTTGATCAGCTTGGTGTTTGCGCTTTTGAAGTGTTTTGAGACCGCCGCCAGACTGCCCGGTGCAATCGGATCACCGTGGATGCGCACGTTTTTATGGACTTGCGACCATAATTCCCGCGGAATGATCAGATCGCGCGTCTTGGAAAAGCGGATCAAGACTTCGTTCATGTGCCGCATGCGGGTCAGGGAGGCGGCGGCTTCGGGATGGAACAGGCGGTCCGGCGTGGCCTTGCCAAATGTGTTTTTGATACCAAGAGAGGCGCAGAGTTCGTCCATGCCCGCCTCGGAGTTCAGCGCGGCCAGATCGAGGGGCCGCAGGGTAACGTTGCCTGCACCAAACGGTTTTTCCCAAGCATCGACCAGCGCGGAATAGTCGAGCCAAGGGGGCGGATAATGCACATCGTTAAAGATGCCATAATGCGGATCGTTATCGCCACGTGCCGCAATCGCAGCTTGCCACCAGTCTTTTTGTGCTGCCAGATCAATCTCTTGCGTTAACGGATAACGGCGTCCTTCCAACACAGCGTAAATGTAGTGCTGCACCAGCAGTCGCGCCTGTTCGTCCACATGGGCCACGATGCGGATGTCATCGAAATACGGGGACAGCAGGGTGTGCAGTCGGGCCAGCTCATCCGGCGTGTGCAACAGATTGCCGAGTTGCGCAGAGGCAAGGACAATGTGATCCGCCTTGATCTCGGGCAGTTCCTTTTCAAACAGGGTTTTGAACTCGGAGGTCAGCGTTTGTTGGACCAGCGGGTTATCAAGCCCCCGCTTGAAGCGCAGGATGCCAACCTCGTTCGCCTCGGCGCAGGCCGCATAGAGGCGCACATGGTTCCAGTCGGGTGTTGCGATGCCCGCCTTTTTCAGTAGTCCGGCTTTCTGTTTGAACAGGCTACGAAAGCGCATCGCGGATTTTTCGGACGGGCCGATGAATAGGGTCAGTTTCATGTTGCTCCGGCCTCGGTCTTGCCGACATTGCTTTGACCCCACCAAGGCAGGTCGATGCCAAGATATGCGCTGATCTTGTCTTGGGCGTCTTCGTCTTCAATGTCATAGGCCATGAAATTGCCCTGCCCGTCAAAAACGTGGTGGCAGAAGGCGTAATGCGCCGTCAGCCAGCGCGCCAGTTCATCTTCGGTGCGGCCAAAGCCACGCGGCAGGCCTGGAATATCGGCATTCGGCAGGCGGCGTTTGCCCAGATTGTTCCAGCGCATCATCGAATTGGCGGTCTTGGCCGGATCGCGCATGGTAAGGATGAATTTCACCTGTGGGTGATGGTTCCGGATCGCACTTAGCAAGCCCCAATCGGTTTGCGGCCACAGCGAACGGTCCTCGCGCACAGCCGACATTTCGTTGATCACGTCAAATTCGTCCAATCGTGCAAGGGGATCGCCGCTGGCAAAGTAATCCTCGTAGATGATCTTGCCCAGATGCATGCGCGGGATGTCATCACGTGTCGATTGCCCCGGACGGATGCGCCAGTCGGCGACGCTCAGCCCAGCGTGACGCAAGGCGTCGGTGAGGGTGGTTGTGCCGGTCTTGGGCAGGGCAAGGTTCACAACGCGCAGTCGGCTCATGGCAGTTGTCCGATCTCGAAACCGATCTCGGCGCGGATGTCTGTTTCGGCTTGGGAGTAGGGTGACGCCGCACACAATTGCGCCTGCATCTCGCGGTAGCTGTCTTGGGCCAGCAGGTCGTCGCGTTTGGCAATGTGCAAGGCGACCGCTTCGGCGTGCAAATCCGCGATGTCCGGCAGCGCCAATAGGCGATCAATTTCAGCACGCAACGGCTCCATATAGCGCAGTATACTGTCGTCCTTGAACGCAGGATCATTGCGTTCGCGCCAATAGCTGTCATCAAACGCACGGTGCTCGCGGTTCACATCACCACGGTCGTTCTTGACCAGATAGCTGTCGAGCGAGCGCAAAGCGTAGTGGTTCAGCGTGGCAAAATGGCGGGCATCACGGGCAGGAAAAGCGCGGATACGGCGTTTGCTTGCGGCCTTGCGGAACGGTGGCGGCACTTGGCGACCTGATCCATCGGTCCATTTGGGTCTGGATTTTTCATCGTCATGGAAAGGCCGGTGTGCGCCGTAATAGTCGACAGGGAAGTCGCGCCGCACAAGGCTCTTGACCTCGATCGCTGTGTCCGCGCCCCAGATGTCGGGATTATGGCTGTGCAGGAACTGGCTGATCACGGGTGTATCGGTAAATTCTTCGATGCCGTTGTTCGCCATGAACTGAAACGTCACGGAAATTGCCTGCGGGTCGCCGCAGGCCTCTATCAAGGCGGGCAGGCTGTGATCACCGACATGGATATTGATGAACTCGTCGACATCCGCGATCCAGACCCAGTCTGCTTTTTTCACCAGCTGATGCTGCTTGGCGGCCTTGAGCGCCTGCATCTGGTAATTGCGGTTGGTGGCCGGATTGGGCAGATGTGTGACAATGCTGTGGTCTTGCAAACGGTCCAGTAAACGGTCCGTGGCATCTGTGCAATCATTTGAATAAAATAGGAAATCCGTCACGCCGATGACGCGGTGAAAGGCGATCCATTCCAGCAGGAACGGGCCTTCGTTCTTCACACATGTGACGGTTGTGATACGCATGTCAGCCATCAACGCGCACACTGGTGCAGGGAAAGTTGCGTGTTCATATCCGCCTCTGGGGTCGGGTGCATGATGCCCCGAAACCTCTTGTTCTTTGCGAATATAATGGCACCAGCACGGAATCGCGTCAATCCGGCATGCACGGCGGACGTGCCGCGTGACATATCCGCAAGGCTAAGTGCTTGACCCCGCGCGGCGCAAATGCACCTTTGCTGTAACGGGGAGAGACTGATGAGCGACATATCAAGTATCGACGGGGTGCAGCAAATGCTGGGCGCGCAGGGGTATATCTGCGGCCGCGCCTTGGGAACGGTTGTATTCCTGAGCCTGAAACTGGGCCGTCCACTGTTTCTGGAGGGCGAAGCGGGCGTTGGTAAAACCGAGATTGCCAAAGCGCTGGCCGCAGGGCTGAACCGCAAGCTGATCCGGTTGCAATGCTATGAAGGGCTGGATGCGTCATCCGCCGTTTACGAGTGGAATTTCCCCGCGCAGATGGTGGCTATCCGCGCGGCCGAAGCGGCAGGTGGGGCGGATCAAAAGGCGCTGACAACCGAGTTGTTCAGCGATGATTTTCTGATCGAACGCCCGTTGCTTGAGGCGATGCGCCCTGACGAACGCGGCGCGCCGATCCTGCTGATCGACGAGCTGGATCGCACAGATGCCCCGTTTGAAGCGTTCCTGCTTGAAGCGCTCAGCGACTTTCAGGTCACGATTCCCGAGATGGGCACAATCACTGCACCCGAACCGCCCATCGTGATCCTGACCTCCAACCGCACCCGTGAAGTCCACGATGCGTTGAAGCGCCGCTGCCTGTATCACTGGGTCGACTACCCTGATTTTGACAGAGAGATGGAAATCCTCTCGGCACGCGCCCCCGATGCGTCCGAAAACCTTAGCCGCGAGGTGGTCGCTTTTGTACAGCACCTGCGCACGGAAGACCTGTTCAAGAAACCCGGCGTGGCCGAAACAATCGACTGGGCCAAATGCCTGCTAGCACTCGATATCATCACGCTCAGCCCCGAGGTGATCGCCGACACCCTTGGTGCCATTCTGAAATATCAGGACGACATCGCCAAACTACACGGTTCCGAAGCCAAACGCATCCTCGATCAGGCAAAAGCAAGTCTAGAACCCGCATGATAATTCCAAATGGTTCAAAATCCCGGGAGGTTTGGAGGGCAGAGCCCTCCATTTCAACCATTCATGGTTGAACATATCCCCCTAGAGTTGCCCGACGATCCAAAGCTGGCGGGCAACATCACCCATTTCGCCCGTGCGCTAAGGCGTGCAGGCCTACCCATAGGTCCCGGCCGCGTGATCGACGCCATTCGTGCGGTTGAGGCAGCGGGGTTTTCTAACAAGCGGGACTTCTATTGGACGCTGCATGCCTGCTTTGTGAACCGTCCTGAACACCGGACCATTTTTGCGCAGCTTTTCCGGCTCTACTGGCGTGACCCGCGCTATCTGGAACATATGATGGCTGCGATGTTGCCTGCCATTCGGGGCGTGCAAGAGGATCGGCCTGCGCAGGCGGCGGAGAAAAGGGCGGCAGAGGCGCTGCTGGACGGGGCGGAGGCACCGCCACAGGACGATGAAGGGGAAAGCCCTGAAGAGGCTGCGCTGATCGAGGTGGATGCGAGCCTGACCATGTCGGCCGCGGAGAGGCTGCGCACGCTTGATTTTGAACAGATGAGTTTGGCCGAGATGGCCGAGGCGAAACGTATGCTGGCGCGGTTGACGCTGCCGGTAAAGCCGTTGCCTTCGAGACGCAGTGCTGCATCGCCGCAGGGGCGGATAGATGCGGCACGCACCCTGCGCCGTGCTTTGCGCAAGGGCGGCGAGATGGACCGGCTGATGTTCAAAAAGCCGCGACCGCGTTATCCCAATCTGGTGGTGCTGTGTGACATTTCTGGCTCCATGAGCCAGTATTCTCGCGTGATCCTGCATTTTTTGCATGCGGTTTCAAACGCCAAGGGGGCCGGATGGGCGCAGGTGCATGCGTTTACTTTCGGCACGCGGTTGACCAACATCACGCGGCATCTGGCGACCCGCGATGTGGATGCGGCACTGGCAGCGGCAGGAGCAGAGGCGCAGGACTGGGAAGGTGGCACCCGGATCGGGAGCTGCCTTGAGGCTTTCAACCGCGACTGGTCGCGCCGTGTCATGGGGCAGGGCGCGGTGGTTTTGCTGATCACGGACGGGTTGGACCGCGACAAGCCGGACGATCTTGCGCGACAAATGCAGCGCCTGCATCTCACGGCGCGGCGTCTGATCTGGCTAAATCCCTTGCTGCGTTGGGACGGCTTTGCCCCCAAGGCGGCAGGCATCCGCGCGATGTTGCCTCATGTGGACAGTTTTCGCGCCGGGCATTCGATTGCTTCGCTCGAAGAACTGGCGGCGGTGATTTCCCGCCCCGATGATACAGGCGAGAAAACGCGTTTGATGGCGGCTGTGGATTAAGCGGCGTCAGGCAAAAGTCGCCTCGAACGTGCTGCGAAACACTTCGGACAATTCGGAGAGCGGCGTAGATGTGCCGCCGAAATTCACGTCACTGCCGCCGAATTTGCCAACTGTTGTGATGCTGAGGCCCGCGGCGGAGGCTGCGATCATCAGTGCTTCGGCTTGATCAAAGTTGCAGGCGATCAGGTAGCGGGCCTGATCTTCGCCAAACAGTGTTGGCGTGTCAGCGGCGTCAAGGGTGACGCCTACGCCCGCCGCTTCGGCCAGCTCAAACGCGGCCAGTGCCAGACCACCATCGCTGAGGTCCGTACAGGCTTTGATTAACTCGCGGTTCGTGCGGACGAAATCGCCGTGGGCTTTTTCAGCGGTCAGATCAACGGTGGGTGCGTCGCCCTCAATGCGGCCAAAGACGGTTGCGAGCAGGGCGGACTGGCCGAGGTGGCCTGTCGTTTCGCCGAGAACCAGTGCCACATGGCCCTCGCGCACGTCACAGCCGATGATGTGATCGGGGTGGTCGATCAGGCCGACCGCGCCGATGGTGGGGGTAGGAAGGATGCCTGTGCCGTCGGTCTCATTGTAAAGTGAGACGTTGCCCGACACGATGGGCATGTCCAGCGATTTGACCGCTTCACCGATGCCTTTGATCGCGCCGACGAACTGGCCCATGATCGCGGGCTTTTCGGGGTTGCCGAAGTTCATGTTGTCGGTGGTGGCAAGGGGCGTTGCGCCAACAGCCGTCAGGTTGCGATAGGCTTCGGCTACGGCCTGTTTGCCGCCTTCGACGGGGTTTGCCATGACGTAGCGTGGGGTTACGTCAGAGGTGAAGGCGATTGATTTGTCGGTCCCGTGCACACGGATGATGCCTGCACCGATGCCCGGTGTGCGGGCGCTGTCACCCATGACCATGGTGTCATATTGCTCAAACACCCAGTTTTTCGCGGCATAGTTCGGGTCTGCAATCAGGGCCTTGAGGCCGTCAACGGGATCAATACCGGGCACATCCGAGAGCGGTTCTGCGGGTGGTGTCTCAACCCATGGGCGGTCGTACTCTGGGGCGGTGGAGGCGAGTTTGGACAGCGGCAAATCCGCTTTGAGTTCGCCGTTGTGCATGATCAGGAAGCGGTCTTCGGCAAGGGTTTCGCCCACGATGGCAAAATCCAAGTCCCATTTGTCAAAGACGGCCTTGGCTTCGGCCTCTAGTTCTGGCTTCAACACCATCAGCATGCGTTCTTGGGATTCCGACAGCATCATCTCATAAGCGGTCATGTTGGGTTCGCGGGTTGGTACTTTTTCAAGGTCCAGACGCACGCCAAGTCCGCCCTTGTCGCCCATTTCCACGGCGGAACAGGTCAGGCCCGCGGCCCCCATGTCCTGAATGGAGATCACGGCACCGGTGGCCATCAACTCAAGCGTGGCTTCCATCAGGCGTTTTTCTGTGAAGGGATCGCCAACCTGCACGGTGGGGCGCTTTTCCTCAATCGTGTCGTCGAATTCGGCTGAGGCCATTGTCGCACCGCCCACGCCGTCACGGCCTGTCTTGGCCCCGAGGTACACCACGGGCATGCCGACGCCGGAGGCGGCAGAGTAAAATATCTTGTCTGCATCCGCGAGGCCTGCGGCAAAAGCGTTCACAAGGCAGTTGCCGTCATAGGCCGTGTCAAAGCGGACTTCACCGCCCACGGTAGGCACGCCGAAGCAATTACCGTAGCCGCCGACACCAGCCACCACGCCATGCACAAGCTGACGGGTTTTGGGGTGGTCGGGGCGGCCAAAGCTCAACGAGTTCATCGCGGCTATGGGGCGCGCGCCCATGGTAAAGACATCGCGCAGGATGCCACCAACGCCTGTAGCCGCACCTTGGTAGGGTTCGATGTAGCTGGGATGGTTGTGGCTTTCCATCTTGAACACCAGCGCCTGACCGTCGCCGATATCGACCACGCCCGCATTTTCGCCCGGGCCGCAAATGACCTGGGGGCCTTCCGTCGGCAGGGTGCGCAACCACTTCTTTGAGGACTTGTAGGAACAATGCTCGTTCCACATGGCCGAGAAAATGCCCATTTCCGTGTAGTTCGGAGCGCGGCCGAGAATGGCGTTTACTTCGGCGTATTCATCCGCCGTAAACCCGTGTGCGGCAATTACTTCGTCGGTGATGGCTGGCTCTTGCATGTGACGTCGTCCCCAAGTCTGCGATGGCCCGTGTCTTAGAGGAAGGGCGCTGCGGGGAAAAGGGCAAAGCGGTGTGTTGCCGCTATCTGTTTTCGGACTTGGGCGGATCTCCTGCGACCTGTTGTTGTGCAGCCTGTGTGGCCGCAGCCGAGATGGCAGCGGAGTCTTCAGGCGTCAACTCATGGCCGTTTTCCAGAGAGGGCAAGGCAACCCGCACTTCACGGCGTGCAAATTCGATCCCGTTGGCAGCAAAATCCTTGTTCACGCGATTGAATATTTCCTTGCGGATCATGAATTGTTTGCCGGGCTTGGCCATGAACTTGCCACGGATCACCATGCCGACCTCGTCAATTTCCAGTACGCCTTGGGATTTGAAGGGTTGCAGGAAGTCCCCTTCGAATTCGGGGGCATCCATCAGTTCCTGCCCGATTTTCTTGAAGAT
The DNA here is from genome assembly GCA_947501805.1 of uncultured Sulfitobacter sp. Classification (GTDB taxonomy): domain Bacteria; phylum Pseudomonadota; class Alphaproteobacteria; order Rhodobacterales; family Rhodobacteraceae; genus Sulfitobacter. The sequence continues at coordinate 172,821 of CANMXJ010000001.1, read as the reverse complement.
TTTCTTGATCTTGATCGGGTCACTGTCAAACGGCACCGTAAAACGCAGTTTCATGATCACCCAGTCGCGGGAATAATTGGTGATCTTGGGGATTTCGCCGTAGGGGATCGTATGAACCGGGCCTTTGTGATGGCGCAATTGCATGGAGCGGATCGAAATTTTTTCGACCGTACCCATGGTTCCTTCAACGGTGACATATTCGCCGACACGAAAGGCGTCATCGACCAGAAAGAAGATGCCGGAGACAACATCCGTCACCAGCTTTTGCGCACCAAAGCCGATCGCCAGACCAACGATGGAGGCACCGGCAAGCAGTGGCGTGGTGTCGACACCGATGTTGCTGAGGCCCAGAAGAAGGAACAGGGTTACAATGAAAGTCCGCGTCACAAGCAGGATGAGGGGCAGAACCGTGGACAGGCGCGAGCCACCTGCGCCGCCGCCGTCGCCACCGATTTCCTGTTCGTCGGGCATGTAGCCTGATGCGGTCTGTTCCGCCGCCAGTTTGCGGTTGATGATCAAAGAGGCCGCCTCATAAAGCAGATAGCCGATCGACATGATGATCAGGAATTCGATGACATTGGCGGCAAGCTGTGCACCAACACCTGCGGTGGCAAGAGCGGTGGCACTCATGCCCCAGAAGTCGGCAATGGAGAGGACAACAAAAGCAAAAATCACGACCCGACCAATGCGGATATAGGCGCGTTTGTTTGATCTGTAGGCGCGTTCGGCCACCGGCCCTTCGCCCGTCATGGCAGGTGTCAGGTGTCGCACAAGGGCGCGGATGGTTGTGTCCATCGCAGGCGCGAACATGAGCAAGAGCATGGTTTTGTAGTGTGGCGCGCTTTGCAGTAGTTCGAAGTCCTCGTAGCTCACAACGATGTTGACGATCCACCAAACCGCAACAAAAATGAAGATATTGGCATAGGGGTAAAGCTGCGCAGCCCGTTCCTCTATCGGTGTCACGTCAGGGTCCGCGCCGCGCATCATGCTGATGCCGCCTTCGCGGTAACGCCAGAAAATAACGATAAGATAGATGTGCAGACCAAGGTTCAGCCAGAAGCCCAGTCGTGTATCTGCCAGAACCATACCGTTGGTGACGTTGAAAATTTGAACGGCACCGGAAAATCCGATCAGGAATGCCAGCCAGAACTGATGAAAGCAGAATGCCCGCGCGACAGGAGTTGATACATTCAGCAACCGATATTCGGGATTCTGAGGGGCAAACAGGAAAAACGCCATCGCCAGCATAAAGCGCGGGAAACCGATCAGGTAGATGCCGACAAGCTTTACGGTCGGAAACAACGCAGCGGGAATTATCATGCTGCCAATGGAGATGGCGACGATGACAAACAGGATCACCGCAACAACCTGCGTTGTGAGACGTTGTGCCAGCAATTGCAGGGTTTCGCGCAACGTGATGTTGTCAGGATCAGCTGGTGGCAGGATTTGCCACCCCCGTGTCAACCGCCGGAAAATGGTCTCGGCAACCCCAGCGATACCAAAGACAAGGACCATGTAACCCAACATTTGTAACAGCCCGGAGCCGCCGCCGATTCTCTCATAGAATGTCGCCAGCGCTTTTGCCTGACCGGTGAACAGGTCGGGAAGTCTCTGGATGGGGATAATAACCGACTGCCATGCGCCCGTTGTCGCGTGATAGAGAAATTCCCGTTCCGCCTCTGCCGCATCTGTTTCGGACTGCTTTGCCTGCGTATTCAATTGCTCCAGCAGTAATGCGCGCACCTCATTGTCGGACAGACGTGAGATCAGCGCGTTTGCCGCTTCGGTTGTCAGCGGGTCCGGCAACACGGGCGTTTCGTCCTCGGCGCTGGATGCGCCGATGTTGAATTGCGCTTGCGCGGGCAGGCCTGAAATAGAAAGAAGGGTGGCGATGCTCAGGACAAGAGCGCCAAGTGTTCTTTTCAACATCGCTGAATTCCCCGAAAAATTAGACGTTCAGGAGACAGGGAAAAGATCAACCATGCAAGGGGGACGGTTCTTTCTGATATTTCCGCCTGATCAGACAAAAAAAAGGCCGAGCATAAAGCTCGGCCAAGTCCAACAGGGAGGTATAGAGCAACAGACCTGTGGTCCGTCAAACCCTATGTGAGTGAATTAGGAGGCGGGGAGGTCCCGATCAAGTCAGTTTGGCTGATTTTTCGAGCATATCCGCTATGCTCTGTATGCATGGCTGGCTGAAGTTACTTTTCTTTCAACCGCTTGCGGTAGGTAATGATCTCATCTTGCACGAAGTCCTTAAAGGCCGCAACCCGCTTGGATTGGCGTAATTCTTCGGGATAGGCGAGAAATACTGGTACATCCGCCGACTCGATATCATGCAGGACCTGCACCACATCCGGAAAATCGTCCGTAATGTAATCGGGCAGGACTCCGATGCCGAGATCGTGCAGCACCCCCTGCAGCACCCCAAAGTAGTTGTTGACGGTAAGCGAGGATCGCACTTCGCGCAGCATAAGTTGTTGCACAAGATTCAGACCTGCGCCGACCTGCGCACTTTCCGTATTTTGACAAATCAGGCGGTGATCGGCCATGTCCTCGATCGTTTGCGGGGTGCCGTTTGCCTTCAGATAACTGGGCGTCGCATAAAGACACATGCGTATCATCATCAGCTTTTTGCGCACCAGATCGGCCTGTGACGGCTCTTTCATGCGGATGGCTACATCTGCCTCGCGCATTGGCAGATCCAAGACGCGTTCTTCCAGCATTAGGTCGACTTTGAGGTCGGGATATTTCTCGTAGAGTTTGGGCAGGCGCGGCGCAAGCCAGAGGGTGCCGAACCCCGTCGTGGTGGTGACACGCAATTCGCCAAACACTTCTTCTTCGCTGTCACGAATACGGGCAGAGGCGGTATCAAGGCGTTTAGTCATCGCGGCAGTGGCATCAAACAGCAATTCACCCTGTTCGGTCAGAATCAGTCCCCGGGCATGACGGTGGAACAGATTTGTGTTAAGCTGTTCCTCAAGGCCGCGGATCTGGCGTGACACGGCAGATTGTGACAGGTTCAACCGATCGCCCGCATGGGTCAGTGACCCTGCATCTGCAACCGCATGGAAAATGCGCAGTTTGTCCCAATCCATTGATCCAACTTCCTTGTTGGCACGTTGCGTGCCTGCTCCGGATAACACTGCCTATCTCATAATGGCTGATCAAGAATAGGGTACAGGGGGAATAAATGGGTTGGCGCTTCAGAAAAGTGACTATACAGGTCAGTAATTGTGACCTATAATTGCGTCATATTTGTGCAAGACTGACGGAACGCTAGGGAGGCCCGCCATGACGACGCCAAAGATTTCACTAAACGACCGCTTTGATTTGGAAAAATCGCCTGTGCTGCTGAATGGCACGCAAGCTTTGGTGCGGCTGACGCTGATGCAGGCGGCGCGTGACAAGGCTGCGGGACTGAACACGGCGGGATTGGTGACGGGCTATCGTGGATCGCCGCTGGGCGCGGTCGATTTGCAGATGGCCAAGGCAGAGAAAGTTCTGGCCGAGCATCAGGTGACGTTTCAGGCGGGTTTGAACGAGGATCTGGCAGCGACCGCGTTATGGGGCACCCAACAGGCCGAACTGCGCGGCGAGGGCAAATATGACGGTGTTTTTGGCCTGTGGTATGGCAAAGGCCCCGGCGTGGACCGTTCGGGCGATGTGATGCGTCATGCCAATATGGCAGGCACCTCTGCGCATGGGGGGGTGTTGATGGCAATGGGGGATGACCACACGGGCGAATCCTCAACCGTTTTACACCAGTCGGAATGGGCCATGGTGGATGCCTATATGCCTGTGGTCAGCCCGGCCGGGGTGCAGGAAATTCTGGATTACGGGATTTATGGTTGGGCTTTATCGCGGTTTTCGGGGCTGTGGGTCGGCCTCAAGACGATGAAAGACACCGTGGAGGCCACAAGTGTGGTGAACGGTGATCCGAACCGCATGCAGCTGGTCACACCGGACTTTGACATGCCCGAGGGCGGGCTGAACATCCGGTTGGGTGATACACCCCACGCGCAGGAAGCGCGGATGATTGATCACAAACGCTTTGCCGCCGAAGCCTTCAGCCATGCCAACAAGATGGACAAGCGCATGTGGGGCAAGCGTGGTGCCAAGATCGGTTTTGTTGCCGCAGGCAAGAACTGGCTGGACCTGATCCATGCGATGAGCCTGCTGAACATCGACGAGAACGAGGCCGAGCGGCTGGGGATTTCCCTTTACAAGATCGGACAGACCTTTCCGTTGGACATGCACGGCTTTCATGCCTTTGCCGAAGGGCTGGATCTGGTTGTGGTGGTTGAGGAAAAGCGCAAGCTGATCGAGGTGCAGATCAAGGAGGCGTTGTTTTCGGACCAGCACAGACGTGTGTACGGCTGGTACAAGGGCGGCGGCGCAGGTTTGGAACATGGCGAAGAGCTGTTCCCGACACGCGGCGCGCTGGACCCGATCTATATTGCGCAGAAGCTGGGTGAAATCCTGATCGAAGAGGGGCGTGATACCGAAGGCGTCAAAGCAGGCATGGCTGCGCTGGATGAAGCACGCCGCGCCGACAATGCCGAGGAAATCGCGGCACGGATGCCGTACTTCTGTTCGGGCTGTCCGCATAATACATCGACCAAAGTCCCTGACGGTAGTCGTGCCTATGCGGGCATCGGGTGTCACTACATGGTGCAGTGGATGGACCGCGAGACAACAGGTTTCACCCATATGGGCGGTGAGGGTGCCAACTGGATCGGTGAGGCACCGTTTTCCAAGCGCAAGCATGTGTTCCAGAACCTAGGGGACGGAACCTACAACCACTCCGGTGTGCAGGCGATCCGTGCGGCGCTCGCGGCGGGTACGAACATCACCTACAAGATCCTGTATAATGATGCTGTCGCCATGACGGGCGGGCAGCACAACGAAGGTGATCTGGACGCACCGCGCATTGTAGCCGAATTACGGGCGATGGGGGTCAAGAACCTTGCTGTTGTCTATGACGAGAAAGAAGCTATTGATCCGGCCGCGTTCAAGGGTGTGCCGATGCACGAACGGGCGCAACTGGATGCGGTGCAAAAGGATATGGCGACCAAGGAAGGCGTCAGCGCAATTGTCTATATCCAGACCTGCGCCGCTGAAAAACGTCGCCGCCGCAAACGCGGGTTGTTTCCTGATCCCGACAAGCGGGTGTTTATCAATACGGATGTCTGTGAGGGCTGTGGCGATTGTGGTGTACAATCCAACTGTGTGTCGATTGTGCCTGCGGAAACTGAACTGGGGCGTAAACGGGCGATTGATCAGTCGTCATGCAACAAGGATTTCTCCTGTGTGAAAGGTTTCTGCCCGTCATTTGTGACGCTGGAAGGCGCAACAGTGCGCAAGGAAGCCACCGCAGAAATCAACATTCCCGACCTGCCGATGCCGGACCTTCCGGCCATCAACTGCACGCATAACGTGGTCATCACGGGGGTGGGTGGTACGGGTGTTGTGACCATCGGCGCCGTACTGGCACAGGCGGCGCAGCTGGACGGCAAAGGGGCGGGCATGATGGAGATGGCGGGGCTTGCCCAAAAGGGTGGCGCTGTGCATATCCATTGTCGTCTGGCGAACAAGCCCGAGGATATTTCAGCCATTCGTGTAGCCACGGGCGAGGCGCATGCGCTGATCGGTGGCGATCTGGTGGTGTCTGCCGGGTCCAAAACACTGGGGCTGACGCAGGCGGGGCGCACGGGCGCTGTGGTAAACTCCCATCAGATCATAACGGGGGACTTCACCCGTGATACCGAATTCCAGTTGCCATATGACCGCCTGACACTGGCGCTTGAGGCGCGGCTCAAGGACGACGTGACCCTGTTTGATGCCTCCGATCTGGCAAAAGTGGCGCTGGGCGACAGCATTTTTTCCAATATGATGGTGTTTGGAGCAGCATGGCAGAAGGGATTGTTGCCCCTGACGCTGGACAGTCTGCAAGACGCGATCCGGATGAACGGGGCGGCAGTTGAACGGAACCTGCGGGCCTTTGAAATCGGGCGCTGGGCTGTCCTGTATCCGCAAGACGCCGCACGGGTCATGGAACCCAAAGTGGTGGCATTGCCCAAGACGCTTGAGGATAAGATTGCCTTCCGCATGGATCATCTGACCGCCTATCAGGGCAAGCGGCTGGCAAAGCGCTATGCCAAGTTGGTGAACAGCATCGAAGACAAGGCAGTCAAGGCGGCGGTGGCCGAAGGCTATCACAAGCTGCTTGCCTACAAGGACGAATATGAAGTGGCGCGTTTGCTGCTGAGCAGTCGTGAAAAAGCGCAGGCCGAGTTTGACGGCGATTTCAAGATGACCTTCAATCTGGCACCGCCTTTGTTGTCTAAAACGCTGCCGGACGGACGTCCCATGAAACGCGAGTTCGGTCCATGGCTGGAAGGTCCGATGCGTATGCTGGCGCGGATGAAACGCTTGCGCGGCACGCCATTTGATGTGTTCGGCTACACAGCAGAGCGCAAGATGGAACGCGCCTTGATCAAGCAATACGAGAAAGACATGGCGGATGTTTTGCCTAAACTGACAGAGCAGACGCACGACGCCGTTGTTGCGCTGGCCGAATTGCCCAAGAAAATTCGCGGGTTCGGACCGGTCAAACAGGCAAACGAGGCCAAGGCGGGGAAACGGCGTGAGGAGTTGTTGAGCGTGATCCATGCAGGTGGTGCGCTAACAGCCAAGGCGGCAGAGTAGATTGCGCGCGCGGGTGCGCGAAGCACAACAGCGCTTCAGCTACGCGCATGGGGTTGAAACCTCTATGGGGCGCAATCTGATACGCCTTATGGAAAAGGCGTCGGGGAAGCGGCGTCTGGTCTCGCGCGCGCAGGGATATGGCGGCGATGTTGCCTTGGGGCACGGGTTTTTCGATATGATGGCCAAACGCTGCGGGCTAAGCCTTGACCTGACGGCAGGCAGTCCGTCGTTGATCCCTCGGGTCGGGCCGGTGATTGTGGTGGCAAACCACCCGTATGGCATACTCGACGGATTGATGTTGGGGCAAATTTTATCGCAGCGGCGGGAAGATTTCCGGATAATTGCCAATTCAGTTTTTGACGTTGTTCCGGAGGTAAAGGGCCATGTCCTTCCGGTCAGTTTTGAAAGGGATCAAGCAGCCTTGGCATTGAACCTTGAGACACGGCGCAGGTCGCTTGCCCATCTGCGCGCAGGTGGTGCGATAGGCGTATTTCCGGGAGGAACCGTCAGCACAGGCGCACGGGCTTTTGACAAGCCGATGGATCCGGGCTGGGGTGGTTTTACAGCGCGGATGATTGCCCGATCACGTGCCGAAGTGGTGCCGGTTTACTTTGACGGGCAGACCAGCGCGATGTTCCAGATAGCGAGCCACCTGCATGTGAATTTGCGCTTGGGGCTGCTGATGCGCGAGTTTGAACGCCGGCTCGACAGACCTGTGCGTGTGGCCGTAGGTACACCGCTTGGCCGTGACGTGTTGGACCCACTTTCGGGAGACGCAAAAGCCATGATGGATTTCCTGCGCAAAGCCACGTATGACCTGTCACCAAAGCCGCTTGCAATCTATCCGCTTGGGCTTGAAATTAGGCAGTAGCGGCGCGTCGAGCAAGGACGAGGGGCATCATGGCAGTTGGTATTTTTGACAGTGGTTTGGGTGGGTTGACCGTATTATCCGCTGTGCAGGAACGTCTGCCGGACGTGGATTTCATCTATCTTGCTGATAGTGCCAATGCACCCTACGGCGTGCGTACTTCTGACGATATTTATGATCTGACAATTGCCGCAACTCAGCGGTTGTTTGATGCGGGCTGCGATCTGGTGATCCTTGCCTGTAACACAGCGTCTGCAGCAGCTTTGCGCCGGATGCAGGAAGCCTGGGTGCCCGAAAACAAGCGTGTGTTGGGTGTTTTTGTACCGCTGATCGAAGCGATGACGGAACGCCAGTGGGGCGACAATTCGCCACCACGCGAGGTGGCGGTGAAGCACGTGGCGCTGTTTGCGACGCCTGCGACTGTTGCCAGCCGTGCGTTTCAGCGCGAGTTGGCGTTTCGCGCAATTGGTGTGGATGTTGAGGGGCAGGCCTGCGGCGGTGTGGTCGATGCAATTGAAGATGGTGATTTCATTCTGGCCGAAGCCTTGGTGCGGTCCCATGTTGACGCGCTGAAACGCAAAATGCCGGAACCCAATGCCGCGATCCTTGGCTGCACGCATTATCCGCTGATGCAGGAAACCTTTCAGGAGGCGCTGGGCGAAGATGTCACGGTGTATTCGCAGGCCAATCTGGTTGCGGACAGTCTGGCGGACTATCTGGAGCGCCATCCGGATAAGCTCGGATCTGGCGAGGCTGCGTTTTTGACGACGGGCGATCCCAAGCAGGTCTCCAGCCGTGCGACACAGTTTTTGCGACGATCAATCCAATTCACGGCTGCCTGATTTTCGCTTAAACGACACCCCAACAAGGGACGAGACGTATGTACAATATCGCTATTCTGGGCGCATCCGGTTACACGGGCGCTGAGTTGATCCGGTTGATTTCCGGACATTCCTCAATGCAAATCAAAGCTTTGGGCGCATTTTCCAAAGCGGGACAAAGCTTGGCCGAGGTCTTTCCGCATCTGCGCCATCTGGATTTGCCCACATTGGTCAAATTTGATGAGATTGATTTTGCGAACATTGATCTGTGTTTTTGCGCCTTGCCGCATAAAACCTCGCAGGAAGTCATCGCCAAATTGCCGAAGACTCTCAAGATTGTCGATTTGTCAGCAGACTTCCGGCTACGTGATCCGGCTGAATATGAAAAATGGTATGGCAATCCGCATGCCGCGTTGGAACAGCAGGCAGAAGCCGTATACGGCCTGACGGAGTTTTACCGTGAAGAGATCAAATTCGCCCGATTGGTTGCCGGAACGGGGTGCAATGCCGCGACAGGGCAGTTTGCGTTGCGTCCCTTGATTGCGGCGGGTGTGATTGATCTGGACGATATCATTCTGGATCTGAAATGCGCGGTGTCGGGGGCAGGTCGTTCGCTCAAGGAAAATCTGCTTCACGCGGAATTATCGGAAGGCTACCACGCCTACGCCATTGGTGGCACGCATCGGCACCTGGGCGAATTTGATCAGGAGTTTTCTGCGGTGGCAGGGCGGCCGGTGAAGGTGCAGTTCACGCCGCATCTGGTGCCTGCAAACCGTGGAATACTCGCGACAGTTTACGTGAAGGGTAAGCCGCAAGCTATTTATAATACTTTGGAAAAAGCCTATGCCGACGAGCCGTTTATCGAGGTGATCCCGTTTGGTCAAACGCCCAGCACGCGGCATATCCGGGGATCGAATTTTTGCCATATCGGGGTGGCAGAGGACCGGATCGAGGGGCGCGCGATTATTACGGCCGTGCTTGATAACCTGACAAAAGGTAGCAGCGGGCAGGCGTTGCAGAATGCCAATCTGATGTTAGATATAGAAGAGACCGAGGGGCTGATGATGGCCCCGCTATTTCCGTGAGTGGTATGAAAAGCCTCAAGAAACAAAGACGTATTCAGGTGATTGCAGTGGCGGTGGTGGCGTTGATCGCCTCGACCGCACTGATCGGGTACGCGATGCGTGACGGGATCAACTTCTTTCGCGCACCGTCACAGGTGATTGCGGAGCCTCCGGGGCCGTCGGAAGTGTTTCGCATTGGCGGTCTTGTTGAAGAAGGGACGCTCAAACGTGGTGAGAGCGAGACGATTAGCTTTAGCGTGACTGATGGTGGCGCAACGGTTCCGGTGACATTCAAAGGGGTTCTGCCTGACCTGTTTGAAGAAAATCAGGGGATGGTGGGGACGGGACGTTACATCAATGGTGTCTTTGAAGCTACTGAAATTCTTGCGAAACACGACGAGACCTACATGCCTTCCGAGGTCGTGGATGCGTTAAAAGCGCAGGGCGTTTACGTGGACCCTGAAGGCTAGCAGCGTACGGCGCAGCGATCTGGCGTTAATAATTTGATGTGTTCCTTACCCGTGGTTTAACGGTGAGGAGCAGACGTTATGGTGTCAGTCACGGACATTGCACAGGAGATTGTCGCCCGCGAAGGCGGCTATGTGAACGATCCCGATGATCCGGGCGGTGCGACTAATTTCGGCGTTACGATCCATACGATGCGGCGATTGGGGTTGGACCTTGACCACGATGGCAGTATCGGCGTGGCGGACGTCAAGGCCCTGACCCGCGCGCAAGCTGTCGAAATCTTCATTCAGCACTATTTCGAGCGCCCGTTGATCGGGGAATTACCAGTGCCGCTACAACCGTCGGTTTTCGATATGTACGTGAATGCGGGGGGCAATGCGATCCGCATTTTGCAGCAATTGCTGCGGGAGATGGGGATCAACGTCAGTGTTGACGGTGTGCTTGGGCCGCAGAGTATCGCAGCAACACGCCAAGCGATGAACGCTGCGCCGGATCATCTGGTGGATGCGTTCGGCATTGCGCGGCGCAACTATTACTTCCGTTTGGCGGATCGGCGTCCTGCAAGCCGGAAATACGCACGCACGCGGGCAGGCGGCAAAGGCGGGTGGATCAAGCGGGCAGAGGAATTTATTGCGCGGCCTTACCACCTGAGCATGGCAGAGTTTCGGAAAAGGACTGCGGCATGGGGGTGATCGAGCGGCTATTCACAATTGTTTTCGGCAGCCAGCGAAATGTGGTGCGTGATACAGTCGAAGTGTTTCGCGAGAATGCCGAAGCGGGGGCGCAACGGGGCGCTGTTGTGCAGGGGCAGGCAATGACGCAATTTGGCGCAGAGTTTCTGGTGCCACGTAAGGGACGGTTTGACCGGTTGATGGATGGTTTGAACCGCGTCCCGCGTCCTGCACTGGCGTTGGGTACTTTGGGGTTGTTCATTTCAGCGATGGTCAATCCGCTGTGGTTTTCCGAGCGTATGCAGGGGATTGCGCTGGTTCCCGAGCCGCTTTGGTGGCTGCTTGGCGTGATCGTGTCGTTCTATTTTGGCTCGCGTCACCAGATCAAAGCACAGGATTTCCAACGCGAGATTGTCGGGACGGTGACGCGGGTGCCCGAGGTGCTCAAGAACATCGAAGCGATACAGGCGTTGCGCCGCGAAAGGGTGTCGTCGGCGGATACCGGGCCGGATGCGACGCTGGTCGTTGCATCGATCAAGCCGGGGGCCAATGCAGCGCTTGAGGCATGGAGACGTACGCGCCGCTGACTGCGACGCTTTGTACGCCAAATCACGGTGAATTGACGTGGCATGATCGTCAATTGGCGCGTATGTTACGGGCATGATTACAGAGCTCGGACATTTCGCTATGATCCTCGCCTTTGCGGTGGCGATTGTACAAACTGTGGTGCCCATGATTGGTGCGCACAAACGCTGGCATGGCTGGATGGCAGTGGCGGAACCCGCCGCTGCAGCGCAGTTTGCTTTGACCGCTCTGGCGTTCGGGGCTTTGATGTGGGCGTTTATCACGTCCGATTTTTCATTGCGGCTGGTGTGGCTTAACAGCCATTCGGCAAAGCCGATGCTCTACAAGATCAGCGGTACATGGGGCAATCACGAAGGCTCTATGCTGCTTTGGGTGTTGATCGTTACCTTGTTTGGCGCGATGGCTGCGTGGTTCGGGGGGAACTTGCCACCTACGTTGAGGGCGCGTGTGTTAAGCGTTCAAGCCGCGATTGGTGTCGCGTTTTTTGCCTTCATTATCTTTACATCCAACCCGTTCCTGCGGCTTGATACGCCGCCCTTTGATGGACAGGACTTGAACCCGCTCCTGCAAGATCCCGGTTTGGCCTTTCATCCGCCATTCCTGTATCTCGGTTACGTTGGCCTGAGTATGGCGTTCAGTTTTGCCGTGGCTGCCTTGATTGAGGGGCGCGTCGACGCGGCGTGGGGCCGTTGGGTGCGTCCATGGACACTGGCGGCATGGGTTTTCCTTACCATCGGAATCGCGCTTGGCTCTTGGTGGGCCTACTACGAGCTTGGCTGGGGCGGTTTCTGGTTTTGGGATCCGGTTGAAAATGCGTCCTTTATGCCATGGTTGCTGGCGGTTGCATTGTTGCATTCCGCGATCGTGGTTGAAAAACGAGAGGCATTGAAAAGCTGGACAATCCTGCTTGCGATCCTTGCTTTTGGTTTCTCATTAATTGGCACATTTATCGTGCGTTCCGGTTTGTTGACGTCGGTGCATGCCTTTGCCAATGACCCCGAGCGGGGCATCTGGATTTTGATGATCATGGGCTTTTTCATGGGGGGCGCACTGGTGCTCTTCACGCTGCGCGCAAGCACGATGGAGGCCAAAGGCGTCTTTGGTCTGCAAAGCCGTGAATCCGCCTTGCTGGTGAACAACCTTTTGCTCGCCGTGTCGTGTTTTGTAGTGTTTGTCGGCACCATGTGGCCGCTGGTGGCCGAAATGTTCTTTGATCGCAAACTCTCCGTTGGTCCTCCGTTCTTTAATGCGGCCTTTACACCGTTCATGGTGGCGCTTGGGTTGATCTTGCCTGTGGGGTCTGTGTTGCCTTGGAAAAGGGCAAGCATCGTCAAGGCAATGAAGCCGTTGCGGTATGTTTTTGTACTGGCATTGGCTGTTGGGTGTTTGGCCTATGTCATGCAAACAGGCCGCAGTATGATCGGGCCGGTCGGTATGTTCCTTGGCGCTTGGCTGGTGATGGGCGTGGTTGTCGAGTTGATTCAACGAACCGGACGTGGTGCAAACCGTCTTGGCCGTCTGTTCAGATTGCCCCGTGCCGATTGGGGTAAAGCGGTGGCACATGCAGGTTTGGGTGTCACGATGGCCGGTATTGCGGGTCTCACTGCGTGGACGGTTGATGACATTCGGGTCGCCAAAATTGGTCAACCCTGGAGCGTTGGCAATTACGAGCTGACTTTAATGGATGTACAGGACGTTCGCGGGCCAAACTACCAGGCCACAATGGGTGTGCTGACGCTGGCCAAGGGCGGTCAAGTGATCGCCGAGTTGCGCCCCGAAAAGCGGTTCTATCCGGTGGCACAGATGCCGACGACGGAAGCGGCAATTGATTACGACCTCAAACGTGACGTCTATGTCGTGATTGGCGACGAGCAGAACGGCGGGGGCTGGACCATCCGCACCTATATTAAACCGATGACGAACTGGATCTGGATCGGCTGCGCCCTGATGGCGTTAGGCGGACTACTCAGCCTGTCCGACCGCCGTTTCCGCGTGGCAGCAGGGGCGTCCAAGCGCCGCGCAACACCGGTACCTGCAGAATGAAACGGTTGGTCCTCATCCTGATGCTTTTGGCCTCTCCGGTCTTTGCGGTGCAACCTGACGAGATTCTCGATGATCCCGTGCTGGAAGAACGTGCGCGTGAGTTGTCCAAGGGGCTGCGCTGTTTGGTCTGTCAGAACGAAAGTATTGACGAGAGCAACGCAAGCCTCGCCCGCGATTTGCGGCTGTTGGTGCGGGAGCGCCTGGTCGTGGGGGACAGCGATGAAGAAGCCGTGGAGTTCATCGTGGCGCGCTACGGCGAGTTTGTGTTGTTGAACCCGACAGTCACGGGGGCCAATTGGCTGCTCTGGGCTGCTGGACCATTGATGCTGCTGCTTGCTGGCGGTGTCGGGGTTTCGTATCTGCGGGCGCGCGCCAAAGGGACATCGACTGCGGAAGCCCCGCTAAGTGACGCCGAACAGGCGCGCCTTGACGATATATTACGGCCCTGAGTTAAAAAGTAAGGGTGACGTCCGGTTTTGCTGGTCCTGCGGGATGGCGATGGTAACTTGCGTGCAAACATTTAGATGCAAGGACGCCTAACCGATGGAATACCAGACAATCACCTATACCGTAGAAAATGACGTGGCGCTCCTGACGCTGGCCCGTGCGGACAAGATGAACGCGCTGACCACGCAAATGCGCGCCGAGATTGCGCATGCGGCGACACAGGCGGGCAAAGATGCGCGGGTGCTTGTCATCACAGGTGAAGGGCGGGCTTTCTGTTCGGGTCAGGATCTGGGCGATACGTCGGGTGGCGGTTCCATAGATATGGAGCGGACGCTGCGTGATGAATATGCGCCGATGCTGCGGGCCATCGTCAATTGTCCAATCCCGACAATTGCAGCGGTGAACGGCGCGGCGGCGGGCGCGGGGGCCAATCTGGCTCTGGCGGCGGATGTGGTGGTCGCCACGGAATCATCCTATTTTCTTCAGGCCTTTACCCGGATCGGTTTGATCCCTGACGCGGGTGGAACCTATGTGTTGCCCCGTTCCATGGGAACGGCCAAAGCGATGGGGGCTGCACTGTTTGCAGACAAGATCAGTGCACGTCAGGCCGACGACTGGGGCATGATCTGGGAAGCCGTGCCGGATGGTGAATTCGAGGAAAACTGGCGTGGCAAGGCGGCGCATCTGGCGTCAGGTCCGACCGCAGCCTACCAGCAGGTCAAAGACGTGATTCGCGGGTCTTGGGACAATAATTTTGAAGAGCAGCTGACACTTGAGGCACAGGCACAGGGCGTTTGTGGCAAGTCACGTGACTTCAAAGAAGGTGTGCTGGCCTTTACGGAGAAACGCGCCGCGACCTTCGAGGGACGTTAACGCGGCGCTCAGGTCGAGCGTTCTACCAGCAACACATCATCAGCAGACAGCGCCGGGCCAGAGGCCCGCGCTATGACGGCAACGGCCACGCCATTTGCCAGCACAGTGTGCACGGATCCCGACACTTCCCGAATGGTGATCTCCGGCGGGTTGTCACCCTTGTTATAAACCACCGCCACCTGATCGCAGTCGTGCATTGTATCGGGCACAAATGCGCCTTGTGGAGTGGCCTGATTTGTCTTGGAGCTGTGCGTCAGGCCCGCCGCGTTTTCCCAACGCAATGCGCCTGCATAACTGTCGCGGCTCATGCTGCTTCTCCTGAATAAATGTTCTGTGTTGCGCGGGCTGTTGGGGTGCATACTTCGCGCTGGATGACAGCAACAGAGCTGATGCTTGCGATCACAAAGCAGGATAAACTGACGGCGAGATCAACAAACATATGGCTTCCTTTGATGTGTTGAGGTCACGCTAACGGGTCTGGCAATGAGCGGTCAATGATCGCGTAGGCATTGTGGAACGAGGCGAAACAATGCCGCAATTGTGCCTTGTTTCAGCCGTGCCTGTTTCGATACGGGCAATCGCTTGTGAAACAATTTCGCGGTTTTAGGCTCATTTTATAGGCAAACGAACTGTAAGGGTTTTGATTGATTCGGATGTACGGCGTCCATCGTGCGTTGTGGCATCAACAGGGTGGCCCTAATGTTGCCCATACGTCAACAAAGCACCCAAACGCAAAACGCCCCGACAGATGCCGGGGCGTTGCGTTGAAAATGGGGGCGGTTTAGCGGTTTTCGATGTCCGTGTAATCGCGTGATGTTTCACCCAGATAAAGCTGACGCGGCCGGCCAATCTTGAGCTGTGGATCGCTGATCTGTTCTTTCCACTGTGAAATCCAGCCCACAGTGCGCGCCAATGCAAAGATCGGGGTGAACATCGAGGTGGGGAAACCCATCGCTTCCAGAATGATGCCGGAATAGAAATCGACGTTTGGAAACAACTTCTTTTCCGCAAAATACGGATCGGCAAGCGCTGCTTTCTCAAGCTCCTTGGCAACTTGCAGGATCGGGTTGTTCTCGACGCCCAGCAGTTCCAGCACTTCATCCGCGCTTTCTTTCATCACCGTGGCACGGGGATCAAAGTTCTTGTAGACGCGGTGGCCAAAGCCCATCAGGCGGAAAGGATCATTCTTGTCCTTGGCGCGGGCGATGAATTCGGGAATGCGGTCCGGTGTCCCGATTTCCTTGAGCATCTCCAGACAAGCCTGGTTCGCACCACCATGGGCCGGACCCCAAAGACAGGCAATACCAGCAGCAATGCAGGCAAAGGGATTGGCACCCGAAGAAGACGCCAGACGCACAGTCGACGTCGACGCGTTCTGCTCGTGATCCGCATGCAGTGTGAAAATACGGTCCATCGCACGGCTCAGGATCGGGTTCACCACATAGTCTTCGCATGGCACAGAGAAACACATGCTTAGAAAGTTGGATGCATAATCAAGGTCGTTGCGCGGATATACGAAAGGCTGGCCGATCGTATACTTATAGGCCATCGCCGCGATTGTCGGCATTTTGGCAATCAGACGGATTGTCGCCACTTCACGCTGCCATTCGTCGGTAATATCGGTGCTGTCGTGATAGAATGCAGACATTGCCCCAACAACACCCACCATAATCGCCATTGGATGCGCATCACGGCGGAAGCCGCGGAAAAGATACATCATTTGCTCATGGATCATCGTGTGATTGGTCACGCGGCTTTCGAAATCCTCCAATTCGGCCGGAGAGGGCAAATTCCCATAAAGCAGCAGGTAACAAACCTCGAGATAGTGCGATTTGCTGGCCAGCTGATCAATCGGATAGCCACGGTGCAACAAGATGCCCGCGTCCCCGTCAATATAGGTGATTGTGCTGTCACAGGCCGAGGTCGAGGTGAAGCCCGGATCATAAGTAAAGACATTTGCCTGCGCATACAGCTTGCGAATGTCGACCACATCGGGTCCGGCTGTCGGCGAAAAGATCGGCAGCTCGTAATCTTTGCCCTCAATGGTCAGCGTTGCGGATTTTGTACTCTCTGTCATGCGGTCCCTTTCGTCCTGTTGGCGGCCCAGCAAACTACGTGGCCGTCTGGGGCGCGGCCCTCGTATCGGGGCCGTTCCATGGTGTTATATCAGCGGGCGTTGAGAAGGCGTTAACCAGATCTCAGGCCGCAGCGTCGCTCAGGCGGGCGAGGGCTTCGTCGCGTCCCAACACCAGCATCATGTCGAATACCGATGGTGTCACTGCGCGCCCTGCAAGTGCCGCCCGAAGAGGCCCCGCGAGTTTACCGAATTTGGTGTCATGCGCGGCGGCAAAACCGTTCATTACCTCTTCCAGCGTTTCTTTGGTCCAGCTAGCAGTTTGCAACTGCGGCGTCAATTCCTTCAGCATACCACGGGATACATCGTCGAGGTTTTTTGCAGCCTTTTCATCCGGTTGGATAGGACGTGACGTAAGGGAAAAGTGTCCTTTTTCAAGCAGTTCCGGCAAAGTCTTTGCACGTTCTTTAAGGCAGTACATCGCCCGTTCCAGCGCGTCACCCTGTTGTGCACTCAGGGCGGGCAGCCCTGCGGCTTCCAGATAGGTTTCACACTCCTGCCGCAGCGCAGCATCATCTGCAGCGGCAATGTGCTGGCCACAGATGTTTTCCAGCTTCTTGAGATCGAACTGTGCGGGACTTTTGCGGATGCCGTCCAGATCGAACCATTCTTTTGCTTGTGCGTCTGTAAAAAACTCGTCGTCCCCGTGGCTCCAGCCAAGACGCGCCAGGTAATTGCGCATGCCTGCGGCCGGATAGCCCATGATCTGATATTCCTGCGCGCCCAAGGCACCGTGACGCTTTGACAGTTTTTTACCATCAGCGCCGTGGATCAGCGGGATATGCGCCCAGACAGGAACGTCCCATCCCATTGCCTCGTAAATCATCATCTGGCGGGCGGCGTTGTTGAGATGGTCATCCCCGCGCACCACATGGGTCACGCCCATATCGTGATCATCCACCACAACGGCCAGCATGTAGACTGGCGTGCCATCCGAGCGCAGCAGCACCATGTCATCCAGCGTACTGTTCTGGATGCTCACATCGCCCTGAACCTTGTCATGGATGATGGTGGTGCCGCTCTGTGGGGCTTTGATGCGCACAACATAGGGCGCGTCAGGGTGGCTGGCCTCATCCGCATCCCGCCAAGGAGAATGATAAAGCGTGCTTTTGCCTTCGGCTTTGGCGGCTTCGCGATAGGCGGTGATCTCGTCCTGCGAGGCAAAGCATTTGTACGCCTTTCCCTGCGCGAGCAAATCCAGCGCCACCTCGGCATGGCGCGGCGCATTGTCGAATTGACTGATGATGTCGCCGTCATGGTCCAGCCCCAGCCACGCCATGCCTTGCAGGATCGCAGCCGTCGCTTCGGGAGTAGAGCGCGCACGGTCCGTGTCTTCAATCCGCAGCAGGAATTTACCGCCTCGGCCGCGCGCATAAAGCCAGTTGAACAGCGCAGTGCGCGCACCCCCGATATGAAGATAGCCAGTAGGGGACGGGGCAAAGCGGGTGACAACAGGTGCGGACATGAAAGGCACTTTCTTAACTGGATGTAATTGGGACAGGTACGCGTTTACCTTTTGCTAACCATCATCCCCATAAGGTTTGAGGCCTGTCTATCCAGTGCGGTGAACGGGGGCAAGCATGGGTCGGATGGGCCACGCTTTACACAAGTTTTGGGAAATGGTGCAGGTGACCCTGATCGCGCAACGCGGCGGCATGCTGGGGTGGGTGCCGGTGTGTCTGGCACTCGGGATCGGAACATATTTTTCGCTGACATTCGAGCCTTCGCCGATCTTCTTGGGGATGTGCTTTGTCGGGGCTGCGATCATGATCATGCTTGCGCGTCTGACGCCGGACGCGTTCTCTCCGTTTCCTGTCGCGGTTGCGCTTTGCCTTACCGGTTTCTTGTTGGCCGGGGCACGGGCGCACACCGTGGCGGGGCCGGTACTTGGCTGGCGCTATTACGGCGCGATCGAGGGGCGGGTGGTGGCGATGGATCGCAGTCAGTCGGATGCGCTGCGCCTGACGCTTGATCAAGTCCGGCTGGATCGTGTTCCGCCCGCGCGCACGCCGGAACGTGTACGCATTTCCCTGCACGGCAAGGGAACGGCGGGCATCACGCCTGAACCGGGTTTGCGGGTCATGACAACCGGACACTTGTCTCCGCCCTCTGGTCCTGTTGAACCCGGCGGTTTTGATTTCCAGCGCCACGCATGGTTCGCACGCCTTGGTGCTGTGGGCTATACCCGCGTGCCGTTGATGGGGGCCGCAGAGGCATCGGACGGGCATGCCGGTCTAATGGTTTTCCGCGTGCGTATGGCTGCGTCCGAGCGGGTCCAGTCCCGATTGTCCGGCGACACAGGCGGATTTGCTGCCGCCATCACCACAGGGGATCGCAGCGGCATCAGTCAGGACGCTCTGTTGGCGCTGAGGGCCAGCAACCTTGCACATCTGTTGGCAATTTCAGGGCTACACATGGGGCTGCTGACCGCAGTCGTGTTTGCAACCTTGCGGGTGTTGCTGGCTGCACATCCCTTTGTTGCCCTGCGCTGGCCAACCAAGGGGATCGCTGCAATCGGGGGACTGATTGCGGCGGCGGGGTATCTGGCGCTGTCAGGGGGCAATGTCGCGACGCAGCGGGCCTTCATCATGGTAGCGGTTGCATTGGCGGCGTTGTTGATCGGGCGGCGCGCCTTGTCCCTGCGCGCGGTTGCGGTGGCAGCCAGCATCGTGCTGGCCCTACGTCCCGAAGCATTGATGGGACCGGGGTTCCAGATGTCCTTTGCCGCAACCACAGCATTGGTGGCGGTCTTTGGGTGGTTGCGCGACTTTGAGCACGGAGCAATTCCGAGATGGGCCAAACCGGTTTTTGCGACATTAGTTTCGTCCGCGGTCGCGGGTGTTGCGACAGCGCCCATTGCGGCGGCGCATTTTAATGCAATTGCGCATTACGGACTGATTGCAAACCTGCTGTCCGTGCCATTGATGGGCGTCCTTGTTATTCCTGCAGCTGTGTTCGCGCTGGTGCTTGTCCCTTTTGGCCTCGACTGGGTGGGTCTGTGGATCATGGGGCTGGGTCTGGACTGGATACTGGGTGTTGCGCATTGGGTTGCCGTCTTGGACAACGCACGCGGCTATGTTGTCGGGCCGGGGCCTTGGGTACTGCCGCTGCTGGCCCTCGGATTTCTGACGCTGATCCTGTGGCAAGGACGGCTGCGGTGGGGGGGGCTAGGCGCGATGATGCTTGCCTTTTACCTCTGGCACGGGGCCACGCGGCCGGATGTGTTGATCGCGGATACGGGAACTTTGGTTGGGGTGATGACACCTGACGGACGCGCCTTGAGCAAGCCCAAAGGCGCGGGGTTTCTGGCACGCAACTGGTTGGAGAACGACGGGGACGCGACCACTCAGGAACGGGCGTCACAGCGTTGGCGGCAGGGTGATATCGTCCATCTGTCAGGCAAACGCGCGCTGGCCGCGTTTGGTGGCTGTCGTACAGGCCAGATCATCGTGAGCTCCGTCAAAGCCGAGGAACTGCAAAACAGCACATGTACTTTGTTTGATCCGGCTACACTTAGGCTGACCGGCTCTGTTGCCTTGCATAAAACGCGCGAGGGATGGCATATGACGACAGCGCGCGACAAGGCGGGTGACCGGCTGTGGACCGCGTGGCCCAAAGCCGGAAAACGCGATCAATACGTGCGGATCAATCCGACCAGTCGGCCCTGAACCTTGACCATATCGGACGGTAGAACGCGGGTCTCGTAATGCGGGTTTGCGGCTTCCAGCGCGATAGACGTACCTTTGCGGCGGAAGGTTTTCAACGTGGCTTCGCTGTCTTCGACCAATGCCACAACGATATCACCGTCATCTGCAGTTGATGCTTCGCGGATCACCACCACATCACCATCATTGATGCCAGCATTGATCATTGAGTCCCCTTTGACTTCAAGGGCGTAATGTTCACCGGAACCGGCGATCATGCCTGCGGGCACCGTCACGGAATGCGTCATGTGGTTGATTGCTTCTATCGGGACACCCGCGGCAATCTGGCCCATCACCGGCACATCCATTGCGCTGTGCATGGTGGTAACCTCGCGTGCGGCTGCGGGGGGCGGTGTGTCGGGACGGTCGCCTTCTATCACGCGGGGGGCAAAGCCGGGATTTGGCGCACCACCAAGGCTTTCAGGCAGCTTCACAACTTCAATTGCACGCGCACGGTGCGCAAGGCGACGGATAAAACCGCGTTCTTCCAAGGCGGTGATCAGACGATGTATGCCGGATTTGGAGCGCAAATCCAACGCAAGCTTCATTTCATCAAAGCTGGGCGGGACGCCGTCGCGCTGTACCCGCTTGTGAATAAACGCCAATAAATCGAGTTGTTTCTTGGTCAGCACGGCAACACCCTTCAAACAATGGTTTTCTTTTGTTCTAGGGATGTTCCTGTTTTGTGTCAACTGTCGTTAGAGTTGAATATACGCCGCAATATCGCCGATCTCTTGTGCGGGGTCATCGACGGGACGCACCATGAGCGCGTCTGCGGTTGCCAAAACACTCAGGAGTGAACTGTCCTGTCGTGTGTCGGGGTGTAACTTGCCGTCGATGATGCGGGCGCGCATGTAATGGGCGCGTATACCGTTTTGCGGCAGGGCAACGGCAAGCGGGGCTGTCAGCAGGGGCTGCGGTTCTATCTCCAACCCTAGCAATTTACGCAGGACCGGCAGCACAAAGACGGTTCCGCAGACCATGGCGGACACTGGATTGCCGGGCAATCCGATCATTGCAGCATCGCCCATGCGCCCCGCCATCAGGGGTTTGCCGGGGCGCATGGCAACTTTGTAAAAGCTCTGCTGCATCCCAAGTTCGGCAGCTACAGGGGCGACCAGATCATGATCGCCTACCGAAGCACCGCCAATGGTGATGAACAAATCCGCACCCTTTGCCAAGGTAAACGCCTGTTTCAGGGACGCAACCGTATCCCCGGCGATCGGCAGCAGGCGCACAGTGGCCCCGAATCCTTCAAGCATCGCGGCCAGACCATAGCTGTTGGACGCGACAATCTGGTCGGGTCCGGGCGTTTCGCCGGGTTGGACCAGTTCATCGCCGGTAGCAAGAATTGCGACCTTTGGCTGGCGCGTCACTGGTACCTGCGCAATGTTCATTGCGGCCAGCAGCGCGATATCAGCAGGGCGCAAACGCAACGGGGCTTTGATCGTCTGACCGGCTGTGAAATCGCCACCGGCGGGGCGGATGTTGTCCTTGTCGCCAATCGCGTGACCAAGTGTGATCAGATCACCACGCCGCGTTGTATCCTCTTGAATAACAACAAAATCAGCGCCATCCGGAACGGGCGCTCCGGTGAAAATGCGCACGGCCTGACCGGCACGCAGCGTTCCCTCAAAACGGTGACCTGCAGCCGCTTCACCTACAACTTTGAACATTGCGTCCGGTTCTACTTCAGCACGGCGCAAGGCGTAGCCGTCCATGGAAGAAGCGGCAAAGGGTGGTTGTGTGCGCGCGGCAATAACGTTCCGCGCCAGAACGCGGCCTGCAGCACGGCGCAGGGGCACATGTTCCACTTCAAGCGGTTCGACAAGGTCAAGAAGTGCCGCCAGCGCCTGTTCAACCGAGATCATATGGCCTCATATCGGCCCGATTTGCCGCCGTCCTTGAGCATCACACGCAGGCCGCTGATTTCCATGGATTTATCAACCGCTTTGCTCATGTCATAGACCGTTAATGCGGCGACGGAGGCCGCTGTGAGCGCTTCCATTTCGACACCGGTCTGGCCGGTTGTCTTGACCGTTGCGGTGATACGGATGCCCGGAAGGTTGGCGTCCGGCTCCAGTTCGACACTGACCTTGGTGATCGGCAGCGGGTGGCAAAGTGGGATCAGGTCCGAGGTGCGTTTGGCGGCCATGATGCCCGCAAGACGCGCAACCCCCAAGACATCTCCCTTTTTGGCGCGCCCTTCGGTAATGATATCATAGGTTTCGCGCTGCATCTTGATGTGGTTTTCTGCCGTTGCGATACGCGATGTCACGGCCTTGTCCGACACATCGACCATATGCGCATCACCCTTGGCGTCAAAATGGGTCAGGGTCATTACATGCCTCCGGCGGTCAGGGGATTGGCCAGCAAAGTACGGGTGGCTTCAGATACATTGGCCTGCCGCATCAGGCTTTCTCCGATGAGGAAGGTGCGTGCGCCATACATCGCCATATCTGCAAGATCCTGCGCAGTGTTCAGACCGGATTCGCAAACAATCATGCGGTCTGCGGGAACCAGCTTGGACAGCTTGCGTGTCACATCAAGAGATGTCTCGAAGGTATTGAGGTTGCGATTGTTTATGCCGATCAACTTGCTCTTGAGGCGGGTGGCGCGCTCAAGCTCTTCCGCGTTGTGCACTTCGATCAACGCATCCATGCCCCAATGGGATGCGCAATCTTCCAGTTCGACGGCCTGGGCATCCGAAACGGAGGCCATGATGATCAGAATGCAATCGGCGCTCAGCGCACGCGCTTCGGCAACCTGATAGGTGTCATAGAGGAAATCCTTGCGCAAAGCGGGCAGGTCGCAAGCGGCGCGGGCATTGACCAGAAACTCCTTGGCACCTTGAAAACTTGGCGTATCCGTCAGGACAGACAAGCAGGTTGCACCGCCTTCGGCATAGGCGGCGGCGAGGGTCGCGGGATCAAAGTCCTCGCGGATCAGGCCCTTGGACGGGCTGGCCTTTTTGATCTCGGCAATCAGGCCATATCCTTCGCGTGAGGCAGCATGCAACGCATCAAAGAACGGGCGCACGGGCGGGGCGGCACTGGCTTCCGCCTCCACAGCTTCCAGCGGTTTGGCCACCTTGTCAGCGGCGACTTCTTCCAGTTTGTAGGCTTTGATTCTATCGAGAATGGTGTCGGTCATAATCCCTCCGGGGTCGCCTTGGTTTATGCCGTTCAAGACCAGCGGCTGCAACCGTCGAAACATATGGCCGCATCGGCCTATTTCTGGTGCGATATGGCCGCGACTTGGGCTATTTTCTCTTTTGCAGCGCCTGAATCGATGCTGTGGCGTGCCATTTCAACGCCGCTTTTCAGATCGGGTGCCGCATCGGCCACCAGAAGAGCAGCAGCGGAATTCAAGAGCACGGCATCGCGGTATGCGGATATCTCTCCATCCAGCAACGCATTGAAATCACGCGCGTTATCTTCCGGTGTGCCGCCGACAATATCGTCAAAAGGATGTATAGGGAGGCCGGCATCTTCGGGGTGGATTTCAAAATCGCTCACGGTGCCATCCGCCAGACCACTGACCCAACTGACACCCGTTATCGTCAATTCGTCCGTTCCGTCAGAGCCATGCACAAGCCATGCTTTGTCAGAGCCGAGCGCCTGCAACGTTTCGGCCATAGGGCGGATCAGGTCGCGCCTGTACGCGCCTGTAAGCTGGCGTTTGACGCCCGCCGGATTGGTCAGGGGGCCCAGAATGTTGAATATCGTGCGCGTCCCGAGCTCGGAGCGCGTGGGCATCACATGGGCAATGGCAGGGTGGTGCATCGGGGCCATCATAAACCCGATTCCGGCTTCGGCCAGTTCACGCTCGACCACTTTGGGGCCCACCATGACATTGATGCCCATTTGCCCAAGTGCATCTGCTGCACCAGACTTGGATGACAGGTTGCGATTGCCATGTTTAGCCACGATCACACCTGCACCTGCTACCACAAACGCTGTGGCCGTCGAGATGTTCAGCGTTCCCTTGCCATCACCGCCCGTGCCGACAATGTCCATGGCACCCTCGGGCGCGTTCACCTTGTTGCATTTGGCACGCATCACAGATGCAGCAGCGGCATATTCATCCACCGTCTCGCCGCGTGTGCGCAGCGCCATAAGAAAGCCGCCAATCTGCGAAGGGGTGGCTTCGCCATCGAACAGGATTTCGAAGGCGCTGGCAGCTTGATCGCGGGTCAACGGACCTTCAGCTGCGGCATCAATCAAGGGTTTGAGCGATTCACTCATGCGGGCACCTTCATCTCGTTCAGAAAATTTTGCAGCAAGGCATGACCATGCTCGGAGCGGATAGATTCGGGATGGAACTGGACGCCATGCAGTGGCAATTCGCGGTGTTGCAGCCCCATGATTGTGCCGTCTTCGAGCGCTGCCGTAATTTTGAGGCATTCCGGAAGGCTGTCGCGTTCGACAACAAGTGAATGATAGCGTGTGGCGGCAAAAGGTGTTGGCAGTCCGGCAAAAACGCCCGTGCAATCATGGTGCATCTGGCCCATTTTGCCGTGCACAATGTCAGCCGCGCGCACCACTTTGCCGCCAAATGCCTGGCCCAGCGTTTGATGTCCCAGACAAACACCAAGCAGAGGAATGCGGTTTTCGGCTGCCGCATGGGTCATTTCAAGGCAAATACCGGCCTGATCCGGATCGCACGGACCGGGCGAGAGCAGAATTCCCGCAGGCTTCATCGCCACGGCATCGGCAACGGTTAGCTTATCATTGCGATGAACCTGCACATCTGCACCCAAAGCGCCCAGATAGTGTACAAGATTATAGGTAAAGCTGTCGTAGTTATCGATGAGCAGCAACAATGGTCAATTCTTTGCTTCTGGGAGGGGCGTTTCGGCTGGAGACATTGCCGCCCCTGAGGGTATAAAGGAACCTATAGATGTTCAGGCTTGCCCCGCGCCGTCAAGAGCGCCGTGCAGGTCAATCGAGACAGGCCCGCCCGAAAGGGTGGATAACGTGAACAGGAGAACGAGATGGCAGGCGGATTTCTGAGCGGGGCGCTTTGGGGCGGTGTGTTGAGCATCGGTGTCGGCACTGTGGTCTCCGTGATTGCGCCGTTGCCACCGCAGTCGCATGCCATATCACCCGAGGTTAGCGAAACAGCACCCGAAGTGGGCGAGGTCCCCGCGACTGAGGTCGCTGAGACGCCGGATGTCGTTGTGTCAAAAGAGGATGCGACACCGATTGTGTCTGACTCTGTGCCACAGGTTGACGTGCCGGATACAGATACGCTGGGTGCGCTAGATCAAACGATTGAGGTGGCACCGGCGGTGCCTGTCACCAACATTATCGCCGGACTTGATGCGCCCGCTGACGGTCCTGCAACAGGTGCGCTGGCGTTGTCGGATGAGGATCCGGTTTTCCCCAACCCGCAAGCGTTGGCTCCGATGATTCCGCAAGACGCTGATGCTGTGTCGATTGATACAGCGCCTGCGTCCCCACCAAAGCCTACCCTTCCAGAAGACGAAGGTACCACGGCGGAATCCGCTGTGACGGAAGTAATCGAGGAAACACCGTCAGAGCCGGATACGGTCATGCAAGAAGTAGAGGCCGACCAAACACAGGCGGAACAGACTGTGGATGAGTCGGATGTGCCGACTTTGAAACCGGTCGATCCTCCAGCACGCGTTGTCACGGCAGAGCCAGAAACCGAGACAGAACAGGCAGCTGAACCTAGGTCCGAAATCGCAACACAAGCGCCATCCGAAGAAACTGCGCCCGAAGCGGTCACGCAAACATCGCCTGAAGCCGTTGAACAGGAAGACGCTCCGCAAGTTGCAATGCTTGTGCCATCTGCGCGTCCGCAAATCGGGACACCGGCAATTTCGCTGACAGATCGCAGCAGCGGTGTGACAATCAACCGTCCAGTTGATCCAGAGACCGAAGCCCTGCCAGTCACGATCATCACCGAAGAAGGATCATCCCCGCAAGGTGGTGATCTGCGTCCGATCAAACGGTATGCACAGGCGTTTGCGAATCCCGAGGGAAAGCCGTTGATGGCTGTTGTGCTGATTGATGACGGCACCAGCCCGACAGCAGGCAAAGCGGGCATCGCCGCCTTGCGCAGCTTTCCCTATGCGCTGAGCTTTGCCGTTGACAGCAGTCTGCCAGATGCCGCGGATCGCATGGCAATTTATCGCGATGCCGGGTTCGAAGTTTTGGCGATGGTGGATTTGCCACAGGGTGCGCGACCTTCGGATGTTGAAACAACCTTTGGCGTGACCTTGTCGCAAATGCGCGAGGTTGTGGGTGTGTTGGAAGGCACCGGCGGCGGGCTTCAGGGCTCGCGTGTTGTATCTGACCAAGTGGCCGCAGTGTTGGCGCAAACGGGGCACGGACTGGTGACGCAGGATAAAGGGCTAAACACCATGCCCAAGCTCGCGCGCAAAGACGGCGTGCCCGCTGATCCGGTGTTTCGTGATTTTGACAGCAAGGGCCAGAACGCGCAGGTGATCCGGCGTTTTCTGGATCAGGCGGCGTTCAAGGCCGGGCAGGAAGGTGCTGTAATCATGCTTGGCCGGATGCGCCCTGACACGATTTCAGCGCTGTTGCTCTGGGGACTGCAGGACCGTGCCGGCAAGGTCGCGCTTGCGCCTATTTCGGCCATCTTGACACGGGATGGTGGGTAAGAATCTGTTTTATTTGAAGAAAACGGCACGAAATGTGCAAAATTCCGCGCCGCGCGGATCAAGATGTACAGCTTTCCATCGGAACGGCGGCACTCGCAACCGCTGAGAATACCGCACTCGCCTGCTGACCCTTGATCGTTGTGTGCAATTTTGCACCCGCAATCTCTGACCCATCCACCGTTATCTCGCGCCCGCCGCCGGTGTCATCCACGTCGATGGTAAAGACGATTGATTGCATCGCCCCTAAGGCGACAACATCCAGCACAATTGCGCTGTCGCCGTCCTGAACCGTTGGCGTGCCGCGTAGGTGCTGCGCCCCGGCAACCAGCTCGAAGGGTTGAAACACTTCGACGCCCGCACCGCTGCCTGTCACATCAAAGATCAAGCCCGCAGGCGCGCTCCCCAGATCAAGCGTCACCTGCATTGCGGGCAAGGCGCAATCCCCTGTGTTTGTCAGCGTGAACCGGTCCTTTGGTGCCCCTTCGTCAAATCGCATGGTCAGATCAGCCATTGCCGTGGTTGCGCTGAGGATTAGGATGGACGTTGTCAGTCTAAGCATTGGGTGCTCCTTTGTTCGTGATCAAGTTAGCACCCTATGACCTGTCGGCAATGATCAGATGATTTCGTCTTCGTCAAACAGCGGATCGGTCTCAAGCTGGGTGCTTAGATCATCTACGGTGTCTTCGGCGGCCATCGGGCTGAGTTGCGCAATATGGAACACCGCATCACCCTCGTTTACGACGGGCAACATGGCGCGACCAATCAAGATGCCGGGGCCCGGGGCGATGAGGTCTGTCTCCACCGCGCCAAAGGGGTCTGATACGGTGGCAAGTACTTCGCCTTTGGCCACGGTTTCGCCCTCGGCACGAAAAGTGCGCAGCAAGCCACCCGCAGGCGCGCGCAGCCATTTGGACGCGTTGCAGATGTAGGAGGCGGCCTTGGGTTTGGCGATGCCTTTGGCGGGCAACATGTCCTGTCCGCGCATGACACGCAGGATGCCTGCAAGACCGGCACGCACGGCCATTTCGTCAAAGCGCAGCCCTTCGCCTGCCTCATAAAGCAGAATTGGTGTGTCATGCTCCGCGGCAACAGCACGCAAGGATCCATCGCGCAACGGCGATGTCAGGACCACTGGAGCGCCAAAATCCAGCGCCATTTTTTTGGTCACGGGATCATTTGGTGAAATGCGCACTTGCGGCAGATTTGTCCGGTGGATTGCGGCGGAATGAAGATCAATGCCAAAATCACATCGTTTCACAACATCATTGAGGAAAATATGCGCGAGGCGTGACCCGAGCGAGCCGGAAGGATGCCCCGGAAAGCAGCGGTTCAAATCGCGCCGGTCCGGCAGATATCGTGAGCGAAACAGGAATCCATAGGAATTGACCACAGGCACCACCAGCAATGTGCCGCGCAGGGCATTGAGTTGCGACGCGCGCAACAGGCGGCGCACGATCTCTACGCCGATGACTTCGTCGCCGTGTACGGCAGCACTGACGCACATTGTCGGGCCTGCGCGTTTGCCGTTATGGACCTGCACTTGCAGGCCAACCGGTGTGTGATCCGGCAGAATGGAAACAGGCAAATTGACGGTTTCGGATGTGCCGGGGGCGATGTGGTGGCCTGCGATCTCGAACGTCGTGTTCGGCATTGCGGTCAGTTCCGGCCCGAACCGTCAAAGCGCGCCGCGTCTGCAGCCGCCCGTCGGATTGCACCGGATTTATGCACGGTTTCCATGAATTCTGCTTCGGCGTCACTGTCATAGACAACGCCACCACCCGCCTGAATATACAGAGTTTCGTCTTTGATCACCGCCGTGCGCAGCGCAATGCACATGTCCATGTCACCGCCCGCACTGAAATATCCCACACCGCCACCATAGACACCGCGTTTTTCGGGCTCCAACTCGTCGATAATCTCCATGGCGCGAACTTTGGGGGCACCGGACACTGTCCCGGCGGGCATCCCTGCAAAGAAGGCATCCAGTGCGTCGCAGCCGTCTTTCAACTCGCCGACTACATTCGAGACGATGTGCATGACGTGGGAATAACGCTCGACGATGAATTCTTCGGTTGGTCGTACGGTGCCGATTTTTGCTACGCGGCCCACATCATTGCGGCCCAGATCAAGCAGCATCAGATGTTCAGCCAGCTCTTTTTCATCCGCCATCAGATCGGCTTCAAGCGCGCGGTCTTCTTCGGGTGTGGCCCCGCGTTTGCGGGTGCCTGCAATGGGGCGGATGGTGACTTCGTTGCCAAAAACCCGCACAAGGATTTCAGGGCTGGCCCCAACGACATGGAAGCCGCCAAAGTTGAAGTAAAACATGAAGGGCGATGGATTGGTGCGTCTAAGCGAGCGGTAAAGCGAGAAGGGCGGGCGCGGGAAGTTCTGTGCCCAACGTTGGGAAGGGACCACCTGAAAGATGTCACCTTCCACGATATAGTCGCGCGCTTTTTCCACGGCGGATTTGTATCCTTCACGGGTGAAATTGCTGACGGGTTCTGCGGCCTCTGACGCATCGCCCAGATCACGGCTGGCCCCCGGCATGGCGCGTTCCAGATCGCGCACAGCGTCCATCACCCGCTCGGCGGCTTGGGCGTACGCGGCACGCGCTGATTGACCGTCCGAAACCCATGCGGGCGAAACGATGGTGACTTCGCCTTTCACCCCGTCCAACACGGCAATCACGGACGGTCGCAGCATCACGGCATCGGGCAGGCCCAGCGGGTCGGGGTTTACATTCGGCAGATGTTCGACAAGCCGGATCATGTCATAGCCAAGGTATCCGAACAGACCGGCGGCGGCTTGCGGCAGGTCTTCGGGCAAATCGATTTTGGATTCTGCGATCAAGCCGCGCAACACGTCCAGCGGATCACCTGTGGCATCCTCAAACGCATCGGGATCAAAACGGGCAGCACGGTTGATGGCAGAGCTTTCGCCCCGACAGCGCCAGATCAGATCGGGCTTCATGCCGATGATGGAATAGCGTCCGCGCACTTCGCCACCTGTGACGGACTCCAGCACAAAGGCGTTTTCCGCCGCATCTGTCAGCTTGATCATCAGCGATACTGGCGTGTCCAGATCAGCCGCCAGGCGGGTATAAACGATCTGGTTGCGTCCCTCGCCGTAACCGGTGGCAAAGTCGTCAAACGCGGGGGTCAGTGCCATTTTTATGCCCCTTAAGGGAAGTTGACGTGGACGGCTTGCAGAGCGCGTTGATCTACTTGTGGCGCTGCGCGGCGGACAACATCGTTTGCGTAGATGTTGAACAGATCCTGTGCGAGGGCTTGATCCAGTTGCGCGTCCAGTTGCTCAAGCAAGGCCGTGCTTTGCGCATCCTCGCCGGCGGCTGTGATCGCGTCCAGACGGACAATCGCGACATTTTCGCTGCCCGGCAGGATGGTCACATCGCCCACTGCCATTTCGAATACCTGTGACATGAAACCGGCAGGCGTGCCGTCGATAAAGGCGTTTCGGGCTTGGTCCTGTTCGATAATTGCATCCAGTCCTGCCGCCTCGAATGACGCATCCCCGCCAAGTGTCGCGATCAATCCGGTTGCTTCTGCGGTCAGCGCAGCCACGATCTGATCCGATCTCATGGCGGCGCGTACATCCTCGATGGCATCCTCAAACTGATTGGGGCGTTCTGCGAGTTCCTCGTCCAGTCGCATGGCAAAGACGCTGCCATCGTCAAGCTGGTCAATCTTTGGGAAATCACCCGCTGCAAGAGCGCTGGCCGCTTCACGGAAATCGCTGTAGGCGGCAATTCCCTCACTTGTTTCGGGGGTCCATGCGATCGTGCCAAGCTCCATTTTGGTCTCTTCGGCGAGTTGCTCAAGCGTGGCACCACCCGCAAGCTGGTCGTCGATATCCCGGGCGCGTACCTCGACCGCGCGAATGGCACGGGTGAGGGCAAGTTCGGCCTGCAGTTCTTCACGGGCTTCCTCAAACGAGGTGTTTTGAGCCGGAAGCACGCCGTTCACGCGGAATAAGGCGGGGCCAAGCAAGCTGGGCAGGGGACCGACAATATCCCCAACTTCGGCACTGAAGACCGCTTCACCGGCGGCGTCGAGCTCCAGTCGGCTGACATCACCAAGGTCGATGTCTGCAAGGTCAAGTCCGCGCTCTTCAACCAGATTGCGAAACCGTGTGCCGCCAACTTCGAGGGCTGCCGCCGCCTGATCTGCCGCTTCCTGATCCGAGAACACAAGGCGTTCTATAAGGCGGCGTTCAGGCTGGATGTAGACATTTGCACGGGAGTCGTATTCGGCGCGCAGTTCCTCTTCGGGGACCTCGATCTCGTCAATCAGCGCGTCCGGCGAGAGCAGGGCGTAGGTAATCATCTTTGTTTCGGGCAGCATGAAGCGGTCCGTGTTGGCGTCATAATAGGCGCGCAAATCGTCTCTGCTGAGAACTGCGAGGGGCGTGGAAAGGTTGCTCTCGTCCATCAGGCTCCATGTAAAGCTGCGTTTTTCACCCACATAGTTCACCAGCGTTTCGGCATAGGCCGTCGGCATGCGCACGCCGCCAAGGATTGCGCCTTGCAACAGGGTGCGGGCGGCTTCTTCGCGCAGGGACGTTTCAAACTCGGCTTCGGTTATGCCGCCTTGTTCCAGCGCAAAACGATAGCCTTCACGGTCAAATTCGCCGTTTACGCCCTGAAACGCGCTGATTTTCAGAATCTCTTCGCGTAGCGCGACATCACCAATCGACAGGCCAAGTTCTGAGGCTTCGTGATCAAGCGCACGGTTGCGTACGATCCGTTGCAACACCGCGCGGTCAAGGCCGATGCTCTGGGCT
The DNA here is from genome assembly GCA_947501805.1 of uncultured Sulfitobacter sp. Taxonomy (GTDB): domain Bacteria; phylum Pseudomonadota; class Alphaproteobacteria; order Rhodobacterales; family Rhodobacteraceae; genus Sulfitobacter. The sequence goes on along the minus strand of CANMXJ010000001.1, from coordinate 140,980 downwards.
TGGGCAAAGGGCAGTTGCTGGCCGGTTTGCTGCTCGATTGCCCGGATTTCATTTTGAAGCTGGCGTGCATAACTATCGACCGGAATCGACTTGCTCCCCACGGTACCGACAGTGCGGATGTTGCCGCTGAGATTGACCGCCCCAAAGCCGCCCAAACCAAGGATCAACAGACCAAGAATGATCCACATTGCTACCTTGCCTATACCGCCGCTTTTTGCCATGTCCGCTGTCCTTTTGGTGCGCTTTGGCTGTGTGTCTAAGCGGTGGCGTGGGGCGGGGCAAGAGCCCTAGCGCGGTGGCAGTGCGGCAAGGCGGTCAAAAAGCGTAGAAATCCCTGCCGCATCGAGATTTGCGAAGGCGATTCGCAGGTGCTTTTGACCTGTTGGATCGTTATTTGGATAGAACATTGTTCCGGGCAGGGTGAGAACACTGGCGTTTTTGACCAGCTGTGGCGCAAGGGCTGCCGAACTGGTCGCGAACGGATGCTGCATATAGGCAAAATAGCCGCCCAGACCGAGCAGCTGCCAGCCGTTTGCGGCGAGTTTGGGCATGTTGTCCGTGATTGCGGCGCGGCGTGCCAGGATTTCGTCGCGCTCGCCTGCGAGCCATTGCTTGAGGTTTTGCATTCCCCACAAAGCGGCGTGCTGGCCTATCTGACTGGGGCAGATGGTGACGGTGTCGAGAAATTTCTCGACCTCGGACAGTCGCTCTTCGCTTGCGATCATTGCGCCGACGCGGTGACCGGTCAGACGGTAGGCTTTCGAGAACGAATAGAGATGGATCAACGTGTCATGCCAGTCGGGGTCTTGGAAAAGACCGTGCGGCGGGCCGGAACGGCTGTCAAAGTCACGGTAGGTTTCATCAACAATGAGTTTGAGACCGTTTTTGCGGGCGAGATCGAAAAAGGCCTGCACCAGATCGAGCGGGTATTCGACGCCCGAGGGGTTGTTGGGTGTGACCAGCGCGATGGCGCGGGTCTTGTCGGTGATGAGGGATGCTGCGTGATCGGGATCTGGAAGTAAACCGGTGTCTGTAGGCAGTGCGACGGTGCCCACGCCGGACATATCCAGCCACATCTTGTGATTGAAATACCATGGGGTAGGCAGGATAACTTCGTCCCCGTCCGCGCAAAGTGCGGCGATGGCCGCCGCAAAAGCCTGATTGCAGCCGGAGGTGATCGCCACTTGCGCCGGACTGATCGTGCCTGCGTAGTGCTGGGCGGTGCGGGACGCCAGTTCGTCGCGCAATTCGGGCAGGCCAAGTACAGGTCCGTAGAGATGTGCATCATCGCGGGTAAGCGCCGTATCGGCCATTGCCTGACGCAAACCTTGCGGTGGCGGATCAACGGGAGCGGCCTGCGAGACGTTGATCAGCGGACGATCTTGGGGATGGGTGACGCCCGCCAGCCAGCGGCGTGCTTCCATCACAGGCGGGGAAAACGTGGCGGCGGTGCGCGGTCGAGTCATCAAGTGGCTTCCGGTTGAGAGTGCGGACGATATTTAAGGCCAAAAAGAGGGGCAGGTCAGTCCTTGCCGCGATAGGGTTCCACATATTGCAGCGCCATATCCCACGGGAAGAAAATCCATGTGTCCTGACTGACGCCGGTGATGAAGGTATCGACTTGTGGTTCGCCTTCAGGCTTGGCGTAGACCGTTGCGAAATGGGCATTGGGGTAATGTGCGCGGACAAGTTCGAGGGTTTTGCCGCTGTCGACCAGATCATCCACGATCAGGATTCCAGTGCCATCGCCCATGATGTCTTTGTCCGGTGATTTCAGAACTGTCGCCTCGCGGCGGTCATCGGCTTTGCCGCCGCCTGAATGGTAGGACATCACAGAGATTGTATCGACCGTGCGGATATCAAGTTCGCGCGCGACGATCATTGCGGGTGCCATACCCCCGCGGGTGATTGCGACCACGGCACGCCATGCTCCTTCATCAGGGCCTTTGCCATCAAGGCGCCATGCAAGCGCACGGCTGTCGCGGTGGATTTGATCCCACGAGATGTGAAAGCCTTTTTCATGGGGCAAGCGCGTGTCGGACATGGTTTACCTTTCAAGGAGGAGCCGCACACCCAGAGCACCCAGAAGGGTCGCGGCGATGCGGTCAAAAACAGGTTTAAGGGCGAGGTAGCCTCGTTTTGCGGGGCCCGCACTCAGGAGGGTGGCGAAGGCGGCATAAAAGACAAGTTCGAGAATAAAGTGGTTCAGGACCACCATAGTGATCTGCGACGTAGAAAGGCCTTGCGGGAAAACCACCAGAATAACAGCGGCGGCAAAGAGCATGGATTTCGGATTGCCAAAGTTCACAAGCATCCCTGCTATGAAACTGCGGGCATGGGGGGGTGCGGTATTGGACAAAGGTGTCGTCGCACCGCGCCATGTCTGAAAGGCGATCCAGATGAGATAGAGCGCACCACCTAACCTGAGCGCCGTATACGCCCATGGAAAGAACTGGAATAGGGTCTGAAGCCCCATAAACGCGGCAGCCGTCCAGCAGGCAGCCGCCAACCCGAGGCCCGCACCTGCGAAAACACCTGACATATGACCGGCCGATACCGTTGTCTTGATCACGTAAAGCATCGCGGCCCCCGGGCTGGCCAGTGCGGCAAGCAGGACAAGGTTAAAGGCGATCATGCTTTCCGGTGTCATGGCTCTTAGCTCAATCCTTGGCCATATCCGGCGCGTCTACAGCCTTCATGCCGACCACATGATAGCCAGCGTCGACATGCAGGTTTTCGCCGGTTGTACCGCTGCCAAGATCGCTGAGAAGGTAGAGCGCGGATTTGCCAACCTCGTCGATGGTGACATTGCGGCGCAAGGGCGAATTATACTCGTTCCATTTCATAATGTAGCGGAAATCGCCGATGCCGGAGGCGGCAAGGGTCTTGATCGGACCTGCAGAGATGGCATTCACACGGATACCGTCCTTGCCGAGGTCTTCGGCAAGGTATTTGACGGACGCTTCCAGCGCCGCTTTGGCTACCCCCATGACATTGTAATGGGGCATTACTTTTTCAGCGCCATAGTAGGTGAGGGTGACAGCAGATCCACCCGCATTCATCATTTTTTCGGCCCGCTGCATCACGGCTGTAAAGGAATAGACCGAAATGTCCATCGACATGGCAAAGTTGCTACGGCTGGTATCGACATAGCGACCCCGTAGTTCATTTTTGTCAGAAAAGCCAATAGCATGCACGATGAAGTCAATGTTGTCCCAGTACTCTTTCAATCCGTCAAACAGTGCGTCAATCGAGGCCTCGTCACCCACATCGCAGGGCAGTACAATGTCACTTCCCAATTGGGCCGCGAGGGGATCAACACGTTTTTTCAGCGCATCACCCTGATAGGAAAACGCCAGTTGCGCGCCCGCATCAGCCAGTTGTTTTGCAACACCCCATGCAATGGATTTGTCGTTGGCAAGGCCCATGATAAGCCCCCGTTTGCCTTGCATCAGATCGTTCGCCATGCCGTGCCCAATTCTGTAAACCAAAAGTTGCTTTCGTTTAAGCCATTGCGACCAAGCCAGCAAGACTGCTGAGCGGGCTTGTCCGTTGCGTTTTTCAGGGCAGGGCAAATAGCTGAGCGAAATCAAGTGATAGGTCAGCTTTAGGTTGTTGTAGCAACGCAATTCCTGTAGCAATTGAAAGTGTGGAAAAATTGTTCTCGCACGGGTTGTGGCGAGCAGGCGTGAAGGCAGTGCATGACGGGTCGATCAGGTAAATTTGCAGGCGAGAATCCTTTTGAGATTGCCCGAAGCTGGATGGCTGAGGCCGAAGCTGCCGAGTTGAATGATCCCAACGCGATTGCCCTGTCGACCGTGGATGCAGACGGTTTGCCCAATGCGCGGATGGTCTTGTTGAAAGACATCGAAGACAACGCTTTTGTTTTTTATACAAATTACGAGAGCCAGAAGGCGCAAGAGCTGGATCACGCGGGCAAGGCCGCCTTTGTAATGCACTGGAAATCGCTGCGCCGTCAGGTGCGGGCACGGGGGATTATCACGCGAGAAGACGGGGTGCAGGCGGATCAATATTATGCGTCACGTTCGCTCAAGAGCCGTCTGGGGGCATGGGCTTCCAAACAGTCACGACCACTAAAAAGCCGCGCGACGCTAATGGCTGAAGTGGCTAAAGTGACCGCAACCAAAGGGGTCAACCCGCCACGTCCGCCATTTTGGGGCGGTTTCCGGCTGACACCTTTGGAAATCGAATTTTGGGCAGACGGAGATCATCGTTTGCACGACCGTTTTCAGTGGCGCAGGGCGACACCGGATGCGGAATGGACTATTACACGGCTCAACCCGTAAGCGATTATGTGTTGAATTTTTTATTAAAAGCCTGATGGTTGACGGACATTAGCGCGTATTTGAGATAGGATCGACGGATCAAGGATAAGACGTGGCCGAAGATAACAGCATTAATGAACATGATCCCCTAACGCCGCCCGACGACCGTGTGGCGGTTGAGGGCGTCGTGAAGTGGTTCGATCCGGTGAAGGGATTCGGCTTTGTTGTCTCCAAAGAAGGGGGCTCCGATATATTGTTGCACGTCAATGTACTGCGCAACTTCGGCCAAAGCTCGATTGCGGATGGCACACAGGTTGAACTGCTGGTGCAAAAGACTGAACGCGGCGTTCAGGCTGTCGAGATTGTCGCCATCCACCCGACAGAACCGGCCGCACCTTCGGGATTGCCTGACATGGCGGGGCTAGACGAAAAAGCGTTGCGGGATGCCCCGCTTGAGCCTGCGCGGGTCAAGTGGTTCGACAAAGCCAAAGGCTTTGGATTCGCAAATGTTTTCGGGAAATCCGACGATGTATTTGTGCATATCGAGATCTTGCGCCTGTCCGGCCTGTCCGATTTACAGCCCGGCGAGGCGCTGGCCCTGCGGGTCATCCAAGGAAAACGCGGCCATATGGCAGGTGAGGTTCAGGCATGGGAAACAGTTCTGCATTCCACAGAAGCAGACGACAGCTGATAGCGATTCTGCTTGGTGGATGCGTTGTGGCAACCGCAGGGCATGCAGAAGAATGCAGTCCGGACACTGTTGATCTTAAGGGGGATTGGGGCTCTGCGCGTTTTAGCGTGGAAATCGCTGATACGGCGGCCTTGCAGGCGCAGGGGTTGATGCACCGCACCCAGATGCCAACATCTGTGGGTATGTATTTTGTGTATGCCCAGCCCCGTCAGGCAAGCTTCTGGATGCGCAACACGCTGATCCCGCTGGATATGTTGTTTATTGATGCCACAGGTGTGGTGCGGCACATTCATCACAATGCAGTGCCTTTGGACGAAACCCCCATCGAGGGGGGCGACGACGTTCTGACTGTGCTTGAGATCAATGGCGGGCTGGCGGACAGAATGGGTATCACTGTTGGTTCATTTGTGCGCCACCCCGCGCATAGCGGTTGGTCCCCTGTCTGGCCCTGCTAAATTTCCCGAGTTTCACGAATAACACCGAAGAGGCGGATTTAGCGTAATCTAGGGCTTTTCATTCGCGTGAACTCTGGCTAAAGAAGCGTCAGTCGGAGCGTGGCGCAGCCTGGTAGCGCACCTGTTTTGGGTACAGGGGGTCGGAGGTTCGAATCCTCTCGCTCCGACCACTTTCTCTACATCATTGGTTGTTGAAACCGCCCGTGCGACGTACGCGGCAATGGTTGTGGCCGTTTCGGTTGGTCTGGAGATAGCCCACTACATCTAGATGGATTTGGACAATTCGCTACCTTACGTAGTGTTTTTTGGGCGCAGCAGTACGTGATTCTCGTGCGTTTAACATACAAAGTGTTGCGATATTGCAAATCAGCACAGGCCTGCCACAAGTTTTTTTAGAGATCAGTGTCGACACAGGTTATGCACCAGTACCCTGTGGATAACTTCATGTTCTGCCTCAAGGCGGGGGGCTAAATGCGCCCCTATAATCGAATAATTCGATCTTTTCGCTAAATCGGTTTTTTGTTCGCCCTTGGGGATATTAACTCTTTGAATCACACGACTGTGCGGGCTTCAAAAAATCCACTACAGGTCAACTCCAACTTTGAGAAAATTTGAAAATAAACCCGTTGACCAATGGGGTGCGGATACGCCAGTTTGTGCAAGCCGACGATGACGCCACAACATGTAGTGGTTAACGCTAAGAAGGCGCATCAAGGTGCAAGAGCAGGGTTAAGACACGTTTATCACGTCAGATACTGCAATGATCAGCCGCACGTGCACGCGGTGGCTGGGCTGGCATCTTGCGCCGAAAGCGGTGGTGTAAGGGATGGGGGCTGCGCGTAAACCTACGTGGCTTTCTGGTTAAGTTAGTTAGAACAAGAGGCAGCGATAATGAAAATCGAACGTAAATTTACCACCGCAGGTCAGGACGCATACGCAGATCTGGATTTCATCACAACAATATCCGAAATCCGAAACCCTGACGGCTCCGTCGTTTTCAAACTGGACGATGTCGAGGTTCCTTCAAGCTGGAGCCAGGTGGCAAGTGACGTTATCGCGCAGAAATATTTCCGCAAAGCGGGTGTGCCTTCCGCTTCCAAGAAGGTGAAAGAGAAGGGTGTTCCCGAATTCCTATGGCGCTCTGTTCCGACAGAAGACGCAACAATGGGCGGCGAGACATCTTCCAAACAGGTATTCGACCGTCTTGCAGGGGCATGGGCATACTGGGGCTGGAAGGGTGGCTACTTCACCACCGAAGAAGACGCGCAAGCCTATTATGATGAAATGCGTCACATGCTGGCCAGCCAGCGTGCCGCACCAAACTCTCCTCAGTGGTTCAACACCGGTCTGCACTGGGCCTACGGCATCGACGGCCCTGCACAGGGTCACTACTATGTTGACTACAAGACCGAGAAGCTGACGCGCTCCACTTCGTCTTATGAGCATCCGCAGCCGCATGCCTGTTTCATTCAATCCGTTGCGGACGATCTGGTTGGCGATGGCGGCATCATGGACCTGTGGGTGCGTGAGGCGCGTCTGTTCAAGTACGGCTCCGGCACCGGCACCAACTTTTCGTCGCTGCGCGGGGCGGGGGAATCACTTTCGGGTGGTGGCAAGTCCTCTGGCCTCATGGGTTTCCTGAAAATCGGCGACCGTGCAGCGGGCGCGATCAAATCCGGCGGCACCACGCGCCGTGCGGCCAAGATGGTGATTGTCGACGCGGACCACCCCGATATTGAAGACTTCATCAACTGGAAGGTGCTGGAAGAGCAGAAAGTGGCGTCCATCGTTGCAGGCTCCAAGATGCACGAGCAGAAGCTGAACCTGCTGTTTGCCGCGATTAAGGGCTGGGACGGTGTCGAGGAAGACGCCTACGATCCCGCCAAGAACGACCAGTTGAAGCAGGCGATCCGCGCGGCCAAAAAGGTCATGATCCCCGAGACATACGTCAAGCGCGTGCTGGATTATGCCAAGCAGGGCCACACGTCGATTGAATTCCCGACCTATGACACCGATTGGGACAGCGAGGCCTATAACTCTGTCTCCGGCCAGAACTCCAACAACTCCATCCGCGTGACTAACGGCTTCCTGACGGCTGTCGAGAAAGACGCCGATTGGGAGCTGATCGACCGCGTCACAGGCCGTGTCAGCAAAACGATCCGCGCCCGTGACCTGTGGGAACAAGTCGGCCACGCCGCATGGGCCTGTGCCGATCCGGGCATCCAGTATCACGACACGGTCAACGACTGGCACACATGCCCCGAAGACGGTGCGATCCGCGGCTCAAACCCTTGTTCCGAATATATGTTCCTTGACGACACCGCCTGTAACCTTGCGTCGATGAACCTGCTGACCTTCCTTGAGGATGGCGTGTTCAATGTTGAGGATTACATGCACGCCTCGCGCCTCTGGACTGTCACGTTGGAAATCTCCGTTATGATGGCGCAGTTCCCGTCCAAGGAAATCGCACAGCGTTCCTATGACTTCCGCACCTTGGGGCTGGGCTATGCAAACATTGGCGGCTTGCTGATGAACATGGGTTACTCATACGATAGCGACGAAGGCCGTGCGCTCTGTGGTTCGCTGACGGCGATCATGACGGGTGTTTCTTATGCCACGTCTGCCGAAATTGCTGGTGAATTGGGTGCATTCCCCGGCTATGCCAAGAACGCTGATCACATGCTGAAAGTGATCCGCAACCACCGCAACGCGGCCTACGGTAACGACAAGGGCTATGAAAAGCTGGCGATCAAGCCTGTGCCACTGGATCACGACAACTGCCCGCAGCCGGGTCTGGTTGATGTGGCGATGTCCTGCTGGGACGAGGCATTGAAGCTGGGTGAGGTACATGGTTACCGCAACGCGCAGACCTCCGTGATTGCCCCTACAGGCACCATCGGTCTGGTGATGGATTGTGACACCACGGGCATCGAGCCTGACTTTGCACTGGTGAAATTCAAGAAACTTGCGGGTGGCGGTTACTTTAAGATCATCAACCAAAGTGTTCCAGCTGCATTGGAAAAGCTTGGCTACGGCTCTGCCCAGATCGAGGAAATCGTCAGCTACGCCGTGGGTCATGGCACCATCGGCAATGCACCGGGCATTAACCACACCACGCTGATGGGTCATGGCTTTGGTCCCAACGAACTGGCCAAAGTGGATGCAGCACTGGCGCAGGCGTTCGACATTCGCTTTGTATTCAACCAGTGGACGCTGGGCGAAGAATTCTGCACGCAGGTTCTGGGTATCCCTGCAGAGAAGCTGAACGATCCGACATTTGATCTCTTGAAATCCCTCGGATTTTCCAAAGCAGATGTTGACGCGGCCAATGACCACGTTTGCGGCACGATGACGCTGGAAGGCGCGCCACACCTCAAGGAAGAGCACTACAACATCTTTGATTGCGCCAATCCTTGCGGCAAAAAAGGCAAACGGTATCTGTCGGTCAATAGCCACATCTACATGATGGCCGCCGCGCAGTCCTTCATCTCGGGAGCGATCTCCAAAACGATCAACATGCCGAATGATGCGACAATCGAGGACTGCCAGAAGGCATACGAGCTTTCATGGTCCTTGGGCATCAAGGCCAACGCGCTTTATCGTGACGGCTCCAAATTGTCGCAGCCTTTGGCATCCGCCTTGGTTGAGGATGACGACGAGGCGGCCGAAGTGCTTGAAAGCGGGTCCATTCACGAGAAAGCCACCGTTCTGGCGGAAAAGATCGTCGAAAAGGTTGTGATCAAAGAGTTGATCAAATCGCACCGTGAAAAGATGCCACAGCGCCGTAAGGGCTATACTCAAAAGGCTAATGTTGGCGGTCACAAAGTCTATCTGCGGACCGGCGAGTATGAAGATGGCAAACTTGGTGAAATCTTCATCGACATGCACAAGGAAGGTGCCGGCTTCCGCGCCATGATGAACAACTTCGCCATCGCGGTGTCCGTTGGCCTGCAATACGGCGTGCCACTGGAGGAGTTTGTCGACGCATTTACCTTCACCAAGTTCGAGCCTGCGGGCATGGTTCAGGGCAATGACAGCATCAAGAACGCGACCTCGATCCTCGACTACATCTTCCGCGAACTCGCTGTCAGCTACCTCGACCGCACGGACCTCGCGCATGTGAAACCCGAAGGGGCGACATTTGACGATCTGGGCAAGGGCGAGGAAGAAGAAAATGTCTCCAACCTGTCCGAATTGTCCGAGACAGCAGCGTCACGTTCACTTGAAGTGCTCAAGCAGATCAGCTCATCCGGCTACCTGCGCAACCGTCCTCCACAGGAACTGGTGTTGCTGCAAGGCGGGATCGACAATGTCGCAATGGCTCCACAGGCCGCCACAGGAAGCGTCGCGGTTGCGATGAACAGCACAACAACAGTCGCCTCCGGTGCGGTATCGCTGGATGCACGCACCAAAGCCAAGATGCAGGGCTATGAAGGCGAGGCCTGCGGTGAATGCGGCAACTACACGCTGGTGCGCAACGGGACTTGCATGAAGTGCAACACCTGTGGCGGGACCAGCGGGTGTAGCTGATGGGATTGGGGTGCCTGTTGGCGCTACATTGAAAAAAGGGGTGGGTTCTCGCACGTCGCAAAGCGATACGCTGCCACCCACTCCGCAACCCCATGAATGATGGGGCGCGGGACACGGAGCGGATGCGTTCGCTCTGGTCGACATTCAGGCCGCAGGCAAAAACAAACACCGAGCGGTTAACAAATTGAGCCTGAATGGCGAAACTAGGGGGAACTTCGGTTCCCCCTTTCTTCTGTCTCAAGCCATAGCTTTGTGCCGGAAGCCGTAATTTTGTCGGAATTTCAAAATTCAGCGAAATAAGGTGTCAAAAAAAGAGGCTTATGGAGGCCTCTAATCTTAGAAACGAAGAAAAATAGCCTATAATGGGAATTTTCTGGATCTGACGAAGTGCCAATTCCGCAAGATACGTTCTCGCAACACAGACAACAAGACAAGGGGCAGGTGCGCTTGCTCCCTGACGCTGACCAAGCCGCAGGCATAAAACAAAACGAGCGGTAAATTAATGAGCCTGGTTATGCGAACCTCGGGGTGCTCTTGTGGCACCCCTTTTTCTTTGGCACACCCCTCAGACTGCGATCGCGTGCCGTTTCAAGGATGCTGTCTGCAATCGGACCAAGGTCGAAGCGGCGCAGATAGCCCGACCCACGGACTTTCAGCTGGTTTCGTCTAACGAAATTCGCTTCATGAAATCCTTTGCTGAATTCGCTCGTATAGTCTGTCGCCAATTATTCGGTCCCGAACGGTTTGCAGCCGACCGCCAGTGCCACCTTTGCAAGGAAACGTCCGTCCGCGTAAAGAGCGGTCGCTACTTGGTTCTGAATGCGTTCGCTCAGATCGACGCTGAGGCCGCTGGCAAAATCAAACACCGAGCGGTTAAAAAATAGTGCCTGGATGGCGAAACTAGGGGGACCTTCGGTTCCCCTTTCATCGTTCGACGTGTCTGTTGTGATTGACGACAAACACGTCACAAAAGTTCCACAACAGATCCTTCCAATCCGATTTCATTGCGCAGGGTTGCCCGTGCGCGACCCAGACGCGACATGACGGTGCCTTTTGGCACGCCTATCCGGTCCGCCAGAATTTGCGGGCTTGTTTCCCCAAGCATCACCAAACGCATCAGTTCTGCCTGATCCTTGGGCAGACGTTCGATCGCGGCCTGCAACTCTGCGCAAGCGATGCGTCCATGCGCCAGCGGCGCGGCTTGGGCCATGTCGTCGGTCAATTCTTCGGTGACGCGCCGTCCGCGCCAGCGTTGGCGGGCAATGTTGTGCAGCATTGTCATCGCATAGCGTTCGGGCGTTTCAATATCATGTGGGCCGTCCAAAGCCTGCCACAGCCGCAGGGCGGTTTCCTGCGCCATGTCCTCTGCCTCATCAGCCGTACGGGCCAGCCTGCGTGCGCGGCGCAGCAGTTTCGGCAGAAGTTCTTCCATCGGGTCCGGTATTTTGGGTGTCATAGCACTGCCTCGTGTTGCTTTGGGGGGAGCATGACCGATCCAAGCGATACAATCATTGAGGGAATTTCCGCCGATCGCGGCAAAGCGGGCTTTTTGGGCAAGTCTTGGCCCATTCATCCGTGCTGTATCGGCAGGCTGCCGCGTGTGCATCGCAGGGCAGGGACGCAAACCCCGTTTCAGGCATCTGACCTAGTGAAGGCGGCAATGCCTTCGAGCAAACCAAACCCTGAAAGGGAGTATCCTAATGACCAAGACTTTCAAAATGAGCACCATCGCACTTGCAGCTTTCTGCGTTCCGGCCTTTGCCATGAGCGCAGGCGCTGCCGAAGTGGATGCCAATGGTGACGGCATTCTGAGTGTGGCCGAGGTTCAGGCAGTTTATCCCGATGTCACAGCCGAGCAGTTTTCGGCGATGGACCTGAACGCGGATGGCGCGCTTGATGACGCTGAAGTGCAAGCAGCACAAGAAGCCGGCATGATGCCAGCGCCTTCCGAAGGATAAGGGCAGTACAAGACCCGCAAGGAACGCCAGCGCAATCCTTGCGGGCCTTGTTAATGGAGGTCCGGCAGTTCTGACTGTCGGGCCTCTTTCTATTTAGATGAAGACCCTACGCGGGAAGGTGAATGTTGAACCGTGCCCGAATGGCTTTGTCGATCTTCGGATCGAAACAGGCGCGGGATCGTTCGCTCAGGATTGCCTCTTTGCGTGCGGTGGCGTTCTTGATCAGATCGGGTTTGCCCAACTCGTCCCATTCTTTTGGCGAAGAGCGGTTGCCGAGTGACGGATATACATGATCCGTCTCCATCCGGCTGAGCGTTTGTTCGGTGCCAAGGTAATGACCGGGACCGCCAATGCAAACCTCGCGCATCTGGTCCAGCGCAAGTGTTTCTTCGTTTACCTCGATGCCGCGTACGCACCGCATCGCCTGACCGATCAGATCATCCCCGAGGATCAGGGATTCGTGACAAAACCCCAGGAGGGAAGCATGCATGCCTGCTGCTTCATAGACCATGTTCAGCCCGGACAGACCGGCCATCACATTAGAACACATCTGTTCCCATCCGGCTTGCATGTCGGGCATTTTGGAATCGGCAATTCCCGCAGCCGCGCCACCCGGAACACCGTAAAACGAATGCATTTGCGCACAGCCAGCGGTCAGCAGTGCCTGTTCGCCGGATCCACCGGTCATGGCCCCTGTGCGCAAGTCCAGACCAAAAGGCCAAGTGCCAAAGATCGCCGGATGTCCCGGTTTCACGGCATTCACATAGACCAGTCCTGCCAGACACTCCGAGACCGCTTGCACAATCGCGCCCGCAATTGTGGAAGGCGCGGTGGCACCAGCCATGCCAGCGGACAGCAGCAGGACCGGCATCCCGCCTTCAATACAGGCCTCCATCACCTCGCAGGCTTCGGTGGCGAATTTCATCGGTGGGACGACAAAGCAGTTCGAGTTCGACAAAAACGGACGTTCGCGCCATTTGTCTTCACCGCCCGCAATCATATGCAGCATTTCCAGCCCGTGTTTGACAAAGGCCGGTTCGGTAAAGGATGTGCCAACATGTTTCATCGTGCCAGAGCTACAGGCGTAGATGGTGTTCAGGTCCATCTCGAGGTTGTCGGTAATGTCGCGACACACCATGGGGCGTTGCAGGAAATGGATGTTATCAAGCGTGTCGGTGATGCGTGCGGCATCATGTAAATCCTGCACACCACACTCACGGTAGCTGTTGCCCTCTACGTTCACCAAATGGACCGCAGCGCCTGCAGTTCCGTAATGCACACGGTTGCCCGACAGTTCCAGATCATGCACCGGATCTCGGGCGTACAGGGTGACAGAGCGGTTGGCCTTTGCCAGTGTGTCTTCGACCAAAGCGCGCGGAAACCGGATGCGCCCATCCGCGCCCTGAATGGCACCCGCACCCGTCAGATAGGCCACGCCCGAGGGCGGTGCGTCTGCCAGACCGATTGTCTCCAACGCCTCCAGTGCGGCATTGTGGATTGCCTCCATGTCCGTCTGGCTTAGAGGTTTGTATTGGCCGCCTTCCATACCGGGGCGAATGGGGCGCATGTTGTCGGCCAGCGGTTTGGCGCGCGCGGCACGGCGCGCTGCGCGTCCGCCGCTGCGAATGGGTGTTTGATCTGTCATGGCGTGGTCCGTGAAAAAGGGGAATAGGAACGGGAAGGGCGTCTAGTGGTGTTGCGGTGCGCCACGTGCCGCACGGCCCCGTCCCGCGCCAATTGTGCGGGCAACCCTTGTGATGATGCAAATATCTGCTTTCACCCGAAAGCTCCTGTTTCTCCCGTCAAATTTGCGCGTGAAAATACGTGCATTCTGTCCCATTTGCGCCATGGCTGCCGGTTTGCGACCCGTGCAGATGCAGCATAATTTCAAGGGCTGATGACAGAGATTTCGCGACTTTCGGGTTCTTGCGCCAGTTTTGGCCGATAAGCTTGTGCTGAAATTGCAGTATCTCGCCCATCGCAAAAGCGTGAGGGGTAATGTTGGAACCATCCTCCTATGTCGAGCATTGCATACTCGTTCCTGCCGTGCGCGGCAGGGCAACTGCGACATGCAGAAGCAATATGAATGAAGGAGCAGACAGATGAAACAATTTACACCTCTAGCCGCCCTCACTTTGGCAGCCGGCACGCTGTTGGGCAGCGTGGCCGTTGCAGGTAGCCTGCAAGAACCTACGGTTGAAGCGCCGCTGATCTCCCCCGCACCGGTTATCCCGTCAAGTGACTGGACGGGGTTCTATACCGGTCTGCAACTGGGCTATGCGGATATGGATGGTCCCGCGGCACTGGACGGGAACAACAACACCTACGGTTTCCATGCCGGTTATGACTACGACCTTGGCAACTGGGTCATTGGTGGTGAACTCGACTACGACAAGACGGATGTCGATCTGGGAGGCGGCGCAGCTAACGTCGATTCCGTGGCGCGGCTGAAGTTCAAGGGCGGGTATGATCTGGGCAACACGCTGGTCTATGCGACTGCAGGCGTGGCGCGGGCGGATACCACCGTTGGCAATGAAACCGGCCCGTTCGCCGGTATCGGGATCACCTACAAGGTCACGGACCGCTATACGATCGGTGCAGAAGTGCTGGAACATCGCTTTAGCGATATCGGAGGCACAGCAGGCGACGATCTGGATGCAACCACATTCAATCTGCGTGGTTCATTGCGGTTCTAGACGGCTGCTGAACCAGCAAGAGTAAGGCTGGCGCGGGAATTATCCGCGCCAGCCCACCTGTTACGTTTTGGCCGCACAGCTTTCGGCAAAAGCGCAGAGCGTTTTCAGGGCTTGCTCAAACGCATCATCCGCAATTGTCATCGCCACACGGACATGCCCTGCGGCTGCTTGACCGAAACTTTCACCCGGCATTACCGCAATATGGTGCGCGTCCAGCAGCGCATCCGCGAAATCCTCGCCGCTCATTCCCGTGCTGCGCACGTCCAGCATGAGGTACATCGCCCCCTGTGCAGGCACCAAGGCAACAGTGTTCTGCGCGGCCAGCACGTCTTTGGCAATGGCGCGGCGGCGGCGGAAAGGTGCGGCAATTTCTTCTTCGAAACCGGGACCTTGTTGCAATGCAAACAAGGCGGCATCCTGTACGAAACCAGGCACACCGTAGGTCGTATGGGTCGCAAGGTTGATCAGGTGCTCCACAACGTCCACCGGACCGACAATCCAGCCGATCCGCGATCCGGTCATTGCATGTGATTTCGACATCGAGCCGACCACCAGTGTACGCTGCGCCATATCGGGCAGGGCGCGGGGCGAGATATGCTCGCCCTCCCAGATTTGGGTGTCATACACCTCGTCCGAGATCAGCCAAAGGTCATTGTCGATACAGACCTGCGCAATGCCGTCCAGTGTGGCGCGGGAGTACACCACCCCGGTGGGGTTGTTGGGTGAATTGACCAGCAGGCTTTTCGCGCCTTCTGCATGGGCCGCGATATCGCTGGCACGAGGTTGAAACGCATCTTGCGCACGGGTCTGGATGCAGACGGGTTCTGCACTCGCCCCGCGGATTGTGCCGGGATAGGTCGCATAGAACGGATCAAGATACAGCGCGCGATCACCGGGATCACAGATGGCAAAGTGCGCAGCATAAAGTGCCGATTGCCCGCCCGGCGTGATCATGACGTTTTCAGATGTGGTTGGCACACCGGTGCGTTCCTGCACCCGCCGCGCCACTTCGGCGCGCAGGGCCGGTACACCGGGTACGGAGGCATATCCTGTATGGCCTCCAAGGGCCGAGCGGTGCATGTCCTGCAAGATCGGAGCCGCCGTGCGAATATCATGCTCGCCAATCGTCAGTTCCACCACAGGTGTGCCCGCCGCAATCATCTCGCGCGCTTTGTTGAACAGCCCCCAGCCATCCGATCCGCCACCCAAAATCCCTGAAATCCGCTCTGATGCCTGCATGTCCCGCCCTCCGTTTGCTGGGGGCAGGGGCGCAGAGGCTGTTTGATTCGTCAATCAACTGTTGACCAGAGGTGCACCCGCGGGCTACCCATCCTACATGACCATGATGATGTGCATTATTTGTTGCCCCATTACCGTTTGAGATTTTTCTCGCGGGCCGTCATCCATGTCGTTTTAATCCTGACTGATATGTGGCAAGCCCGCGTTACCTGTGCGCGAGGAACGACCCATGACCGAGATTACGCTGTATAACACCAAAACACGCCGCAAAGAGCCGTTTGTGCCTTTGAACAAGGACGATGTGCGCATGTATGTCTGTGGTCCCACGGTCTATGATCGCGCCCATATCGGCAATGCGCGGCCCGTGATTGTGTTTGACGTATTGTACCGTCTGCTGCGTCATGTTTACGGGCCCGAGCATGTGACCTATGTGCGCAATTTTACGGACGTGGATGACAAGATCAACGCGCGCGCTGCTGAAAGCGGGCGGTCAATCGGTGAGATCACGGCAGAGACAACGCAGTGGTTTCTGGACGACATGGCCGCCATTGGTGCCTTGCAGCCGTCGATCAAGGGCAAGGACCACCAACGCGCCATGCCCCGCGCGACAGCCTATATCGACGAAATGATTGCGATGATTGAAGATCTGATCGCCAAAGACCACGCCTATGTCGCGGAGGGCCATGTATTATTCCGTGTGCGTTCTTATAAGGAATACGGCGCGCTGTCGGGGCGTTCGGTGGATGACATGATCGCGGGTGCGCGGGTCGAAGTCGCCCCGTTCAAAGAAGATCCGATGGATTTTGTGATGTGGAAACCGTCGGATGATGCGACGCCCGGTTGGGAGTCCCCTTGGGGCAAAGGCCGCCCCGGCTGGCATATCGAATGTTCCGCCATGGCCGAGGCCCTGCTGGGGTCCACGTTTGATATTCACGGCGGCGGCAATGATCTGACCTTCCCGCATCACGAAAACGAGATTGCGCAATCTGCCTGTGCCGGTCACGGTTTCGCGCGGTACTGGATGCACAACGAGATGTTGCAGGTCGAGGGCAAGAAGATGTCCAAGTCGCTGGGCAATTTCTTTACCGTGCGCGATTTGCTGGATCAGGGCGTGCCTGGCGAGGTGATCCGGTTTGTGTTCTTAAGCACGCATTACCGCAAGCCGATGGACTGGACGGAGAAGAAGGCTAAGGAAGCAGAAAGAACATTGAGTAAATGGTATCGGCTTACTGATGGTATTGAGCCAAAAGCAAGAATTATGGAGTCAATGATTGACTGGCTGAAACAAGATCTGAATGTTTCCGAGGTCTTTACGCGCATGCGTCAGTTCGCGACGACCAACGGAGCGGCTGAATTGAAAGCTGCAATGCTGTTTTTGGGCTTTCCACCGGCAGAAGAAGTGGAGTGGTTTCGGAGAAAACCATACGCCGTAACAGTTGGCGGAAATTTGGAGGCGATGCATGTTGGAGACGCAATGTCATCGTGGAAAGAATATCTAGATGAATGGCAAAGTCTTAGAAATGATAAGAAATATGAACAGGCGGATGCTCTCAAAAAAATATTTGAAGACAATGGCGTGAAGCTTTCAGTGACGGGGCTTGGTCCACAGGCAACTAGTCTCCACGGTTATGATGCTACGAAGCTAGTTGAGGATTTGAGGAAGGGTGAGTGGCGAACATGATTTCCTTGTTAAGAGAGATATTCTCACGAATTCCACCAGTTTGGGAAGAGGCGAAAGCATGATCGAACACCTCACCCTCTATGACACCACCCTGCGTGATGGGCAGCAAACGCAAGGAGTGCAATTTTCTACGGACGAAAAGCACCAGATCGCCACAGCGCTTGACAGCCTTGGCGTGGATTATATCGAAGGTGGCTGGCCGGGGGCCAACCCCACGGATAACGCGTTCTTCGATGCAGCGCCTAAAACCACCGCCAAACTCACCGCTTTTGGCATGACCAAACGCCCCGGCATTTCGGCGCAAAATGATGATGTGCTGGCGGCGGTGATGAACGCGGGCACCAGTTCTGTCTGTCTGGTGGGCAAGACACATGAATTCCACGTCAAAACCGCGCTGAACATCACGCTTGAGGAAAACCTGACCCTGCTGCGCGACAGCATCGCGCATCTGGTGGCCTCTGGTCGCGAGGCATTATTTGACGCGGAACATTTCTTTGACGGGTTCAAGGCCAATCCCGATTACGCGCTGGAATGTCTGCATACCGTTCACAAAGCGGGCGCAAGATGGATCGTTTTGTGTGACACAAACGGTGGAAGCCTCCCCTCGGAAGTGTCTGACATTACAGCAAAAGTGATTGCGTCCGGCATCCCCGGCGACCACCTTGGCATCCACACCCACAACGACACCGAAAACGCGGTTGCCTGTACGCTGGCCGCTGTTGATGCGGGTGCGCGGCAAATTCAGGGTACGCTGAACGGGCTTGGCGAACGCTGTGGCAATGCCAACCTGACCGCGCTGATCCCGATCCTGCTGCTGAAAGAACCCTACGCCAGCCGGTATGAAACGGGCATTACGAAAAAGGCGTTGCAAGGGCTGACGCGGATCAGCCGGATGCTGGATGAAATCCTCAACCGCGTGCCGCAAAAACAGGCGGCTTTTGTCGGCTCGTCTGCCTTTGCCCACAAGGCCGGTCTGCACGCCAGTGCGATCCTGAAAGACCCGTCAACCTACGAACATATCGACCCCACCGTGGTTGGTAATGCGCGGATCATTCCGATGTCCAATCAGGCGGGGCAGTCCAATCTGCGCAAACGCCTGACCGAAGCGGGCCTAAGCGTTGGAAAGGGCGATCCGGCCTTGGGGCGTATCCTTGAAGAGGTGAAGGCCCGCGAGGCGGACGGGTATTCCTATGACACCGCACAGGCCAGTTTCGAGCTGCTGGCGCGGGACGTTCTGGGCCAGATGCCGCAGTTTTTTGAGGTAAAAAGATACCGCGTTACCGTAGAGCGACGCAAAAACAAGTACAACAAGATGGTCAGCCTGTCCGAGGCCGTGGTTGTGGTCAAAGTGGACGGCGAAAAGCGCCAGTCTGTCAGCGAAAGCATGGATGCTGCGGGTAGTGACCGTGGCCCTGTGAACGCACTGGCCAAGGCGCTGGCCAAGGATCTGGGGCAGTATTCAAGCTATATCGAGGACATGCGGCTGGTCGATTTCAAGGTGCGCATCACCCAAGGCGGAACCGAGGCGGTGACCCGCGTGATCATCGACAGTGAAGACGGGCAGGGACGGCGCTGGTCCACTGTCGGTGTCAGCGCCAACATCGTCGACGCAAGCTTTGAGGCGCTGCTGGATGCGATCCGCTGGAAACTGGTGCGCGATGCCAATGGCAATACGGCATGATCCGCAGAGTGCTGACTTTCTTTATTACGTCGATTGTGATCACCCTCGGCATCGCCGTTGTTCTGATCCTGTCGCAGCGACCCGTTAATCTGCCTGCGGGTGAAGGGCTTGATTTTACGAACACATTGACTGGTGACGCTGATGCGCCACAACCCCAGACGTCTGTAAAGATGCGCGATGGATATGACGCGCAGGTGCGCCGGTATCCAAGTGATGATACCAACGCGCCTTTGCTGGTTCTGGTGCATGGATCAGGGTGGCACGGATTGCAGTTTGACACGGTCGCGCGGGATTTCAGCACGGTGGCAGATGTGGTTGTTCCCGACTTGCGCGGCCACGGGGAAAAGCCGGGTGTGCGCGGTGATATCGCCTATGTCGGTCAATTCGAGGATGATCTGGCCGATTTGATCGCAGAACTCTGCAAGCCGGATCAGAAGGTTATTCTGGGCGGACATTCGTCGGGGGGCGGATTGGTTGTGCGTTTTGCAGGGGGGCAGCATGGTGCCTTGATTGACGGCGCGGTTCTGCTGGCCCCATTTCTGAAGCACAATGCGCCAACCATGCGCGACAACTCTGGTGGCTGGTCGCACCCGCTGATGCGCCGGATTATCGGACTTGGGATATTGAACACATTCCGCGTTCGCGCGCTCAACTACCTCACCATCATCCAGTTTCGCATGCCGCAGGCGGTCATGGACGGTTCTTTGGGGCATACGGCAACAACTGCTTATTCCTACCGCTTGAACACGTCATTTGCCCCAAGAAGCAACTATCTAGCAGATGTTGCGGCCTTGCCGCCCTTTGTGCTGGTTGCGGGTGCGCAGGACGAAGCCTTTAGAGCGGCGATGTTCGAACCCACCATGTCAGACGTGACGGACAAAGGGAGCTATGTGATTGTCGAGGAGGTAAACCACCTTGATATCATCTCAGCGCCGGAAGCCGTGACTGCAATCAAAGGATTCCTCAATGACTTCTGATCCGATGGAAGCGTTTTTTCAACTGCACCGTGACTTACCCCGCGAGGGTCCGGGAGAGCCGCAAGATGTTGCTTGGGCTGCAAAGGTCGCGGGATTGTCGCCAGATGCACAGATGGCGGATGTCGGATGTGGACCGGGCGGCGATATTGCCGCATTGCTGGATGCCGCGCCACGCGGGCATGTGACAGCACTTGATAAAACACCGCATTTTGTGGCGGCTGTGCGCAGGGATTGGCAACAAGAAGGCCGCGTGACGGTTCTCAAGGCGGACATGAAGGCGATCCACAACAGCTATGACATGATCTGGTGCGCGGGCGCAGTCTATTTCATGGGGGTAAAAGCAGCGTTAGAGGCGTGGCGTAAGTCATTGACTGCGAACGGTGTTGTGGCATTTTCCGAGGCTTGCTGGCTGACGGACAATCCGTCAGCGCGGGCACGGGCGCTGTGGGATGGTGAATACCCGAACATGACGGACGCTGTGGGGGTTCAACAGCAAATTTCCGATGCGGGCTATGACATCCTTGGCACACGCCGCGTTTCGGATGCGGGTTGGGAGGCTTATTACGGGCCCCTTGAGGCAAGGATTGCAATGCTGCGGCCCCAGGCTGACGCGGCTTTGAGCGAAGTGCTGGACGTGGCGGCAGAGGAAATTGCCTGCTGGCGCGCGCACCGTGATGAATTCGGCTATCTGCTCAGCGTTGTGCGCCCGAAATGAGTTTCGACGCGGATTTGACAGCCTGTGCCGCGTTGGTTGAACGGGCGGACCCTTGGCGTTTTCGCGCAGTCATGGCGTCGCCTGTTGCGGCGCGCCGGATTCTGTTTCCGCTTTATGCATTCAATGTCGAAGTGGCGCGCGCACCTTGGGTAACACAGGAGGCAATGATTGCCGAAATGCGCCTGCAATGGTGGCGCGATGTGTGTGAGGAAATCAGTGAGGCAAAGCCCGTGCGCAGGCATGAAGTTGCAACGCCTCTGGCCGGTGTAGTTGCCCCGGATCTGGCCCCCCTCTTGGACGAGCTTGCCGCTGCAAGGCGTTGGGATATCTATAAGGATGCCTTTGAGGACGAAGCACATTTTGTCCGTTATCTGGACCAAACTTCCGGCAATCTGGCTTGGGTTGCCGCCTCTGCTTTGGGAGAGGCCGACGAGGCAGTTGTGCGTGATGCAGCCTATGCTGGGGGGCTTGCGGCATGGCTGCGCGCGATCCCCGAACTGGTCGCACACGGGCGGATACCGTTGATGGATGGTACGGATGCAGGGGTTGCCGCACTGGCACAAGGCGGCCTAGAGCGGCTGGCAAGAGCACGTGCAAACAGAGCCAGACTGTCCAAACCTGCGCGTGCGGCTTTGCTGCATGTCGGCCCTGCGCAGGCTATTCTGAAAATGGCGGTCAAAGACCCTGCGGCGGTCGCCGAGGGGCGCTTGCCCGATCCGGTCGAAACAGACCGCATCGGGCTTTCAATCCGCGCAGTGACCGGCCGCTGGTAGGGTCAGGCGTTTTCCGTTTTCGGGCGCATTACCAACCAGATCAGTGATCCACCGGCAAGGGCCAGAAACGGGATCATCGCCATGTTCACCGCCGCCCAGCCCGACGCTGCATCACCGCCCGCGCAGTTCATCAGCCCACCAGAGGCCAGGGATGCAAGGGTGACGCCGCCAAAGACCAGCAGGTCGTTAAGACCCTGCATGCGTCCGCGTTCGTGTGGTTCATGTGCGCCTGCCAGCATCGACGTCGCGCCGATAAAGCCGAAGTTCCAGCCCAGACCCAGCAGCAGCAACGCCACATAGAAATTGCCCAGTTCGACGCCCTGCAACGCGACGACTCCCGCAACACCAAGGATCGCAATGCCAAGGCCCATGATCCGTTCCACTCCGAAACGTGCGATCAGATGTCCGGTGAAAAACGACGGCACATACATGGCCAGCACATGGCCCGTCACGATGTTGGAGGCATCCGCCACACGGTAGCCGCATCCGACCACCGCCAGCGGTGTCGAGGTCATCACAAGATTCATCAAAGCGTAGGACACCATGGCGCAGATAACCGCCACCGCAATGCGCGGGGTGGTCAGAAGCTCCCAACGGGTGCGCCCTTTGGGGCTGTCCATTGTCGGTGCGACTGGCTTGGGAATATCAAGCAGGAAAAACAGCAACATGCCGAAGCCGTTGATGGCAATCATGGCAATGAAGACGGGGAAGTACCGCATCGCCGTGGCGTCCGGCCCGTCCGACAATAGCGTCACCAACTGCGGCCCGATAATGGCAGCGCCAAGGCCACCTGCCATGACATAGGAGATGGCTTTGGGCCGGAACGCGTCGGACGCAGTATCTGCCGCCGCAAACCGGAAAAACCCACCCGAAGACATGTAAATGCCGGTGAAATAGCTGCCCAGAAGGAACAAAAGGAAACTCTCGATCGAAAGGGCATAGGCGCTGATCGCGGCCCCTGTCATGCCCCCCGCAGCACCGATGATAAATCCGGCGCGGCGTCCGTGTTTCTGCATCAAGGGCGACAGCCACGGTGCCGTGGTCATGGACCCGAATACGATCATCGAGATCGGTAATGTCGCAAGGCAGACATTGGGCGAAAGTTGCTGGCCTGCAAGGCCGCCAATCACAAACATCATGGGAAGTTGGCTGCCAAGGAATGCCTGTGCGGCCACCAGAACAGCTACGTTGCGCTTGGCGCGTGCGTCATCAATCATCTCGGGCTCCTTACGGGGCAAGGGGTATTCTTCTGACAAGAGAGGGGCAAGCCCCAGATTGCTAGGCACTTGTACTCGGGTCCGTGTTGCCTAATGTCGCGGCTATGGAAAAAAGACCACGTATTCTATTGCTGGCCGGTAGCGCAGAGGCACGACAAATCGGGCAGGCATTGGCCGCGCGCGATCACAAAGTGCATGCCTTGATGTCGGAGCGCCCGCGCGGTGCCAACCCAATGCCTGTACCGTTTGAGGTCTGTCACGAGGTGACAAAGCCGCACTTGCTTGAGGTGATGCGCGGGGCGGATATCGTGATTGATGCGAGCCACGGCTTTGACGGCATAATGACGCAGGTCGGACATGAAGCCGCACAGCAGTCGGGTTTGCCCTTTATCAGCTTGGCACGGCCTGCATGGGACATTGACGAAAACGCAAAATGGCAGAGTGCCGTGTCGGTTCAGGCGGCAATGGCGCTGGTCGGGAACTCGGAGCGTGTGTTTTCCGCGACCGGATGGGCCAGCCTGCCAGCGTATCGCGACTTTCCGGGGGCCTGCCTGATGCTGCGCCAGACTTCAAAACACCAGCGCCCCGCGCCGTACGGTTTTGTCGAACTTGTGTTTGGCGATCCGCCCTTCACGATGGCCAGCG
Organism: uncultured Sulfitobacter sp.; assembly: GCA_947501805.1. GTDB lineage: Bacteria > Pseudomonadota > Alphaproteobacteria > Rhodobacterales > Rhodobacteraceae > Sulfitobacter. Next base: position 117,436 of record CANMXJ010000001.1, on the reverse strand, counting down.
AGATCGCGCTTTTTCGGGACCTGCGCGTGGATACACTGATTGCGCGTAACCTTGGTGGACTGCCAAGCCGCCCGAAACTGGATGCGGCCAAGGAGTTGGGGCTGAAAGTCATCTTGATTGATCGGCCTGCTCTCCAGCACGGGATACATGTCGTGCAGGATGTAAGAGACGTTTTAGATTGGGTGGAGGCTTTGTGACCCGCACGGGCCGGATCATCCGCAATGATGACGACGTGGCCGAAGGGGCCGCGTGGCTGGCGCAATGCGATCCGCGCTTTGCGCAGATTCTGGCACAAACCGGCCCGCTGCCCTTGCGGTTGAAGCCTGACGGTTTTGGTGGTCTGTTGGAGATCATCATCAGCCAGCAGGTCAGCGTGGCGTCAGCCAGCGCGATCCGTGTGCGCATGTCAGAGGCGGGGTTGACGGCCAAAGATGCGGTTATTGCAGCTGGCGAAGACGGGCTGCGCGCCGCAGGTCTTAGCCGCCCCAAAGCGCGTTATGCAATGATTTTGGCACGGGACACTCTGGATTATGACGGTTTGCACGGTTTGAACGATGCCGATGTCATGGCGCGCCTCACCGCAATCACTGGTATCGGGCCATGGACGGCGCAGATTTACATTATGTTTTGTATGGGACGTGCCGACCTGTTTCCTGCGGGGGATCTGGCGTTGCAGGTCGCCGCACAAGACGTCTTTGGTTTGGAAAGCCGCCCGAAGCCTGACGTCCTGTCTGCACTTGCACAAGACTGGTCGCCGTGGCGCTCTGTTGCAGCCCGCGCACTCTTTGCCTACTACCGGATATTGAAAAACAGGGAAGGTCTGTGATGACACGCGTATTGAAATCAGAACGCCGCGCCGCGGTTTCAGGGGAGACACGTTCGATTGTTGTGTTCCTGCATGGCTATGGCGCAAACGGTGCGGATTTGCTGGGGTTGGCCGACCCGTTGGGGGAACATCTGCCGGATACGATGTTTGTGGCCCCCGATGCGCCCGAAATGGTCGCAGGCATGCCCAACGGCTACCAGTGGTTCCCGATCCCGTGGATTGACGGATCATCCGAGGAAGAAAGCATGCGCGGCATGGATCAGGCGGTTGAAGACCTGAACGCTTTCCTTGATGCACTGATGGTCGACGAAGACGTGTTGCCCGAACAGGTTGTGCTGTTTGGCTTTTCCCAAGGCTCCATGATGGCCCTGCACGTCGCCCCGCGCCGCGAGGATGAAATTGCAGGGATTGTTGCGTTTTCCGGCCGCTTGCTGTCGCCTGAAAATCTGGCGGATGAAGCGGTGGTCAAACCACCGGTTCTGCTGGTGCACGGCGATCAGGACGATGTGGTGCCGCCCCAGTCCTTACCCGCCGCAGCCGAGGCGTTGGAGGCTGCAGGCTGGAAGGATGTATTTGCGCATATTATGAAGGGGACCGGCCACGGAATCGCGCCGGATGGGCTGAGCGTGGCACTGGCGTTTATGCGCGATAAGCTGAGCCTTTAGGGGCTTGGTCTTGGGGGCGGATTAATAGCAGCAACAATGGTAGGATTGTTTTCCGATTTGAGACCTGATCCTTCAATGGAGTAACGGCCACGCTAGCATGCAATTCAAAAAATCACTGCACCATGCAAACCGCATTATGGTCGTCTGTCATCGAAAACAGATTACCTTGTGAATAATGAAAATGTATGAATTGAGCATCAATGAAATGATTGTAAATGTAGCTATCGCATCTACCCAGAGAATTCGGATTTGTAGAAATATAAGGTTTTCCCAGTATCGCTTCGACCTCTGCTCCTGACATGCCTTTCGAAAGCTTGTCCATATCATTGTTAAATCCGGCGTAAGACGGTTCCTTTTCAACGAACTGGCATGACATAAAAAGAGCTGGCACTATTACAATTAGGAGCAGGGATCGAAAATATCTTCGATAGATTGAAGGGTTAATTAACATTCAGAGTAACCATTTGCGAAGCGTCACATGGAAGCACGATATAGGAGATTTCGGATTATGCTGTGCCTGTAGCATGCATTACTTTGCGTGGATAAGCCCGCACTTCAGGCAATGGTTTTCGTTTCACAAACATAGTGTCGATACTGCACGTAAAATCCAACACCTCATCCCGCGACATCTTGTGCTATTCTTTATCTTGCCAGCGATAAACCACGAGATATAGTCAGCGCAAACGGGCAGGGGACGCGAGCAGGTGCAAGGCGATTTCAGAACCGAATTTACCAGACAGCCGGCGGGGCTTAAACACAGGCCCGCCTTGGTGTTGAATGCGGACTATCGACCGCTGAGTTATTACCCGTTATCGCTGTGGCCATGGCAGGATGCGATCAAGGCGAAATGGCTGGACCGCGTTGATATCGTTGCCGAATATGACGAATGCGTTCACAGCCCGTCGATGACGTTGAAAATTCCGTCTGTTGTTGTGCTGAAAGATTATGTGAAACCTCAAAAGCGCGTGGCCTTCACGCGCTTTAATTTGTTTCTGCGCGACGAATTTCGCTGTCAATATTGCGGCGCGCGTGGGGATTTGACGTTTGATCATGTGGTGCCGCGTGCGTCTGGTGGCGTGACGTCCTGGCGCAATGTAGTGGCGGCTTGCAGCCCTTGTAATCTACGTAAAGGGTCAAAAGCTTTGCATCAAACCGGATTCCAGCTGCGCAAACCACCGCGCCAGCCCGAAGCCGAAGAGCTGCGCAACCTCGGCCGGAAATTTCCGCCCAACCATCTGCATGACAGCTGGATGGATTTTCTGTATTGGGATGCCGAACTTCTGGCCTAATCCGAGGATCACTGAGACCAGTGTTGCTGCGTTACCGAAAACGTCGGCAACGCCTGTTTTGGTCCGGCCGCGCATGCCCGTGAAACGTCCAGACTCACTCCCACGCCAATAGCCGCGCACCCCATAGGGGGCGCAAACCGCAATGCCAGGGGCGGGAACCCATAGCGGTGCAGTGCAGTTATTCGGTCAAGGTAAAGTGCCTGTGACGCCGTTTTATAAAGTTGAGTGTTTTAGTCGGGTTGACATGCCTTATTAATTTACTCAGAATTGAAGAAAGTCAAGCCACCCCGAATCAATTGGAGGGGAAGCCCGACACGTTAAAAATGTGAGGACTTCCAGATGAGCTTGCCTGCATCAGAACCAAGATTCCCTGTGAATGACCATCGCGATAGAACTCCGGCACAAACCGAGCTCTACGCGTTGCTCAACCCCGATGGATCAGCTGAAGGCATGCCGGTCGAGTGGTTTCTTGATCATTGCCAGATGCATCGGGAGTTTCGCGGATGAGCTTTCACACCCCGCCCCCCAAACGCGCGCAGCCCAGCACTCTGCCGGTTTATTCTGCCAAGGAACTGACCGAAGGCGGCGAATTGGCACAAATCCTGCTGGACGACCAGATTTACACTCTGCGCATCACCAGAGCCAACAAACTGATCTTGACCAAATGAGTACCCAGCATAAACAGCGCGGCGGTGCCCCGGTCGGATACATTACAGAATTAGACGCGATTGAGGCGGCAAGCGTGATCTATCTGCGCCTCTGGTCGGATGGTGACGATGCGCGCGCGCAGGTCAGGAATGATTTCTTGACCGCTCTCGGCCCGGTTCAGGGGCACAAGGCGCTGCGATCCTTCGAAGACCTGTGCGGGCTGTGTGTGCGGCATGGGCGTCGCCCGCTTATGCATCATGCGGTGCAGTGCAAATGTCTGGGCGCGGATGAATCCTGCTTTGCCAACTTTGTTGCTGTTGCGGCCGATGGGGAGCGCGAAGATGCGCTGTTGATCGCCACGCTTCTGGTACGCCCCGATGTTGCCCCGTTGATCGCTTCCTGTGCCTTTGATTTCGGAATTGCCCTCAAACGGATGCAGCTTGGCGCGCCGCGTGACTATGCTGCGGCCCCCGTGCAGCCAACCAGATTACACTAAAAGGATACCTTGATGAAACGCACGACTTTCTTGGCGACTGTTGCCGCCATTGCCCTCGCATCCCCTACATTTGCTTTTGAAAAATCAGACGTACTGGACACTTACGCAGATATTGCGGCGGCCAAATACGGCGACAGCCTGATTGCCGCACAGCGTCTGCAAGAGGCCGTTAGCGCCCTGGTTTCTGCACCCTCTGGCGAAAACCTGACCGCAGCGCGTCACGCATGGATTGCGGCGCGTGTGCCGTACCAGCAGACTGAGGTGTATCGTTTTGGCAATCCGATCGTGGACGATTGGGAGGGCAAGGTGAATGCCTGGCCGTTGGACGAAGGGTTGATCGATTATGTTGATGGCTCTTACGGTGGAGCGTCGGACGAGAACCAGCTGGCCGCATTGAATGTGATCGCCAATCCGACGTTTACCCTGTCGGGCACGGACATCGACGCATCCTCGATAACACCCGAATTTCTGGCCGAAACGCTGCACGAGGCGGATGGGGTAGAGGCAAATGTTGCAACCGGATACCATGCGATTGAATTCCTGCTCTGGGGGCAGGATTTGAACGGGCATGAAACGGGGGCCGGTGATCGGCGATGGACGGATTACGCCACGGGGGCCGATTGTACAAATGACAATTGTGACCGCCGCGGTGCATACCTTGTGGCCGCAACTGACCTGTTGGTTGCCGATCTTGACTGGATGGTGGCGCAGTGGAGTGATGGCGGGGCTGCACGCACGGAACTGACCACGGACACCGATGCGGGACTGGCGGCAATCCTGACGGGCATGGGCTCGCTTTCCTATGGAGAGCAGGCAGGCGAGCGGATGCGCCTTGGCCTGATGCTAAACGATCCCGAAGAAGAGCATGATTGCTTTTCCGACAACACCCACAACAGCCACTATTATGACGGGCTGGGCGTGCAGAACGTCTATCTGGGTAAATACGTGCGCATTGACGGCACACTGGTCTCGGGCGCATCCCTGTCGGATATGGTTGCAGCCTCGGACGCGGCGCTGGACGCGGAAATGCAGGACAAACTCGGCGTTACCATGATGGCACTGGGGCGGATCAAAACGGCAGCTGAAGCCGGATTTGCATATGACCAGATGCTCGAACGCGGCAATGCGGGTGGTGAGGCGCTGATCATGGGCGGTGTTGATGCGCTGATCGACCAGACGCGCTCTATCGAGCGGGTTGTGAGGGCGCTTGGCCTTGACCAGATCGCCTTTGAGGGTTCCGACAGCCTGGATGACCCAAACGCGGTTTTCCAATAAATCAACCCGCTAGCCAAATGCCAGCTGCGTTGCGCCGCGCCACACCATTCAGGACAATGAAAATGAAAAAAATGACACTTAATGCGGGGCTTTTCAGCTTCGTACTGGCAGGGGGGTCGGCAGCTTATGCGCAAGAGGCCGGCTTTAGTTGGGAAGGCAGCCTTGAGGTTGGTGTGGACAGCACTGTGCGCGCTGATGATCCGGCAGCCGAGATTACGGACACTTATCTGACGCTGGAAGCAGCCTTTGAGGCGGCTTTGTCGGACCGCATCAGCGCCTTTGGTGGTCTGACGCTGGAATCCGCTACCGATCCCGAGGATGATCGTACCTTCGATGATCTGGGCCTGTACATCAGCGAGCTGGGTCTGCGCTATACCTTCAATGAAACTGTCGTTTCGGCGGGCAAGATCAGTCCGGTGTTCGCTGTGGCATGGGACGCCGCGCCGGGGTTCTTCGGCACCGCACTGGCGGAAGATTATGAGTTGAGCGAGATGATCGGCGTGACCGCAGACACCCCCTTGGGTAATGCGGGTGGTGTTCTGTCGGTTGCGCTTTTCTATGCAGATGACACGGTGTTAAGCGACAGCATCGGCACCAAACGCGGGCGCAATTCTGTGGCGATGGGCGGTGTCGGGAACACCGGCAAGCTCAACAACGTTGCGCTGCAGTATACGCAGACGTTTGGTGAAACAACTGCATGGATCGGCGCACGCCATCTGTCTGCGGGCGAGGGTGACACGACTGACGAAACAGGTTTCGTTGCGGGTGTTTCACATGATTTCGGCAACGGGTTCGATATGATCGGCGAGCTGGCGCATTTCAACGGTGCGGGCGGGGCGGATGGCAATGCCACCTATGCCACGCTGGGCGCTGCCTATGCGCTGGAGGATTGGACGTTTTCGGCCAGCGCAACCTTTGTGGATACGCCGGATGATAGGGACAGGATGATCGCGCTGGGTGTGGACCGTGCCCTGAGCGAGACTATCGAAGTCAACTTTGGCGTGGCACGATTTGACGTTGGCGGGGAAAAGTCCACCGCAGTTGGTCTGGCTGCTGTCGTGTCATTCTGAAGGACATACCTATGATTGTCTGCCACTGCCAGAATATCACCGACCATGACATTCACGCCGCAATCAACTGGATGCGGGCATCGGATGCGCAGACAATCGTGACCCCCGGCAAATTATACCGTGCGCTTGGCAAGGCCGCTGATTGCGGCGGCTGCATGCCCCTGTTTCTGGCCACCATGCGCACAAACACGAACATGGAAGTCCCCATGCAACTCCGCAATTTGAGACGCGGAACAACACAGGAAACCCGCAATGAACGGCGACAAGAAAGTAATTGAATACCTCAATGATGCACTGCGCAGCGAATTGACAGCAGTCAGTCAGTACTGGCTGCACTACCGGATGCAAGACGACTGGGGTCTTGGTCACATGGCCAAGAAGTCCCGCGAGGAAAGCATCGAAGAGATGAACCACGCGGACAAATTGATCACCCGTATCCTGTTTCTGGGCGGGCATCCGAACCTGCAAAAGCTGGATCCGCTGCGCATCGGCCAGACACCCAAGGAAACGCTGGAATGTGATCTGGCGGCTGAACATGGTGCGCGGGATCTTTACATGGAAGCCCGAAAGCATTGCGAAGAGGTCGGTGATTTTGTGACCAAAAACATCTTCGAGGAATTGCTGACGGATGAGGAGGGTCACATCGACTTTCTCGAAACGCAGCTCGATCTTGTGACCAAACTCGGTGAAGAAAAATATGCACAGCTTAATGCATCAAAGATGGACGAAGCGGAGTAGTGTCATTGCACTGGCGGCGGTCCTCGGGGCCGCTGCCTTGGCGCAGGAAGCGACCTTGCGCCTTGATGATCCGCATCTGAACGTGATCCCGCGCACAGCGGCAGAGGCTGCGCGCATTGCGGCGGTCACCACGCCTACGACAGATTTTACCGCCGCACAGAAGTTCGAGGAAAAATCAGCCGGTGCCGCCACCGTTCGCGCGCGCACCACGGCGGATGCGTTTTCGCAACCTTCGGGCAACATCAGCTTTGAGGACGAGCTGGATTTCAAGGTTGGCAACGGGTTGTTCCGCAAGGTCTGGGTATCCTCGCCATCCTCAACGCTTGCCTCTGACGGGCTGGGGCCGTTGTTCAATGCGCGGTCCTGCCAGCGTTGCCACATCAAGGACGGGCGCGGGCATCCGCCCGAAAGACCGGACGACAGCGCCATTTCAATGTTTCTGCGTGTGTCGATCCCCGGACTGCCGGAAAACGCGGTGCAGCAGATCAAAGGCTACATCGCCTCGCGGCCCGATCCGACCTATGGCACGCAATTGCAGGATTTCGCCGTTCAGGGACATCCCGCCGAATACCGCCTCGACATCACCTATACCGAAGAGGCGGTGACCCTTGCGGGGGGCGAAACGGTCTCGCTCAGGCATCCGGTCTATCGTGCTGCCGATCTGGGTTATGGGCCGCTGCATCCCGATGCCATGCTCAGCCCGCGCGTTGCGCCGCAGATGATCGGTCTGGGGTTGCTCGAGGCGGTTTCGGCGGCGGATATCCTTGCCAACGCCGATCCAGATGATGCGGACAGGGACGGTATTTCCGGTCGCCCCAATATCGTCTGGTCGCAGGTCCACGACCAACCCATGCTGGGGCGTTTCGGTCTAAAGGCGGGCAATCCTACCGTTCTAGAGCAATCGGCCTCTGCCTTTGTAGGAGACATTGGAATTTCCAACCCGATCTTCACCGCCGCATCGGGGGAATGCACCGACTTGCAGGCCGATTGCAAAGCGGCCATCCATGGGGACGGCGATGACCGCGAATTCGAGATTGACGCGGTTGGCCTTGATCTGGTGACGTTCTACAGCCGCAATCTGGGTGTGCCGGCGCGGCGCAAGGTGAACGATCCGACTGTACTGCGCGGCAAGCAGATATTCTATGAAACCGGCTGCATTTCATGCCATACGCCGTCCTTTGTCACACAGCGTCTGGCCGATCAGCCCGAGCAGAGCTTTCAACTGATCTGGCCCTATACGGATATGCTATTGCACGACATGGGACCGGGGCTGGCTGATGGCCGCCCCGAAGCGCGTGCGACGGGCAGAGAATGGCGTACGCCGCCCTTGTGGGGCATCGGTCTGACCGAACAGGTCAGCGGCCACAGTTACTTCCTGCATGACGGGCGGGCGCGGTCGCTGCTCGAAGCGGTGCTGTGGCACGGTGGCGAGGCGCAGGGGCACCGCGATGCCGTTGTCGAAATGCCAAAAGAAGACCGCGACGCCCTGATCGCTTATCTGGAGAGCCTGTGAAACACCTTCTTTTAAGTGTCGCGCTAGTGCTTTTGCCGTTCAATGCACAGGCGGAGGCACCTGAACAGATCATCGCGGATATCGTGGACCATCATATCCTTGCCGGGTTCGAGCGTTTGGACCTTCGGGCAGGGGTGCTTGAGCAGGCGGCGCAGGCAGAGTGTGACCCGACATCGGCGGGGCTGCGCACAGCCTACGCTGACGCCTTTGACGCATGGACTTCGGTCAGCCATTTGCGGTTTGGCCCGACAGAGGTGCACGACCGCGCCTTTGCGCTGGCCTTCTGGCCTGATGCGCGGGGTGCAACGCCGCGCGCGCTTGGCGCGCTGATTTCGCAACGTGATCCGGTTGGCCGGGTGGCAGAAAGCTACGCTAAGGTCTCCATCGCTGCGCGGGGATTTTATGCGATGGAATTCCTGTTGTATAACGAAGCGACGCGTAGCGATGCCGATCCGAGCTATTTCTGCGCCTTGGTCCAGACCGTCGCCGCCGACATCGCGGCCAACAGCAGTGCAATCCTGACCGACTGGCAGAATGACTATGCGGCCCGCTTGCTCGCGCCTGCAACAGATGACAGCTACCGCTCGACCGGAGAAGTCTTGCAGGAGTTGTTCAAGGCGCTGACCACGGGGCTGCAATTCACTTCCGACACCCGTCTTGGCCGCCCCTTGGGGACGTTTGAGCGGCCGCGCCCGAAACGTGCAGAAAGCTGGCGGTCAGGACGGTCGGCACGCCATGTGATGCTAAGCCTGACTGCGCTGGAAGATCTGGCCTTGCGGCTGTCTGCAAACGATCCGGATGTGCGCATACGGATCGGGGAGCGATTTGAAGACACTCTGGCCAAGCTGGACGCGTTGGATGATCCCGCATTTTCAGGTGTCGCAGACCCGCAAAGCCGTCTGAAAATCGAGGCCGTTCAACAATCAGTCGATGCCATTCGCGCGACTGTGCGCGATGAACTGGGTCCGACCCTTGGGGTTGCGGCAGGGTTCAACGCGTTGGATGGTGACTGACGTGGAAGCCATGAACACAGGCCGCCGCCTTTTCCTCGGCGGACTTCTGGCGACAGGGCTGGCACCCGTGCCAACATGGGCCGATGCTGGATCTCCGGCGTATCTCTCTGCCGCCATGCGGCCGGATGGATCCTATGTCCTTTGCGGAGTTGGTGCCACGCTTGATGTTGTTTTCGAAATTGCGCTGCCCGCCCGTGGCCATGCGGCCGCTGGGCATCCTTCACGACCCGAAGCTGTTGCCTTTGCCCGTCGTCCCGGCACATTTGCCATTGTCATTGACTGTCTCACAGGAACCACCAAGGCCATGTTACACGCCCCTGCAGGGCGGCATTTCTACGGTCACGGTGCCTATTCTGCGGATGGTCACTGGCTGTTCACGACGGAAAACGATTATGAAAATGGGCGGGGGCGTGTCGGCGTCTGGGATGTCGCTGCCGGTTACGAACGTGCGGACGAGTTTGACAGCGGCGGCATTGGCCCTCACGATATCAAGAGGTTGCCCGACACCGATACGCTTGTTGTTGCCAACGGCGGCATCGACACACATCCGGACTCCGGCCGCACCAAACTAAACATTCCGACCATGCGGCCCAACCTTGCATATCTCGAAAGAGGTCACGTTGTTGAAATCGCCAGTCTGCCTTCGCAGATGCACAAAAACTCTATCCGCCATCTGGCTGTGGCGTCGAAGGGTGACGTTGCCTTTGGCATGCAGTGGCAAGGGGAGGGCGTGCCTGCGGCACTGTTGGGCGTGCACAGGCAGGGCGGAGCCATGGTTTTAATTGAGACACCAGCACAAGAACTGCGTACCCTTGCGGGCTATATCGGCAGTATCGCCTTTTCTGAAGATGCAACAACGATTGGGGTGACTTCGCCGCGCGGGGGCTTGGTTCAACTATATGACAGGGATCTGAATGCCCTCAGGCGTAGCTTTGTTGTGGAAGATGTCTGCGGTATCGCTCCTCGTCCCGACGGTTTTACGGTAACATCAGGCACCGGCGCTTTGGGTGGCATCGTTGCGCAATCTATCGACAAAAGAACCGCTACCAGTCTGGTTTGGGACAACCATTTGGTTGCCGTTTAGGCGGCCAGCAAGGCATGCTTCATGGATCGTGATACAATCAAGCGCGGGTTGCTCCCGTTGGTGACCCGTCCGTGACATGTATCATGCGCCAAGTCAGCATTTTGCCCCTATAGTAACAAGGTGGCCCGCACCGTCGTTCAAGCCCGCAACGGGGAGACTTTCGACCGAGATGCATGGCTAGCAATCCATCGACCGTCGCGCTTACAGGTCCAGCTCAACCCAAACCGGCACGTGATCCGATGGCTTTTCGCCTGCGCGCACGTCTTTATCAATCTGACAATCGCGCAGCATATCCGCGCAAGCCGGACTTAGCAGAAAGTGATCAATGCGAATGCCGTTGTTGCGGTTCCATGCACCGGCCTGATAATCCCAGAAACTATAATGGCCCGGCCCTTGAGTGCGGGCGCGGAACGCCTCTGTCAGCCCGAGGTACAACAGTTTGCGCCAAGCCGCCCGCGATTCCGGTCTAAACAACGCATCCTCACGCCAGGCATCAGGCGTGGCCGCATCTTCGGCCTGTGGAATAATGTTATAGTCCCCGGCCATCAAAAAAGGTGTCTCTTCGGCCAGCAGCGTTTCTGCACGGGCTTGAAGACGCTCCATCCATGCCAGTTTGTAGTCGAACTTTGGCCCCGGTGCGGGGTTGCCGTTGGGCAAATACAATCCGCAGATGCGCAATGCGTCTTTCTCGCCGACCACTGTGGCCTCGATCCAGCGTGCCTGTTCGTCTGTGTCATCGCCGGGCAGCCCGCGGGTCACGTCCTCAAGCGGGAGTTTTGAGAGGATCGCCACGCCGTTGAAAGATTTCTGACCGTGGGTTTCGACATTGTAGCCCCGATCCTCGAATATCTCGCGCGGGAATGCATCGTCCACAGATTTGATTTCTTGCAAGAGCACGATATCGGGTGCTGCATCATCCAGCCATGCGGGCAGGGCGTCGATACGGGCTTTGATACCGTTGATGTTGAAGGTTGCAATCTTCATGGCTGTGCTCTCCCAGAGGTCTGATTTGCTATGGCCGAATTGCGCGAACGGGGCAAGGAAGTCGCTTTCGTTAAGGGCGATTCGTTTTGAGATTAATCAACTTTTGATTGAAATTCAGGATTTGAGAAACGTAAGGCTGCGATTTCGGGGGGTGTGCACAACTTTTCTTTTCGTCTGTGGAAAACAGCGATTTGGCATAAGTTCGTTTACCTTGGGTCAATTGGTGGTTGTGGATGAACTTGCGGATAAGTGCCGGCTGAGAAATTCCCTGTTGGACATTCATTTCCAGATGGCAATCGTCGAGGTGTTGCAACTTGAGATTGCAAGATACCAACCAATAAGGATTTGACTCCATGACAGCACTTGCACGCATTGACGCCCTTTCATTCGCACCAAAAGCCGGCGATGCCACCAGCATCGACACCGGCGCAGGGGTTGAAATGTTCAGCTCGGGTTCTGCGCCCACAGCCTCCGACATGATGGCAGGTGACGGCCTTGACCTGTTCACAACCAGCGTTCTGGGCGCGGGTGGCGACACCCATTCCGGTGACTGCACCGGTTCGTTCACGACCAGCGTTCTGGCAGATACGTCAGACGTACATGCAGGTGACAAAACAGAAATGTTCACGACCAGCGTCTAACCCCGCTGCACTCAGAGACGGGTCCGACTCTTAAGGGTCGGGCCCGTCCCAATCCATCTTTTCAGCAGGTTCCCCATGTCCAATGTGATCTCCTTTCGTCCCGCACCGGTAATAAGCCGCACAGAAAACATCGCGGCCTTACTGCAAGGTGTAAGCGAGGGGCGACGCCCCAAGGATGATGTGTTCTGGCTTAAGGAAAATGCCGAACTGTTAGGGGTTCTGGCAGCAACCAGTGAACCCGTGGCTGCTGATGCGCTGGCACCATATGCGGATTTTTACGACGGAATCGAAGAAAAAATCGGATTTTACCCCCAGTATTACCGGTTTTTTCTGTCGATTTGTCTGGATCTCGAAGATTTGGGCATGCCGGGCAACAAGGCCGAGGCATTGTGCAACTGGGTGGCCTCAACCGGTTTGGCGCAATCCGAATTGTCTGATCTTCAACGCGCCGAGGCGCGTAGATTGCTGGCACGGCGGGGTGCGGCCAAGCCCGTCTCGGAAGGCGCATTGGGAGAGCGCCTGCGCCTTTTTGTGGAGCGCTATGAGACCTTTGCCTTGCCCAACAAAAAGGCCGCCTACGAGCTGACCCATATCGTGTTTTACCTGTCGGAATACGGCAAATGCGATCCGGAATTGAGTACTGCAGCGCGCACCAGCTTGGAATATGCGGGTGTCTTGGCCTACCTCGACCAGAACCACGATCTGTTGGCCGAGGTGTGTACGGCCCTGCATTTTGCCGGTGGAACGCCAAGCGATATCTGGTCTGATGCCGTCAGCCTGTCTCATCTGAACATGCGGCCTACGCTTGAAATGCCAGACAATCCGATGGCAGATTCCTATCACGCCTACCTTGTTACCGGTTGGGCACAACTGGTCATGGACGCGCCGGGTTTCGAAGCGGAAGTGCCTTTGGGGCCCTTGTTTTTCGCTTCCGACATGATGTCCAGCAGTGCATTGCGGCCGTTGTCGGAATGTTTGTATGATCTTGGCACCGGACGCAGTGGCGACTGGTCAGGCATGCGGGGGCAGGTCATTCCTTATCTTGATCCTGCCACCAGCGCGGTATTGCAACGCGCGGAGGCGTCCACAGACAAGTTCGATGCATTCTTTGAGGGGTTTGCGCGGGCCACACCGGGGCTTGTCACGCTGGCGGGTTAGAAACAGGGCAGCTTACATCGAGAACGAAGTTCCGCAGCCGCAAGCCGACGTGGCGTTAGGGTTTTCTATCACAAAGCGTGCGCCAATCAGTTCTTCGGAGAAATCAATCACTGCGTTGGCAAGAAAGGGCAGCGAAATGCTGTCCACGACAACTTTTTGCCCGGCCCCTTCCAACACAAGATCGTCTTCTTTGGGTTCGTCCAGCTCGATTTCGTACTGGAAGCCGGAACAACCGCCGCCCTCGACGGCAACGCGCAAGGCTTTGCCATCGCCCGCTGCGCCAATCTCGGCCAGGCGTTCGAACGCACGGGTGGTCACTGTGGGGGGCAAGTTCATTGCAGGGCTCCGGTTTTCATCCGTCTACCCCTGTAATATAGAAGCGACAGGGACAGGCCACAAGGACCAGCCGCCATGCGCGCAACTTTTGCCTCTGATCCGACCTCGGCGCGGGACCGCCGGGTGCCGGAAGAGGAAAGCACGTTTCGATCCTGCTACCAGCGGGACCGCGACAGGATCATCCACGCCAGCGCCTTTCGGCGTCTGAAGCACAAGACGCAGGTCTTTGTGGAACACGAGGGTGATTATTACCGCACACGGCTGACCCATTCCATTGAGGTTGCGCAGGTGGCGCGCACAATTGCAGGCGCGTTGGGGTTGAATGGCGAGCTGACGGAAGCCGTTGCCTTGGCGCATGACCTTGGGCATACGCCATTCGGGCATACTGGCGAAGATGCGTTGCATTTATTGATGCAGCCTTACGGCGGCTTTGATCACAACGCGCAGGCGATCAAGATCGTAACCTCGCTTGAAAGGCATTACGCCGAATTTGATGGATTGAACCTGACGTGGGACACGTTGGAGGGGATTGCAAAGCATAACGGTCCTGTTGTGGGTGACTTGCCCTATGCGCTGGCCGAATATGATGCGGTGCATGATCTGGAGCTGCACACCCATGCCAGTGCCGAAGCGCAGGTTGCAGCCTTGTCTGATGATATTGCCTACAACAATCACGATCTGCACGACGGTTTGCGGGCCGGGCTTTTTAGCGAAGAAGAGATTGCGTATTTGCCCTTGGTCGGCACCGCCTACGCCGAGGTCGACAGGCTTTATCCGCAGACCGATAGCTATCGACGCCGCCATGAGGCACTGCGCCGTGTGTTTGGCATGATGGTGGCAGATGTGATTGACACTTCAGCAGCCTTGCTTGCGCAAGCAGATGCCACAAGTGCCGCAGATATCCGCCATCTTGGGCGTCCGGTTATCCGCTTTTCACAGCAGATGTTTCAGGATTTGCGCGAGATTCGCGCGTTTCTATTCAAGCATATGTATCGCGCCCCGTCGGTGATGGAGAAACGCGCCGAAGTGACGGTGATTGTCGAAGATCTGTTCCCGTTTTTCTTGCAAAACCCGCAGATGTTACCGCGTCACTGGGCGCACCAGATCGAAGATGCAGGACAGGAGCGCACCGCACTTGCCCGCATGGTTTGTGATTATATCGCCGGTATGACAGATCGTTTTGCCTATGCCGAACATGAACGCCTGATTGCAACGCGTGCCGGATAGGGCTTGAGTGCGTTGCCTGCCGTGATAGATGGGCGGGATAAGAGGAAAAACCCCATGAATATCTTTGCACAAATCCGCGAATTGATCACAACTACGCTGGACACAATGGTTCAGGACGGCACCTTACCGGACGGGCTGAACTTTGACCCGATCACCGCCGAACCGCCACGCGATGCGGCGCATGGTGACATGGCGACAAACGCGGCGATGGTGCTGGCGAAACCGGCCGGCATGAAACCCCGTGACATTGCGGATGCGCTGGCGGCAAAACTGACGTCGGATGCGCGCATTACCAGCGCCGAAGTGGCGGGACCGGGGTTCTTGAACCTGAGACTTGCACCAAGCGTCTGGCAGGCGGTTGCCAAAACGGTGCTGGATGAAGGCACGGCTTTTGGACGTGGCACGGTTGGCAATGGTCTTAAGGTAAACGTCGAATATGTATCTGCCAATCCGACTGGTCCGCTGCATGTGGGCCACACGCGGGGTGCGGTTTTCGGTGATGCACTTGCGTCCTTGCTGGATTTTGCCGGTTTTGACGTTACACGCGAATACTACATCAACGATGGGGGCGCGCAGGTCGATGTTTTGGCCCGCTCCGTGTATCTGCGTTATCAGGAGGCACACGGCCAAGAGGTCGCTTTTCCCGATGGTACATATCCCGGTGACTACCTGATTGAAGTGGGCGAGGCGCTAAAGGCCAAAGTCGGGGATGATTACCTCGACAAGGGCGAGCAATACTGGCTTGAAGACGTCCGTACGTTTGCCACCGAAAAAATGATGGACCTAATCCGTAGCGATCTTAAGGCCTTGGGGGTCGAGATGGATGTGTTTTATTCCGAAAAGTCCCTATACGGCACGGGCCTGATTGAGGCTGCGTTGAAAGACCTCAAGGACAAAGGTCTGATTTATGAAGGCGTGCTTGAGCCACCCAAGGGCAAAAAGCCCGAGGATTGGGAGCCGCGTGAACAGACGCTGTTCCGCTCCACCGATCACGGTGATGATGTGGACCGTCCGGTGATGAAATCGGACGGTGGATGGACGTACTTTGCCCCCGATATCGCCTATCACTACGACAAGGTTCAGCGCGGATTTGACCTTTTGATCGACGTCTTTGGGGCGGATCATGGTGGCTATGTCAAACGGATGAAAGCGGCTGTATCTGCGCTTTCGGATGGTAAGGTGCCGCTCGATATCAAGCTGACGCAATTGGTGAAGCTGTTCAAAAACGGTGAACCGTTCAAGATGTCCAAGCGGGCAGGGACGTTTGTAACCCTGCGCGATGTGGTTGATCAGGTCGGC
This sequence comes from uncultured Sulfitobacter sp., assembly GCA_947501805.1. GTDB lineage: Bacteria > Pseudomonadota > Alphaproteobacteria > Rhodobacterales > Rhodobacteraceae > Sulfitobacter. The sequence continues at coordinate 101,174 of CANMXJ010000001.1, read as the reverse complement.
CCGGATGTGACTCGCTTTGTGATGCTGACACGCAAGAACGACGCAATGCTCGACTTTGATTTTGACAAGGTGCTGGAACAGAGCCGCGAAAACCCGGTGTTCTACGTTCAATACGCCCATGCGCGGGTGGCATCCGTCTTGCGCAAGGCGGCCGATGCCGGAATCGCGACGGACGATGCGACGCTGGCCGCAGCTGATCTAAGTCTGCTGGATCACGACTCCGAACTGCTCCTTTTGCGCAAACTTGCCGAATGGCCACGACTGGTGGAAACAGCGGCGCGCACAAACGAGCCGCACCGCGTTGCATTCTATCTCTATGAACTGGCGGGTGATTTCCACGGATTGTGGAACAAGGGCAACGAGGTCACGAGCCTTCGTTTCATCCAAGAGGGCGATCCTGCCACGTCACAGGCAAAAATCGCCCTTGCGCGGGCCACGGCGATTGTAATTGCTGCGGGTCTTGGTATTCTTGGCGTCAATCCGGCGGAAGAGATGCGATAACGCACAAAGCGCCGCCAGTACAGGCAACCCCAAGACCAGACCCGTCGGGCAATGTATCCGCTGGGCAATGAGGCAAAGATGGCAGATTACACGTCTTCCCCGATGGCGCGGGAATACTACAACGATTCGACTTCAGGCTTTACATCAACAGGTGGTGCCAACAAGCTGACAACGCTGACCAATATGGCGGGCGCTGCAGTCTCTTTAGTGCTGATTGTCGGCATTGGTGTCTGGGGATACAAGCTTCTGGTGCGGGACGTAAGCGGCATCCCTGTGGTAAAAGCTGCAAGCGGTGAGATGCGTGTGCGCCCCGAAGATCCGGGTGGAGAGTTGGCCCGCCATCAGGGCCTGTCAGTAAATGAAGTTGCTGCTGTCGGGACTGCTGCAAAGCCTGCGGATCGGCTGATCCTCGCCCCAAAACCTGTCGATTTAATGGACGAGGATCAGGTGATGCCTGCGGCAATGGTGGCATCCGTGCCACAGCAGGAAACTGTGTCAAATGTGGCGGAGCAGCCTGTGTTGGACGCGGACGAGGTAATTGCAGCGCTTGAAACAGGCAATGTAGATGATCTAGTCGCGCAATTGACCAATGGTGTGACCCCGATGAGCGATTTGAACGCAACCACCGAAGAGGTTGTGGCTGCGGTGACTGATACGGTTGTGGCCGAGGTCACAGCGGTCGAAAGAGAGGTTGCAGCACTGCTAGATGCCCCCGGTGTGCGCCAGTCCAAACGTCCCAAAAAACGCCCCAAAACCCGCGCCGTTGTGACGCCGGCGTCTTTTGACGTGACGGATGCTTCGGCGTCTCAAACGGCGACAACGGCCGAAGTTGATGCAGCCAGCCTGCCAGCCGGTACGCGCCTTGCCCAGCTTGGTGCCTTTGACAGTCCCGAAGTGGCGCGTGAGCAATGGGAACAACTCAGTGTGCGGTTTGATGCCTATCTCGCGGGTAAACAGCGGATTGTGCAAAAAGCCACAAGCGGCGGCCGTGTGTTCTACCGTCTGCGTGCAATGGGTTTTGAGGACATCGCGGATGCGCGCCGGTTCTGTTCTGCGCTGGTGGCGCAAAATGCAGATTGTATTCCGGTCGTGACACGCTGATGGCCTATGGTGCCAGCATCATTGATGCAGAAGGTTTGCGCCTGACGGCAGATGAAAAAGCGATGTTCCGCGACGTGGACCCATTTGGGTTCATACTGTTTGCCCGTAACATCGATACGCCTGACCAGATACGCGCCCTTTGCGCAGAAATGCGCGACGCCGTGGGCCGCGATGCAGTGATCACCATTGATCAGGAAGGTGGACGCGTGCAGCGGTTGCGCAGCCCGACCTGGCGTGAATGGTTGCCGCCGCTGGATTTTGTCGCCCTTGCCGGGCGCAACGCGCCGCGTGCGATGTATCTGATGTACCGTATCATCGCAGATGAGCTGCACAGCCTTGGCATCGACAGCAATTGCGCGCCGATGGTGGATGTGGCGGGTGCCGCGACACATGAATTCCTGCGCAACCGGTGTTACAGCAGTGATCCGGTGCGTGTCGCCGAGTTGGGCCGTGCAGCGTCGCAAGGCATGCTGGCGGGCGGTGTTCTGCCTGTTGTGAAACATATTCCGGGTCATGGCCGTGCAACACTGGATAGCCATTTTGATCTGCCACGCGTGTCTGCATCGCTGAATGATCTCAAAGAGATAGATTTTGCGCCGTTCAAGGTTCTTTCGGATTTACCGATGGGGATGACAGCACATCTTGTTTACGATGCGATCGACGATGTTCCCGCAACTTTGTCGCCCAAGGTCATGCAGTGCATCCGCGACGATATCGGTTTTGACAATCTGATCATGACCGATGATGTTTCGATGAAGGCGCTTTCCGGTACAGCCGCTGAAAACGCCGCCGCTTCGATCAAAGCGGGCTGTGACGTGGTTCTTTATTGCAATGCCACGCTGGCAGACCGCCGCGCGGTGGCCGAGGCGGCAGGAACCATGACTTCCGCCGCGCAAATTCGTGCAGATCGCGCGTTGGCCATGCGCAAAACACCAGACGCCGTTGACATTCCGGCCCTTGAGCGCGAACTTGAAGCGCTTTTGGGCGGGGCGGGGCATGGCTGAATCCACATTATTCGAGGAAGACACCGTCTCTGTCGCGGAGCGTGTGGCCGCCGAAGCATTCATCATCGATGTCGACGGCTATGAGGGTCCGCTGGATTTGTTGCTGACGCTTAGTCGGACGCAAAAAGTGGACCTGCGCAAGATTTCTGTGCTGCAACTGGCACGGCAATATCTGGCTTTTGTGGAAAAAGCCAAGGCGCTTCGGCTGGAACTTGCCGCTGATTATCTGGTGATGGCGGCGTGGTTGGCGTTTCTGAAATCACGGTTGTTGTTGCCCCCCGATCCCACCGAAGAAGGGCCGTCCGGCGAGGAACTGGCCGCGCATCTCGCATTCCAGCTCGAACGTCTGCAAGCAATGCGCGATGCAGCAGCGCGGCTTATGGGGCGCGACCAGCTGGGCCGCGACTTCTTTGCCCGTGGGCAGACCAACGAAGTTGAGCGGGTGCGCAAGGTCACCTATACGGCCACTTTGCTGGACCTCATGCAAGGTTATGCGCGGATCAGGACCAAAGATGAATTCCGTCCGTTTGTTATGGACCGCGATGCTGTGTTTACGATGGAACAGGCGCTGGAACGGATGCGCGGATTGATCGGCTACGCGGGCGAATGGGGTGATTTGATGAGCTTCCTGCCCGAAGGCTGGGAAAGTGATCCGGTCAAGCGGCGCTCTGCCACGGCGGCGACTTTTGCAGCGTCCTTGGAACTGGTTAAAGAAGGCCATCTGGAGATCAGGCAGAGCGAGAGTTTTGCGCCGATCCAGCTCAGAAAAAGGGATGAGCCGCGTGGCTGAAGAGATTGAAGAACAAGAAGAAAGCCTGTTTGAAGCGCCTCCTATGGCTGAACAGGAACGCATGATCGAAGCGGTACTCTTTGCAGTCACAGAACCGATTACTCTGCGTGAATTGACCGAGCGGATGCCCCATGGCTGTGATGCCGCCGAAGCGATGGTGCACCTGCGCAAACGCTACGAAGGGCGCGGCGTACAGGTCTGCAAGATCGGGGATGGGTACGCGATGCGCACGGCAGCTGATCTGGGGTTCCTGATGCAAAAGGAAACGGTTGAGGTGCGCAAACTCAGCCGTGCTGCGATCGAAACGCTGGCGATCATTGCCTATCACCAGCCTGTTACCCGTGCCGAAATCGAAGAAATTCGGGGTGTGTCCGTGTCTCGTGGGACGGTAGATCAACTGCTTGAGATGGAATGGATTCGCTTTGGCCGTCGCAAAATGACACCTGGGCGGCCCGTGACCTTTGTGGTGACTCAAGGGTTTCTTGACCACTTCGGTTTGGAAAATGCACGCGATTTGCCTGGCCTCAAGGAATTGCGTTCCGCCGGATTGCTGGAAAACCGCCCGCCCCCCGGTACGATGCCATTGGTGGGTGAAGGCGAAATCGAAGAAGAAAGCCAAGAGGGCCAGTCCGAGCTATTTGAGGATTGAGAGTCGCGAGGCCTGAAAATGGCCGCATTCCGTGCTATATAGAAAGCACAGGCAGCAAAAAGGTTAGTCAATGAACCAGATAATCAACATGATCATCCGTCAGGTGATGCACCAAGTGGTGCGCCGTGGCGTGAGTGCAGGCTTTGACAAGGCGGGCCAGATGGGACAACGACGCAAGGCGCAGCAATTGCCACCCGATGCTCTGGATGATCACGGTAATCCCGTACAGCCACAAATGACGCAGGAAGAGCGCCGTCAGGCACGCCAAGCACGGCAGGCGGCACGCCAGAACAGACAGCAGATGAAGGCCATGCGCCGGATGTCGAAGTTTTAACTTAGATTTACGGTATTTGGGATTTGAAGTGCTTGGACAGTTTCAAACCCTGTCCCTGATAGTTTGACGCCAATGCCGCCCCGTAAAGCTGCGTGGGTGCCTCGCACATGCGTTCATAAACCAATCGTCCGACAACTTGTCCGTGTTCCAGCACAAAGGGCGCTTCGTGGCAGCGGACTTCAAGAACACCGCGCGAGCCTGAGCCGCCTGCGGAGGCATGGCCAAAACCGGGATCAAAGAAACCCGCGTAATGCACGCGGAATTCGCCGACCATCGCAAGGTAAGGTGCCATTTCGGCGGCATATTCCGGCGGGATTGTCACGGCTTCACGGCTGACCAGAATATAAAACGCACCGGGGTCCAGAATGATCTGGCCGTTGTCACTGTGAACTTCTTCCCAGTATTCGGCGGGATCATAAAATCCAATGTTATCAAGATCGATGACGCCTGTGTGCGGTTTCGCACGGTAGCCGACCAGCGTTGTGTCAGGTAGGCGCAGATCCACCGAAAAACCCAATCCCTCGTCAATCACAGCCTCGCCGTCTACCAATGGCGTCTTTGCGTGGAGCGCGCGGAGGTCCGCGTCGTTGAGGACCGCATCGCCTCGTCCGAATCTGATCTGGTTAAGGCGCATACCGGGGCGCACCAGAACGGAAAAAGAGCGCGGGCAGATCTCGGCGTAAAGTGGTCCTTCATAGCCGGCGGCGACACGGTCAAACTCAACGCCGCCATCGGTGATGGTGCGGGTCAGCAGGTCCAGACGACCGGTTGAACTCTTTGCATTTGCCACGGCGGAAATATCGGACGGCAATGCCAACCGTTCCATCAGCGGCACCACATACACACAACCTTTTTCAAGCACAGCGCCGCCGTTCAGATTGACGCGGTGCATCTCGAATTCTTCCAAACGCTCGGAAACTCTCGCGCCGTGACCGGCGAGAAACGAGGCCCGCACGCGGTAGGCCACATCACCCAAGCGCAGATCAAGGCTGGCAGGTTGAATCTGTTCGGGGATCACCGCAGGGCGGGCGGTAATCGCACCTGTTTCAATCATTTTCGAAATCAGCTGATTGGGGATAACACCCTGCATGTGCACGCTTTCTTAAAAACCAAACGCCCGCGTACCCAAGGGGTGCGGGCGTTTGTAAAATGTCGGTTGGTCGGGCTAGCAGGACTCGAACCTGCGACCTTCCGTCCCCCAGACGGACGCGCTACCAGACTGCGCCATAGCCCGACATGGGGGCGTACATACCTGATCTTGTCAGGCGTGCAAGTAGGAAGTGCCACTGCGCGCATGGCTTTAGGCGTTTGGACCGGATGCCGGGTCGGTATTGGTTGCGCCTTTGCGAGGGGCCGCCATCGAATCACGCAGAATTGTCAGTTTGGCAAGCAGGGGCGCGACCTGTTTGGCTTGGGCGGTGGACAAATGACGGGTACGATAAACAGCTGTCAACGCGCTGGGGGATGCGGCAATCTCATGCTCGGGCGTCAGTACCGGCATATCGATAACGCGCGGTTTGGGCGCAGGGGAATGTTCCGGCTCAGACGGCGCGGATTCCGCTGGCATATCTTCTGCGGCAACAGGGGCGGGCGGCGCGTTATCGGTGGGCGCAGGCTGATCGGCCATCGGGCGCCGCAAGAATGCGGGCAGGTCGGCCGTGTTGCTGTCCGGCGCTTGGCCTTCTGGCGCGGTTGGTTGTATCGTTTCCGCATCCGCCGGTTCAGCGGTTGCGGCGAGCGGAGTATCCGAGCGCGATTCAGGAGCGACTTGCGGCTCTTGCGGGGGTACTTCTGGCCCTTCGACTGCATCTGCACCACTCTCAGCGGCAGGTTCTGTAGTTTCTTCGATTGCTGTTTTCGCAGCGACGGGCGCGACAGGCTCAGGCACTTCATCGGATTCTGCAAGACTCTGTGCAGTTGTATCCGGCGCATCGGTGCTTTCGTTCGTGAGCGGTACGGGTGTTGGGCGTTCCGGCTCAGGCTCAGGAGTAACATCTTGTTTGGCAGAAATCTCTGGTTCGACAGCGGTTTCGGGCTCTTCTTTTGCAGGAACAGCCTCGAAATTCAGTACTACACCTTTTTCTTCATCCGGTTCTTCGGGCGCATCGACAAAAGCAGCTTCCGGCGTGTCGTCCATCTGTGATTGAGTCAATTCGTCCAGCGGCATCGACAAGGCGGACACATGGCTCATGCCTTCCTCGCGCAGTATTTTCTGGACGCCTTTGATGGTCAGACCGTCTTCATGCAGCAATTGCTTGATCCCACCCAGCAACAACATGTCGCTTGGACGGTAGTACCGCCGTCCGCCAGCACGTTTGATCGGGCGCACCTGCGTAAACTTGCTTTCCCAGAATCGTAACACATGGGCCTGAATGCCAAGCCATTCGGCGACTTCGGAAATCGTGCGGAATGCGTCTGCCGATTTGGCCATCAGATCACGACTTGTTGCCGGCTGCGACGCGGTCTTTCATCAGGTGAGACGGGCGGAACGTCAGAACACGGCGCGGATTGATCGGCACTTCTTCGCCGGTTTTTGGATTTCGTCCAACGCGCGCTGTCTTGTCGCGTACGGAAAAGGTGCCAAAAGACGAAATTTTTACCTGTTCGCCACTCACTAGCGCGTCGGACATGTGGTCCAGAACGGACTCAACCAGTTGCGCGCTTTCGTTGCGTGACAGACCTACTTCGCGAAATACCGCTTCGCTTAAATCCATCCGCGTCAGTGTCTTGTTTGTCATTCCATCCCCCGATGTTTTCCTGCACCTTAAACGCGAGCAATTTTCAAAGTCAATATCAATGACTTGGGCAGGCGTCTTTATGCGACTGGCTGGCGCTTACCAGCGTAAAACCACCGCACCCCAAGCCAGACCGCCGCCAATCGCCTCGGTCACGATCAGGTCGCCCTGTTTGATCTGGCCACGTGCCCGACCGACAGAAAGCGCAAGCGGGATCGAAGCGGCTGATGTGTTGCCGTGATCCTGTACGGTCACCACGACTTTTTCCATCGGCAAATCCAGCTTCTTGGCGGTCCCTTGAATGATGCGGATGTTGGCCTGATGCGGCACGATCCAGTCAACGTCTGAGGGAGAGACGCCCGCGCGCTCCATCGCCGTTGTGGCGGTCGCGGCCAGTTTGCCAACCGCATGGCGAAAGACCTGATTGCCCTGCATCCGCAAGTAGCCGGTGGTGCCAGTGCTGACGCCGCCATCGACATAAAGAAGTTCGCGGTGGCGACCGTCGGAGTTAAGATCAGTCGACAGGATTCCACGGTCGGACGCATCGCCGTTGCCGTCCTGCGCTTCAAGCAGGATCGCACCGGCACCGTCGCCAAACAGCACGCAGGTGCTGCGGTCCGTCCAGTCCATGATCTTGCTGAAAGTTTCGGCCCCGATAACCAGCACACGCTTGGCCTGACCTGATAGAATGAGCGCGTTGGCGTTGCTGAGGGCGAAGACGAAACCGGCACAAACCGCTTGCACATCAAAGGCATAGCCCCTTGTCATGCCCAATTGCGCCTGAACCATTGTCGCCGCCGAAGGGAAGGTCAAATCGGCGGTGGATGTCGCGAGAATGATGGCGTCAACATCATCCGGTTCAAGCCCCGCGTCCTTGAGCGCGGCTTGCGCAGCGGCGGTTGCCATGCTGGATGTGGTCTCGCCCTCGGCTGCGAAATGACGTCGTTCAATGCCCGAGCGGGAGCGGATCCATTCGTCGTTGGTGTCCAGTGTCGCCTCGAATTCGGCGTTTTCAACCACACGCTCGGGCAGGTAGTGTCCGGAGCCGATCACAACAGCGCGGGTGGTCATGTTGGTGTCTCCTCAAGGGGCAGTGTGGCTGCAACGCGGGCGGCCAGCTTGTCGTTGAACTCGTTCTGGGACAATTGCGCGGCCAGTTTGATTGCCGCTGAAACGCCCGTTGCATCCGCTGAACCATGTGATTTTACAACGGTGCCATTCAAGCCCAAAAACACACCGCCATTCACACGGCGTGGATCGATCTTTTCACGCAGTCGCATCAGCGACGTGTAGGCAAGAAGTGAGGCGAGCTTGGACAAAAGGGAGTATTTGAAAGCTTCGCGCAGGCGGGTGCCAATCAGGCTTGCGGTGCCTTCGCCGGTCTTGATCGCGATATTGCCGGTGAAACCATCGGTTACGATAACGTCCGCAACGTCACCCGAAATATCACCGCCTTCCACGAATCCGACAAAGTCAAAGTCGACCTCGGCTTCTTGTGCGCGAATCAGATCGTATGCCTCTTTCAGCTCTGTCCGGCCTTTGTGTTCTTCTGTGCCGACATTCAGCAGGCCCACACGTGGGCGCACCAAGTCCATGCCGTTGCGTGCATAAGAGGTGCCCATCAGCGCAAACCGCATAAGGTCATCTGCGTCGGCGCGAATATCCGCACCGACATCAAGCATAACATTAAAGCCCTGTGGATTTGAGGATGGATAGAGCACGGCAATTGCAGGTCGGTTCACGCCGGGCAGCTTGCGCAGGCGGATCATCGAGATCGCCATAAGCGCGCCGGTATTGCCACAGGAGACGGCCACAGCAGCCTCGCCAGAGCGGACAGATTCGATGGCCGACCACATGGAGGTGTCTTTGCCGGTGCGCACGACCTGGCTGGGCTTGTCATCCATCGTCACGACGTCACTGGCATGGCGCACGTCGCAGCGATCCTGCAAATGCGGATACTTGGCCACCAAGGCGTCAAGCTGGGTTTTGTCCCCGTGCAGGATGAACGCAATGTCGGAATTGATCTTTGCAGACAAAGAGCACCCGGCAACAACAGCTGCCGGGCCTTCGTCACCCCCCATGGCGTCCACGGATATCAGGGTGCGCCCGTCATGTCGGGCAGGGGCCTTCGCTTCGTTATGATCGGTCGGTGCCGTCATCAATGCGAGTGCCTTTTATGATCTGCGAAAAAACGAATGCCTGACCTTAGGCCGCGTCTTCATCCAGGTCGACTTCTTCTGTCAGTGCAACGATTTCTTTGTCGTCGTAGTGACCGCAAGAGGCGCAAATGTGGTGTGGGCGCTTCAGCTCACCGCAGTTGGAACATTCGTTCGGGTTCGCGGCGGTAAGCGAATCGTGTGCGCGGCGGTTGTTGCGGCGCGACTTGGATACTTTATTCTGCTGGACAGCCATGACTGGTGCCTTTGTCATTCGGGGGGCCGGGCCACAATGCGTGACAAGCCCCGTGTTTCAATCTACCCCGGATCGGGCGTGTCGCCGCTTTAGGCAAAGCAGCGGGTGATGTCCAACCTTAATTAGGAAAAGCGGGCCTAATTCGGTGGGATATGTGCATATTGGTATATGAGCGGCAAAATACCGCGAAAACGGGTGGGTTCAAGGCTGAAATCGTTTACCTTGTCACTCTTGCCTATGCGCCGTCCTTTTTGAGTTTGTTTTGCAGATCTGCGAGTCCGGCAAAGGGGCGGGCGTCTTCATCGGTCATCGGTGCGTCACCGGGTTTGGTGTAGACCAACTGTCCCAGTTCGGCACCTTCCTTGCGCGGGTAGTCAGGAACTGCCAGCGCCAGCGCTTCTTGCATGATAACTGCCGGATCAATCCATGTACCAAGGGATTCAGTGGTGTCATCGTCCGGCATTTCCGCCTCTGGTTCGTCCGATTGCTGATAATCGCGCAGAAAACGGCGCGTTACGTCCACGTCAATTCGGGTTGTCACAGGCTCAAGCGTTACAACACACGGCTGCACTACGGTTGCGCCAAGACGGGCAACAAGTGTCCAGTCCGCATTGCCAAGCGGCTTCAATTGGCCCTCAAAGCTCAGTTTGCGCAGGCTTGACAGATCAAGAGCAGCTGCAATGTCGTTCAACTGAACGCTGTCGGGACGTAGTGCAAAATCATTCTGGGCCGTTGGCGACAGGTCGGCAACACGCAGTGCCGTGTCACTTGGGGAGGCATGCGCCATATCGGATCACCTTTCGTTTCTTCAACACGTTTCTTGAATACATGGGTCAGCATGGTGTATGCGAAATAAAAGCCAGCACTGACAAGGGCAAAGGGCAGAGCATATGCGCACCATCAACCGAATCTCGTTTCGGGCCCCGCGTCGGGCGGTTCAGGCCAGCATACTGGTGCTGGGACTTTCTTTGGCAGGCTGCACGCCGCAGTTCAACAACCACGGTTATATTCCGCCCGAGGAAGATCTGGAATTGATCAAGGTCGGCAGCGACACACGCGAAACGGTTGCCGACAAGGTGGGCGTGCCGACATCTTCGGGTGTGCTGGACAACAGCGGCTATTTTTACGTGCGTATGCGGACACGGACAGTTGGACCCTTCGCCCCACAAGAGATCGACCGTCAGGTGGTCGCGATCAGCTTTTCCGACAGGGGTATTGTGCAAAACGTCGAACGCTTTGGGTTGGAGCGCGGGCAGGTTGTGCCGCTGTCGCGGCGTGTGACCACATCAGCTGTCAGTGACAGCACGTTCCTACGCCAACTGCTTGGCAACATCGGCCGCTTCAATCCCGCAGGCTTTGGCGGGTGATGTCGCCCGCCTCGTGAGCCGTGTTGGAGGGATGCGATGATCCTGATCCAATCGGGCAGATACACAGTCCGGCAGGCGACCACACAAACGCAGATTACGCAGGCGCAGGCTCTGCGGTCGCGATGTTTCGGGTTGGCAGGGCCGCTCGATACCGATGCCTTTGACGCCCGCAGCATCCATATTCTGGTTGAAGATACGTCGGATGGTGTGGTGGTGTGTTGTTACCGTTTGTTGGCATTGGACGGTGCCAGCCTTGCACAGAGTTACGCCGCGCAATTTTACGAGTTAAGTGCGCTTGAGGGTTATCAAGGCCGGATGCTTGAAATGGGTCGCTTTTGCGTGGACCCCGACAGGTGTGATGCCGATATCCTGCGTGTGGCATGGGCCGCGCTGACTGATTTGGTGGATAGCCAAGACGTGCAATTGTTGTTTGGGTGTTCTTCATTTCCCGGTACCGAAACGGCACATTACCTTGATGCCTTTGCCATGCTGCGCGCGCGCCACCTTGCGCCCAAACGCTGGCTGCCAAGGGTAAAGGCACCGGATGTGTTTCGGTATGCCGCGCGGTTGCGCCGCAAGCCGGACGTGAAAAAAGCGATGTTGCGCATGCCACCCTTGTTGCGGACCTATCTAGTAATGGGGGGCTGGGTCAGTGATCATGCGGTTGTCGATCATCAGATGAACACCCTGCATGTGTTTACCGGATTGGAGATAGGTGCGATTCCCGACAACCGGAAACGTCTTTTGCGGGCTTTGGTCTGAGCTGATTTCCAGATCGAAGTGTGGGTGAGGGTGCGGTATCGAGTTTATTGGCCAAGTGAAGCTTGGGGTCCGTTGACCTTTGGGGGGGCGGCGTTTAGCTGCAAGCCATGGCTAGAGCACCTCTTTTACAATTAAACGAAATTTCACTCACTTTTGGGGGCGATCCTGTTTTTGACGGGTTGTCACTGGTGGTCCAGCCGGGGGACCGGGTGGCACTGGTGGGGCGCAACGGGTCTGGCAAATCCACCTTGATGAAAGTCATGGCCGGGCTGGTCGAGGCGGATCGGGGTGATGTAATTGCCGGGCCGGGCGTGAGTGTGGGGTATATGGAACAAGACCCCGATCTGTCAGGTTACGAGACGTTGGGTGACTTTGCGGCGGCCACGCTTGAACCTTCCGAAATGTACAAGGTGGAGCGCGCAGGCGAAGGCCTCAAGTTTGATCCGGAGCGCGCCGTTGCAACAGCCAGTGGCGGTGAACGCCGTCGCGCAGCCTTGGCGCGCCTGATGGCCGAAGAGCCTGCCTTGATGTTGCTGGACGAACCGACCAACCATCTCGACATCGAGGCGATCCGCTGGCTGGAAGGGGAACTCAAAAGCACACGCACAGCCTTTGTAATCATCAGCCATGACCGCGCTTTCTTGCGTGAGCTTACCCGTGCAACCCTCTGGATTGACAGGGGAATGGTGAAGCGCCAGGAAAAAGGTTTTGGTGCATTCGAAGCATGGCGTGATGCGGTGTGGGAAGAAGAAGACACCCAGCGCCACAAGCTTAACCGCAAGATCAAGGCTGAGGCGCGATGGGCGGTTGAAGGCATTTCCGCACGGCGCAAACGCAATCAGGGCCGGGTGCGCGCACTGCAAGAGTTACGCGCCGAGCGGGCCTCGCAGATTGGTCGCCAAGGGGCGGCTGCGATGGCGCTGGAGGCGGGGCCGAAATCTGGCCGCAAGGTGATCGAAGCGGTTGGAATTTCCAAACGCTACGGTGACAAGGTCATTCTGCAAAACTTTGACCTTAAGGTACAACGCGGCGATCGCATTGCGCTTGTTGGGCCGAACGGTGTGGGCAAGACCACGCTCTTGAATATGCTCATCGGGCGCGAGGAGCCGGATGAAGGCACTGTGACGCTGGGCACCAATCTGGCGCTGGCGCTGTTTGATCAGGCCCGCGCGCAGTTGGACGAAAACATGACACTGTGGGAATCATTGACCGGTGATCCGGACATGCGTGTGTCGGGCAAGGCTGATCAGGTTCTGGTGCGCGGTACCCCCAAGCATGTGGTCGGCTACCTTAAGGAATTCCTCTTTGATGAGGGACAGGCACGCGCGCCCGTGCGCTCGCTGTCTGGCGGTGAAAAGGCTCGGTTGTTGCTGGCCAAGATCATGGCACGCGAGAGTAATCTTTTGGTGCTGGACGAACCGACCAACGATCTGGATGTTGAAACGCTTGATCTGCTGCAGGAACTGCTGGGCCAATACGATGGCACCGTGATTCTGGTCAGCCATGACCGCGATTTCCTTGACCGTGTCGCGGCCACCACCATTGCGATGGAGGGCGACGGCCGCGCCACGATCTATGCGGGCGGCTGGACGGACTACCTGTCGCAACGGGGACAGGATGATTTTGTCGACAGCGTGAGCGAAACCAAGAAACCCGCCGTTGCCAAAGCCGAACCCAAAAAGCCTGGTAAGAAAGGGTTGAGTTTCACGGAGAAACATCGTCTGGCAGGCTTGCCTGCGGAAATTGCACGTCTTGAGGCAGAGATCGGCAAGCTTGAAGGGTTGCTGGCGGATGCGGATCTGTTCACCCGCGAACCGGTGAAGTTCAAGAAAGCCACGCAAGCCCTTGTTGAGCGTCAGGAGAAGCTGGCAGCTTCGGAAGAAGAATGGTTGCTGCTAGAGGAGCGCGCAGCAGGCTAACGACGCGCAAACGGGTGCCAGCACAGATATGTGCCACCGGTTTCATGAGCCAGTGCACCGGTGCGCAGCTTAAAGCGGTTCAGACCTGGCGTTTCTGCGGCCAGCAGGCCTAGATCAAGCCGCTGACAACCAATACCGGACAGCGTTTCCATCGCACGCCACATCAGCAAGTTATGCGCCCCGAGTGCGCGGCCCTGTGCCGTTGTATGACCGATATGATAGCTTGCCGCTTTGCCATGAGACAGAAACAACATCTGCGCGATGATCTGTCCTTTGTGACAGGCAACAAACAGATGCGTTTGCGCCGGTGCCGCTGATGCAAAAGCCATTGTGAGCGGAGCGGGCCAATTGAGATATCCGCGTTGGCGGGCTTGGGCCGTTTCCAGTTTTACAATCTCGTCGCTTTGATCCACAGCGAGGGGGTAACAAGTTACCGCAATTGCGCTCTGTTCCGCTTTGCGGAGCTGGTTACGCCATTTTTGATGTAATTGGCCCCGTTGCTGTTCAAGACTTTTGCAAAGGGTGAGCCATGCAAGGCGGCGCGGAGCGCGTAGACGCAGGCCAAACGGCATTTGGCAAGGGGTATCGGGTGACAACAGAATGGGGCATGATTGTAGCTTTGCTTGCCGCAATTTGCCCCACAGATCATCCGGAACAGGGGCGCGCGGCAGCATTGTGATTTTTACGCCCGCAACCCGCCGCACAAGCAAGATCAGCCCGCCGGATAGGATGACCGGCTTTTGACCACAGATCCGCAAGGCCACTGCAAAGGCAGGGTCCTGCATCAACGCATGATCGGGCAGGCGGGCTTCATCGAACATGCGCCGATGAAGCCCACTTTTGGTTAACGTAAAGTAAAAACCGGGTTAACCGATTTGCACTAAGGCGTGACGTTTCTTGCCTGCACTCAGCTTGATTGGACGTGACAGAGCGGCAACGTCGAGCATCATACCTGCGTCCGTCAAAGGTGCGTCGTCTATCTTTGCCCCGTTTTCGGAGATCAGGCGCTTGGCCTCTTTGCCGGAGCCTGCCAGACCCGATTTCACCAACAACTGCACGATCGATATGCCATCACCAACGTCTGCGGTGGACAATACCAATGTTGGCAGATCGTCACCCACGCCGCCTTTCTCGAACACTTCGCGTGCAGTCGCTTCGGCGGCTTGTGCAGCTTCAGCGCCGTGCAGCAAGCCTGTGACTTCATTGGCTAAACGTATTTTGGCTTCGTTGATTTCAGCACCTTCCAGCGCACCCAGTCTCTCACATTCATCCACAGGCAATTCGGTGTAGAGTTTCAGAAAGCGCCCCACATCAGCGTCTGTCGTGTTGCGCCAGAACTGCCAGAACTCATAAGGGCTAAGCATGTCGCCGTTCAGCCAAATCGCGCCCGATTGCGACTTTCCCATTTTCTTGCCATCCGAGGTGGTCAACAGGGGTGATGTCAGCCCGTAAACCTCACCGTCGATCACCCGGCGCGTGAGGTCGATACCGTTAACGATGTTGCCCCACTGGTCAGAGCCGCCCATTTGCAGGATGCAGCCATAGCGGCGGTGAAGCTCCATGAAATCATAGGCTTGCAGGATCATGTAGTTGAACTCGAGGAAGCTCAGCGACTGCTCGCGGTCCAGCCGGGACTTAACGCTTTCAAATGACAGCATCCGGTTGATCGAGAAATGCCGCCCGATGTCGCGCAGGAAATCGAGGTAGTTCAGATCATCCAGCCATTCGGCGTTGTTGATCATCATCGCATCGGTCGGGCCATCGCCATAGGTCAGGTAAGCGCTGAAGACTTTCTTGATACCCGCGATGTTCTCGTCGATCTGTTCCGGCCCCAGCAAAGGGCGCTCGTCCGCGCGAAAGGACGGATCACCCACCTTGGTTGTGCCGCCGCCCATCAGGGTGATCGGCTTGCCCCCGGTTTTCTGCAACCAGCGCAGCATCATGATCTGTATCAGAGACCCCACATGCAGCGATTTTGCCGTAGCATCAAAACCGATGTACCCTGGCATGCCGCCTTTCAACATCGCCTCGTCAAGCCCTTGATAATCGGTGCAATCGGCCAAAAAGCCGCGCTCCATCATCACTGCGATGAATTCCGATTTGGGATGGTAGGTCATATTGCTTGCCTCGCCTCATGTTTGCGGGGCATCTATAGGCGCAAGGGCCGCTAAGGGAAAGGCCCGCAAACGAGGTGGGGCGATATGAGCAGGGCGATCAGCAAAGAAGGTCCGTTGCGTGCATTGGGCGCGATGTCGGGCACCTCTCTTGATGGTGTGGACGCGGCCGTGCTGGTGACGGACGGGCGCGACATAGTCTCGTTCGGGGCGTCTGCGTATTGCTCGTATTCATCTCAGCAAAGGCAAGTCATCGCGGCAGGTTTCGGTAAATGGCAAGGCGAGGAAGTGCGCGCCGCAGCGCAAGTTGTCGAGACTGCGCATATCGAGCTGCTGGCACAATTTAATGAAATTGATCTGATCGGATTTCATGGCCAAACACTCGCGCATGCGCCCCGCGGCCAGGGCACGTTACAGGTTGGTGACGGGGCTGTTCTGGCGGATCATCTAGGTGTGCCTGTGGTCTGGGACTTTCGCAGTGCGGATGTTGAAATGGGCGGAGAAGGCGCGCCCCTTGCGCCGTTTTTCCACCATGCCTGCGCGAGATATGCGGGGATCACGAAACCGGTCGCATTCCTCAACCTTGGTGGCGTGGGCAACCTTACGTGGGTTGATCCCGCGCAGGTGCGGCCAGAGGACGAAGGCGCATTGTTGGCGTTCGATACCGGACCTGCCAATGCGCCGCTGAATGATTTGATGCAAGCGCGTCTGGGGTTGCCGTTTGACGAGGGCGGCAAACTGGCGGCAAAGGGCGAGGTCGAACAGGGTGCGCTAGAGTTGTTTCTGGCGGAACCCTATTTCGCGCGCATCCCACCCAAGTCGCTGGATCGAAACGATTTTGCGGAAATGGTGGCGCTGGTTGGCGAATTGTCGGATGCCGATGCCGCCGCGACCCTTACGGCGATGTGCGCGGCGGGTGTGGCCGAAGCGATGCAGCATTGCCCCCGCCTGCCATCCCGCGTGTTGGTCACGGGGGGCGGGCGTAGTAATCCCGTGTTAATGCAAATGCTGGCTGTCAGTCTGGACTGTCCGGTGGTCCCGATCGAGGACATCGGACTAGATGGTGATATGCTTGAGGCACAGGCCTTTGCCTATCTCGCTGTACGTGTCGCGCGGGGCTTGCCGACGTCCTGTGCCAGCACAACGGGCGTGCGGGCAGCAGTGGGTGGCGGCACGGTCAGTGTGCCGTCGCAGTTATAGCATTTTTTCGTAGAACAGCAGTTCAGGCAGAACATCCGGCGGAATTGGCTGATAGGCGTCGCGTTGTGCAAAGCCGAGCTTGTCATAGAGCCGTTGCGCACCGGCAAGGCTGCGCGACGTGTCCAGCACAACACGGCTGAAACCGTCTTCGCGGGCTTGGTCCATCAGTGCCTCGCATAGACGTGTCGCGATACCTGTCCCACGGCCAGCCTCGCTCACAAAGACGCGTTTTATTTCAGAGGTTTGCGAATCGAGGGCATACGTCATGCCGCAGCCCAGAGGAACCCCGCCTGCATCTTTAGCCAGCAGGATGATGCCGCTCGGGCGCGCATGTATCTGCGCCAGATCTACCATTAACGCGGTATATTTCTGCACCGGATAAAAGGTTTCGGTGATCTGTCGGTCGATCTCTGAATTGGCCAGCAGGAAGTCGCGATAGGCCCAGCACAGACGCGTCACCGCCGCAAGATCGCTCGCGGTGGTGACCGGTGTGATTGTCGACCGCTCAGCCACGCAGGATGCTGCGACCCGCATATTCAGCAGTTTCGCCCAGCATTTCTTCGATGCGGATCAACTGGTTATACTTTGCCAGCCTGTCGGAACGCGCCAGTGATCCGGTTTTGATCTGGCCACAGTTGGTTGCCACGGCGAGGTCGGCGATGGTTGCGTCCTCTGTTTCGCCGGAGCGGTGCGACATGACATTGGTGAAACCGGCACGGTGGGCCATATCAACAGCTTTGAGCGTTTCGGTCAGCGTGCCAATCTGGTTAACCTTGACTAGCATACTATTGGCGCTGCCGCGCTGGATGCCTGTCGCAAGGCGGGCAGGGTTGGTCACAAACAGATCGTCGCCAACCAGTTGCACCTTTGCCCCCAACGCATCGGTCAGGGCCTTCCAGCCGTCCCAGTCATCTTCAGACATGCCGTCTTCAATGGAGATGATGGGGTAATCATTTACCAGCGCGGAAAGATAGGCAACATTCTCGTCCGAAGACAGGGTTTTGCCTTCGCCAGAAAGGACATACTTGCCGTCCTTGAAGTATTCCGTCGCGGCGCAGTCCAGTGCCAGATACATATCCTCGCCCGGCTTATACCCAGCCTTTTCGATAGATTTCAAAACAAAATCGAGAGCATCACGTGTAGAGCTGATGTTTGGCGCGAATCCACCTTCATCACCGATTCCGGTGGAAAGGCCTGCTGCAGACAATTCGCCTTTCAGCGTGTGGAAGACTTCTGCGCCCATGCGCACGGCGTCGCGGATATTATCCGCAGATACCGGCATGATCATGAATTCCTGAATGTCGATGGGGTTGTCTGCATGTTCGCCGCCATTGATGATGTTCATCATCGGGACAGGCAAGACACGGGCCGAGGTGCCGCCGACGTAACGGTACAAAGGCTGCGTGCAATATTCTGCAGCGGCTTTTGCAGCGGCAAGGGAGACTCCGAGGATAGCATTTGCACCCAGACGGGATTTGTTTTCGGTTCCGTCCAACTCGATCATGATTTCGTCGATTTCGACCTGTTCGGCAGCGTCGATGCCGACAAGCGCCTCGGCAATCTCTCCGTTTACAGCGCCGCAAGCTTCCAGAACTCCTTTGCCCATGTAGCGGGCTTTGTCGCCATCCCGTTTTTCCACTGCCTCATAGGCACCTGTGGATGCCCCTGATGGCACCGCGGCACGGCCCATTGTGCCATCCTCAAGGATCACGTCGACTTCGACTGTCGGGTTGCCACGGCTGTCGAGGATTTCGCGGGCGTGAATATCAATGATTGTGCTCATGGGATGCATCCTTTGGTGGGCGTTGTTTGCGTCTTAGCGCGTGGCGCGGCGCGGCGAAAGGTGCAGGCGCAGTGTTTACGCTACCACTGCCACACGGCGTTCGCGCCAGACGGTATAGATGCCGGAAGCCACGATGATCGCGGCACCGATCAGGGTTAGCGCATCGGGGGATTCGTCGAAAACCGCAACCCCGATCACCAAAGCGAATAACAGGCGGGCATAGCGGAAGGGCGTGACAAAGCTGACCTCACCGACGCGCATGGCCGCTACGATGCCGTAGTAGGCGAACAAGCCGATGGTCATGGCGCTAAAGAAATAGACCCATTCAACGCCTTGCAACATGGCGGGCGGTGTGCCGGTGGCCTGCATCAGCAAAAGGCCTGCGGGGATGATCACGACAAAGCCCAGAAAGCTGAGTTGCATGCTTGAAATCGTCGCGGGTACGCGGCGCGTGGACAGATCCCGTAAAGCCAGACAAAACACCGCGCCCACAGCCAGCAGTGACAATACCTGAAAGCTGTCCATGCCGGGGCGGATGATTAGTAGAACACCCATAAGACCCACAATAATCGCGCTCCAGCGCCGCCAGCCCACAGGTTCGCCCAGAAACAGCGCAGCACCTAACGTGACAACAAGTGGAGTGGCCTGCAAAATCGCAGAGGCGCTGGAAATGGGCGTGAGCACGATGGCCGAAACAAAACAAACCGTGCCGATCATTTCACCCAAGGCACGCAGGGCGATGGGCAAGGTCAGCATGTCGCGTGAAAACAGGGATTTGCCTTGGGCCAGAACGACACCGCCAAACACCACGGAACCGCCAATGCCGAGCATCACAAGGATTTGCCCGACGCTGACCACACCGGCAAGCAGCTTGATAAACATGTCCTCAATGGCAAAGCCGAGCATGGCCAGCACCATCAAGGTTGCGCCGCGTATGTTATCCATGGCGCGCCCTAGCTCTGTTGTTTCTTGATGGGAACGCCGTATAGCTCCAACCGATGACCGCGCAACTCATAGCCCAGCTTTTGCGCGATCCGTTCCTGCAGCGCTTCTATCTCGGCATCCACAAATTCGATAACCTCGCCCGAGTTCATATCTATTAGGTGGTCGTGGTGGTCGCGCTCTGCGTCTTCATAGCGTGCGCGCCCGTCACCGAACTCCAGCTTGTCAAGGATACCAGCCTCTTCAAACAGTTTCACGGTGCGGTAAACCGTGGCGATTGAAATCGCTGCGTCGCGGTCCGAGGCGCGTTTGTACAATTCTTCGACGTCGGGGTGGTCGTCGCTCTCGCCAATCACCTGCGCGATGATGCGGCGCTGGCCTGTCATGCGCAGGCCCATGTCCTCGCAACGTTTGATAATGGAGTTTGCCATGTCGCGCATCCGGTCCCGTAAGTTGCAAACGATGTAGCGGCATTTCCGGCACGGTGCCACCCGATATGCTGGCTGCTGTTGACTTATGCGTGCGGGTGCCCCATCTGCAGTACCAGCGATGCCTTCTGCCGCGTGAGCAGTGCCTGATCCAAAGATGGTCCGGCTTCCATAGGCCCGCTGATGTTCCCAAGATCACGCGTGGGGCGAAACGCTTGCAGACAGGTGTGTGGCATATGGCCCGCACTTGCGATCTGGTTTTGCGTGACCCTACGGGCGCCTAGACGGTGCCTTTGAATGATGGCGTGTGGGCATTTTCTGCGCGCAGAAAGATATATATGAGCGATTTTGACATGATGGACCTGCCACCGAAACTGGTGGCGCGCCTGAATGAAATGGGTCTGAAAGACCCGACACCAATCCAGAAACAGGCCATTCCACACGCGCTGAACGGGCGCGATGTTATGGGGCTGGCCCAGACAGGTACGGGTAAAACCGCTGCCTTTGGTGTGCCGTTGATTGCGCAGATGATGCGTGATCCAAAGCGCCCCTCGCAAAAATCGGTCCGCGCCCTTGTGCTGGCCCCGACACGCGAACTGGCGCAACAGATCATGCAGAACCTCAAGGGGTTTTGTGAAGGTACGCCGATCAAGGCGCAGATGGTCGTGGGTGGTCAGTCGATCAATCCACAGATCAACCGCCTGGACCGGGGCGTCGATATTCTGGTGGCAACACCGGGCCGTTTGCTGGATTTGATGGATCGCCGCGCGGTGAAATTGAACGAAACCACGTTCCTTGTGCTCGACGAGGCGGATCAAATGCTCGACATGGGGTTTATCCATGATCTGCGTAAAATCTCCTCCGTAATGCCGAAAGAACGCCAGACCATGCTGTTCTCGGCCACGATGCCAAAGTTGATGAACGAGATTGCCAGCACCTATTTGACCAGCCCGATCCGCGTTGAAGTGTCCCCTCCGGGCAAGGCGGCGGACAAGGTCACGCAGGAAGTGCATTTCATTGCCAAGGCCGAGAAAACGGCACTGTTGCAGGAGTTGCTGTCCAAGCACAAAGACGAACGGGCGCTGGTTTTTGGTCGCACGAAACACGGCTCCGAAAAGCTGATGAAGACGCTGGTCAAGGCAGGGTTTAACGCGGCCTCCATTCACGGCAACAAATCCCAAGGCCAGAGAGACCGTGCAATTGCCGGATTTAAGTCCGGTGAAATCAAGGTCTTGGTGGCTACAGATGTGGCCGCGCGCGGTCTGGATATTCCGGATGTAAAGCATGTCTACAACTATGATCTGCCCAATGTGCCGGACAATTATGTCCACCGGATTGGCCGCACTGCGCGTGCGGGCAAAGACGGCGCGGCAATTGCATTCTGCGCACCGGATGAAATGGGCGAATTCATTGCCATCCAGAAGGTCATGAAAATCCGTATCCCCGTGGCCTCTGGCCGTCCGTGGGAAGGGGCCGAGATCGAGCAAAAGCCGAAGCAACAGCGTGGCCGTGGCCGTGGTGGCCGCCCGGGCGGCGGCGGTGGCGGTCGTCCGCAAGGCGGCGGTGGTGGCGGGCAGGGTGCCGGCAAGCCAGGTGGCGGTCGTAACCGCCGGCGTGGCGGCGGCGGTGGCGGCCAAAAGGCGGCCTAATGCGCAAGACCGTCATTGCTTTCCTGTATCCATTGGTGGCGCTCTTGCTGATTGTGCCACCTGCTTTTGCGTCGCTGATGTCGAAAATGTGCATGAACCCGACCGGAGGACGATGCCGTCCGGTCACTGCGCATGATTGGTTTCTAGGGGATTTGGCGGCGATCTGGATGCCCCCCTTTGCGCTGGCGCTTTTTCTGGTTTGGGTGATCATCCGACTGCGAAAAGCCGAAGTAAACGAAAAACGCCCCGACTGAACTTCGGGGCGTATATCTTTGTTTCTTAGTATTATTCAGGTGTAAAGAGACGGCATACCCATTTGTGCGTGGATGTCGTTTACTTCGGCTGGTTTCATTCCAAAACCCTGCGCCAGCTTGTTGAGGTACTGCGCCTCTTGCTGCGTATCCAGATCAATCCCGAGCAGCGACATCGCATAGACCTGCGCTGCCATCCCGTTTGGCGTCTCGCGCACGAGTGCGTCTACATCAACGGGCGCTTGCAACTGCGCCTGCACAAAGGCGGCTTCCTCTGCATCGACATCACCCAACTGGCTGAGTAATTTGTCTTTCTCGGCCTGATCAAACGTGCCGTCTGATTTCGCCGCTTGGATCATCGCTGCAAGCATCAAACCCGCTGCGGCTTCCTGATCTTGAGATGGCTCAATCTCGGGTTCGGGCGTGGAATCAAACTGTGAATTCAGCACGGCACCAAAATCGTGGTTGTTGCTGGCAGGACGTTTTTGCACGGCAGCGCTTGCGCCACCCAACAAGCCACCTGCGCCCGCAGCACCGGCCAGACCGCCCAGAAGGCCACCCAGACCACCGCCACCACCGCTTTGTGCGCCGCCGCCGCCAAGTTGCTCAAGCAAGCCGCCCAAGCCACCGGGCATTGCGCCACCCGCACCGCCACTGCCGCCTAGCAAACCGCCCAGCATATCCTGCAAGCCGCCCGCAGGGCTGTGCGCGCCGCCGTGGGGTTGGGAGCCACCGGCCGCACCTGTGCCAGCCCCCATCAGTCCGCCAAGCAAGCCGCCCAGCCCGCCGCCTGCGCCAGCGGATCGATTGCTGCTGGCGTTTTTCATCATCGAATTGGCACCTTTTGCCACCGCCACACCAATGGCCACCTTGGCCAGTGTTTTCATCAAGCTCATTTGGATCATCCCCCTGTTTTATGAGTCGTTAACGCCACTTTGGCATGTTTTGCGCGGGCCACGAGGGGAAATTAGGCCAAGCGGTATCAACTTTGCCGATTTACACGTTGACAGTGTGCTGCCCCTTGGCCTTCCTGACGGGATGGAGCGCAAGGATCATATCGACACATTTGGTGCCGCCGCGTTGATCGCCTTTGCGCTGCATCTGGCGTTTAATCAGGTTGTAATCAAAGTCGCATCGGGTGGTTTTTCGCCTGTTTTTCAAGCCGGGTTGCGCTCTGCCGGTGCGGTGGTTGTGCTGCTGATCTGGATGCAGTTGCGCGGTGTCAGCTTCAAAGTGCCGCGCAATGCCTGGGCAGGCGGGATTGCCGCTGGCTTGTTCTTTAGTCTTGAATTCATGTTCCTTTTTACTGCGCTGGACATCACCACGGTCAGCCGGGCCTCGGTCATTTTTTACTCGATGCCCGTCTGGCTGTCGCTGATTGCACATGTCTATTTCCCCGGTGAGCGGCTGACGCGTCTCAAGGTGATCGGTCTGGTTATGGCGATGTCGGGGGTCGCACTTGCTTTGGCGGATCGCAGCGGTGGCGAGGTCAGCTGGGCAGGGGATCTTCTTGCGCTGGCCTCTGCCCTTTGCTGGGCTGCGATTGTGGTTTGCGTTCGGTCCACGCCACTTTCCGCTGTGCCGCCTGCGCAGCAGTTGATGTTTCAGATATTGGTCTCTGCGCCGATCTTGCTTCTGATCGCGCCGTTTCTGGGTCCGATGATCCGCGACATTCAGCCGATTCACATCGCTGCCTTGCTGTTCCAGATCATCTTTATCGCCAGTCTCGGATTTCTGGTGTGGTTCTGGTTGATGACTATCTATCCGGCCTCGTCTGTGGCCTCCTTCAGCTTTCTATCGCCGGTCTTTTCGGTCTTGTTAGGCTGGCTCCTGCTGGCAGAAGACGTGGCACCATCTGTCTGGGGCGCGTTGGTTCTGGTGGCCAGCGGCATTTATATGATCAACCGCAAACCGGGCGTCGTTTAAGTTTTTAAGTGCCACAAAAAGTGGCCGGTACGATCTCTTGCTGGCTTGGCGGGCGCGACAAGTCGGGATCGGTTTCAGCATATGGCGTCGCTAGGGCTTTCATCAGACGCTCAAAGGGGGCCATGTCGCCCGCAACGGCAGCGTCAATCATCTGTTCGATTCTGTGATTGCGCGGTATGACTGCGGGATTGGCCCGGCTCATGAGTGCTTTCACGTCAGGCTCGGAAGTTACGCGCGCCTGCCACTTTTCTGACCAGACATCAAAGGCGTCGCGGTTCGTAAACTGGTCCCGGGCATCCTGTTCGCAAAGTGCACGGAACGTATTTGTAAAATCGGCACCATCGGCTTGCATGAGGCCCAAAAGCTCTTCGATCAAGGGGGTGTCTTCGGGTTGTGACGTCGAAATGCCGATCTTTGCGGCAAAGCGGTTTCGCCAGCCGTTTTCCAACAGCTCCGGCATGGCATGTACGATCTCGGTGGCTTCCTCGATGGCTGCGTCTTTGTCCTGCATCTGCTGAACAAGGCTGGTGGCCAGTTGCGCCATATTCCAGACCGCTATGCCCGGTTGTGCGCCAAAGGCATAGCGGCCCTGTTGGTCAATTGAGCTGAACACACGGTTTTGATGGAAGGCATCCATGAACGCGCAAGGCCCGTAGTCGATCGTTTCACCTGCGATGGAACAATTGTCGGTGTTCATCACGCCGTGGATAAACCCGACAGACATCCACTGTGTCACCAGATCAGCTTGTGCGGCACAAACGGCCCGAAGCAGGTCCATGGGGCCTTCGGCATCCGGATAATGTCGCTGGATCGCATAATTGGTAAGCGTTTTGAGGTTCTCGACCTCACCGCGATGGGCAAACACCTGAAAGGTGCCAACCCGCAGGTGGCTTAGGGCCACACGGGTCAGAATCGCGCCGGGCAGGGCACCTTGTTCGCGCCAGATCTGTTCGCCCGTTGATACGGCTGCCAGTGCGCGGGTGGTGGGGATACCCAGCGCATGCATTGCCTCGGACACCACATATTCGCGCAGAACCGGCCCAAGCCATGCACGGCCGTCCCCCATGCGCGAATAGGGTGTCGGACCGGAACCTTTGAGCTGGATATCACGGCGGATGCCGTCTGTGCCGATGACCTCGCCCAGTAAAATCGCACGGCCATCACCCAGTTGTGGATTGAAGCTGCCGAACTGGTGCCCGGCATAAAGCTGAGCCAGCGGTGTCGCGTTTTCAGGTACTATATTACCGCCGAAAACCTGCGCTGCTTCCGCCATATCACTAGCCGTGATCCCCAGAACGGATGCAAGGTCATCGTTAAATGCCAACATCTTGGCGTCTTGAACTGAAGTAGGTTCGAGCCGTGTATAGAACGCAGCAGGTAACGTGGCGTAGCTGTTGTCAAAGGGGATATGCATAAGGGTCAAAGCCTGCGTGACATGAACATGTATTTCTCCCGAAGCGTAAATCCGGCCCGTCTGTAAAGTTTGATCGCTGCCGCGTTGTCCCGATCCACTTCAAGGTGAATGGCGCGCAACCCGACAGAGGACAGTGCATTTGGCAACGCGATCAGTGCCTCACTGGCAACGCCGCGCCCCCGCACGCCGGGACGCACGTATAACTCGTCGATGATTGCGTCCAGACCACCAAATTCAACGGACCAGCCAAAACAGATCACGATATAGCCGATTGCCGCGCGCGGTGGTCCGATCAGATAGGCAACACCGTAGGGCGATCCCTCCAGCAAAGGTGCCAATCCAGCGCGGCGGGCGTCATCGTCCAGCTTGATGCCTTCTTCAGCGTGAAAAGCTTCGCAAAGCGCGGCTAACCTGTCCAGATGTTCCGGTTTTGCAAGGGTAAGGGCCGCGCTCACAATCGTCCCAGTCGTTCGGTGAGCAATGAAAAGAACCCGTCTGCATCAATGTCACCCATGAATGTGGCGTTGGGTGCGCGATCCGTGACGCCCCACCAATCGGCAACGGTCATTCCCATGGTGAGTTCCGATTGTGTTTCGATCTCTACATTGATGTGGCGGCCCGTGAACAGGTCGGGGTTGATCAGATAGGCGGTGACACAAGGATCATGCAATGGTGCCCCTTCGGAGCCGTATTTTTCCTTGTCGAAGCGTTCAAAGAAATCGGTCATTTGGGCCACGGCAATGCCAACCGGTGTATTCAGTGCTCGAAAGGCATCGTTGCGGGGTTTGGTCACCAGCGCCTTGTGGGTCACATCAAGCGGCATGACAACAATCGGTACGCCGGATTTGAATACAATATCAGCTGCTTGCGGGTCAACGTAGATGTTGAATTCCGCTGTTGGCGTGATATTGCCACCCTCGAAGTAGCCGCCCCCCATCAGCACGATTTTGGCTACGCGTTTCACGATGTCAGGCGCTTTTTCAAAAGCTGTAGCGATGTTGGTCAGGGGCCCCAACGGGCAGAGTGTGACGGTGCCGGGGGCATGTTCGCGCAGTTGGTCAATAATGAAATCAACCGCGTGGCCCTCAGTCAAAGGCATCATAGGGTCGGGCAGATTTGGTCCGTCAAGACCGGTCTTGCCATGCACATGCTCTGCCGTGACCAACTCGCGGCCCAGGGGGCGATCACATCCGGCAAAGACCTTTACATCAGTTTTGCCCGCCAACTCACAGACGATGCGCGCATTTTTGCTGGTCAGGTCCAAGGGTACGTTGCCAGCAACACAGGTCAGGCCCAACACCTCGATCTCGTCAGGGCTGGCCAGTGCCAATAGAATGGCAACGGCATCGTCCTGACCCGGATCCGTATCAATAATGATTTTACGTGGCTGCATGATATGTCCTTTTTGGCACAGGGATAAGGCAAAGCGGGCGCGAACAAAAGAGCAGGCTCATTCCTTGACAGCGCAGGCCCGCTCGTCTGCTTTGACGGCATCCCACAACGCATCCATTTCGGCCAGATCACTGTCTGACGGCGTTTTGCCCATCGCGGCAAGGCGGGCTTCGACCCCCTCGAAGCGGCGGGTGAATTTGGCGTTTGCGGCACGCAGGGCGGCTTCGGGCTCAATTCCCAAATGGCGGCCCAGATTGGCCATGACAAACATCAAATCCCCGAATTCTTCCTCGACTTCAGTTTGGGACAGCGTGTCGCGGGCTTCAACCAGTTCGGCAGCCTCTTCAGTGATTTTGGCAATCACATTACCGGTATCGGGCCAGTCAAACCCCACCCGTGCCGCGCGTTTTTGCAATTTGTAGGCCCGCAGCAACGCAGGCAGTCCCACGGCAACGCCGTCCAGCGTGCCTTGCTGCGCCTTGCCCGCGCGTTCAGTCGCCTTGATCGCTTCCCAATCCGCGACTTGCTGTTCTGCGGATTTTTCACGATTCTCGTCACCAAACACATGCGGGTGGCGGGCCACCATCTTGTCCGAAATATTGCGCACCACGGATTGAAAACTGAAATGCCCCGCTTCTTCGCCCATTGCTGTGTGATAGACCGATTGCAGCAATAAATCGCCCAGTTCGCCTTCAAGCTCTGCCATATCGCCGCGCTCGATCGCGTCCGCGACCTCATAAGCTTCTTCGATCGTGTAAGGCGCGATACTGGCGAAATCCTGTTCGATATCCCACGGACAGCCCGTTTCGGGGTCGCGCAGGCGGCGCATGATTTCCAGCAGACGCTCTATTCCAGCGTCTCGGTCGTGTATCAGATCGTCGGGCATTGCAGCTTGGTCCTGTCTGGTGTCAGATGCACCCTGAGCAACCTCGTTAAAGGAGTCCACCCCATGCCCATCGTCAACCGCATTGCCGATTTCAGCGCCGATATGACCGAATGGCGCCAGCATCTGCACACGATCCCCGAATTGAGCTTTGATTGCCCTAAGACAGCGGCGTTCATCAAGGAACGGTTGCAGGAATTTGGCGTCGACGAAATTCACGACGGTATCGCTCAGACAGGGATTGTCGCGATCATCAACGGTCGCGGCGAGGGACCGACCGTGGGTTTGCGTGCGGATTTTGACGCATTGCCGATCGAGGAAGAAACGGGTGTTGATTATGCCTCGACCCATCCGGGCAAGATGCATGCGTGCGGGCATGACGGGCATACGGCGATGTTACTGGGCGCGGCAAAATATATGGTCGAAACACGCAATTTCTCGGGTCGTGTGGCATTGATATTCCAACCCGCCGAAGAAGAAGGTGGCGGCGCGCAGGTGATGTGCCAGGAAGGCATGATGGACCGTTTTGCCATCAAAGAGGTCTACGGCATCCACAACTTTCCCGGTGCAGAGTTCGGGGCTTTTTTCACGACTCCCGGCCCGATCATGGCAGCAGTGGATATGTTCACCATCACCGTAAACGGACGCGGTGGTCACGGCGCAATGCCCCATGAAACGGCGGATCCGGTTGTTGCGGCCTGTGGCATGGTGCAGGCGATCCAGACCATCGTCAGCCGCAATACGCCTTCTGCAAGTGAAAAGGTTGTCTCGGTCACGCAGATCCATACCGGTTCTGCCAGCAACATTGTGCCTGATACCGCGATGATCAACGGCACCGTGCGCACGTTTGACAAGGATGTTCAGGCGTTGATCAAGCGCCGGATGGCAGAAATTGTCGCCGGGCAAGCCGCAAGCTATGGTGTTGAGGCGGTACTGGAGTATGAAGCGGGGTATCCCGCAACGGTTAACGCGGCGGACCAAGCGGCATTTGCGGCCAATGTGGCACGCAAGGTTGTGGGCGACAGCAAGGTCGATGACAGCTTCCCGAAGGTCGCAGGCTCCGAAGATTTTGCCTATATGCTGGAAGAGCGCCCCGGTGCGTACCTGTTCCTAGGCGCAGGTGAGGGTGCGGGGCTGCACCACCCTAAATACAACTTCAACGATGAGTTGGCTCCTGTGGGGGCGTCGTTTTTTGCGCAATTGGTCGAGCAGATCCAGCCGGTGGCCAAGTAGATGGGTCTGGAAGATGCAGCAAGCCAGGTTGATCAGGCCTTCACCCGCGACGATCTGAAGGGACCGAGTTTCGAAAATGCCTTTGGTGGGGCGACGTCGTTCCTGCGCCGCCGCTACACCAAAGACTTGTCCGGCGTGGACATCGCGGTGACAGGCGTACCCTTTGATCAGGCTGTGACAAACCGTTCCGGCACGCGCCTTGGCCCACGTGCGATCCGCGAAGCATCTGCGTTGCAACCCTTTGACCCGCCGTATGGGTGGGACTTTGACGTGCTCAGCGAATTTGCCATCGCGGATTATGGTGATCTGGCATTTGATTATGGTCATACGTCAAAGTTTCCCGCCGCTTTGACTGCCCATATCAAGGGGATACTGGACGCAGGCGCGGCTTCCGTCGCTTTGGGGGGGGATCATTATATCAGCTTTCCGATCTTAAAGGCTTACGCGGAAAAATACGGCCCTATCAGCTTGTTACAGTTCGATGCTCATTCGGATACATGGCCGGATGATGATATGGAACGGATTGATCATGGCACGATGTTCTATAAGGCGGTGAAGTCGGGGATTGTTGATCCAGCGACCTCCGTGCAGGTTGGAATCAGAACAACAAACCCCGATACCTTGGGTGTTACGACAATAGATGCGCGCGAGGTGCATGAGAAAGGCCCACAAGCAGCCGTGGCCAAGATCAAGTCCGTTTTAAGGGACAATCCCTGCTATCTGACTTGGGACATAGACGCGCTTGATCCCGCCTTTGCGCCGGGAACGGGCACGCCGGTCTGGGGGGGGCTGACCTCGGCGCAAGCCGCGATCATGCTGCGCGATCTGGCAGGGATCAACATTGTTGGCGGTGACGTGGTCGAAGTATCGCCGCCGTTTGACACGACAGGGGCCACAGCGATTGCAGGTGCCCATGTTGCGACCGAAATACTATGTCTATTGGGCCACCGGATGAGGACCACATGAGCACCAAAAACCAACCGATCAGCGGCAATGATCTGGCGCGTTTCTCGGGGCCGAATACCTTCATGCGTTTGCCGTCGGTGAATGACCTCAAGGGATTGGATGTCGCCGTTTTGGGCATTCCGTTGGATATCGGCACCTCATGGCGATCCGGCACAAGGTTCGGCCCCAAGGAAGTGCGTGCAGAATCGGCCATGCTGCGCCCCTATAACCTTGGGACAGGCGCGGCACCTTTTGACAGTTTGCAAGTGGCAGATATTGGTGATCTGGCTATCAACACCTTTTCGCTGAGTGATAGTTTGCGCATAATTGCAGAGAGTTATGAGGCAATCCTCACCTCAGATGCGATGCCGTTGGCGATTGGGGGCGATCATTCGATCACACTGCCGATACTACGGGCAATGGCAAAACGGCACGGGCCGGTGGCGTTGATCCATGTGGATGCCCATGCGGATGTGAACGACGAGATGTTCGGCGAGAAAGAGGCCCACGGCACCGTGTTTCGCCGTGCCTATGAAGAAGGATTGATCTTGCCCGCAAAGACCTACCAGATCGGTTTGCGCGGCACAGGCTATTCGGCAGAAGATTTTGCAGAGGCCGCCGGTTGGGGCTTTCAGCAATTCCCCGCGCAAGAGTTGTGGGGACGCAGCCTTGCGACCTTGGGCGCGGAAATCCGGCGTGATATTGGCGATGTGCCTGTCTATCTCACCTATGATATCGACAGCCTTGATCCTGCGTATGCGCCTGGGACGGGAACGCCCGAAATCGGTGGGTTAACAACGCCGCAAGCATTGGAATTGATCCGTGCCTTTAAGGGGCTGAATATCGTTGGTGGTGATCTTGTCGAGGTCTCGCCGCCCTATGACACCAGCGGAAATACCGCGCTGACGGGGGCAAATATCCTGTATGAAATGCTATGCGTCTTACCGGGTGTTGCCTACCGTTAGTGGGTTAAAATGAGCAAAAGGAACAGCCGCATGGCATTCTGGATCATTCTATGCGTTGTGTTGGTGCCTTTGGCCTATGTGCGTCTGGCACCATCTGACCCTGACCACTGGCACAAACAGGCCTACCCGTCAGGTATGGGCGAAAAACCCTCTGCGGGCGGGTTTGTCTGGCGCGAGCCGGTTTCAGGTGCGGGCAAGGACAAACTCGCTCAACTTGATGCTGTAGCCATGGCAACACCTCGCACCACGCGCCTTGCAGGAAGCGTTGAGCAGGGACAGATCACCTATATCACACGGTCACGGGTGTTTGGCTTCCCCGACTATACGACCATTGGGGTCTATGACGGTTTGGTCGAGGACGGCGACATCCGCTACCTTGAAATCAATGCACGCCTGCGCTTTGGCAAATCAGATCTTGGGGTAAACGCCAAGCGGGTTAAAGGCTGGATCGCTGCTGTCGAGTGAGGAAGACAGGCATCCTTCCTGTACTTCACGCCACATTGGTACATTGAGTGACATCTGGCATTGTGCCATGAACATCCGTCCGCCGACATTCAGGCAGATGGTTTCACCCAGTTCGATCCGGTTGTGGTTGCGATCCGTGCAATAGCAATCAACCGTCTTGCCGCTTGGATAGGTCGCATCGGCAAAGGCGGGCAGGGCCATCATACTGGCTAGAAAGATCAAGCGTTTCATAGCCCGATTATAACACGAAGCGGCCCTTGACCAAAGCCTTTCCATCAGCGACATCATGCGGCGATGATACCCATGGACCGCCTTGAACAGATTTCGCAGCGCTTTCAGTTTCTGGAAGCGTCGATGTCAGTTGGGTCAGACGGGGCTGATTTTGCGGCATTGGCAAAAGAATACAGTGACTTGCGCCCCGTTGTTGAACAAATTGACGCCTATCGTCAGTTGCTTGGCGATCTGGAAGAGGCCGAAGCGATGTTGGCAGATCCGGAAATGGCCGAGCTGGCACAGGAAGAAGTACCTGCGCTGAAAGCTGCATTACCAAAAGTCGAAGCAGCATTGCAAATCGCGCTTTTGCCCAAGGACGCGGCAGACGCAAAACCTGCGATGCTTGAAATACGGCCCGGAACGGGGGGGGATGAGGCTGCATTGTTCGCTGCTGATCTGTTGCGTATGTACCAGCGTTACTGCGAGGCGAAGGGATGGGGCTTCGATTTGATCGAAGAACAGATGACCGAACTTGGTGGCGTGAAAGAGGTTGTGGCGCATATCACCGGGCAGAATGTTTTTGCGCGTCTCAAATTCGAAAGTGGCGTGCATCGGGTGCAACGGGTGCCGAGCACAGAATCACAGGGGCGTATCCATACCTCAGCGGCCACCGTTGCTGTTCTGCCAGAGGCCGAAGACGTCGACATCGAGATCAATCCGAACGATCTGCGAATTGATACGATGCGATCTTCTGGCGCGGGGGGGCAGCATGTGAACACAACTGATTCTGCTGTGCGGATCACGCATATTCCCACAGGGCTGGTTGTCACCTCCTCCGAGAAATCCCAACACCGCAACCGTGACAAGGCGATGCAGGTGCTGAAAGCGCGACTTTATGACATGGAACGCTCCCGCATTGATGATGAACGCTCTGCGGATCGGGCCTCGCAAGTCGGGTCGGGGGACCGCTCGGAGCGGATCAGGACTTATAATTTCCCGCAAGGACGGCTGACGGATCACCGGATCAACCTCACGCTGTATCGGCTTGATGCCATCATGCAGGGAGATCTGGATGAAATTGTGGATGCGCTGACAGCAGATGCCCAAGCCCGTCTGATGGCAGAGATGAACCTTTGAGTACGGCTGCGCAAGCGATGGCGGCTGCGGCCTCGCGCTTGCGTGCGGCGGGGGTGTCGGACCCTGCGCGGGATGCGCGTCTGTTGCTGGCCCATGCGGCCTCGGTTGATGCGGCGCGTGTTACCTTGATCGCGCCCGAGGAAATCGCGCCGGAAATTGCGGAGCGCTACGAACATTTGATCGCACTCAGGGCGGTGCGGGTGCCGGTTTCCCATCTGGTTGGTAGTCGCGCCTTTTATGGGCGTGATTTCAAGATCAGCCGTGAGGTGCTTGATCCCAGACCGGAAACCGAAACATTGATTGATCTGGCCCTCAGCCAGCCGTTTGACCGTGTACTCGATCTTGGCACGGGATCGGGGTGTATTCTTGTCAGTTTGTTGGCCGAACGGCATGATGCTTATGGTGTAGGTGTGGACCTGTCGGAAGGGGCCTGCCTGCAAGCCAGCGCCAATGCTGTGTTGCACGGTGTGCAGGCGCGCGCGGACATTTATCAGTCCGACTGGTTTGCGCAGGTTCAGGGACGTTTTGATCTGATCGTAGCAAACCCGCCGTATCTGGCGAAAGGCGAGATGGCACATGTGGCACCTGAATTGCGCGATCACGAACCGCATATGGCGCTCACTGATGGTTTGGATGGCCTGTCAGCCTACCGCATCATCGCTGCACAAGCGCAGGGTTTTCTGACAGCGCAGGGCCGTGTGATGGTCGAAATCGGTTGGCAACAGGGTACGTCGGTTGCAGAGATTTTCCGCAACTCCGGTTGGGCGCGGGTGGATCTGTCGCATGATCTTGACGGTCGGGCGCGGGTCATTACCGCCGGACAACCGGCATAATTTCGCACTTTGATGCGTCTTTTCCACAAATAGCGTGACTTTACTCTTGCCGTAGCGTGCCTCCCGTGGTTATTCACAGGTGTTGCAGCGGTGGATGCTTTTGGCGGTCCCGCGCGGCTTATGCCCAACAATTCGTGGCTCTTGCCCTAATTCAAATGACCGATGCTGCCTGCGTTCAATCGCAAATCGGTTCACCAAGTGAAACAGCACCAAAGGCTGATATCCCTTCATGAAATCTACCAGATCACGGTCCCGGTCCAAGAATAACCGCAACCGCAATAACAATCAGCAGGGCGGCAATGTCGTCAATCGTGTCTTTGACAGCTCCGGCCCCGAGGGCAAGGTGCGTGGCACCCCCGGTCAGGTGATTGAGAAATACAATCAGCTTGCCCGCGATGCGCAGCTTTCCAACGACCGCGTTGCAGCCGAGAATTTCCAACAGCATGCGGAGCATTATCTGCGCTTGCTTTCGGAAGCGCAGCGCGAGATGGACCAACGCCGCGAAGAACAAGAGCGCCAGAACCGCGAACGCCAGATCGAGCGTGATCGCGAACGCGCGGAACGTCAGGAGCGTGAGGGCAACCAGCCCACCGCACCCCAGCAGGATACACCGCAGGCAAGCCCTGATCCCGCAGAGGCACCGCAGCCTGATGTAGCCCCCGTTGCCAAAGAGGCGGACGGCGACAGCGGGCTGGTGGAAACACCTGAAAGTAAACCCAAGCCAAAGCGTGCGCCGCGGCGCAAACCCAAACCGAAACCTGAAAGTGATGGCAACGGTGGCAGCGACCAGCCTGAAGCCGCAGAATAAGCAAAGCCCCGCATCATGTGGGGCTTTTTCATTTCCGGTTACTCTGTTGGGGGCGGAGCCAGCGCGCCTACGGTGCGCTGAATGTATCTAATCTGCCCGCGTGCCCGCAACACGTCTTCGCGGAGCTTCCAAGCATATCGTGTGTCCTCGCGCACCGGGGCCCAGAACAAGGTACCGGCATAGCGCCATGGATCAACCACAATTCCCGTTTTCATCGGCGCACCTTTGACAGTGATCACAACGGTGCTGTGTTCGATGAAATAGTTCTTGCCCGTGTTTGCAATTGCACGGGCGGTGCCAATTGTTGTGAAACCCTCTGCATCCAGCAGCGCCTGCATGTCTTCTGCCCAATGATAACACAGCCCCCTCGGTTTCTTGCCCGCGTTGACCTTGGCGTTGTGAACCAGCGCGGGATCGGTGATTTGGTAGGCACGTGCCAGTTGATAGGTTGCACTGTAGGCGACATGGGCGGCGCGAGAGGCTTCAGCCGGGTCAACCAGAGGGGACATGTTGCGGATTGTTGCGGCTAGGGCAGTGATTTGGGCCTCTGTGCCCTGGCTGGGGGTTTTCGTGCCACAGGCTGCAAGAAGCACCAACATCAGCAGTGCCGCAAGGTGTTTCACGTCTTTGCTACTTCGCGTGCAAGGGCGCAAAAGGCTTCCAGCGGCACTTGTTCGGCCCGCTCCGTTGGTTTGATGCCTGCGGCGATCAGGCGGTCTTCGATGTTGGGTGCAACACCTTTGAGAGAGGCACGTAACATTTTGCGGCGCTGATTGAACCCAGCGGCAACAACGCGGTTCAACACGGCAGGATCAGCGGGAAAACGCGGCTCGGACAGGGCTGTTAAATGCACCACCGCAGAAGAGACTTTTGGCGGCGGTGTAAAGGCTTCGGGGGGCAGTTGGATCACGATCTGTGCATCCGCGCGCCATTGCGACAACAGGGCCAGACGCCCATAGGTTTTGGACCCCGGCTTGGCGACAATCCTCTCGGCCACTTCGCGTTGGAACATCAGCGTCAGGCTTTGCCAGAACGGCGG
Source organism: uncultured Sulfitobacter sp. (assembly GCA_947501805.1). Classification (GTDB taxonomy): domain Bacteria; phylum Pseudomonadota; class Alphaproteobacteria; order Rhodobacterales; family Rhodobacteraceae; genus Sulfitobacter. Next base: position 65,980 of record CANMXJ010000001.1, on the reverse strand, counting down.
CCATGTGGGCGGGGTCAGCCAGCGCACCAGCAGTTCTGTACCGACGTTATAGGGCAGGTTGGAGGCAACGCGGATGGGTGGCGTTAGATGTTCAAGCGGGTCAATCTCAAGCGCATCGCCTTCCATAACGGTCAAACGATCGGGATAGGCCGCGGCAATCTCAGCCAGCGCGGGCAGGCAGCGCGGGTCTTTTTCGATCGCAAGCACATGGCGCGCTCCTTCGGAGAGCAGTCCGCGCGTCAGCCCACCGGGTCCTGGGCCGATTTCAAGTACATCGCATCCGGTAAGGTCTCCGGCTTGGCGCGCAATCTTGGCGGTGAGGTTCAAGTCCAACAGGAAATTCTGCCCCAGCGATTTTCGGGCGGACAATTCGTGCGTGGCAATCACGTCGCGTAGTGGCGGCAGGGAATCAATGGTACTCATGCGCTCTGGGCCATTTCATATGCCATGCGGATCGCACAGATCATGCTTGTCGGGTTGGCGATGCCCTTGCCAGCGATGTCAAAGGCGGTGCCATGGTCAGGTGATGTGCGGATAAACGGCAAGCCCAGTGTGACATTCACACCTTGATCGAAATCCAGCGTCTTGATCGGGATTAACGCTTGGTCATGATACATCGCAATGGCCGCGTCATATTGCGTTCGGGCGGCGGCGTGGAACATGGTATCAGCAGGCAGTGGACCTGCGAGATCAAAACCTTCGGTTTTCATCTGCTCGATCAGGGGCGTGATCCAGACAATTTCTTGCTGGCCCATGGTGCCGCCTTCGCCTGCGTGGGGGTTGAGGCCGGCAATTGCCAGTCGCGGCGCTGCAATGCCAAAGCGGTCGCGTAAACCGGCATGGGTGATCTCGATCACTTGGCGCAAGCTGACAGGGGTAAGTTGCACCGCCACCTGATCCAGTGCGATGTGGATCGTGGCAGGCACAACGCGCAGCTGATCCGAGGCTAGCATCATCACCACATCATCATCCACGCCCGCCAGCGCGGCAAGGTATTCGGTGTGACCCGGATAGGGGAAATTTGCGCCGTCTTTGAGTGCCTTTTTGTGGATAGGAGCGGTGCAGATTGCTGATGCCGCACCATCGCGAACCATTGAGACACCAAGCGCGATCATATCAATCACATGTTGCGCATGGGCAGGATCAGCAGTGCCCGCAACACGGGGAGAGCCAAAATCACGGGCAATCACCGGCAACAGGTCGGGCGCGAGAAGCGCGGCCTGATCGGTATTCTTGATGACCCGAAACGGCGTGTCGGCAGGCAGGTGTGCAGGATCGCCCAGCCAGACCATCGGCACTTCGCCGGCAAGAGCCGCCCAGGCGCGCGCGGCAACTTCGGGTCCGATGCCTGCGGGTTCCCCGCAAGAGATGACAACCGGACGCGTGTGTTGGTTCATTGCAAAGAGATACGCGCATCTGCACGCAATTGAGCCATGAACAAATCCGCAAACCCCTGCAATTTCCGCTGGCGCAGCGCATTCACCACGTCTTCGCGGGACGCCTCGGCATTGGCTTCGGCGGTGCGTTTGCACAGCATCAGAAACACCAGTTTTTCCCCGTTCGAACGGGTCAATGCGGTAGAGACTTCACCAGGGTCGAGCTTGGCCAGTTCAATGGCGATGTCCTGCGGAATATCGCCGGGCTTTTTGGCACCTCGGTCCAGAACGGACTCAGGCTGGCCTTTGGCAACCCCGTACAGGTCATCACAGACATCCACTTGACCGCGCAGCTTTGCCGCCTGTGCCAAGCCCGCTTCGGAGCGGCCACCGGCGATGTAATAAGCAGCATATTCGATTTCGGAATACCGTTTGGCGGGGGCACCGGTTTCCTCGATCCCGCGCAGTTGGAACAATGCCACCGCATTGGTGATCGGCAAGGGTGCGGTCACTTCGCCCTGACCAAGTGCAAGGATGATAGGATGCAGCGAGGCGGGCAGCTTTTCAAGCTCTGTCCATGGCATGCGCCCGCCACGGCCACGGGATGCCGTTGCAGAGTATTTTGTGGCAAAACGCGAAAATTCGCCTTCGGATTTGGATTGCGCGATTTGTTCAGCCAGCGCCATGACACGGGCCGCGTTCTGGGGCGGCGCGGGGATGATGATTTCTGACAGTAAAACGCGGATGCCGTCGCCGGTGGAGCGGGTGTTGCCCAAAGCGCGGTCGATTTCATCTTCAGAAATGTTCACGCGGCGCAAATAGCGCGCGCGCACCAATTCGCGCCACCCAAGAGAGTTGGCGACAAAATCGCGCAGCGTTTCGCGCGAGACGCCGGATTGCTCAAGCGCTTTGACAAATTCATCCGTGCTCAGATTGGCCCGTGCTGCAAATTCATCCAGTCCCGCCGCCAACCCTTCGCTCGTCAGTTCAATGCCAGCATTCGCAACGGCCGCTGCGCGCAGGCGGTCGTCTATCAAGGTCTGAAGGGCACCGTCACGGTCCGCGCCGGGCGCGTTGAGCAATTGCAAAAACCTCTGGCGCTGTTGCACCTCGAATTCGGTCACAACGGCATCATTCACCCGTGCGGCTGGGGCAAACAGGTTCTGCGCCTGTGCGCCCGGCCCTGTGAGCGCCAAGGCACCAGCAATGGCAAGCCCGCGAAGTGTGGCTGAAAATTTCATCTGGATCACCTTTTGCATGAGCGAATGTACTTTTGATTGCCCGCCGAGGCGGCAAAGCCCCGCAGGCCCACGTTAAACCCGAAATTGGTGGTAGGCTCAACTGCTGTTGACGAGGAATAGCTGCGCGCCACCGACAGATCAACGGCGACACATTCGTTGTTATAGGAAAGGCCAATACCGGCTGTAGCAGCGCGGTCGTCCGCCACGTTGAAACGCCAGTCGGCTTTGACCTCCCACTGGTTGTTGATTTCGTAGCGGCCATTCAGCAGGATTTCCGAAACCGCTTCGTCGCGTTCCTCGTCAGCGTCATTGTCAAGCCAGACGTAAGAGCCGCCGATTGATCCGCGCTTGAATCCCCAATAGCCGCGCAGTTCGGCTTTGGCAAAGCTGAGGTTTTTGTCAAACAGGCTGCGCCCCGTTAGGGTGACGCCGGCCGGTGTTTTGACCTGCGCGGCCAGCAAGAAGTTTGAGGATACGCCGCCAAGGCCGGAGGACGAAGAGAAATCGGGGTCAGCATCGCTGCGCAGAACCTGACCAAATGTCAGGTTGCTGTCCCAGCCATCCGGGTTGATGCGGCTCCAGTTCACGCCAAGGGCGGCCACAGTGCCGCGCTCGCGCCGGTCGGGACGGGGAAAGCGCGACAGGGACAACAAGTTGCCTTCGTCAAATTCAACACGGGTGCTTTCATCATTCGGGATCAACATCCGGCTGCCACGTGTCCAGCCGATCTGCGCCACAGGTGTTAGCACTTGCGTGATCCCACCCGCGTCGCGGCGCAGCATCGGATAGCTGAGGGTCAGCGCGGCGGTCGGGGCCACGTCGGACTGGTTCTGGGCAAAACTTGCATCCTGCGTGATGTCGAACAGGTTCAGGCTGACACCCGTTTGCACATCTGCAACGATCCCGCTGGAAAAGGTGAAGCGACGCAGCCAGTCAACGCGGCCATGAATACGCGCCACATCGCGCCCGTCCGTCACCAGATCCGCATCCGGCCCGTCAAAGTCGCGGTCTGAGTTGCGCCGGTGGCTGTGTGCTTCGAGGCGGAAACGCAATTCCCCGCCGACGGCAGAGGGAAAGAAGCGCCGCTCGTATTCACCGTCCAGCACAACCGTCGGCAGGTTGTCGTTGATATCATCCGCCCGTAGGCTTTCGAAGTTGTAAAAGCTGCCGCGCACAAACTGGTTGCGCTTGGCACGGCTGACGGTGATCTGGCTTTCCAAACGGTCTTGCAGGAAATAGCCGTATTCGTTGAGGTAGCCCCGATCCGTGGTGGTTTCGATGTCGAACGTCAGTTTGTAGTCACGTTTGAGATCAAAGCTGCCAGTGCCAAACAGATAGCCGCGCGTTTTATCGGGGCGCTGGTCATCGCGTGTTATGGCACCGTTAAAGGTGATGCGTCCGCGCCGGAAGGCCTGACGATAGCGCAGTTCCAGCGTGCGTGTCACACTTGACAGATAGGGGGTAAGTGTCAGGTCGCGGTGATCGCCGATCTTGATGAAATACGGAATCTTGAGGCCTGTTCCCAGCTGCGAGGTGGTGCGGATTGACGGCACAAGAAAGCCATTGGCACGTTCCAGACCGGGACCGGGCAAACGCAGGCGGGGCAGATAGAATATCGGGGCATTTAGGATGCGAAACTGTGCCTCGTCGAAGTAAAGCTGGTCTTCCAACTGGTCATGGATCACCCGTTTGGCACGGATTTGCCACAGCGGCGCGCGTCCGTCATCGCAGACTTTGCACGAGGTGACGGAAGCTTTTGAAAGCTGGCTGTAGCGTCCGTCCACACGGTCGATCTGAGCTGCGGCAATCTGGAGCTGTTGATCGAGGATCAGTCGCGCACCAGTCAGCAAACCGTTGCGCAAATCGGCGTCCAACTGGCCTGCATCGGCAAAGATAAGGGTTTCACTGCCTTCGATCAGGGTGATCGGACCTTCGATGATCAGGCTGCCGTCGTTTTGGTTATACCGCACGGCGCTGGCTTGCAGGCGCGCACCGTTTTGAAAAGCTTCGACATTCCCGCGGGCGACCAATTCACGCTCCGCAGTGATGAAAACTTCGTCGGCAATCAGTATCGCCGCGGGCGAATTGGTGTCTTGAGCGGCCAATGATGCAGGCAGAACCAGCAGCGTCAGCATAAGGGTTAAGGCGCGCAACATCAGCCGTCCTCGACGTGTAAGAGGAAACCCACGGCCAGAAGGATTGCCGCAACGGGAGGTGCCCAAGCAGCCAGCATCACGGGGATCTGGCCGTTTTCTCCGAGAATTTGGGCAAATGAGCGGATAAAGTAGAGACCAAAGCCCAAGAGCACCGCCGTGAGCACCGCAACGCCCGTGCCGCCAAAGCGGGTGTGGCGCATGGTAAAGGCGCTTGCGACCAGCACCATTGCCATCAGAAACAAGGGTCGTGCGATTTCGGCTTGCAGCCAAACCTTGTGACGCCGCGCGCTAAAACCTGCTTGTTCAAGTTGGCGGATGAATGTGGGCAGGTCATAGATCGACACGGCTGCGGGCTTGCCGATGCTTTCGCGAATCCGCTCGAGGGTCAGCGATGATGGAATTTCGAGTTGGGCAAAATGCTCGGCGTTGGCCTCGGCATTCTGGCCCGCTTTCAGTGGCCATGATTTTGCGTTGCGCAGCGACCACGCACCGTCCATCAAAGCGGCACTGCCAGCCTCGATCCGTCGAACCGGTCCGTTCCCGGTATCATAAGTTATAAAAGTCACGTCATAGAGCACAGAGGCATCCGCATTCGAGCGCCAGGCCCGGATCACTGTTTGACCGGCGGCGCTGCCTTGGCGCAACCAGAGACCCTCGTCGCTGATCGACAGGGCAGACGCGCCACCCGCGCGGTAGCCTTCGGAAAGCTGCAAGTAGCGGTTTCCCGTTGCGGCGACAATCGGGTTCAACATGCTGACAGCCAACACCCCTATGACAAAAGCGACCATCACAGGCGCGATCAAGGCCCGCATGGCAGAACGTCCCGCAGCACGTGTCACAACCAGCTCGGAAGACCGCGCAAGCGAGATAAACAAAGTAATCGTCGAAAGAATGACAATCAGCGGCAGAATCAGATTTATCGTTTGTGGTGCATTCAGCAGGGTCAGGCCCAAGACGCGCTGCCAGCCGATTTCAAGGCCGCCAAATTTGCGGGCTTGTTCTACGGCGTCGATCAGCATGACAAGCGCAAACAGGACTCCTGTGATCAGCAGGAAAGTCATGGCAAAGCGGCGCGCGAAATACATGTGCAGGATCATGCGGCAACCCTCCGCTGGAAGCGGCGTATCCAGCCGGGCGCGGCAAGATGCCAAAGCATCAGGCACACCAGCGTACCACCCACCAAAGACGGCACATAGAGCAGGGGCCAGTTTGCGGCATCATTGCGCACACTATCGACCAGAACCCCGCGAATGCCGTCGATCGTGATCAACAACGCAAACGCGATGGCGATTTCGCGCCAGACCCCGAAACGGGAAAAACCGCCCAGCAAGAGTGTGGAGAAACCGACCAAGGCGGCCACAATACAAAACAGCGACTGGGCAAAACGCGAATGCAGTTCTTCGGCAATCAGTCCTTCGGTTGCACCCGTCTGGGCAGCAAGCACGCTCCAGTTGCCCATCAGCTGCGGCGATATCAGGTTCGGAACAGATTGTTTTCCTGCTTCGCTTTCGCTGACAAGTGACGAGATATCAAAGGAAAAATCACGAAATTTGGCGGTCGACAAACGCAAGTCGGATTTGTTGAGGCGTTGAGCCAGACCATCAACCATGATCAAAGTGGTGCCCGCGCCATTGCGCACAAGATAGGCTTCGGCAGCCGTGTAAATGACCCCTTCTGCAGGATCGCGCCGGTCAGACAGAAACACATCACGCAGCACACCGTCTTGATCAATCACGCGGGTGTAGAAGGTCACGTTTTCGGTCGGGTGCAGGAAACGTCCCTCACGCAGCAGGCTGGCGGTGACATTCTGTGAAATCTCGGTTTCGCGCTGGGTCAGTTGGGATTGCGCCATCGGCACAAGGAAATGGCTCAGGATGCTCATCATCAACGCGACACACAGCCCGTACACCAGAACCGGGCGCGCCAGCCGCCAGGGGCTTGATCCCGTTGATTGCAACACCGTCATTTCGGATTCTGATGACATGCGGTTTGTGACGTAAACGGCACCTGCAAAAGTTGCGATGGGAAGGACGGTGGTGATCAGCTTGGGCAGGCCAAGGGCGGTGAATTCAAGGAAAACAAGGGCGGATTGTCCATCTCCGATCAGGCGGTCAAACAGAACAACAGCACGATTGATCCAGAACAACGCGACCAGAACAAGGGCGAAAAAGCCAAACAGCACTAAGAGCTGCGACAGCATATAGCGGTCTAGTCTGGCCACTCATTTCCCCCAAAATGCCTGCTTCGGTCTATTTTCCCAGATGTTTAACGCAAAATATGGCTGGGGAAAACTGCTAACTGGTCATAGGTGGCGATGCACGCTAGGTCTTGTGCGAAAACCAAAGATAAGGCCCAGAACATGACCGCTGTGACACCCGTTACCTTCGACGCAACCGACATCAACCAAATCGCGACCCAAGAGGGCCGTATTGCTGTATTTATTGACCCCGAGGGGCGTTTGGACGCTGGTGCACGGCGGGTGAACAAGCTGACCAAGGGTGCTCTGACACGCATGATCGAAGGCGCGAAGTTTGGCAAATCCAAAGCCGGGGATGCGCTGGTTTTAGCCTATCCGGTCGGAATGGCTGCGGATGCCGTTGATGTTGTGCATTTGCCGCGCAATGCCAGTGTGATTCAGGCGCGCAAGGCAGGGGCGTCGCTGGCCAAGGTGCGTGGCACGGCGGATATGTTGATGCTGGCGGCAGGGTTACGCCGCACAGCCGAGATCGTTTTTGGTTTGGTGATGCGGGACTACGGGTTTGAGGATCATAAGAGTGACCCGAAGGAGCGTGCAGGTGCCCTGCGGGTAATGTGCAGCAAACCGGATGAGGTTGGCGCGGATGCAGCACCCTTGCTGGCGATTGCCGAAGGGGCGTTTATGACACGTGATCTGACCAACGCGCCTGCAAATGTGCTGACAACAACAGCATTTGCGGATCAGTTGGTCGCGATGAAGGATCTGGGTTTAAAAGTTGAAGTGCTGGATGAAGATGCGCTTGCAAAGCTTGGAATGCGCACGCTTTTGTCGGTTGGTCAAGGGTCTGACAGCCCGTCGTCTGTGGTGGTGATGTCATGGAATGGCGGCACCAAAGACGCGCCACCGCTGGCACTGGTCGGCAAAGGCGTGGTGTTTGATACGGGCGGTATCAGCCTGAAACCGGCGGCTGGTATGGAAGACATGACAATGGACATGGGCGGCGCGGGCGTTGTGGCGGGGGTGATGCGCTCTTTAGCTCTGCGCAAGGCGAAGGCAAATGTCGTCGGACTGGTTGGCTTGGTTGAAAACATGCCGTCTGGCAATGCCACACGGCCCGGTGACGTCATTACCTCGATGAAAGGTGTCACTGTTGAGGTGATCAACACGGACGCCGAGGGGCGTTTGGTTCTGTGCGACGTGATGTGGTATGCGCAGGAACGCTTTAAGCCTGCAGCAATGGTTGATCTGGCGACTTTGACAGGGGCGATCATTATTGGTTTGGGCCATGAAAACGCCGGTGTGTTTTCCAACAATGACGATTTCTGTAAAGCGTTTATGAAAGCAGCCGAGGTCGAAGGCGAAGGTGCGTGGCGGCTGCCGTTGGGGCAGGGCTATGACGACCTGATCAAGAGCCGTATTGCTGATATCAAGAACACGGGTGGTCGGGCCGCGGGCTCTGTCACTGCTGCACAATTCTTGCAGCGGTTTGTAAAGGAAGAGACACCCTGGATACACCTCGATATTGCCGGTGTCGCATCGGTAAAGTCCGAGACAGCTTTGGCTCCCGCGGGAGCGACCGGTTGGGGGGTAAGTGCGCTGAACCGTCTGGTGTCTGATATGTTTGAAAAGGACTAAGGCATTATGGGAGCTGCCTTTTTCTACCATCTTACGCAAAGGTCGCAGGCGGATACCCTGCGCATGCTGCTTGGCAAGTCACTGGAGAACGGCTGGCGGGTGGCGGTGCGCGGGACTGATTTGGAAAGGCTTGCAGTGCTCGACAAAGCGCTGTGGCTTGGCCCGGAAGAGGCTTTCTTGCCGCATGGCTTGGCCGGGGGAGAAATGGATGCGCAGCAGCCCGTATTACTAACCATGGGATCAGAGAGTCTGAACGATGCCAATTGCATCATGTCTGTCGACGGAGCCGAGATAACAGCAAAAGAAGTTGGCGCGATGGAGCGCGTCTGTGTGCTGTTTGATGGGAATGATAACGACGCGCTGAACACAGCGCGTCGGCAATGGAAGATGTTAAAGGACGCAGGGGCGTCAGCGCAGTATTGGTCCGAAGAATCGGGTCGTTGGGAGAAAAAGGCAGAAACCTAAAGCGCTTCGCCTGAAACTTAAGTCATCAGAACCCTGCTAGGCCTACGGCGCGTTAACGGGTCAGGATCAGCTCACCGCCCGTAATCTCGATACGTCCCCAGCGTTGAAGATACCCCATGCCCAGCAGACTTTGCTCCATCTGGCCCTGATTAACAACCGCAGGCACATCGCGATCTGTCACGCGACCCAGTTTCACGTCATCCAGACGCACAAAAGCGGTGCGCACCTCGCCGTTGGCAGTATTGGCACGGCCCAGATAGGCAAGCCCATCAGGGTCAATCCCCGCGCGGCGGGCGTCCTTTTGGGTCAACACCATGTCGGTCGCGCCTGTGTCGACAACAAAGCGCACGGGGTGTTCGTTGATCTGCACGGTCAGATAATAGTGTCCGTCACGGGCCCGTGGAACGATGATCTGGTCTGCGCCATTGACGCTGATTTGCGATCCGCGGGCATCGCGGCTGATGTCTTGCCACAATCCCACCGCCGCAGCCCCGCCGACAAAGATCATGGCCCAGATGGCGGCGTATTGCATGGTTTTGTTCAACCCGTCACGCGATTGTAAAAAGAACCAACCCGCGACCATGGCGAGCAGGACAATCAGATAGATCAGGTTTCCGGTATCGATGTTGGCCATTGGGTCTCCTCTGGTATTCTTACCCATATAGGAGCGCATGGACCTGTTGTCAGGAGGGGCCGGGACCAAATCCGAACGCGGTGAGGCCGTCGAGGACAAATTGCACAGACAGCGCCGCAAGCAGCATGCCGAGGATCCGGGTGATCACGTCGATGCCTTTCTTGCCGATGATCCGGTCAAGGGACGAACTGGCCATAAGGATCAAGAGCAGTGCAATCAGGGTCAGTGCCGTGATTCCAAGCACCATGATCATACCTTCGCCGCCCGGTTTTTCACCGATCAGCAGGATGACGGATGCGATGGAGCCGGGGCCAGCGATCAGGGGAATGGCCAGCGGGAAAACGGAAGGGTCATCGATGTCTTCGTCTTCGGTTCGGTCTTCGCGCCGCTTGGTGCGGCGTTCAAACAGCATGTCGAGGGCTGTCAGGAACAGCAGGATACCGCCTGCAATCCGGAAGGCGGGCATCGAAATGCCAATAAAACCGAGGACAGCTTCACCAAAAAACGCAAAGAGAACCAGAATGACACCTGCCACGACGACAGCGTGGATTGCGATCCTGCGACGGGCCTCGGGGGTCATGCCTTGGGTCAAGGCAATGAACAGCGGGGCGAGGCCAATCGGATCAATCACCACAAACATGGTGACAAGGGCGGTGATCATATAGGCGGTATCGAGTGTCATGTTCTTTTGCCGATTGAGGGCTGCGCCCGTTACATTTTTTAGGGGCTCTGCCCCGTCGATCAAAGATCGACTCCCCGCGAGATTTAAGGCCAAAAAGAGGGAGGCTAGGCGTTGGCCTTCTCGAGTTTTTCTGCGGCCTGCATCCAGAGGCTTTCGGCGCGTTCCAGAGCGCCCATGACTTCCGCGTATTTTTTGTTCCAAACGTCGAGTTCGCCGACTTTGGCGTCCTCATACAAGGCCGGGTCCGCGAGTTTTTTGGCCAGTTTGTCACGCATGTCGTTGATTTTGGTTACTCGGGCCTCGGCCTTGCGCACTTCGGAGCGCAGGGCGAGGATGTCTTCGCGGCTGGCGCGTTTGGGTTTTGGGGCCTCTTTGACCTTGGTGTTTTTGCTGACGGGTTTTGTCGGGGTCAGCAGCATTTTGCGGTAGGACTCTAGATCATCCTCGTAAGGGACAACCGTTCCGTCCGAGACCAGCCAGAGGCGGTCGGCGACCATGCTGAGAAGGTGCATGTCGTGGCTGACGAGGATCACCGCACCAGAGTATTGCGTGAGCGCCTCGACCAGCGCCTCGCGGCTTTCGATGTCGAGGTGGTTTGTCGGCTCGTCGAGGATCAGCAGATGTGGTGCATCAAGAGTGGCGAGCAGGAGAGAGAGGCGGGCCTTTTGCCCACCGGACAGGCGACCAACTTCGGTTTCGGCTTGATCGGGGCCAAGGCCAAAGCCTGCCAGTTGCGCGCGCAGTTTCGATTGCATCACGCCGGGGCGCGCTGTGATCATATGTTGCAGAGGGGTTTCTTTGACGATCAGTTCGTCGACCTGATGTTGGGCGAAAAATCCAATGCGCAGTTTGTTGGCGTTGACCGCTTTGCCATCCATCAGGACCAAACGGTGCGAGAGCAGTTTGGACAGTGTCGATTTGCCCTGACCGTTACGGCCCAGCAGAGCAATGCGGTCGTCCTGATCAATGCGCAGGTTGAGGCGCGACAGGACGGGATTGCCTTCGGTATAACCGACAGATCCACCCTCAATCGAGATGATCGGTGGCGAGAGTTCTTCGGGCACAGGAAAGGTGAACACGCGCTTGGCCGCCTGTTCGGGCGAGGCGATCATGTCCATCTTTTCGATCATTTTCAGGCGGGACTGGGCCTGTTTCGCTTTTGATGCCTTGGCTTTGAAGCGATCCACAAAGCTTTGCATGTGGTCGCGGCGCAGCTGTTGTTTCTTGGCCATGGCCGCCTGTACCGCGCGTTGTTCGGCGCGTTGGCGCGCAAACTGGTCATAGGGGCCTTGGTAGAATGTCAGCTTACGGTCTTCCAGATGCAGGATGCCGTTCACGGCGCGGTTCAGCAATCCACGGTCGTGGCTGATGATGATGACCGTATGGGGATATTTGGCGAGGTAGGCCTCAAGCCAGAGTGCGCCTTCGAGGTCGAGGTAGTTGGTTGGTTCGTCCAACAGCAGCAGGTCGGGCTGGGCAAACAGAACGCCGGCCAAAGCCACGCGCATGCGCCAGCCGCCAGAGAAGGCGGAACAGGGCATTTGTTGTTCTTCGGCCTCAAAGCCGAGACCCTTGAGGATCGCGGAGGCGCGCCCTTCGGCGGACCATGCGTCAATATCGGCAAGGCGCGACTGGATGTCCGCGATGCGGCCCGGATCGGTGGCGGTCTCGGCTTCGATCATAAGAGCGGCGCGTTCGGTGTCGGCCTCAAGCACTGTATCGAGCAGGGAGGTTTCGGAAGAGGGGACTTCCTGCGCCACGCCGCCGATTTTGGCACGGGTGGGCAGGGTGATCTCTCCTGCGTCCAATCCCAGCTCGCCGCGAATGATCTTGAACAGCGTGGTTTTACCCGCACCGTTGCGCCCCACAAGGCCGACCTTGTGGCCGTTGGGAATGACAGCCGAGGCTTCCTCGAACAGAGGTTTGCCTTCGACGGAATAGTTGATTTCTGAGATGCGTAACATGGGCGGGGTTTGCAGCAATGCAGCCCCGCCGTCAATCGCGGGTTTTCACGGGCCAAACCCCATGCTAGGGAGCGGCCCAATTAACCCCCATAGGAGCAAGCCACATGGCCCTTGAGCGTACATTCTCTATCATCAAACCAGATGCAACAAAGCGCAACCTGACAGGCGCAATTGTCAAGAAATTCGAAGACGCAGGTCTGCGCGTTGTAGCAAGCAAGCGTATCCACCTGACAATGGCGCAGGCGGGCGAGTTCTACAAAGTGCATGCAGAGCGCCCCTTCTATGGTGAGCTGTGCGAATTCATGGCCTCCGCGCCAATCGTTGCACAGGTTCTGGAAGGCGAGAACGCCATTGCCAAGAACCGCGAAGTGATGGGTGCTACGAACCCTGCGGATGCCGCGGCGGGCACAATCCGCGCAGAGTTTGCTGAAAGTGTTGGCGAAAACTCGGTACACGGATCAGACGCGCCAGAAACCGCAGCTGAGGAAATCGCGTATTTCTTCTCCGGTCTGGAGTTGGTGGGTTAAGCCACCATTCGCGTGATGTTTGAAAGAGGCCGCAGTCATGCGGCCTTTTTTGCGTTTGGGGTTAAGGTATGGCTTTGCGCACACCGATGTCATCAAGCATTTGGTCGATGTCATTGCGGGCTGCGGGCGTGTGCTGCGCTTTAAGCGCGTCGAATTGCCGGCGCAGCGCGGCTTTCTCGGCACCTTTGCAATCGTTCCATGGGCGGCCCTGAAGCGCCATGACCAAGACGTAATACCCAATGAAATGGGGCTGTAAACCTGATTTCAGCAATTTCGCATAAGCGGCATCTGCGCCAAGTTCGCGTAACTCTTCTGCGCTGTTGATGCCCGCTTTGGCACATGCAGCTTCCATGGCGGGCCCAAGGTTGCGAATTGAGGAAACAGGTGTTGGCATAAACCTGTTTATAGGGCTGTGTATCGCCAACGTCACCTGATTAAAGGCTGGCGTAGTCTTTGATAATCGGTTGCGGTGTTTGTTGGGGCGCTTGCGCTTGGGATGACGGGGCTGAGGGCTTAGGCTTGGGGCGTGGTGTCTCGGAACGTGGCATTTGACTGCTCCTGTTACAACGGCCAGACAGGCAATACGTCCAGCCAATAGATCAAGCCTGCGCGTCAAGCTTGCCGACAGCGGGGCAAAAATGTGGCAAGATTAGGGCAAAATTTTCGGAAAATGAGAATGGTATTGTCGCGATTCCCTGGCGGGTTGAACATCCTGAAACGGGTCTGGCTGTTGCTCTCCAAGCGGCTTAAGTGTGCATCAGTCACCCTCGAACCACTCAAAGGAAACCATCATGTCAAAGCCAGATGAAACCGGCCCCAAGGTGCACTACATTTGCCAGACCTATGTGGCCAAGAAGGGCGTGCCGGGTGGATTGCAGGTCGAAAAGCAGTTCCAGTATTCTTCTGCCGCGCAGGCAGAAGAGCGCGCGGAGCGGGAATCGCAGAGCGGAAATTATGTGGGCGCGGATGCTTATTCAGTGACCGAAGATCCCGCGTCCGGAGAAGTCGGGCCGCCGACGTTCCTCGCGCGGTTTGGTACAGTTCCCGAGAATGACGATTACTGAGGCTGGTTGGTTTTGAGTTTTGTTTGCATACATCGGAGGATGTAAAAAGGGCCTAGCGATAAATCGCTAAGCCCTTGAAACTTATGGCTCCGACGGTAGGGATCGAACCTACGACCAATTGATTAACAGTCAACTGCTCTACCGCTGAGCTACGTCGGAACGGTATGGGCGATATAGCCAATGTCTTTTGGCGCGTCCAGAGGGATTTGTGGTGAATGTAAGAATTTTTCCAACTTAGTTTTTGGCGAGGCGGAATTTGGCGTCTGCATGTAGTTCATTTATGGGTGAAACGGTTGATTTTCCAGTTAGATCAATGAGATGTGCCAACACGTTGCGGGTTGCTGCTCCAAGGAGGGCGGCGGGCGTATCGGTATAGATGGTTTTCGCGATAACGCCTGCAGTGGCGGGTCCGTGTTGCAAAACAGCCAATATCTCTGCTTCGCGGCCCCGACGGTGGGTGATTAACCAGTCAAGCCGTGCGTTTGGCTTGTGCACGGCCGCGCCGTGACCTGGGTAGAAAACGCGCCAGTTGCGCGCGGACAGGCGCGCGCAAGAGGCCATGAAATCGGTCAGGTCACCGTCGGGGGGCGACACAAGCGAAGAGGCCCAGCCCATCACGTGATCCGCGGTGAAACAGGCGTCTCCCCAAGCGAAGGACAGGTGGTTACCGATGTGGCCAGGGGTATGGATCGCTTCGAGCTGCCAGCCGTCGCCAGTGATTACGCTGCCATCGCGGATGGTTTCATCTGCGGTAAAATCGGTGTCGATGCCTTCGCCTCCCCCGATCATGCCGTTTTGTGCGAGTTGTTGCATGACAGCGGAATGGCCAGCGGTTGCATCACCAAACGCAAGCACGGGCGCGCCCGTGGCATCCGCAAGCGGGCGCGCCAATGGAGAATGGTCCAGATGTGTATGGGTCACGATAATATGGCTGACGTGTTGATCCGGCCCCACGGCTTTCAGAATCGCTTGAAGGTGCGCGTCGCTCGAAGGGCCGGGGTCGATCACTGCCACCCCCCGGGTGCCAACAAGATAGGTGTTGGTGCCTCGATAAGTCATCGGGGAAGGATTGGGTGCCAGAATGCGCCGCAGTCCGGGTTCTAGCATTTCGGCAAGTCCAGCCGGGGGATCATAGTCGTCGGGGGGCAGCATGGTTTGACCTTTCGCAGGGAGCGGGTGCTGGCTAAGGTCTAACGCATGTCCTTTGTCTGGCTCAAACATTATATGCCCCGCGGCATCTACGGGCGGGCGGCGCTGATCCTGCTGCTGCCGGTGGTGTTCATCCAGCTGGTCGTGACCGTGTTGTTTGCGCAACGCCATTTTGAGGGTGTCACTCAGCAGATGACAGATACCGTCTTGCGTGAGTTGGATCTGGTTCTGGCGGTGGCAGACGCCGCACCAAATCGTCTGGCGGTTCCCGCGCAGGTCGAGGTCAAGGCAGGTGTGCTCGACATCACAGTTCTGCCTGTGGAGGTTTCCGGGATGCCGGACAGCAACATTATGCGGTGGTACGATTATTCGGGGCGGGTGATCGTAGACCGGTTTTCCTCTATGCTGGATGGTTTTGTTGCAATCGACCTCACGTCGAATCGTGCGGTGCGGGTCTATGTGCAATCCTCCAAAGGCCCACTTGAAATCCGATTCGACCGCAGGCGTATATCGGCGAGCAATCCGCATCAGCTGTTTGTTTATACGATCTTTTTCGGGATTTTGATGACCTTTATTGCGTCAATCTATTTGCGCAACCAGCTGCGCCCGATCAAACGGCTGGCCTATGCCTCCGAAGCGTTTGGTCGGGGGCGGCACGTGCCGTATTCACCTGCGGGGGCGATCGAGGTGCGCAGTGCGGGGAATGCATTTGTGGACATGCGCGCCCGTATTGAGCGTCAGATTGAGCAGCGGACCTTGATGTTGTCTGGCGTCAGCCATGATCTGCGCACCCCGTTGACGCGCATGCGTTTGAGCCTGTCGATGCTTGATGATGTCGAGGCTGGTCCATTGCTTCAAGACGTTGATGATATGCAGCGGATGCTGGATGAATTCCTGAACTTTGCTAAGGGGGCCGGTGAAGGCACGCCCGAAGCCGTCGATCCACATGCTTTTGTGGCAGAAATTGTACAAGACGCAAAACGGGCAGGGCGCAATGTGGTGCTACTGCCCCCTGAAGGCGACGGGTCGGGTAGTGTCATGTTGCGCCGAACGGCCATGCGACGCGCCATCGACAATCTGATTTCCAACGCCGTGCGCTATGGTGCGCGGGCCGAAGTCTCTGTGATGCTGAGCGATAAGACGCTGCGGGTCCGTGTAGAAGACGACGGCCCCGGTATCCCCGAAGAGCGCCGGAGCGAGGCGACACGTGCCTTTACGCGTCTGGACCCGTCACGCAATCAGGACAAGGGGGGCAGCGTGGGCTTGGGGCTTGCCATTGCCACCGACATTGCGCGCGCGCACGGGGGCGTGCTCCGCTTGGGGGAATCATCGCGGTTGGGCGGGTTGCGCGCGGATATCGTGATCGCACGCTAGCAACATTGGGCGGTGGATATGGTAGGCCCGGCAGGACTTGAACCCGCAACCAAAGCGTTATGAGCGCTCTGCTCTAACCAGTTGAGCTACAGGCCCGCCACAATCGCTTGGGTATGCGGGCGCGCCAGTTTCGTCAAGACTTACCGTTGCAGGTTTTCGCGCGATACACTAATCCCAAGCGCAAAGCAGGCCGGGCCTTGGGGGACCACCACATGACAAGCACGAAAAACGGAATCACCTATGCGGATGCGGGTGTTGATATTGATGCGGGCAACGCGCTTGTTGAACGGATCAAACCGGCGGCCAAACGCACGCAGCGGCCCGGGACAATGTCAGGGCTTGGCGGGTTCGGCGCTTTGTTTGATCTTAAGGCTGCCGGTTTTGTCGATCCGGTGCTGGTGGCAGCAACGGACGGCGTTGGCACCAAATTGCGGATTGCGATTGATACCGACAACGTGGACGGGATCGGCATTGATCTGGTGGCGATGTGTGTGAACGATTTGGTGTGTCAGGGTGCGGAACCTTTGTTTTTCCTTGACTATTTCGCGACCGGCAAGCTGGAACTGGATCAGGCCACACGTATCATCGAAGGCATTGCCGAGGGCTGTGCGCTGTCGGGTTGTGCGCTCATCGGTGGCGAAACAGCCGAGATGCCGGGCATGTATCATGCGGGTGATTTTGATCTTGCGGGTTTCTCTGTTGGCGCGATGGAGCGTGGCACGGAACTGCCGCGCGGCGTGGCAGCGGGGGATGTGTTGTTGGGGCTGCCCAGCGACGGGGTACATTCCAACGGGTATTCGCTGGTGCGTAAGATCGTCGAGGTGAGCGGGTTGGCCTGGGATGATGAGAGTCCTTTCGGGGAGGGAACACTTGGCGCAGCCCTGCTGACGCCGACCAAACTCTATGTGAAAGGCGCGGTAGCGGCCCTTCGGGGGGACTGCGTGAATGCCTTGGCGCATATCACAGGGGGTGGTTTGACCGAAAACCTGCCGCGTGTTTTGCCGGAAGGGCTGGGCGCTGAGATTGATTTGAATGCGTGGGATTTACCCTCTGTCTTCAAATGGTTGACCGCGACGGGCGGTATGGCAGAGGCGGAGTTGCTCAAGACTTTCAATTCAGGCGTCGGCATGATTGCGGTCATGCCGGAAGATCACGTGGCCGCGGCAAAAGAGGCCTTTGCAAGTGACGGGCACGTAGCCTTTGAAATGGGGCACATTACAAACGGGGCAGGGGTGACATACAAAGGCAGCCTGCTTTGACCAAACGGGTTGCGACTTTCCTGTCCGGCGGCGGGTCAAACATGCGCGCCTTGGTCGAGGACATGACGGGGGATCACCCCGCGCGGCCCTGCGTTATCCTTTCAAATCAGGCGGATGCAGGCGGGATTTTCTGGGCAAGAGAGCGCGGGCTCGCCACGGAAGTCGTGGATCATCGCCCGTTTGGCGCGGACCGTGCTGCGTTCGAAGCGGCAATCAGCACAGTACTTGCGCCATATGCGCCCGATATGATTTGCCTTGCAGGTTTTATGCGAAAGCTGACCGGTGGTTTCACGGATCAATGGGCGGGTCGGATGATTAACATTCACCCGTCTTTGCTGCCTAAATACAAAGGGCTGCACACCCATCAACGCGCCCTTGACGCAGGGGATGCGAGCCATGGCTGCTCGGTCCACGAAGTCACAGCCGCACTCGATGACGGGCCGATCCTTGGCCAAGCGACACTGCAAGTCGCACCGGACGATACAGCCGCAACACTGGCGGCGCGGGTGCTGAAACTGGAGCACCAGCTATATCCTGCCGTGTTGCGCCGGTTTGCTGCGGGTAATCATGATCCGCTGATGTTGGAAGGCTGACTGGTCAATCCACAAAACCTGCTGTAGCTGTCAGGGCCAAAGGGCCGCCCATACTTTGTGAAGAGAGTCTATGAAAACGATAACAACCACCGCCGACCTCGCCGAGTATTGCGCCCAAGCTGCACAACATCCCTATGTCACCGTCGACACCGAATTCCTGCGCGAGCGGACCTATTATTCCAAACTTTGCCTTGTGCAGCTCGCAATGCCTGGCACAGATGATTCCGGTGCTGTTTTGCTGGATCCGCTGTCAGACGGTATTTCGCTGGAGCCGCTTTACGAATTGTTTCGCGATACCTCTGTTGTCAAAGTTTTCCACGCTGCACGCCAGGATCTCGAAATTTTCTTTGTAGATGCCGAAGTCTTCCCCGAGCCGCTGTTTGACACGCAAGTTGCCGCGATGGTTTGCGGCTTTGGCGAGCAGGTCGGATATGAGACGCTCGTGCGCAAGATTTGCCACGAAGGTGTTGATAAGACGTCACGTTTCACCGATTGGTCACGCCGTCCGCTGTCAGATGCGCAAAAGCAGTATGCGTTGGCGGATGTCACACACCTGCGCCAAATCTATGAATTTTTGGCGAAGAAGCTGGATGAAACCGGACGGGGACGTTGGGTTGCTGAGGAATTGACCATTCTGACCTCACCGGAAACCTATGTCACCGCGCCACGAGACGCATGGAAACGGGTGAAAACGCGCACCAGCTCACCCAAATTCCTTGGCATGGTACGTGAACTGGCTGCGTTTCGCGAGGAATATGCCCAAGCACGCAACGTGCCGCGCAATCGCGTTTACAAAGATGATGCATTGGTTGAGCTTGCCAGCCTAAAGCCCTCAAATCACGATGAATTAAGTCGTGCGCGCCTGTTGTTGCGCGATGCCCGCAAGGGGGACATAGCGGACGGAATTCTCAAGGCAATTGCTGCGGGTAACGCGTGTAAACCCGACAACCTGCCCAGACCTGATCGCAGTCGCGACAAGCTGCAGGTCAATCCGGCTTTGGCTGATCTGTTGCGGGTTTTGTTGAAGGCCAAGACAGAACAGGAAGGGGTTGCTGCGAAGTTGATCGCGCCTGCATCTGACCTCGACGGGATTGCGGGCGGATTGCGCGATGTGCCCGCCCTCAAGGGGTGGCGGCGCGAGGTGTTTGGCAATGATGCGCTGCGCTTGTGCGATGGTGAAATTGCGTTGACTGCGCGCGGCAATGATGTGCGCGTGGTCGAGCTCTAGCGGCCAAGATCGGCTCCAAGAACCGTTACCGGCGCGAGACCAGAGCGTTTAGCTGCCCCTCAACACGGATGCTGCGCACGTTGCGCAATTGCTGATCTGTCACCCGCCGTGCTGCGATGACTTCGCGGGTCGGTTTGCTGCCAACAGGCGTGGCGCGCGTTGGGCGGACCCCTTCAAGACGGTAGGTCAAGACGCCATCATCGGCTACTTCCTCTTCGTTCTCGGGGGTCAGTTGTACCGCATAGATGCCCTGACGCGCTGCAAGCCCCGTTGCCCGAATGATCGCACCACCCGGAATGCGTTCAATGGTCAGATTGGTGACCTGTTCGAAAGGTTTGCCGATGTAAACGGGCTGTGTGTTTTTCTTGCCGAACAATCCGCTGCTTCTGGGGATAAGCGGATTGGTGTTTTCTGTTTGCTCGACAGCAACGGATCTGGACTGGCCAAACCAGTTAAATGGGTTCACGCGGCTTTCTCGTACCGATGCACAGGCACCGACGACAAGGGTTGCTGCGAGGAGAAGTGGAACTGTCTTGCGCATGGAGGCCGCCTTGGGAAATCTCGTTGGGATTTGAGTATCCTATTGAATGGGACTTGGGAAGGGGTGGACCTTTGGCAGTGAGGCTCCTAACTCATACGGGGCAACAGCACAAAGGGACGATATCGACATGGCCAACGCAGCCTTTGAAGAACTGGTCGAGGATTTCGAATTTCTGGATGACTGGGAAGACCGGTATCGTCATGTCATTGATCAGGGCAAGTCGATGGATGCGCTGGAAGACGCGCTGCGTGTGCCCGCAACCAAGGTGGACGGCTGTGCCTCGCAAGTGTGGTTGCATGCGACATTCGAGGACGGCAAACTGCACTTTGACGGTGCATCTGATGCGATGATCGTGTCCGGTCTGATTGCTGTACTGCGCACGCTTTACAACGGGTTAACGCCACAAGAGGTGTTGGCCGTGGATGCGCGCGCCGAGATGGGGCGGCTGGGGCTGAACGATCATTTATCGGCGCAAAGGTCCAACGGTTTGAAGGCAATGATCGAACGTATCCGGGAAACAGCGGCAGCCGCTTGAAAGAATGCTGGCAGCCAACCAGTCTCTAACAGAGGTCCGCCGAACTGAAATCTTGCTGTTGTCGTGCAGCGGATTTGCGGTCAGTCAAACGAAAATACGCACCAACCGCGAAAACAGGCAGTTGGTGCGCGATCCATTATTCCGTTCTTGATCAGGCCGGATAGCGTCGCCGCAACAGCCCGATCATGCCCAGACTTAACAACAAGAGTGGCGCACCTGCTGGAAGGGGGATAGGCGAAACATCTGCTGCGGCAAAGACGGTCGTGCGCAGTGTAAATGATCCTGACGGGACGAAATCCAACAGGTTGATCGCAAAGTTCACGTTCAGATTTGCAAGGTCTTCGA
This sequence comes from uncultured Sulfitobacter sp., assembly GCA_947501805.1. Lineage (GTDB taxonomy): Bacteria > Pseudomonadota > Alphaproteobacteria > Rhodobacterales > Rhodobacteraceae > Sulfitobacter. Next base: position 45,015 of record CANMXJ010000001.1, on the reverse strand, counting down.
TATCATCTTCGAAAAGACTAGACCCCAATCCCAATTCTGCGACAAGATCATCAAAGGTGTTGAAAAACAAAGGGTTGCTCAAGCTGCTTGCCACGCCACCTGCGAGGTCTGCAACATCCCGGCGCATTTCCCAAAGATTGTCTTCGTTCAGCCACCCCATCAGCAATGCATCGGTTGAAGCATCGTTGTCATTGTCCCAAAACGCACCGATAGGAACATCGTCTTGCGACAACCATGATGGAAAGAGGCTATTGTAAGGACCAACAAAGCCTGTGCTGGCGATTTTTGTCGCACTTTGATCAAGTGCCAGACTTGTTCGTTCTGGTGCGAAAAATCCGTCCAATGTGAAGTTGTTGTTGGTACTGGCATCGCCAAATAATCCGAACGGGAATTGTGTCGTGGACGACGCATTGGCAGAAGCTGGTGATGCCCGGAACGCCGTCGAAAAGGAAATCCCATCCTGCGCTGTTGCCTCGACAAAATCATTGCCGACACCAAAACCCAATTCGAGCGCAAAACCAGCCAGTGACTTGGCGGTTTGGTTTATTAGGCGATAAAAAACTTGATAGTTCGCCTCATCCCCTTGCGTGACGTCAAACACCAGATCAACAGGATCTGTTCCTGTCATCTGCGTCTTGACCCGCTTCCCGCTCTGGAACGGTCCGGTGCAGGTGTTGGTGGGATTGGACGTCATGATGCATCCATCCAAGGTTAGGCCACTTGGTCCGCCTTGAGTATAGGTTTCCTGAATGACCTGAATGCCGGGGGCGACAGCCTCTGGCGGTGCATAAGCAATCTGACCGCTGCTGCCCGAATTCCCATCATCAATGACGCTTGCGCTTGCTGTGCCATCGGTCGCGCCAACAGTCACATTGCCCAAATTCCAGCTGTCAATTGTGGCTGACGAGGCTGGTAAGGTCGTCGAAAGACCAATAACAGCCGTTGTAAATAAAAAATTTCGCATATTACCCCCTTCAAAAAGTTTACGATCCATTGCTGCCTCAAAGACTCTGACGACAACCGAAATAGGATCAGTCATTGCAAAGTGAATCGCAGGCGCAAAAGACATATTCAGATAAAGCAATGTGTCTTGCGGGCGAATTGATATATGTCAATCGCCCAGCAATTCGTTGCAAAAAAAAGGTAATTTCTCTTTGCTGTGCGCATCATAGGCATCAGTGTGGACACGAAGTCGCTTAACCAACCGATCAACGGCAGGGGTGAACTCCCGTTTGATTGCGCAATTCAACTTTAAGGAACGCGTGGTTATCTGAGACTTGTTGCTGCGTCATACAGGTTGCACAGGCTTAAGTCGGGTTTGAGCATGAAGCAGGCTCTTGGCCGCGCCTAAAATCCGCTAGAGCTTTTCCAAGGTGGTCTTCAAATCACCATAACCCGTGAAACGGCGCTCAAACGCGAGGCCAAGGCGGGCGGCGCAGTCGCGGGCTTTTTCTGTCAATGCAGGATCATCGGTCTGGGCTTGATAAATCAGCTTTTCATAATTGCCAAAGTACATGTTGCGCAGATCGGGGTGGCGATCGAGGCCCATGGGCTTCCAGACAAACGCATCAAACTGGCGGACAAGAAAGTCGGTCAAGTAAAAGCTGGTAAACTCCTGATCCTGTTTGGCGGCAAAAACTTCATTGCCTTCGAAAAAGCTGTAGCAATGAGGGCCTGCTATCATCTCGACGCCCATTTCCGCGCTAGCTGCTTGCAACTGGCCACCGGTGCCGCAATCAGCATAGACCACAAAGATATTGTCGAAAGTATCGCGGTGTTTCGTCACCGCAGCGCGGACTTCTTGCGTGATTTTTTCGGGGTACAAATGCAGGTTTGCGGGCAGGCAAGTCAGGTCAAGATGGTTCCAGCCGTTTATTGATTTCAGGTCAAGGATTTCACGCGCAAGCGCCCCGCAGGCAATCAGCAGGATGCGGCCTGCCTTGGTCTTAAGAGGGAGGCCCTGTTCCGTAAGGTGATCGTCTGTCGGGATCATTGGCGCAGCATTTTAAGGGCGACAGCGGCAATCATAAAGGCGGGCAGGGCGGCGATTATCAGTGCCGGACCGCCAATCGAAAGCAACCACACTGTTGCGCCTGCCGCAATCAGGACGCTGAGGAGGATCAGGGCGAATGTCATTCTTGGCATAGATGTTCCTTTCTACTTCAAGATAGGCGCACGGCTGCTTGTAAAAAAGGCCCTACCTTTGCAGGTAGAGCCATGGGTCTTGGCAGTGTCGCAATGCTCAGGCCGATTTGGCCTGATTGTGCTTGCGCGCCATCCATTCTTTTGCCGTTTCAACCGCCACGGCGGCATCCCGGCAATAGGCATCAGCGCCAATGGCCTTGCCAAATTCCTCGTTCAGGGGCGCACCACCAACCAACACGATAAAATCATCGCGAATGCCCTGTTCGACCATCGTGTCGATCACGACTTTCATATAGGGCATTGTGGTGGTCAGCAGGGCAGACATGCCAAGGATATCAGCACCTTCTGCGTCCAGCGCCTCCAGATAGTTCTCGACCGGGTTGTTGATGCCAAGGTCTACCACTTCAAAGCCCGCACCTTCCATCATCATACCAACGAGGTTTTTGCCGATGTCGTGAATGTCGCCTTTGACGGTGCCGATCACCATCTTGCCGACGCGCGGGGCACCGGTTTCGGCGAGCAGGGGTTTCAGGATCGCCATACCGCCTTTCATTGCGTTTGCGGCCAGCAACACTTCGGGAACAAACAGGATGCCATCACGGAAATCCGCGCCCACAATGGTCATGCCGCCGACAAGCGCTTTGGTCAGCACGTCATAGGGTTCCCACTTGCGTTCCAGCAGGATGTTTACGCCTTCCTCGATCTCTTCCTTGAGGCCGTCATAAAGGTCGTCGAACATTTGTTGGACAAGTTCCTCGTCATCGAGTTCGGACAGGATGATTTCGTCTTCATCGGACATTGGCATTTCCTCTATGCGTATCGTGCTGGCGCTTGGCCCATCATTCCTTGTGTCACGGAATGTATCGTTTGTGTACGCAAATTGCGACATTGGCAGCCGTTAGAACGACGCATTTTTCTCTCTATGATTATGAATTATTTGCATAGCGAAGAGGGAGATAGGTGTTGGCGCTTGCTGGTGTTCGTGTTTTGTTCTAAATTGGGATATGGACAATGAAACCCGTCGCTTTGAAGTCAAAGGCCGTGCGGCACGCAGCAATCATGCGGGCCGATACGAGCGACATGCGCGCGAGGTCGTGGATGACGGTTGGGCGCGTGAAGAGGAACTGCCTGTCCTGCGTACGCAAACGCGGATCGAAGTGCCGCGCTCGCTGATCACTTACAACACCTCACCGGATTTGCCCTTTGACCGGTCGATCAATCCTTATCGTGGCTGTGAACACGGCTGCGTTTACTGCTTTGCGCGTCCCACGCATGCCTACCTGGGACTGTCGCCGGGGCTGGATTTTGAAACACAATTGGTGGCGCGACCCGAGGCACCTGACGTCCTGCGTCGTGAGTTGGCGGCAAAGAAATACCGCGTTGCCCCAATTGCGATAGGTACAAATACGGATCCCTATCAACCGATTGAAAAGCAGCATGGCATTATGCGTGCCTGTCTGGCGGTCTTGGCAGATGTCGGACACCCGGTTGCGATTGTAACAAAAGGATCATTGATCGAACGCGACATCGATATCCTGGGCGGTATGGCGCGGCGTGGATTGGTGCGGGTCGGTATTTCTGTCACAACTCTTGATGCCGGATTAAGCCGCCTGATGGAGCCACGTGCGCCCGCACCTGCGCGACGCATGGTGACGATCCGGCGCTTGGCGCAGGCAGGCATTCCGGTTCGGATCATGGCATCGCCGATGATCCCGGCGCTGACGGATCCCGAACTGGAAGGGATATTGTCGACCGGTCGCGACGCGGGTGCACGACATGCAAGCTGGATCATGCTGCGTTTGCCGCAAGAGGTATCGCCGTTGGTGCAAGAGTGGTTGGCGACGCATTATCCCGCTAGGGCCGAACGGATCATGTCGCGTCTGCGCGAGATGCATGGTGGAAAGGAATATGATGCGAAATGGCATCGCCGGATGCGCGGTGAGGGGCCTTATGCGGAAATGGTTGCACAGCGGTTTACACTCGCGATCAAGCGGTTGGGGTTAAGTGCAACTGCACCAGCCATGCGGTGCGATCTGTTCCGCCCGCCCGTTAAGACGGGCGCGCAGATGTCGTTGTTCTGACCTTCCCGTTACCCGCGGCGGCGTCCTTTGCGTGGCGCGCGTTTCGGACCAGCATCATCCGTGCCGTCACTGGCCGAGGAAAACGCGCCCATTGCCGCGACGATCTCTGACAGCTCGGGCGGGCTACCTTTTGTTGTGGTATCAAGAGCTTCACGCATGACCTTGAGGTGCTCTGGCATGGTTCCACAACATCCGCCAATGATGCTGGCCCCGCAGTTGCGTGCCATAACGGCATATTGGCCCATCAACTCGGGCGTGCCGTCATAGTGGATGTGCCCTTCGACGTATTTCGGGATGCCTGCGTTGCCCTTGGCAACAATTGGGCGCGTGCTGCCTTTGCCTGCAAATCCCAGAATGGTGCGCAAAAGGTCCGATGCGCCTGTGCCACAATTAGCGCCATAAGCCAGTGGCGCGTTCGCGAGGCCCTCGACCATGTCGACCATACCCTCGGACGTCATGCCCATCATTGTGCGACCGGCAGTGTCAAAGCTCATCGTGCCAACCCACGGCAGCCCGGCCAGCGCAAAACCCTCAGAAGCAGCGGTGTATTCTTCGGGTGCGCTGATCGTCTCAAGCCAACCAATGTCTGCACCGCCTGCCTTCAATCCGTCCGCCGTTTCGTGAAACATCTCGACGGCGACCGAATGGCTGAGCGTGCCGACAGGTTCCATAATTTCACCTGTAGGGCCAACCGATCCTGCCACAATGACTGTGCGCCCAGCCGTGTCCGCAACTTCGCGTCCCAACTCGGCACCGATCCGGCTCAGCTCGTGACTGCGTTTGGCGGCGTCATGCAATTTCAGACGCGAAGCGTTGGCCCCGAATGTGTTGGTCAGGAAAATGTCACTGCCTGCATCAACCGCGCCTTTATACAGGGTCAGGATATTTTGGGGCTGGTCTGTATTCCACAGTTCCGGTGCGTCACCTGCCATTAATCCCATATTGAAAAGATTGGTGCCTGTGGCTCCGTCGGCCAAAAGGGTGCCTTTTTGCGCCAGAAGGTCGGTAAATGCATTGCTCATACGGGGTGTCTGTTCCTGCTGTTTTGCACCCGCTTTCCATGTCTGCGAATTCAAAGCAACTTCATAATGTTCATGTTGTTTATGAGGTTTGTAGCAAGCGCGCGACGCTTCAGGCTTGCGCACTTCACGTATGGCCGCTGTAAACAAGGTCAAATGCGCATTTTGTGCCGGATACCGCAGCGCGATTCTGGCGCATCTGGATCAAAACAGACCAGCGTTCCTGAAATGGGCGGCGCAAAGCGCTGTGTTGTCAAGGCTGCCACGAAAAACCCGCAACCGCACAGCCAAATGCATGCATTGCGCAAAATGGTGCGCCGGTAATCGTGAGCATTCCTTACGCTGGGAAGGTGTTCTCCGCAATTGAGGCGACGCCGGTTCAATTGCGGAGGAATTTGATCGATCAGCCGGTCAGTTGGCTTCATTCATTGTCTGGATTTTAGCCTCGACCATCAGGCTTGCCATTTTGGCGCGGATTGTCGCCTCGTCAGCTTTGTCGCCCAGATCACCGGAAACCTTGCGATAGACATCTTCATCACCGGGCTCTTCAAAGTCGGACTTTACAACTTCTTTGGCATACTCAGCTGCGGCATCGCCGGATTTCCCCATTAATTCAGCTGCCCAAAGCCCCAACAGTTTATTGCGGCGGGCCTCTGCTTTGAACTGCATCTCTGCATCATGGGCGAATTTGTTTTCAAATGCCTTCTCCCGATCGTTCATTGTGGTCATGGCTGTGTCCTTCTTTGCTGATAGAGGCTGTTTACACGAGAAGTGTATGTCACGACTCTAGATGTGTATGAACTTGCGATCAAACAAGATGTCGCGCGTGCTTGCAGGACTACGGGCCATAGACTAAGAGACCGTCAACAGGCTTGCGGAGCCCCGACAGCCAATATCGCGAAAGGACGCCCATGGCCCGGCGCACAAAAATCTACGAAGGCAAGGCAAAAATCCTCTATGAGGGCCCGGAGCCGGGTACAATTGTCCAGTATTTCAAGGACGACGCGACCGCGTTCAATGCCGAGAAAAAAGATGTGATCGAGGGCAAGGGGGTGTTGAACAACCGTCTGTCCGAGTATTTTATGCTGGGTCTGGCCCAGATCGGGGTGCCGACGCATTTTATCAAACGCCTGAACATGCGCGAACAACTGGTGCGTCAATGCGAGATTATTCCGCTTGAGATCATCGTGCGCAACTACGCGGCCGGCAGCATGTCCAAAAGACTTGGGATCGAAGAGGGCACACAGTTGCCGCGGCCCATTGTTGAATATTGCTACAAAGACGACAGTCTGGGCGATCCGCTTGTGTCGGATGAACATATTGCGGCGTTTGGATGGGCCAGCCAGCAGGACATGGAAGATATTCTCAGTCTTTCACTTCGGGTCAATGACTTCCTGTCAGGGGTCATGTTGGCGGTTGGCATCAAGCTGGTGGATTTCAAAATCGAGATCGGCCGGGTGTATGAGGGTGATTTCCAACGGCTGGTCATCGCGGATGAAATCAGCCCCGATAGTTGCCGTTTGTGGGATATCGAGACCGGTCAGAAGCTGGACAAGGACGTGTTCCGTCGCGATCTGGGATCGTTGACAGATGCGTACACCGAAGTGGCGCGGCGTTTGGGCGTGATGCCCAAGACCTCGACACCAATTACCAAGCCGACATTGATCAACTGACGGCGGGACTAACCGACGATTGAAACGCCCGAAGCCAGCTTCGGGATTGAGTTTAAGAGCCAAGTGAAGATGGGGGTTGCGCTGTGAAAGCACGGGTGCATGTGATGTTGAAGAATGGTGTTCTGGACCCGCAGGGTGAGGCGGTACGCCACGCGCTTGGGGCGCTCGGGTTTGAGGGCGTAAACGGGGTGCGCCAGGGCAAGGTGATCGAGCTTGACCTGGATGATGGTGCAACCGAAGCTGACGTGACCGCGATGTGCGAAAAGCTTTTGGCGAATACGGTGATTGAAAGCTACTCTGTGGAGATGTCCTGATATGCGCGCAGCTGTTGTTGTTTTTCCCGGGTCCAATTGCGACCGCGATCTTGCTGTCGCCTTCAAAGCTGCGGGTGCCGAAGTCGAAATGGTATGGCACAAGGACAGCGCATTGCCGCAGGGCATTGATATCGTTGGTATCCCTGGCGGGTTTTCCTACGGTGACTATCTGCGGTGTGGTGCAATTGCGGCGCAGTCGCCAATTGTGAAATCCGTCAGAGAACATGCAGACCGTGGTGGTTATGTCATGGGCATTTGCAACGGCTTTCAGGTGTTGACCGAAACGGGCATGTTGCCCGGTGCTTTGTTGCGTAACGCGGGCCTGAAGTACATCTGCAAGACCGTTGGCTTGAAGGTCGAAACATCCAACAGCGATTTCACAAATGGCTATAACGCAGGTGATGTGATCGATATTCCGATTGCCCACCACGATGGCAATTACTTTGCGGATTCGGAAACCATTGCGCGTCTTCAAGGCGAGGACCGCGTGGCCTTTACCTATACCGACAATCCAAACGGGGCGATTGCCGACATTGCGGGCATCCTGTCGGACAACCGTCGTGTGCTTGGTATGATGCCCCATCCCGAACGTGCAGCGGACGCAGGGCATGGTGGTACGGACGGACAGGCGCTGTTCCGCGCATTGGCCGGGGCGCTGACAACCGCGTGACTTGAGTGCGCAGCACGCCCCGCGTAAGCTGTTGTCCATGACTGCCAACACCGATCAGAAGCCGAACTTGATAGTTTCCTGGCGCGTGCGCCTTGCGATCGGGTTATTGATGGTGCTGGCGGTGATTGTGATTTCCGTTACCAACAAACTGCTAACGGACCGTTTTACCGAAACCACCCGCAATCGCGCCGAGTTGCGCATCGCGCTTTATAGCGGAAACTTGCTGGCCGAGTTGCGCCAGAATGCGATTGTGCCGCAACTGCTGGCACGCGACCCGACGCTGATCCGCGCATTGGACAGCGGTGATTATTCCCTGTCGACGCAACGCCTGATCTCATTTGTCGAAGAGATCGGCGCGGCGTCATTGATGCTGTATGATCTCGACGGGCGCACAGTGGCCGCGACAGATCGCAACCGTTTGGGATCAACCCACCGCGCACAGCCCTATTTTGTGGATGCGATCCGCTCTAACGCGACGATTTTCAGCACGATCAAGTTGGACGGTGGCGGATATCAATTCATGTATTCGCGCCGCATACAGGATGGCGGCAATACATTGGGTGTCATCGCGGTTGAAGTTGATCTGCAAAAGTTTGAACGCGCTTGGGCGGGGATTTCGGATGCGGTGATCGTGACCGACAGTTCGGGCGAAATCATTCTTGGCACTTCGCCGCGCTGGCGCGGGCTGACCGAAGCTGAAGCTCTGGCAAACGATCCGCCAAAAACAGCAATCGAGCGGGCAATCAAGGCAACCGCCGATTGGACCGTGCTGCCCCCCGATGCCTACCTACGCGGTGAGGCGGTGATGCGCCTGGAAAACCGGATCCCATTTCGCGGCTGGCGTATGGCAAGTTTCACCACCTACACCTCCGTGCGCGAACGGGTGAACGGGGTGCTTGCGCTTGAGGTCATGGGATTTGCGATTCTGCTGGCGCTGACGTTCTATTTTCTTAGCCGCCGCACCGCGGGTCGCTTGGCAATCTTCCAACGGGAGTCGGCCAAACTCCGCGCATTGAACATTGCACTACAGCGGGAAATCGCTGAGCGTAAACGCGTACAAGAGACGCTTGCAGTGGCCGAACAGACGTTGGAACAATCCAGCAAACTGGCGGCTTTGGGTGAAATGTCGGCCGCAGTGAGCCATGAGTTGAACCAACCGCTTGCGGCCATGAAAACCTATCTTGCGGGCGCACGTTTGCTGCTGCGCCGCAACCGCCCCGAAGAGGCGTTGTCGTCATTCGGGCGTATCGACGATCTGATTGAGCGCATGGGGGCGATCACGCGCCAGCTGAAGTCCTATGCACGCAAGGGCCAAGAGGCGTTTTCCCCTGTGGACATTGGTGCTGCGCTTGCATCCTCCATGTCGATGATGGAACCCCAGTTGCGCCAGCGGCAGGTGCAGATCACGCGCATTCTACCCGATGATCCGGTGATTGTGATGGGGGACAGGATGCGCATTGAGCAAGTAATGGTGAACCTTTTGCGCAACGCGCTGGATGCCACCAAATCCACCCGCAATCCGCAGGTCGAGATTATCCTTTCGGCCGGAGAGACAGCGACCTTGTCGGTGCGCGATAATGGCCCCGGTATCGAAGACCTCGATGCGCTGTTTGAGCCGTTTTATACAACCAAGCAACCTGGTGACGGTGTCGGCTTGGGGCTTGCTATCTCATCGGGTATCGTGAACGACCTCGGGGGACGTCTGACAGCGCGCAACGGACAGAACGGCGGCGCGGTGTTCGAGATGCAACTGCCCATCATGGGCGACAAGAACGCAGTAGAAGCAGCGGAGTAAAGACATGGCACAAGCAATGAAGATCGCGATTGTGGATGACGAACAGGACATGCGCCAGTCGATCAGCCAGTGGCTTGCGCTGTCTGGTTATGACACCGAGACATTCGGGTCAGCAGAGGATGCGTTGAAAACACTTGGACCGGATTACCCCGGCATTGTGATTTCGGACATCAAGATGCCGGGCATGGACGGGATGCAGTTTCTGAAAAAGCTGATGGGCAATGACAGCGCTTTGCCGGTGATCATGATCACGGGGCACGGTGATGTGCCAATGGCCGTTGAGGCAATGCGTGTCGGGGCGTTTGATTTTCTGGAAAAACCCTTCAATCCCGACCGGATGAGCGAGTTAGCTAAAAAAGCCACCAACGCACGGCGTCTGGTGATGGACAACCGCGCCTTGCGGCGGGAGTTGTCGGATGGTGGGCAATTGATGAAAAAGCTCATTGGCCAGTCACCGGTGATGGAGCGTCTGCGCGAAGATATTCTTGATCTGGGGCAGGCGGATGGTCACGTGTTGATCGACGGTGAAACCGGTACGGGCAAAACGCTGGTGGCGCATGCGCTGCACGCTGTTGGCTCACGTGCGGGCAAGAAATTTGTGTTGGTGTCCTGCGGGGCCTTTGAAGAAGACGCGCTGAGCAAGCGATTGTTCGGGCCGATGATGCCGGAGGATTCACTGCTACCCGCGATCGAAGAGGCACGTGGCGGGACGCTGGTGCTGGAAGACGTCGAAGCCTTGTCCGAAACTCTGCAAGCGCGTTTGCTGAGCGTGATCAACGAACAGGGTACCCCTGCAGAAACGCGCATCGTCGCTATTTCGAACCTGCAAGAAGCCGGGCGTACCTCCGAGGATGCTTTGCGCAGCGATCTGTTTTACCGGTTGGCCGCATTGCGGATCACGGTACCGCCACTGCGCCAGCGGGGTGAGGATATCCTGACATTGTTCACGCGTCTCAGTGACCAATTTGCTGACGAATACGGATGCGAAGCCCCACAGGTCAGCGCGCAGGAAGCCGCGCAATTGTTGCAGGCTCCGTGGCCGGGCAATGTGCGTCAACTGATCAATGTGGCTGAACGTGCCGTTCTGCAATCGCGCCGTGGCTCTGGCACAATAGCGTCCTTGCTGATGAGCGATCACGAAGAAATGCAGCCCGTCATGACCACCGAGGGCAAACCGCTCAAGGAGTATGTCGAAGCGTTCGAACGCATGCTGATCGACAACACCATGCGCCGCCATAAAGGATCAATCGCCAGTGTCATGGACGAATTGTGTTTGCCGCGCCGGACGCTGAACGAGAAAATGGCGAAATATGGATTGCAGCGTTCGGATTACCTCTGAATGACATGCGGCACCCCGACCTTGATCGGGGTGCCGCACCTGATCCCTACAACGCTTTGTGGAAGATCACCTTGTCATCACCCGCGGCCCAGAAGTCGCGAATGCGCGCTTCTTCATCATAGCCGTTCTTTGCGTAGAACTGACGGGTCGAGGCAAAGTCTTCGGTGCCGGATGTATCCACAATCAGAACACGCGCGTTTGTTGCCTTAAGCGTTTGTTCCATCGCTTGCGTTAGCGCGGCACCTGCGCCTGATCCCTGATGATCCGGATGTACGGCAATCGCGAGCATGTTCCACGTCCCGTCAGTCATCTCTTCGCCTTTAGCAAAACAGAAACCGATTGCGTGATCGTCTTTTTCACACGTTAGCCAATGCTGCGTGTCTTCCTTACCTGCCAGAAACGGGGCAAGCATATCCGGCAGCATGTCGCTCGGGAAAAGGTCGGTTGCGTTCAGGGTGGCTTGCAAAGCCGGCATGTCGCCAGCGGTTGTTGGTCGAATTTTCAATGTTCTTGCTTTCGATGAAACTCTCGGCACGGGCCGGAGTGTGCGTGCAGTCAAACTGCAAAAATGGTCCAAGCCAAGCAAATGCTGCGGCCTGTTCTGATGACAACGTCCCGAAGAAATCAGGCGTTGGCCTTATTGCGCAAGCGCGAACATCAATTCTCCACCCCGGACACAGTGTCCGGTAGGATCATTTAATCCGGTCTTCTTGGATGTCGCAAGTGTTTTGAAGGGGCTTAACCTGTGCGGCGCTCGACAATCTGGATCGCCTTGCCCGACGTGTCGGTTACACAGGTCCACATGGCAGCGTTTGGAACGTCTACGATAAACCGGTTTAATTCCACAACGGGCAGGGTTGTGTTGATTGTCACACCACTTGCACCGGTTTCCGCCGCAACAGCCGCAATACAGCTTTTCTGGCCGCGCAACTCGGCGAGGGCGACGGGGTCATTTGCAACAGCGAGTTCGTCACAGGCAACCAGTCCAAGCAGAGACAGAACTAGGGCGGAGCGGGTCAGGAAATACATGAAAGGTCCTCTGGCGTATTTTACCCTGCACCGCAGGGTGCAGGGTTTGGTAACAAAAATCTGATGCCAGATGAGCCTGACGGAAACAATCTTGTCAAGCAAACTGGATCATTTCGCAGTTTTGCGAGCAGGGGCCAAGATTGCCCATTGTATTTGTTGGCGCAAAGCCCTTATCTAGGAACAGCAAAGGAATGTCGCGCTTTGGCGTCATAATTCCGTTGTCTGAGAGTTTCGCTGCTGGCGTCTGCCCCATGACGGGTACGCAAGCAGACCGATTGGGCCGGAAACGGCCAGAGAACCGCTGATGTTGGACGGGCAAGCCCCGGAAGGTGTTCAGTATATAATGGATGCGGTGGGCCGGACCGGCTCGACCCGCATCGGAGAAGAACCGCGATGACGCGCGCAGACGCTACGAGCAGGAATGGACTGGCCTTTTCAGGCCCCGTTTCGCTGTGTTCAGCGCTGGTGCCGTCACCCATCGCCCTGACAAGTCACACCGCAACGCCACTCGTTCCCCCGGGGAGGAGGGCGCATGCCCTGTGCAAAGTGAAAACATGCCTAAAAAGATGCTTATCGATGCCACCCACGCCGAGGAAACTCGGGTTGTGGTTGTGGATGGAAACAAGGTTGAAGAATTTGACTTTGAATCCGAAAACAGACGCCAGCTTGCTGGCAATATATATCTCGCCAAGGTAACGCGCGTTGAGCCGTCCTTGCAGGCGGCATTTGTAGACTATGGTGGCAACCGCCACGGTTTTCTCGCGTTTTCCGAGATTCATCCTGACTATTACCAGATTCCCGTGGCCGACCGTCAGGCGCTGCTGGAAGAAGAGCAAGCCTATGCTGACGCGCAGGCCGCAAAAGATGATGAAGAACCCAAGCCAAAGCGCCGTTCGCGCTCGCGTAGCAAACCCAAGTCCAAGGCCGAAGATGCTGTGTCGGATGATGCCACAACATCTTCCGAGATCACGGGGATGGAAACCGTTGATCTGACGGACGACGAAGACGAGGTTGAAGTCAGCGAAGACGAGGCGTCCTCTCCGATGGAGCGGGTGCACGAAACACCTGTAGAGACGCCCGTGGTCAGCGAAGATGATGACGAGGACACGGCCGATTCTGGTGACGACGCAGCCGACGACGATGACGATGACACTGAGGCCAAAGCGGCTGATGCAACCTCCAAGGACGAGACCATCGAATCCGTTGCGGATGAAGATGACAGCGAGGATATCCGCCCCGTACGCAAGCCGCGTCCGCGCCGTTACAAAATTCAGGAAGTCATCAAAGTCCGTCAAATCCTTCTGGTTCAGGTCGTCAAGGAAGAGCGCGGCAACAAAGGAGCGGCGCTTACCACATATCTTTCGCTTGCCGGTCGCTATTGTGTACTGATGCCCAACACCGCACGTGGTGGTGGCATTTCGCGCAAAATCACGAACGCTGCAGACCGTAAGAAGCTCAAGGAAATCGCAACCGAGATCACCGTGCCGCGTGGTGCGGGACTGATCGTGCGCACTGCCGGTGCCAAGCGCACCCGCGCTGAGATCAAGCGAGATTATGAATACCTGCAACGCATGTGGGAGCAGATCCGCGAGTTGACGTTAAAGTCGATTGCGCCTGCGAAGATTTACGAAGAAGGCGACCTGATCAAACGCTCGATCCGCGATTTGTATAACCGTGATATTGACGAAGTGTTTGTCGAGGGCGAGCGCGGCTACCGGATTGCCAAGGACTTCATGAAAATGATCATGCCGTCCCACGCTAAAAACGTGAAACGCTACGAAGAAAACCTGCCGTTGTTTGCGCGTTATCAGGTGGAAAGCTATCTGTCGGGCATGTTCAACCCCACGGTACAACTGCCCTCGGGCGGTTACATCGTAATCGGTGTGACCGAGGCGCTGGTGGCGATTGACGTTAACTCCGGTCGTGCGACCAAGGAAGGCAGCATCGAGCAGACAGCAACCAAGACCAACCTTGAGGCCGCCGCCGAAGTGGCGCGCCAGTTGCGCCTGCGTGACCTTGCGGGCCTGATTGTCATCGACTTCATCGACATGGACGAGCGTCGAAACAACACCGCTGTCGAAAAGATGATGAAGGACAAGCTCAAGACCGACCGCGCGCGCATTCAGGTGGGCCGTATCTCGGGCTTTGGTCTGATGGAAATGTCGCGCCAGCGTCTGCGCCCCGGTATGATCGAAGCGACAACGCAACCTTGCGGCGCGTGCCACGGCACCGGATTGATCCGCTCGGATGACAACCTTGCCCTGTCAATCATCCGCCACATTGAAGAAGAAGGTACGCGCCGTCGCACCCGCGAGGTGTTGGTCAAAGCGCCTGTTGCTATCGCCAACTTCCTGATGAACGCCAAGCGCGAGCATGTGACACAGATCGAGGCACGTTACGGCATGGCCGTGCGCATTGAGGGTGATCCGCATTTGGTCAGCCCTGATTTCACGATGGAAAAGTTCAAGACTGCCACGCGCAACGTGCCGCTGCCGGGGGAACACATCGTGTCGGTCGATACGTCCTTGATGGACAAGATCGACGAAGCGGATGCAGAAGCAGCCGCCGCGGCCGAAGCGCTGGCGTTGGAAGAAGACGCAGCCGAGACCAAAGAGGTGCGTGAAAACCGCGAGCCGCATGACAACAACGGTGAACAGGACGGTGAGGGCAAACCCAAACGCCGTCGCCGCCGTCGTCGCAGCCGTGGAGGCCGAGGTAAAAACAACAACGGCGAGAATGGTGGCGAGAACGGCAACGAAAACGGTTCCGATGACAATCAGACCGAGGACGTTGTAAGCGCAGAAAACAGCGTGACAGGTGAGACGGTGGATGTGTCTGGTGAAGTGAAATCCGACGGTGAAAATACGCCCGAGGAAAAAACCAAAAAGCCCACAACGCGCAGTCGCTCTCGTTCTAGCAGCAGCAAGTCCAAGACCAAGGTTGAGGCCGAAGCGACAACAGACGTGGATCCAACTACCGCAGAGCCGGTCGCAGATGAGGCAGACGCCGAACAAAAGGCCGAAAAGCCTAAGGCAAAGCCAAAGACGCCGCGCTCACGCTCAACCAAGGCAAAGAAGGCGGACGTCCAGGCTGAAGGTACAGCTGCGGAAGCTCCAGCCGGGGATACCTCCAAGGAGGATACTCCCAAGGAGGCAAAGCCGAAAACCACGCGCAGCCGTGCAAAGCCAAAGCCGAAAGCAGAACCCAAGCCGAAAGCGGCGGCCAAATCGAAGGCGGATGCAGAGGCAAAACCATCCAAGGAAGCGGACACCAAGGTCGCACCGCCAGCACCCAAAGTCGCACCAGCGCCTGAACCGGTTGCAGCAGCCCCGGTTGAAGTGGCAAGCGACCCGGTGCAGGCCGAACCAGCAAAGCCGAAGAAAAAGGGCTGGTGGTCTTTGGGGCGTTAACCCGATCCTGAAACAAGACAAAAGGCAGGTCCGTCGCGGCCTGCCTTTTGCGTTTTCAGGCCCCTTTGCGCACCAGATATAACTGGGCGTCGCCGTCATCTTTGGTTTCAACCAGTGTATGACCCGCCTCGGCGCAGAAATGCGGCACGTCGACAATCGCCGCCGGATCATCCGCACGCAGGCGCATCACGTCTCCGGCCTTTAGTGCCATCAAACGCTTGCGCAGTTTCAACACCGGCAGGGGGCAAAGCAGTCCGGTCGCATCAAGATCATGTGTATCCATATCGTGCGAGATAGTGTGTTTCGGGGACGAGGTGAAGTCTCAATGGCTGGCAAGTCGTCGCACGCGCGCATGCACACCGCGCGGCTGAGCGAGCAGATGCTGCCAATAGGGCCGTGATGTTACACACATCCACGCTGTTGTGACCAAAGGTCGCGTGACGCCCCTCAAATTCGCGTCTATGGGTAAGATATGTTTGGTATTGAACTCATCGACGCAGGTCTGCTGCCTGCTATGTTGATCGCTCTGGTCGCAGGCGTCTTCAGCTTTCTTTCGCCCTGTGTGCTGCCCATTGTGCCTCCTTATCTGGCCTATATGGGCGGCGTGTCTCTTAACGATATGTCAAATGAACGTGCCGCGCGGCGCAAGGCGGTCATTGCTGCGCTGTTCTTTGTCATGGGGTTGAGCACCGTTTTCCTGATCCTCGGGTTTACAGCGTCGGTATTCGGCGCGTTCTTTTTGCAAAATCAGGTACTTTTTGCACAGATATCCGGCGTTGTTATCGTCGTTTTCGGCCTTCATTTCCTCGGCGTTTTCCGTATTCCATTCCTTGATCAAGAGGCGCGGCTGGATGCGGGCGACAAGGGCGGCTCCAGTTTCGGGGCCTATGTTCTTGGATTGGCCTTCGCCTTTGGCTGGACACCCTGTATCGGCCCCCAGTTGGGCGCGATCCTGTCGCTTGCAGCGTCCGAAGCCTCCGTGGCCAAGGGAACGCTCTTGCTAGGCGTCTATGCCGCCGGTCTTGGTATTCCGTTCCTGCTGGCTGCAATGTTCATTACCCGTGCGATGGGGGTGATGAACAAACTCAAACGCCACATGAAAACCATCGAGCGGGTCATGGGGGGCTTGCTTGTGTTGGTTGGCGTGATGATGATCACGGGGGCGTTTACCAGTTTGGCGTTCTGGCTGCTTGAGACATTCCCGATCCTTGCGACAATGGGCTGACGCCTTACTCTCGCCCGAAACCCGCGTTAAGGTGGCGCGCAAAGAGGGTGCAATGGGCAAATCGTCATCAGATCAGGTGCGCAATCGCCGGGTGTTTTACATTCCCGGCTATGATCCGATTCATCCCCGCCGGTATCGCGAGTTGTACCGCAAGGAAGGCGCGGATCAGGCTGAAATTTCTGGGTACGAGATTGCGCTGAAACCCAAGCCCAAGAGCGAAAACTATGGATGGTCCGTGGATGCCGTAATTGACGATATGCACGTCCATTCGGACGTCGAAGTTCTCGTCTGGTCTGACATCGTGCGAGACAGCATGAGCACCTCTATCCCCGCGACCTACCTGCAGCTGGTGCGTACCGCGTGGGTCTATATCGCATCGGGCGCGCTGTGGCGGTTGATGAAACTGCGCAAGGGGCCGGTGATAGCGGCGCTTTATCCGGTAGGGATGTTGCTGTTGCAACTGCTGCTGGCTTACATCGCGGCGGTTGTCACGATTGAGGTCGGTGATGCGGTGTTATTCCCTTATCTCGGTATGATTGGGAACGTGATTTCCTTGGGCGTTGCCGTGGCAGTATTCGTCGGTCTTCTACGTTGGTTCAAATCCAAAGACGGCAAGTTTTACGCCTATTACCTCATGCACGATTATTCTTATTCGGCGTCCTCACGCGGGGCCAATCCGCCTGAATTGGAAGCGCGGATCGCCCGTTTTTCGGATGCCATTGCGCAAGCCTTGCATGAGGATGTCGATGAAGTTCTGGTTGTTGGCCATTCCTCGGGCGCACATCTGGGGGTGTCGATCCTTGCGGACCTGATCCGTCAGGGTAGGGTGCCCGCCGGCGGTCCTGCGCTGTCGTTTCTGTCCTTGGGCCAAGTGGTTCCGATGGTGTCGTTCCTCTCTGAGGCCCACCGCCTGCGCGCTGATTTGCGCTACCTGTCTGCCCGCGACGAACTTACATGGGTTGATGTGACCGCGCCCGGTGACGGATGTGCCTTTGCGCTGTGTGATCCGGTGTCGGTGTCCGGCGTGGCCCCGGACGACAAAAGGTGGCCGCTGGTGTTTTCCGCCGCCTTCACGCAAACTCTTAGCCCTGAGCGATGGAAAGCCCTGCGCTGGCGATTCTTCCGCCTGCATTTCCAGTATCTCTGCGCGTTTGACCGGCCCAAGGATTACGATTATTTTCAGATCACCGCAGGACCACAAACGTTGGCCACACGTTACGCAGACCGTCCGCCTTCAAAGTCGCGTATTGACCGTGCGGTCAGCAAATACACGTCCATTGCGGCATGACTCTACCTCCAAAACCACCCAGCCGTCCGAACAAAGTGTCGCTGCGCCGCTACGCGCGGTTGTTTCGTCAGGATATCTTGTCGGCGCAGCCCGCACGCCTTTATCGCGCCTGGATGGCGGAATTCAAAACGCCCTTTTTCCGCAGCTATCTGATCAACCAGCCGGAACTGGTGAAGACGGTTTTGAAAGAACGTCCCGAAGACTTCCCAAAATCGGGCCGCGTGAGTGAAGGCTTGCGGCCCTTGCTCGGAGACGGTGTTTTTCTAACCAACGGGGAGACCTGGAAACGCCAGCGCCGCATCATTGATCCGGCATTTGAGGGCGGTCGCTTGCGCGAGGTCTTTCCAGCCATGTGGGACGCGGCAGAGGCGGCAGCGGCACGGTTGGACAAACGCGCAGGTGGCGTGGTCGAAATCGAGGCAGAAACCAGCCACGTGGCGGCGGATGTTATTTGCCGCACGTTGTTTTCCATCCCGATCGAGCACCACATCGCACGCGCTGTGTTTGATGAATTCCGCGTCTACCAACGCTCTCAACCTTTGTTGAACCTCGCAGCCTTCATCCCGCTGCCGCGTTGGATGCCCCGATTTTTCAGCAAGGGCACCAAGGCTAGTGCCGCCAAAATCCGTGCCTTGCTGACCGAATTGACCCACAATCGCCGTTTGGAACTCGACGCGGGCACTGCGCCGGATGATCTGGCGAGCAAGATTATGACCACCGCCGATCCCGTGACCGGAGACCGTTTTGACGAAGAGGAAATGGTGGATCAGGTCGCCATCTTTTTCCTTGCAGGCCATGAAACCAGTGCTTCTGCCTTGGCTTGGTCCCTGTATCTGATGGCCACCCATCCGGAGTGGCAGGACCGATTGGCGGAGGAAGCGCAGGCTCTGGAAGATTGTGATTTCAGCGTGATGTCCAAGCTGCGTCTCAGCCGTGACGTGTTTCGCGAAGCGTTACGCCTCTATCCGCCGGTGCCGATGATGGTGCGCGAGGCCACATGTCCTGAACGCTTTCGGGATCGTGATCTGCGAAAGGGATCGCAGATTGTGCTAAGCCCTTGGCATCTGCACCGCCATGAGCGGTTGTGGGACAATCCTGACGGGTTTGACCCGACCCGTTGGCAGACGGAAAACGGACGGATTTGTGGCCGTGATGCCTATATTCCGTTTTCTGCTGGCGCGCGGGTCTGTACGGGGGCGGGCTTTGCCATGGTCGAAGGGCCGCTGATCCTGAGCCGAATCCTGCGCGATTTTCGGGTAACGGCCGACCCTGCACGTGTGCCGGTGCCTGTTGCTCATCTGACGGTGCGTTCTGACAAGGGGATCTGGCTGCGGCTTGAGAGGCGGTAGGTTCTATCATCCTGCGGATGTTTCTATTAAAAGCGGTCCGAAGCGGAATCAGTTTAACGGGGACATGGCAGCATGGCACGAAACGCAGCACAATTGGCGCAGATGAAAAGCGGTAGCGGGTTTATCGCAGCCCTTGATCAATCGGGCGGCTCCACCCCCAAGGCACTCAGCCTTTATGGCGTGATGCCAGAGGACTATCAGGGCGACGACGCGATGTTTCAGGTGATGCATGACATGCGGGCGCGGATCATTCTGGCTAATGCGTTCACCTCTGAAAAAGTGATCGGTGCCATCCTGTTCGAGCGCACGATGGACGGGGAGATCAACGGAAAACCTGTGGCGGATGTCCTGTGGGAAGACCGCGGCGTGGTGCCGTTTCTGAAAATCGACAAAGGCTTGGAAGATCAGGCGCAAGGTGTGCAACTGCTCAAACCGATGCCAGAGCTGGATGGCTTGCTGGCCCGCGCGGCGAAGGCCGGTATTTTCGGAACCAAAGAGCGATCGGTAATCCATGAAGCCAACGAGGCCGGGATAGAAGCGGTTGTCGCGCAACAGATCGAAGTGGCCAAGGTTGTCTGTGCGGCAGGGCTGGTGCCGATCGTCGAGCCGGAAGTGAACATCCATTCACAGAGCAAGTCCGAAGCGGAAGCAATGCTGGCCGCCGCGTTGATGCGCCATATTGACGGGTTGGCTGCAGACGAGATTGTCATGCTGAAATTGACGATTCCGGAGGTTGCCGGCCTTTATGATGCGCTGGCTGATCACAAGAATGTACTGCGTGTTGTTGCGCTTTCTGGCGGCTATTCAACAGATGAGGCCTGCGCCCGTCTCAGCAAGAACAGCAAGATGATCGCAAGCTTTTCACGGGCGTTGACCGAAGGGTTGAATGTCAAGATGACCGATGCCGAGTTTAATACGGCCTTGGGTGAAAACATCAGCAAGATTTATGACGCTTCGGTTGCCTGAAGTATCGGAAACTTTCAAAGTTTCCGACCGTTTTATTTGAAAGAAAACGGTTACAAAACCGCCCGGACAGGTTCTTGATTGCAGAAGATTACAACCTGTCCGGCGTTCTCGATTGCCTGATATCCACGTCGGCACAGTTCGTGTTTGAATTCATCCATACCAACATAACGTTCGATATCGCTGCGTTTGCGGCGCACAACGCCGCCTGTTGCAGCCGCGCGAGAGCTAAACAGCTGAATGATCCATTCATCGGGTGTGAGCGGTGAGGCAGAGGTGTTCATAACCAAAAGCTACTGCTCTTTTGGTAAACGATCCTTTAACGTCTGCAAAACATAGAGCCGGATCGCGGATGCCAACCCCATTTCGAGTCCACGCTCTGCATCAATCTCGGCCACCAAGGCATTGATCGGCATGCTTTTTTCAGATGCCAAGGCCCGGAACTCATTCCAGAACTCGTCCTCAAGGGACACCGACGTGCGGTGCCCCTTGAGGGTGACAGAATGTTTCACCGGTCGTCTGCTCATGTCTCGCGTTTATGTGCCTCAAGGTTTCGTGCAATCTGTTCCGCTCGCGCTTTCAGCGCTTCTTTCCGCGCTTTGCTCTGGCCAAAACCGACAGCGTTTTCATCCGCACGCGCTTTGCGCGAGGCGCGGTTGCGCTCTTTCTTCACCTTGTTGAGGTTGATTGGGGCGCTCATTTTGGTCCAATCATATCTTCGGGCCGCACAACGCGGTCGAATGTTTCCGCATCGACAAAGCCCAGCGCAATCGCTTCTTCTTTCAGCGTTGTGCCGTTCTTATGGGCGGTCTTGGCAACCTTGGTCGCGTTGTCATAGCCGATGGTAGGCGCAAGGGCTGTCACCAGCATCAGGCTCTCTTTCATCAGCTTTTCGATACGCGGCTCATTGGCCAGTGTACCTACTACCATGTTGTCGGTGAAACTGCCCGCAGCATCGCCCAGCAGTTGCATGGATTGCAGCACGTTATAGCTCATCATCGGGTTGTAGACGTTCAACTCAAAATGGCCCTGTGATCCGGCAAAACCGACAGCGGCGTCATTGCCCATTACATGCGCGCAAACCATGGTCAGCGCCTCGGCCTGAGTGGGGTTCACTTTGCCCGGCATGATCGAACTGCCCGGCTCGTTCTCTGGCAGGATCAGTTCACCCAGACCGGAGCGTGGACCGGAGCCGAGCAAACGCATGTCATTGGCGATTTTGAACATGGACGCAGCAACCGTTTTCAAAGCGCCCGAGAACATGACCATCGCGTCATGGGCTGCCAGGGCTTCGAATTTATTCGGGGCTGTGACAAAGGGCAGGTCGGTGATCGATGCAATCTCGGCCGCTACTTTTTCGGCAAAACCTTTACGGGTGTTCAGGCCTGTGCCAACGGCTGTACCGCCTTGCGCCAATTCGTAAATGTCGGGCAAACATGCCTCAACACGGGCGATGCCTTTGGCCATCTGGTGCGCATAGCCGCCAAATTCCTGACCCAAGGTCAGAGGTGTGGCATCCTGCGTATGGGTGCGGCCGATCTTGATAATGTCCTTGAATTCTTCGGACTTCGCCTCCAGCGCCGCATGCAACTTGCGTAGTCCGGGCAGCAGCGTGTCCCGTGCCATCATGCCGATCGCCACATGCATTGCGGTGGGGAATGTATCGTTGGAGGACTGGCCCATGTTGCAGTGATCATTCGGGTGAACAGGGCTTTTTGAGGCCATCACACCGCCCATGATCTCGATTGCGCGGTTCGAAATGACTTCGTTGGCGTTCATATTCGACTGCGTGCCGGAACCCGTCTGCCATACCACCAATGGAAAGTTGTCGTCGAACTTGCCATCAATCACTTCTTGCGCGGCTTGTGCAATTGCGGGTGCCAATTCTGGATCCAGATCACCAAAGCCCAGATTGACCTCGGCGCAGGCTTTCTTGATCACGCCCAGCGCACGAATGATTGCCACCGGCTGGCGTTCCCACCCAATCGGAAAGTTCATGATCGAGCGCTGTGTTTGCGCGCCCCAATACTTGTCTGCGGGGACTTCCAAGGGGCCAAAGCTGTCGGTTTCTGTGCGTGTGTCGGCCATGAGGCTGCTCCTGATGAGATCTTGAGATTGCACCGGGGTGTAGCGCCCCGCCGCGATCAACGCAATCAGAGGTGCGCGACTAAATCGGGCTTATTTGCGAAAGGAATCAAGCGAGACGATTTCGGCGTCCTTGCTCTTTTCTTCTGAGGTCTCCGGTTTCGCTTCAGCAGTGTCCAAAGCGGGCAGTAACAATTCCGGGCTGTCGGGTTCGTCAGATTCCTGTTGCTCGAACCGCAGGCCGAATTCCACCGACGGATCAACAAAAGTGCGGATGGCGTCATAAGGAATATAGAGTGGCTCTGGCGCATCGCCAAAGTTCAGCGTGATCGAAAAGCCGTCTTCGGTGACATCCAGACCATCATACCAGTGCTGCATGACAACTGTCATTTCACCGGGATAGCGATCTGACAACCAATCCGCCAGTTCCGCATCAGGATGGGCGGTATCAAACGTGATGAAGAAGTGGTGGTTCCCCGGCAAGCCGCGGTCCGCCACATCCAGCAGCACTTTTCGTATCAGCCCGCGCATGGCGTCATGCATCAGGTTGCCATAGTCAATATCGCCGCTCATCGGTCCCCCCAATGGTGGATGTTCCCCGACACAATACGCCTTTTGCGGACAAGGGAAAGGGGGGACGCGCCTAAACCATGGCCAGCGAAAGCGCTGCAAGCGCAAGCAGCGACATCGTGCTGACAAAGCCGCGTTTGAGGACAAGCATCAGAATGGCTGCAAGCAGGGCTAAACCAGCCGCTGGCAGGTTGAAACTACTCCAGACCGGCATCGGAAGCGCCAATACCACATCTGATGCGACCTGATCAAAAAGTACATGCAATGCGAACCAGATCGACAGGTTTGCAATCACCCCGACAACAGCCGCGGTAATGGCTTGCAAGGCAGCTGCAAGGCGCGGCTGGCCTGCGATGCGTTCAAGATAAGGACCAGCAAGGAATATCCAGAGGAAACAGGGCGTGAAAGTCACCCAAAGCGCCAGTAAACCCGCCGCAATCGCCCCGGATATGCCGGATTGTGCAAAACCGGCGAGCAGGGCGACAAATTCGGTGACAAGGATCAACGGACCCGGTGTGGTCTCCGCCAACCCCAAAGCGTCGATCATCTGATCCGTGGTGATCCAGCCGAAATCCTGCACAACCGTTTGCGTCATATAGGCCAGCACCGCATAGGCACCGCCAAAGGTGACGACAGCGAGTTTGGAAAAGAACAAGCCAAGTTGCAAAAGGAATGTCTGATCCATCGCCCAAAGCAAGGCAAGCGGCGCAAGCCAAAGGGCGCTCCAGACCAAGAGCGTTGTCAGGGTGTTGGGCTTGCGTGGTGCGGCATCTGCAGTCTGGCCAGAGGTATCACCGGCGCGGATCATACCCCAAAGTCCAGCGCACAGGATGATAAGAGGAAAGGGCAGGTCCAGCACGAACAACCCCAAGAAGGAAAGGGCCGCCAACACCCAACCCTGCACGCCGACCAGTGCCTTGCCCGCCACTTTGCGCAGGGCTTGCAGAACCACGATGATAACGGCTGCCTTGATCCCCAGAAATGCGGCCTGTACCAGCGGGAGTTGTCCGTAATAGGCATATCCCAAAGCCAGCACCGCGATGACCAGCGCACCGGGGACGACAAACAGCAATCCTGCAAGCAAACCACCGGCCACCCCGCGCATGCGCCAGCCTGCGTAGGTCGCCAGTTGCATGGCTTCGGGGCCGGGGAGCAGCATGCAAAGCGACAGGGCGCGCAGATAGGCGGCCTCTGACAGCCAGTCGCGGCTTTCGACCAACTCCCGGTGCATCAGCGCAATCTGGGCTGCGGGGCCGCCAAAGGACAACACCCCGATGCGCCCGAACACGCGGGTCATTTCCGACCAATTCGGCGCGCTCATGCTTTGCCTGCTGGCCAGTCGTGACCTTCCCCTTGCCCGTCACGTGCCCAGCGGTACAGCGCATCATAAAAGTTCAATCCCGCCTCAAGTTGTTCAAGATCATCTTTGTATTGCCGCGACAGCCCCACAGACAAAGCCAGTAACCCTGCAGCCTCGGGCGAGGCGCTATGGGTGTTGGTATCAGCGGCACGTATGACGGTTGCCAGACGGTCAAGTGCTTCTGTGTGCAAACAAAATTCGTCCAGCATGGTGTCAAAGGTGCAGCGGTCCCCGCGGTGTGACCAAAAAGTGTCTTCAATATCAAAGGGTGTCGCATTGAAGCGGTCTGCCACGCCTTGTACTTCGGCGGGCGAGACAAACAGGAAATCGGCCATCGGGTCGACAAAGCGGCGGATCAGCCACGGACATGCGATGCGGTCAATCTTGGGGCGGTGACGTGTGACCCAAAGGGTGCGGCCTGCAACGCGCTCAGGGATCGCCGCTGCGGGGATACGCGGGGCACCCGAAAAGTCGCGCCATGCGTAATTGCCCCCCTGAAGGAACTCTGCCCGAATGCTCTTGGTGCGCAGTATCGCAGATATCCCTTGGCTTAGCTTGATCCCTTGCTGGCAGGTCACGACACAATCGCGCCCCGCCAGTCGGGCAACGAGACCGTCTATGTCGGTGTGCGGGTGGCGAAACATGCCGGGGATCAGAAAGGGATCGTCGTCAAAATCGGGATCAATCGAGATATCAACCAGAACAGGTGCGTCGGGCAGGCCGATCAAGCGCAACAATTGGGGAACGGTGATTTCATTCGGGGCAGCCATAGCATGCATCCTTTAGATGGAGACATGCGAACCTCTGGCCAAAGCCTCACGGGGCGTTCGCGATACTCCCCATGGCAATTAGTCACCACGCAGGGCCGTTTGTGTCAAGAGCGTGCTAGTAGAACCTGATGCCAGCCACAGCCACATCTGCATCAAATACACGGCCAATCGCAAGGATGCCGATGCGGCGGAGTCGGGCAGGGTCAAAGGTAACGTCGGTGCGGTGCGGCTCGAAGGCAGTGAAGGGAATCCGCAGAGTTTGCCATTCAGGGGTTGCGAAGATTTCCGTGCGAAACGAATGCCATGGACGGCGCAGTTGATCTGTACGCAGGCGCAGATCATAGGACTCATCGTTGCCGCGCACCTCAAATTCGATACCCGTGAATGGAGATGCATCAAAGGTGCTGCCATCAGCCTTGAGGTCAAATGCCATCTGCACAAATCCGCCATTGTTGTCGAGCGAGACAGCGCCGGTCAGGCGGGTTGCTTTACGTCCGTCAACTGTCTCATGTGCGATCTGTCCTGTGGAGACGCCGCCCATGACGGTGTCTGCGACATATTCCCACTTGGGTGTGAGTTCCATCCGAACCTCCGTTGCGTGGACCACTGGCGTCAACAGGACGCAGGTCAAAGCGATGGCAAATAAATGTTTCATCCGGCCAAAGTTAGTGCACCAAGATCATTTGCCAAGAGGCGAGAGAATGTGGGGGAAAGTGCAGGTTTCTGTTGCCAGGTACCTGCGAACCCCGCCTAGGGCTGCAAAGCTCTAGGACTTAGATTTCAATAGTTCCGGTCGCTTACGCGGCCATCGCCATTGGAGCACGATTGTCATTTGCAATTGTACAGTTTTCGCCGATAACGGTGGCAGACAGCCGAAACAAAGCTAACCCCTTTAGGCGTTCGTCGATCCTGTTTCGACCCCATGATCCCCAAATGAAGGATGTTGGTGGAGTCGCCGGGTACCGCCCCCGGGTCCGATCCGTTTATTACGAGCGCGTTTATGTTCATAGTCCCGAGGGACAAGGTAGATATAGGGGATGCTGATACCGCTTTCAATGGGGAAGTGTTGTTAAGCTTTCGCGCGGTTTTCTGCGCGTTTGGCCATCACGTCATGTCCAAGCCCCAAAGTGTAGCGTTCCAGATCACACAGCGCGGCATCCGCGCGCGTGCCATCCGCAGCCTCCAGCGCATCCGCGATCCGGCCATGCAGGGTGACGATTTCCTCACGCGAGCGGGCGGTGAAGGTGATCATATTCATCAAAGGCTGCATGGCTTCGACCGCTCCGGCCAACTGATATGACATGACCGGATTGCCTGCGCCATCCACCAGCGCGCGGTGAAACGCGACGTCAGAGGCGCAGAATGCTTCGTCCGTGAGGCCGGGTTGTGACTGACGGTGGATTTCGGCACGCATTGTTGCAAGATGATCGGCGGTGCGGCGTTTCGCGGACAACGGCGCACAGGCGCGTTCCAGCGCATAGCGGGCTTCACAGGCGGTTTCAAAGCTGACTGCGTTCATCGACAACAGCAGCGTAGAGGTAGTGATTTGCTGGCTATAGGCTTCCTCAAAGCTGATCCGGTTGACAAACGCGCCCCCCGTGGCACCGCGCTGTGTGCGGATAAGCGACTGTGCAGCAAGTCTTTTTAACGCTTCACGTACCGTCGGACGCGACACGTTGAACTGCTCTGAGAGTTCCGCTTCCGACGGCAGGCGCTGGTCTACAATCAAGGCACCCGAAATGATTCCGTCGCGGATGGCAGAAGCAATTTGGGCGGACAGGTCGGCGGGATTTTCAGGATCAATTTTCATATGTCTTACATTTAATGTTTGCGGGGATTCTAATTGTCTGACATTAGAAATGCAATGATCTGAGTCGGGGAGGCTCTCATGCATGCAATGGTGCGCTCATCGCTATGGCTGGCCTTTTTCGGGCTGGTGCTCGCGGCGTGGTGGATGATGTATGCCATGGCGATGGATATGGACCTTGATCTGCTGGGGCGTCCCGGAGACATGGGTGACCGCATGCGCTGGATGGATCCACGCATGCCGATGTACATGCCAATGGCGAATTTCGGCCCGCTGTTTGTGATGTGGGGCGCAATGATGGCGGCGATGATGTTGCCGACTATGGTGCCGACCTTGCGCAGTTACGAAGACCTGATGATCAGCGCGGATGGCACGCGGGCAGGGTGGCTGGGTGTTGTGCTGGGGTATTTCGCGGTCTGGCTGCTGTTTGCAGCGCTCATCGCGGCGGTACAACTGGCCCTGCTGTTTGGTGGTGTTGTGGACATGCTGGGGATCGCTAAATCGCGGTGGTTTGCAGCGGCCTTGTTGCTCGTTGTCGGGTTGTTCCAGTTCACCCGCACAAAGGAGTTGTGTCACGGCGTATGCCACTCCCCGATGATGTATTTCCTTGGCCACTGGCGCAGTGGCTTTGCAGGCGGTTTGCGCATGGGACTGGGCCTTGGCGCGTTCTGTGTGGGCTGTTGTTGGGGCTTTATGGCGCTTGGATTTGCAGGTGGTGTTATGAACCTTGCGTGGATGGGGCTGGCAACACTTTTCATGGTAATTGAAAAATTGCCGCAAATCGGACATTATGTAACAAAACCAATGGGCTTTGCCTTGATCCTCGGCGCTTTTGTCGTGGCGGTCTGGCCTCAACTGATGACCTTAACCGGAGGATAATGCATGCCAAATAGAGCCATGACACCCAAAGACTGGGCGATAAAGGGTGAATTGTTTTTGAACTGCTCCTGCGAGCTTTTCTGCCCCTGCGTGATTTCTTTGGGTGCGCATCCTCCAACCGAAGGGCATTGCCATGCGTGGATGGGCATCGCGATTGACGAGGGCCACTTTGAGGGCGAAAGCCTTGCTGGTCTGAATGTCGGTCTGCTTGTCGATATTCCGGGTCGTATGGGCGAAGGGAACTGGCGCGTTGCCGCTTATGTCGACGAGCGATCAACTGAGGCGGCCTATGACGGGCTGTTGCAGATTTTCAGTGGTGCCGCAGGCGGAACCACGGGTCTGTTCACCATGCTGGTTTCCGAGATCATCGGGGCGGAACGCGCACCCGTTGAGATCATCCGCGAGGGTACCAAACGTGTGATCAACATCGGGCGCAAGATCAACGGCGAAATTGAAATGATTGCCGGTGCCGACGCAGATCACCCGGTGATGATTTCCAACTCGAAATACTGGATGGGGCCTGACATCATCGCGGCCCGTGGCGTCAAGTCCAAGGTGCGCGATTATGGCCGCATCTGGGATTTCGGCAATAAATCAGCCGAGATTTGCCCGATTGACTGGAAAGGGGCCGCCGCGTGATTGACAAGGGCTATGTTCTGACGATGGCACGCTATAATACGTGGCAAAACAAGCAGATCATGGATATTGTTAAGATGATGGATGAAGATGCTTTGTGGCAGGACCATAAGGCTTTCTTTGGCTCTATCATGGGCACGCTGAACCATCTGCTTTGGGGCGATACGCTGTGGATGGCGCGGTGGTGTGATGATGTGGCACCGCCCGAGGATGTGGTAGACACCACGACCTATACAGATACGTTTGGTGAATGGCAGGCGATGCGGTTCCGCATGGACGGGCGAATGCGCATCTGGGCGGAAACACTGTCGAATATTGACCTCGCGGGAAAGTTGACGTGGGTGTCGACCTCCAGAGGCACGACTTTTGTCCAGCCCAAAGCTTTGTGCATTACCCATATGTTCAACCACCAGACCCATCATCGGGGCCAAGTGCATGCCATGCTGACAGCAGGCGGGCACAACGCGCCGGTGAGCGATCTTGTCTTTATGCCGGAGGACGATTGATGCCGCTGATCTCACCTTCACGCCGTTTGCGCCGCACACCTTTCTCCGACGGGGTCGAGGCGGCTGGTGTCAAAGCCTATACGGTTTATAATCACATGCTGTTGCCCACAGTGTTTCGCAGCGTTGAGGAAGATTATCACCACCTGAAAGAAGCGGTGCAGGTCTGGGACGTCGCGGTAGAGCGGCAGGTGGAATTGCGCGGGCCGGATGCGGCGCGTCTGATGCAGATGCTCACACCGCGCGATTTGCGCGGGATGGAGGCTGGACGTTGCTTTTACGTGCCGATTGTTGATGAGACAGGCGGCATGTTGAACGATCCTGTTGCAGTGAAACTGGCCGAGGACCGCTGGTGGATTTCGATTGCGGACAGTGATTTGCTCTATTGGGTCAAGGGGATCGCAAACGGGTATCGTTTGGATGTCTTGGTGGACGAACCGGACGTAAGCCCGTTGGCCGTGCAAGGGCCGAAATCGGACGAGTTGATGGCCCGGGTCTTTGGCGACGCTGTGCGTGACGTAAAGTTCTTTCGCTTCGGGTGGTTCGAGTTTCAGGGCCGTCCATTGGTTGTTGCACGGTCGGGCTATTCAAAGCAGGGGGGCTTTGAGATCTACGTTGAAGGCAGCGACATCGGAATGCCGCTTTGGCATGCGCTGATGGAAGCGGGCAAAGATCTGGATGTACACGCTGGCTGTCCAAACGGGATCGAACGGGTCGAGGGTGGATTGCTGAGCTATGGCAATGACATGAACGATGATAATACACCGCATGAATGCGGACTGGGCCGCTTTTGTAACACGCAGACAGCGATTGGCTGTATGGGTCGGGATGCGCTTTTGCGGGTCGCCAAGGAAGGGCCGATCCAGCAAGTGCGCGCGATCGAGATTGCCGGTGACAAGGTGCCCGGTTGTGATCGGGTTTGGCCGGTCATGGCAGGAGAGAAGCGCGTGGGGCAGGTGACCTCGGCGGCATGGTCACCCGACTTTAGGACAAATGTGGCGATTGGCATGGTGCGCATGACCCATTGGGATGACCGCACAGCGGTGCAGGTGGTGACACCGGACGGGTCGCGTGATGCGGTTGTCTATGAGAACTTCTGGGCGTGAGTTTCTGATTACAATCGGGTAGATTTCGGGGCTTTGACCCGGACCCCAGATGTTAAAGGTCAAGTGAAGAGAGGGGGCGCGAAGCCCCTGTTTCGTAAAATAATCAATGGAGAGAACGATGTTTAATGCGCTTGTTGTGAACAAGGATGATGAGGGAAAGACCTCCGCTGAGGTGACAGAAATGTCGTTGGATCAACTGCCTGCGGCTGATGTGACCGTTGCGGTGGAGTATTCCACGGTCAATTATAAAGACGGTTTGTGCATTGGTCCGGGGGGCGGTCTGGTGCGGAACTATCCACATATTCCGGGCATTGATTTTGCCGGAACGGTCGAGACATCCGATGATCCGCGCTACAAGGCGGGCGACAAGGTTGTGCTGACGGGCTGGCGTGTGGGCGAGGCGCATTGGGGCGGCTATTCCCAGAAGGCACGGGTCAAGGCGGACTGGCTGGTGCCGCTGCCAAATGGTCTGGACACCCGTCAGGCGATGGCGGTTGGCACTGCTGGTTTCACGGCGATGCTAGCGGTGATGGCGCTGGAAGATCACGGGATCAAGAGTGGTCCGGTTCTGGTGACGGGCGCTGCGGGTGGCGTCGGGTCTGTTGCGACGGCCATTCTGGCGAACCTCGGTCACGAGGTGGCAGGTGTGACAGGGCGTCCTGAAACGGCGGATTATCTGAAATCCCTGGGTGCCACGCAGATCGTCGCACGTGAAGAGATTAACGAGACGGTCAAGCGGCCGCTGGAGGGTGAAACGTGGGGCGGTTGTGTGGATGCCGTTGGTGGTGAGATGTTGGCGCGGGTTTTGGGACAGATGCAATATGGCGCGTCTGTTGCTGCCGTGGGTCTGGCGGGCGGCGCAGGTTTACCAGCGACCGTTATACCGTTTCTGCTGCGTGGGGTGAACCTGTTGGGTATTGATTCCGTGATGCAGCCCTATGAGAACCGCCTGCGCGCCTGGGAGCGGATCTCTAAAGATCTGCCTATGGACAAGCTCGAAGCTATGGTGCAGCCCGCGACACTGTCCGATCTGCCGAAACTGGGCAAGGACATCCTCAAGGGGCAGGTCAAGGGACGCGTTGTCGTTGATGTAAACGCATGATCGCACGGGCCGTTGCGGTTCCGCGTGATGCGTTGCTTGCGGGTTACGTGGATCGTGACGGCACCTATACCGACTGTTTTGAGGTAATGCATCCGATGGAGGCGGATTTGTCCGCCTTCATCGAGGCGTTTTATTCGACTTGGTTGTTCCGTCTGGAGCGTGTGGTGCTAAGCGTCGCCTTGCGCAAACGGATCACGCACAGCGATGTTAAAGCTCTGGCGCAAGGGGCGGATCATTTCGCGGTATGGCAGGTCGAAAAACGCGACGAGGCGCAAATCCTGTTGTGTGACAATGCGGGTGCTACGCGGTCTTTTCTGGCAGTTGCGCCAAAGGACGGTGGTGTGACTCGGTTGCTTTTTGGCTCTGCGGTCATTGCGCGTACAGACGGGACGCTGGCCCCGATTGTACGCATAAGCACGCCGCTGCACAGGTTTTATGCCAAATCCCTGTTACGCTTGGCCGAACGCAAGCTGCGCCGCGGTTGAGCTTGGGGTCATCACCGCTTAGAACAGCAGCCAATCAAGGAGAGCTGCCATGTCCGACGCCTACGACGACCAGAATATTTTTGCCAAAATCCTGCGGGGCGAAATCCCGTCTTTTAAGGTCTATGAAGACGATGACACCCTGTGTTTTATGGATATCAATCCGCGCACGGACGGGCATTGTCTGGTGATCCCCAAGACCCCGTGCCGCAACATACTGGATGCCACACCTGCGCAGCTTGCCGCGTGTATGAAAACGGTCAACATCGTCGCCAATGCCGCTAAGAAGGCATTTGATGCGGACGGAATCACCTTGTCGCAGTTCAGTGAAGCTGCGGGCGGACAAGAGGTCTTTCATCTGCATTTCCACATTCACCCGCGCCATACCGGCGTTCCGATGCGGCCCCTTGCACCGGGGGATATGGATGCAATCAAACGCCATGCAGAGATGATTGTCGCAGCATTGGGATAAACCGGACACAGGATACAAGCTTCAAATGCAATAGCGGCGCCCGGTTCCCCGGCCGCCGCAATTCCGTTTTGCAATGGTGTCTTTATTCGGCAGGTTGCGCTGCGGTTGATTGGCTGGAAATACCTGCACGGTCACGACGTCCATCGTTATACATGGCCTTGATCAACGACAGCACCATGCCCACCATGATAAAGGTGAAGGGTAATGCGCCAATGATCATCGCGTTCTGTAGCGCCGAAAGACCGCCGCCGCCCGCCAGCAACAGCGTGCCGATGACCAGCGTCAGGATCACACCCCAAATGATGCGGTGCAAAATGCCTGTTTCTTCAGAGCCGCCGGACATGATCGTGTTCATCACCAAAATGCCGGAGTCCGCAGAGGTCACGAGGAATGTCATGATCAGCACCACACACATGATGATAAGCGCCTGAAGGATACCACCGGACAACATCTGCTCAAGTGTCACAAACAGCTTGGCCGAGTTTGACGCGGCGATGATTGCGCCATCTGCCGCTCCGGAGAGCTCCAGATCAATGGCCGTGCCACCCAGAATTGCCATCCATGCAAAGCACACGAGGGCTGGTGCAATGACGGCACCCAGAACAAATTCGCGCACAGTGCGACCCTTGGAGATACGAGCAAGGAACAAGCCAACAAAGGGAGAGAACGCGATCCACCATGCCCAATAGAAGGTGGTCCAGGCTGCTTGCCAGCTGAACAAACGGCCGTCGGTACCAGCAGCATAGGCCGCCGCTACGTCTTCTTCAGACAGGGTAATACCGGCATCGCTTAAGCTGGTTGCGAAGGCAGAGGCAGAGCCCCAGGCATTTGTTGCGCCGTCATAGACGGTTGCAAGCTGCTCGGCCGGCAGGGCGTTGATGCTGGCAGGTACTGCCGCCGCGAAGGCATCAGAAGAGACAGGGTCATAAGCGCCAAAGCTGATGGAGACGAAGTGTATGATGTAGTCAACCAGCGCGGTTGCATAGGTGGTCAGCGCAAACACGATCGAGCCTGCAATTACAAATGTCATCAGCAGAATGAACGACAACACCAGATTGATGTTGGACAGCCACTTTACCCCACGTCCCACACCGGAAACCGCGGATAGGATCGACAGCCCCATAATCATCACAAGGGCGGTAATCAGACCTGCTTTGGTGGCGGTAGGTGTGTCACCTGTTGTGTCCATCATCCAGGCGGCACCCGTGATCGCGTAGGCACCGTCAACCAGTTGGCTGACGCCAAAACCGATTGTGACAGAGACACCAAGGATGGTGGCCACAACGCCCAGAACATCGATGATATGGCCAAGGAACCCGTTTACGAAACGTCCCAACAAAGGCGTCAGCGCTGCGCGGATTGTCAGGGGCATGCCACGTGTATAGGCGTAATAAGCAAGGCTCAGACCTGTCACCACGTAGATCGCCCAAGCGTGAAA
The DNA here is from genome assembly GCA_947501805.1 of uncultured Sulfitobacter sp. Classification (GTDB taxonomy): domain Bacteria; phylum Pseudomonadota; class Alphaproteobacteria; order Rhodobacterales; family Rhodobacteraceae; genus Sulfitobacter. The sequence continues at coordinate 11,505 of CANMXJ010000001.1, read as the reverse complement.
GCCGTAATGCGCAAAAGTGTAGCGGTAGGCGGACTGTAGCGCCTCTTCACTGTTGGGGGCAACGTCACTGGACAGCAACACAGGGTTTGAACCCCAAAGTCCAATCGGCTCTGCGGTGGCAAAGGTCATCAGACCCACACCCAGACCGGCACCAAACATCATGGAGAACCATGAGAAATTGGAGAATTCCGGTTTTTGCCCATCCATGCCAAGTACGCGGCTGCCTGTGGACGGAATGAGCGCCACGGCAAACAGGAAGAAGGCAAAGAAGCCTACCGCAAGAATGTAGAAGGTGTTGAACGACAGAAGGAGTGATGAGTTCACCGACGACAGCATATCACCGGCATTCAGCGGAAAAACCAGTGCCCAGAGCACCAGAAGCACCATGCTTATTTTGGATATCAGCGCGATTGGCAGGCTGTATCCATGATAAAACCCGCCATCTTGTGTATTGATGTCGAGTTCCGTAAACGGAGGTTTGATTGACATTATTTGTGTCCCTGTTTGTGGTGCCGTCTGATGCGGCTTACATTGGCTCTTTTGGCAATGGTTCGATTATAGCAGTTTTTGCGGTCAGGTCCTACTGCCTGCAAAAAGCCCCCAGTATTGCATCGCACGCCAGTTTGAAAAGTGTCCGACGTTCAAACACTCCAAGACTGTCAGCGCCCGACAGTTTGAGCGCAAATGCGACATGATCTGCCTAAATCCGCCGGGAACGGGTGCAAAAAGCGCCGACCGGTTTCAAGCGGGTGAGGTGGGTGTCAGCCGATGAACACCTGCACAGGTCCATAAGAAGGCTTTCTGTCCTTGACCTCAGCCACGGCAGAGATACCGTAATTGGTATGACATTAGATACCGCATGGGTGCGTGCCCAATTCCCAGCTTTTGACGAGCCTTCCTTAAAGGGTCAGGCGTTTTTTGAAAACGCCGGTGGGTCATATACCTGCCGTCCAGTGATTGACCGGTTGTTCCGGTTTTACACCCAACGCAAAGTCCAGCCCTATTCAGCGTATGAGGCAAGCAGGCTGGGTGGTGAAGAGATGGACGAAGCCCGCAATCGCATGGCTGCCATTCTGGGCGTTGAGCCTGACGAGCTGAGTTTTGGCCCTTCTACAACGCAGAACACCTACGTTATGGCGCAGGCCTTTGGGCAGATGTTGCAGCCGGGCGAGGCGATTGTCGTGACCAATCAGGATCACGAAGCCAACACCGGTCCGTGGCGGCGCTTGGCGGATCGGGGCATCGAGGTGCGCGAATGGCGCGTAGATCCCGAAACGGGACATCTGAGCCCTGATGATCTGGAAAACCTTCTGGATGAAAAAGTGCGGCTGGTGTGTTTTCCCCATTGCTCTAACGTCGTAGGCGAAATCAACCCCGTGGTCGAGATCACCGCATTGGCCCATGCCGCTGGTGCCTTTGTCTGTGTGGACGGCGTGTCATATGCGCCGCATGGCTTTGCGGATGTGGGATCACTTGGACCCGATATCTATCTGTTCTCGGCGTACAAAACATACGGGCCGCATCAAGGTCTGATGGTTATTCGTCGCGCATTGGGTGAACTGCTGCCCAATCAGGGGCATGATTTCAACGGCGATACGCTTTACAAACGTTTCACACCGGCGGGACCGGATCACGCGCAGGTTGCGGCCTGTGCGGGCATGGCGGATTATGTGGATGCCTTTTTTGAACATCACGTCGGGGGGGATGGCGAACCGGCGGTACGCGGGGCGGCGGTGCACGATCTGATGCGCGCCCATGAAACCACATTGCTGCAACCCCTTTTGGATGCCGTGAAATCGCGTAATTCGGTGCGCTTGATCGGTCCAGCAGCGGCGCAGGGGCGTGCGCCGACCGTCGCGCTGGCGCTCGAACGCTCTGGCGAAGAGGTCGCGGCGGCTTTGGTCCAGCACAGGATCATGGCGGGGGGCGGCGATTTCTATGCCGGTCGCGCACTTTCTGCTATGGGTGTGGACATGACCAAGGGTGTTTTGCGCCTCAGTTTCACCCATTACACTGAAAAGAGTGAAATAGATCAGCTTTTGAATGCGTTGGACGCTGTTTTATGACGCCCCAGCCTTGACTGCCCTGTGTCTGTTCTACGTTCCATCAAGACATTGAAAAGGTTAACAAGACGCTGACATGAGCGATTCCAGCCCCATCCTCCTTTGGTTCCGTCGGGACTTGCGTTTGAGTGATCACGCAGCCCTGTGCGCCGCGTGCGAGACAGGGCGTCCTGTGATCCCTGTGTTTATTCATGACCCGCTCGTTGAGGGGCTGGGCGCAGCGCCGAAATGGCGGCTTGGCCTTGGCATTGGAGCCCTGGCCGATAGCCTGTCCAACAAAGACAGCCGGTTGACCCTGCGGCGCGGCGCGGATGCGTTAGAGGTCTTACAAACGCTGATCAAGGACACCGGTGCCGGTGCGGTTTATTGGTCGCGGCTATATGATCCTGATAGCGTGGCGCGGGACACGCGCATCAAAGAGACCCTGAAAGAGCAGAGCATCGAGGCACGCTCTTTTGGTGGCCACCTGATGTTCGAGCCTTGGACGGTCGAGACAAAAACAGGCGGTTATTACAAAGTCTACACGCCGTTCTGGAATGCTGTAAAGAATTTGGGCGTTGACGCGCCACATGCAACGCCGGGCAGTATTCCGGCACCATCCACATGGCCAACCTCTGACGATCTGGACAGTTGGGACATGGGCCGTGCCATGGACCGTGGTGCAGAAGTAGTGCGTCCTTTTGTACGTTTGGGCGAACAGGCTGCACAGGGCCGTTTGGGTGCGTTCATGGCGCATATTGTAGCCGGCTACAAAGAAACCCGTGATCTGCCCGGGGTGGACGGCACCTCAAACCTGTCAGAAAACCTTGCCCTTGGTGAAATCAGTCCCCATCAATGCTGGCATGCGGGTCGCCGCGCGATGGAAGAGGGCAAACAAGGGGCTGAAACGTTCTGCAAAGAACTGGTGTGGCGCGAGTTTGCCTATCATCTGATGCACCACACACCGCGGATCTTAACTCATAACTGGCGTGAGGAATGGGAGGCTTTCCCATGGCGGGAAGATGCCAATACAGCCGAAGTTATGGCGTGGAAACAAGGGTGTACGGGATTGCCTTTTATCGACGCTGCGATGCGCGAGCTTTATGTAACGGGGCGGATGCACAACCGTGGCCGGATGATTGTGGCAAGTTATCTGACAAAACACCTGATGACCCATTGGCGCATCGGCATGGATTGGTTCGAGGACACACTGATTGACTGGGATCCGGCCAGCAATGCGATGGGATGGCAGTGGTCGGCTGGGTCCGGCCCGGATGCGACGCCCTATTTCCGCGTGTTCAATCCAGAAACCCAACTTGATAAATTCGACAAGGACCACGCCTATCGCAGCCGCTGGATTGCCGAAGGGATGTCGAACCCGCATGCTGATGCGCTTGCGTTTTATGAGGCGATTCCGCGCAGTTGGGGGCTGGACCCAAATGACCGCTATCCAGATGTTATCGTTTCACCCGCTGAGGGGCGTTCCCGCGCGCTTGATGCCTACAGCAATCGCGGATTTTAACATTTGTTGATCACGAAAGGCAGGCTAAACTGCCTGCAACCAATCCACGGGGAGTGGGCATGATTTTGACCAGTACTGAGGGGCAGGGTAAATTGCCACGATATTTCTCACAGGTGTTCGCTATGGCGCTGAACATGCGCAACGGACGGGTAGACTTTGTGCTGCCCGACGGGCGAATATTTCGCGCGGATGGGGCCAAACCCGGCTACGTCGCCGAACTGCACGTGCACAGCAACGACCTTTTTGCGCGGCTGATCCGTGAAGGCGATCTGGGCTTTTGTGATGGATATCTTGACGGTGACTGGTCCACGCCCGACCTGCAGGCATTTATGGATCTGGTGCATCATGGCAATGAAAACATGTATGATGGTTTTCCGGGCATGGGGTTGGTGCGCCGGTTCGAACAATTGCGTTTCTGGCTGCAACGCAACTCCAAATCGCAAGCGCGCAAGAACATCAGCTACCATTACGATCTGGGCAATGACTTTTACAAGTTGTGGCTGGATGAAACGATGACCTATTCATCGGCATTGTTTGAAAACGGGGCACAACAATCGCTGGAAGCTGCACAAACGGCCAAATACAAGAGCATGGTTGACCAAATGGGGGTGCAGCCCGGTGATCACGTGCTTGAGATCGGTTGTGGTTGGGGCGGTTTCGCAGAATATGCGGCCAAAGAGCGGGGGCTACGTGTTACGGGACTGACCATTTCCAAAGAGCAGTTCAAGTATGCCCAGGATCGCATTGAAAATGCTGGTCTTTCTGATCTGGTCGACTTCAAGTTGCAAGACTACCGCGACGAGCAGGGGCATTATGATGGCATTGCCTCAATCGAAATGTTCGAGGCCGTCGGTGAGAAATACTGGCCGGTCTATTTCGATACGGTGCGTGAGCGCCTGAAACCCGGCAAGGCGGCGACATTGCAGATCATCACCGTCGATCATGGGCGTTGGGAAGTGTACAAGCGTGGCGTTGATTTCATTCAAAAATACATATTTCCCGGAGGGATGTTGCCTTCTCCTAAAGTGTTGCGTGAACAGGTGGAGCGCGCGGGGTTGATCGTGGACAAGTCCGTAGAATTCGGCAAAAGCTACGACATAACACTGCGCCGTTGGCACGAGACCTTTAATGACAAATGGGACCAGATCACAGCACTTGGCTTTGATGAACGGTTTCGGCGCATGTGGAATTTTTACCTCACTTCTTGCGCCGCTACATTTGATAGTGGAAATTGTGACGTTACGCAGATTACCATACGCAAACCCGGCTGACGGGTAAGCTTAAGGAGCGTAACAATGCCCACCGCCGCCCGCGCTATGGCCGCCGTTTGTCTGGCAATAATCGCCTATTTTGTGTCGGGCATGGTGATGCCTTTGATGCCTGAGAGTACAGATTTCGGCTATTTTGTACCGTTAAACGTGGTTTTGGGCCTCTGTATCGGCTGGATCGTCATGGGCAGCCGCGCAGGACGCGGCACCACTGCCGCAATCAATAACGGCTTTACGGGCGTTTTTGTTCTGATGCTTTGGGGTGTTGGTATTCAGGCGATCAACGAAATGATCCGCTTGGCAATGAAACACCGCTATGACAGCCCGTTCGAAGCAATTGTCGCTGTTTTTTATATCGGCATCGACTTTGTGATGATCATTGCCACTGTACCGATCGGAATTGCCTTGGTTGTTGCATCGGTTGTTGCCGGATTGTTGACAGAAGCCGCGAGCAGGAAGTGGCGCTAAGCCAATGAAGAACCTGTTTTTTTACGGGACCCTGCGCCATATTCCCTTGCTTGAGATTGTTATGGGGCGGGACGCGGACGCGCTGGATGTCAGCGATGCGCGCTTGCAGGGTTTTCAGGTTTCAGCGGTTGCCGAAGGGCCGTTTCCGATGATTGCAAGGGTTGAGGGGCAGGTTGCAAAAGGGCTTCTGGTGCGCGGGCTGAGCGATGCGGATATTGCCCGCCTCGATTTCTATGAAGGCAGTTTCGCCTATGACCTTGAAGCAGTGACGCTGACGGACGGGCAAAGTGCCGAAGTCTACGTGCCGCAACCGGATCAATGGACCCCGAACGGAGAATGGCGGTTGCACGACTGGCTGCAGTCTTCCGGGGAGATGAGCCTGATCGCTGCCAAAGAAGTGATGGGTTATTTCGGCAAGCGCAGCCGCGAAGAGGTTGCTGCGATGTTTCCTGTGATCCGGATGCGGGCCGCATCCATTGTACGCGCCACCCGGTCACTACATGGCAAAGACGTCTTTCGCGGCAAGGTCGAGATCAAGAGTCGGACCCGCAGCTATTCCGACTTTTACGCGCTTGATGACATTGTTCTGCGGCATGAACGCTTTGACGGCTCTATGTCGGACCCGTTGGATCGTGCTGTTTTGATTGGTGCCGATGTGGCGATTGTACTGCCGTATGATCCTGTGCGGGACCGGGTGTTGCTGGTAGAACAGATTCGGCTTGGCCCGATCGGGCGGGGCGATCGTGTGTTGTGGCAGATGGAAGCAATTGCAGGACGTATTGACCCCGGCGAAACACCAGAGGGTGCTGCGCGGCGTGAGACAATGGAAGAGGCGGGGCTTGCGTTGGGTGCGCTTGAGAAAATAGCGGAGACCTATCCGACGCCCGGTACGTCGACTGAATTCTATTTTATGTATCTTGGCTTGTGTGATTTACCCGAAGACGCGTCCGGATCCGGCGGCTTGGAAAGCGAGAACGAAGATATACGGTCGCATGTGATGTCCTTTGATGCGCTGATGCAAAGGGTGATGGCGTTTGATGTGGCCAATACACCGCTTGCCCTGTCGGCCTATTACCTGTCTCATCATCGTGAGCGCCTTCGCAAAGGGATTGCTTGAGGTCTGGCAGGGCGGCGGGTACACCAAAGTCTAAGAACCCATAGCATCTTTTGGAGGCACGCATGCACGTTGCATCTGATCTGGCCAAGGCCATCGGCAAGACACCCCTTATCAAACTGCGCGGACCGTCCGAGGCAACGGGATGTGACATCTACGGCAAGGCGGAGTTCATGAACCCCGGCCAGTCGGTCAAGGACCGTGCGGCGCTGTTCATCATTCAGGACGCGATTGCCAAGGGGACGTTGAAACCGGGCGGCACAATTGTCGAAGGCACGGCGGGCAACACCGGTATCGGTCTGGCGCTGGTGGGATCGTCCATGGGATTTAAAACGGTGATTGTCATTCCCGAGACCCAATCCGAAGAAAAGAAAGACATGTTGCGGCTGGCAGGTGCGGAACTGGTGCAGGTGCCCGCCGCGCCTTACCGCAATCCCAATAACTTTATCCGTTATTCAGAGCGGCTGGCGCATGAACTGGCGCGCAGCACCAATGAAGGTGTGATCTGGGCCAACCAGTTTGACAATATCGCCAATCGCCAAGCCCATATCGAGACAACAGGACCAGAGATATGGGAGCAGACGGAGGGCAAAGTTGACGGCTTTTGCTGTGCGGTCGGGTCTGGTGGAACATTGGCAGGCATCGCAATGGCGTTGCAGCCTAAGGGCGTGAAAATTGCGCTGGCGGACCCTGACGGCGCGGCCCTTCACAGTTACTACACCAAAGGTGAACTCGCGGCAGAGGGCGGGTCGATTGCCGAAGGGATCGGGCAGGTGCGCATTACCAAGAACCTTGAAGGGTTAACGCCGGATTTCAGCTATAACATCCCCGATGTCGAAGCCTTGCCGGTTGTCTTTGATCTGCTGGAACACGAGGGTCTGTGCCTTGGCGCGTCCTCGGGGGTGAATGTTGCGGGGGCGATGCGGCTGGCGCGTGAAATGGGCCCGGGACATACTATTGTGACGATCCTGTGTGATTTTGGTACGCGATACCAATCCAAACTCTTCAACCCAGCGTTCCTAAAAGAAAAGAACCTGCCGGTGCCACATTGGTTGGACCGTGCGCCTGCAAGCCTGCCAACGGTTTTTGAAGACGTTTGAGGGTGGGCTGGCTGACACGTATATGGCGCGCGATACTTTTGGCCGTCTGGCTGGGCTCATCCGCTTTTGCTCAGGCGGATTTGATCAAGGAATTTGACCGCTGGACGGAGTTGGCCGCACAAATCGAAACGGCGCTGGATTCCGAAAACACCCCTGATTTCAGATTCAGGGGCCTGCGTGCGCGTGCTGTTGAATTCAGGTCGGAATTCGAGACGATCAAAGGGCTGAACACAACGCGCATCGCCACCTTGCGCGAACAGATTGCAGCGCTTGGTCCGGCACCGGAAACAAACGACGAAGCGGCCGATGTGTCAGCCACGCGCAAACGATTGAACGACCAGCTCACCGAATTGCTGGTCCCAAGACAGCGCGCCGAGGCCGAGTTTGTGCGGGCCGATGCGTTGGTCAGCCAGATCGACCAGACTTTGCGTGACCGGCAGACACAGGAATTGCTGAACAAATCCCCGTCACCGCTTAATCCCGCCTATTGGCCCCCTGCGATTGGTGATCTGGTAACCGCAGCGGACCAATTGTGGCAAGAAGCGCCGGAATCCGGCGCAACTATCGGCAACGAAGAAATCCCCCGTGAACCTCTGGTTGTAACGGTCATGTTGGCAGTGCTCGGGCTGGTCCTGATCATACGGGGGCGTCACTGGTCCCGGATGATTGCGTCCAGTCTGCAACGCTTTGGCGCGCGGGGCTTTGATGTCTGGCGGTTCATGGTGTCGCTGTTGCGGATTATTCTGCCGGCTGCCGGATTGTTATTGTTGTCGCTGGCGGCGATCTCTAGCCAGCTTTTCGGACCCAAAGTTGACGATATCTTGCTGTTGGTCGCCTTTTTAGGGGCGATGATGCTGGGCGTGCGCTGGGTCACCGACCGGGTGTTTTCACGCGATGACGATGAAGCGCTGATCCTGTTGCTGCCAAAGGAACGGGGCGAGTTACGTTTTCATGTCGGAATCATCACGGCGCTGATTGTTGTTAGCGCAATTATTGATCAGGTGCTTGGTACCAGTGATCCGGCACCTGCTTCAAAACCGGTCTTGATGTTCCCGATCACTGTTGCCGTATCAATCTCGCTCTACCGCATCGGCGTTCTGCTGCGTGGCTACACCGAACCACAGCGCCAAGAAACAGAAGGTGAGGAAGGCCAGCGTACACCCACGTTAACGCGTGCGACACGCGGTTTCGGACTGGCTGCGATCGCGTTGGCAATTGTTGCGCCGCTGCTTGCAGCTGCCGGATATTACCGCGCCGCTGACGCGCTGTTGCCGCCTTTCATTATGACAATGGCCTTGCTGGGGCTGGTGATGGCGCTACAACGCTTTGCCGCTGACGTTTACGGTGCCATTACGGGGCAGGGCGCACAGGCCCGCGAGGCGCTTTTGCCGGTTGTGTTCGGTTTGGTTCTGCTGGTGTTGGCCGGGCCCTTGCTGGCATTGGCCTGGGGCGCACGGATCACCGATCTAACCGAAGCTTGGGCGGCTTTTCTGCGCGGATTTTCCTTTGGGGACACACGCATTTCGCCGTCGGATTTTGTTACCTTTGCGGTGATTTTTGCGCTTGGCTATGCGGTGACGCGGCTTTTGCAATCGGCATTGCGCAGCAATGTCTTGCCCAAGACCAAGCTCGATATCGGCGGACAGAATGCCATCATCTCAGGTCTGGGATATGTGGGTATCTTTCTGGCGGCACTGGCGGCAATCACCGGCGCGGGCATTGACCTGAGTTCCTTGGCGATTGTTGCGGGTGCGTTGTCAGTTGGTATCGGTTTCGGCTTGCAAAACATCGTCAGCAATTTTGTGTCCGGCATCATTCTGTTGATCGAACGCCCGATTTCCGAGGGTGACTGGATCGAGGTGGGGGGGCAGATGGGCTATGTGCGCGATATCTCGGTGCGCTCTACACGGATCGAGACATTCGATCGCACGGATGTGATCGTCCCCAATGCCGATTTGGTCAGCGGCACGGTCACCAACTATACCCGTGGCAATACCGTCGGTCGGGTCATCATCCCGGTTGGCGTCGCCTATGGCAGTGATACCCGCGAAGTGGCGCGGATTTTGCAGGAGATCGCAGAATCTCAACCTATGGTTCTGGCCAATCCGCCACCCTCGGTGGTGTTTATGGGCATTGGGGCAAGCACGTATGATTTCACGATTCGCGCCATTCTGCGGGATGTGAACTGGATATTGTCGGTCACCAACGACATTAACCACGAAATCGTCGCCCGCTTTGCCGAGGCAGATATCGAGATGGCCTTTCCACAACTGGATGTCTGGATGCGCAGCCCTGTGCAATCTTCTGCGCCGCCACAGGATATGCCGGTTCTAACCCGCAATGATACGCCAGAAAGCTCACAGACATGACTGTAATGCTGTTTCGTCAGGACGCCTATCTGCGCGATGGGACAGGCGTTGTTCAATCGCTGACACAGGAGGGGGGGATCGTGCTGGACCAAAGCCTGTTTTACCCGACCGGTGGCGGACAGCCGGGAGATTCAGGGTGGATAAGGTGGGACGGCCATGATCTGCCCATTGCCACAACGGTAAAGGGCGAGGGAGATGCCATTGTTCTGGTCCCGGCCGAAGCGTCGGCCCTGCCGCCCAAAGGCGCGCATGTGACCCAAACGCTAGACTGGGATCGCCGTCACAAACATATGCGGGTCCATACCGCACTGCACTTGTTGTCAGTTGTGGTGCCTTTTGCCGTGACGGGTGGTCAGATTTCGGCCACCCACGGGCGGCTGGATTTCAATATGCCCGATGCCCCTGAGAACCGCGACGATATCGAACATGCATTGAACGATTACGTGGCGATGGATGCACGGGTGAGCGAAGGTTTCATGAGCAATGCCGAACTGGACGCCAACCCGCATCTGGTCAAGACAATGGCTGTGAAACCACCCAAGTCGTCAGGGGATGTGCGCCTGATCCGGATTGGCGAGGATGAGGACTGGATTGATCTGCAACCCTGCGGCGGCACCCATGTTGCACGCACTGGAGAGATCGGCACGCTGCGTCTGGGCAAGATGGAGAAAAAGGGCCGCTTAAACCGGCGTATCTATCTGCATTTGGACAGTTAGAGCAGCACTTCACAAATCGTGTTTTTCGCTCTTGCACTCGACACCTTTGACACGCTAAACCCCGCGCAATGGATCGGTGGCCGAGTGGTCGAAGGCGCACGCCTGGAAAGTGTGTAGGCGAGAGATCGTCTCCAGGGTTCGAATCCCTGTCGATCCGCCACAAGGGCTTAATTTTTGCAATGATATCAAATAGTTGCGCTAAGGACTTTCTTTTTCGTCCGCCAATCTGTCCCCCATTGTGATATTTCGTCGCCTTGTTTTTTTTTGTTCAAACGGACGATTCAAGAAAATGACGAAAAGTAGCGGTCCTGTGATCAACAAGTCATCGTTCGCCTTGTCCCCCTAGTTAAACAAGGATACCATCCTTTTGGACCGGACAAAGGCTTAGTCATCGGGTTCAAGATAGACGGGTTCACCTTCCACCCAAAAACGTGTGACCTGAAATCTACTGCCGAAAAGACCTGTACTCCAGAATGTTCGCTTATGAGTGTGGAAGTTCAAGATTGCGTTTGCGCCATTGTTCTTTGCCACATGAAGCAATGCGTCTTTGGCAGAATTTGCGCTGCCAAATTCGTCCGTTTTCACGTTGTTTCGAAACCAACCTCCGCAGTGCCTTTGAACTCGAAACCCTCGTAGTGAATCACCGCGAATGCAGGGAAAGCCACTCAGTTGTCGTCCCTTCTTCTTAACTCCCGGTTCTCTACCTTTGCCATCAGCAATGGGCTTAGTAATCGTTACTTCGATTGCTTTTTTGCCCTTTTTGTTCTGAGCGAGTGAGTAGGTGACTTCGTCGCCAGTTTGCGGTGGATTAGGGCCTAAGACACCTGTTTGAGGTGCCCCTAGTTTCCTAGACGCCTGCCTCGTTTATTTTCTTCTGTTTCATTTCATAGTCAAGCGGTGACAGCA